>CAYYBG010000082.1:0-1600 GCA_964470195.1 uncultured Methylophilaceae bacterium | reverse complement strand
ACTCATGAGCATGGCGCGCATTCTAAAATTAATCCACCCAGTTTGTCTCAACATCGCCATACACGCGTCCACCATGGGCCAACCGGTTTGGCCAGTTTTCCAGCGCTCTAGTTTATGCATGGTTTCTTCATCTTGATAAGCTTCATCACGAATACCATTAAAAGCGCTATGCATACTTTGATATTCGATTTCAGGTTCTGATTCAAGCTTTTGCATAAAATGACAATGCCAATGCAAGCGACTTTCAAACGCCTTTAGACCAGCATCTAAGTTCTTAGGATAGCGATTGGGGGTTTGTTGTATTCTTTGTCGTTGCTCTTGAAGCGCTTGGATTACTTCTTTCACGCTCAGCACGCCCCATGATAAATAGGGTGAGATTCTTGATCCTGCATCCACAGAAGAAATTGGACTAGATATTCCTCCACGATACTTGCTGGCTCTCCCGTTCAAAAAAGACTGCAGGGTTTTAATGGCTAATTCACGACCACCCTTCTGCCTCAATGGCTTATCTGGCTGATGTTTGTTGATCTGGAAATTCGGATTACTCAGTTCAGAAAATATCAGATGATGGTCATTTCGTCCCTGAACTGAGGGGGTTGGGACTTGCGGCATGGACATGCGTTTTTGCCAAATAGCATTCCAGCGATCTCGATCTTTTAAGCCTCGCACCACACCATTTTGAGGGTATTCCTGCCATGGTACTTGATGCTCACTGCAACAGCGTGCGACTTGTTTATCTAAGGCATAAGTGAATTGATTACCAGTCTCTTCATGGCTATACAATCCTACAACACGATATTTTTTTAACAGCAAATTCAGAAAACTAAGCATTCCCCCCTGTATCTCAAATAATTCTAAGCCTATAGATTGCAGGTCTTTTTTGAGCGAAAGGAGACATTCACGCACAAATGCCACATGTTGTTGCGAGTAATCTGGGCTAGACCATACAGATTCATCCCAGCTAAATACTGGAATGACAATATTTTTATCATCAAGTAGTGATTTTTGTATTGCTTGATAGAGTGGCGCATGATCTTGAATGCGCAAGTCACGCTTAAACCAAACAATGTTGATATCAATTTCGCTTAACATTTCAAGTCTTATCGAATGCCAATGACCAATTACTGCTCACCCAAAAAATCACCGCTTTGATGAGCCCTTGATGAAGCGAGCGTGTTGTATTTTACTTAAAGATAGATAACAACAGATGTGATAAGTTCTTGAGACCTTGCCGCCACTATTCATCAGTAGCTTCAAGTGACCTAGCCCAAACCTATCCACTTTCAAGTTACTAGAGTCCGTTAAAAATCATTTGGATGCATTAGTTTCTGCGTAGCAATCGCCAAGATGGCGAAGATATTGGAAGAAATGATTGATCAGGTAAGTGGTGCCGGGGCAGAATCGAATAATAATATTAACCAATTGATTATTATTAAATTATAGAATTATATATTTTTATGTACCGTCAAAAGTACCGTATATTTTTTTGGTTATGTCCCATTGTAAAACTCTCACTCATACTGGTACTAAATTTAAACGCATTTCACCAATCGCTAAAGATATTATTAAAACCACAATTGCGAATAAAGCATGAACAATC
>CAYYBG010000081.1:0-1642 GCA_964470195.1 uncultured Methylophilaceae bacterium | reverse complement strand
CCAAGTCCAAGTCCAAGCTGCACCAGCTAAGGCCAAGCAAGCCATGCCAGCTACAGAAAAACAGCTGAATCAAGAAAAAGTGTTAGCGCCACCAGTGCAGTCTGAGGCAGGTCAAATAGCTGCGCAATTACAACGTTGGAATCTCGCATGGCAACAAAGAAAGTTGAATGATTACCTCAACCTATACTCAGCTAACTTTACTCCCGAAGGTATGGGACGTAGAACTTGGTTGGAAAAACAGCAACAAAAATTTGGATCGGCAGAATACGTCGAGGATATCAAAATAGAAAATGTACAAGTGGATGTGCATGGCAGCATTGCTACGGTCGAGTTTGATCAAATTTCAAGCACTTCTGGTGGTACTAAAAAAACCACCAAAGAAATGGCATTTGAAAACGAAGGCGGCTTGTGGCGCATCGTACGTGAAAGCGAAAAAACCGAATTTGCCCCACAAGATTTGCAAAAGCCGACAGGTTCAGCGCAACAATCAGGTGTGCTTTTGCATGAGCGCAGTGAGCAGCCTCCTGAGTATCCATCCCAGCCAGTGACAACGCCAGCTCAAAATCCAGAGGCAGCAAACCCCAGTGCAAACAGTCAAGCAAACACAAGCAAGTCTGCGACAACGCAACAGGCCAAGGATAAAAATTCATTGCCTGAACTGAAGGGTAAAAAAGATTTACCTTTGCCGGCAGAGGATGAGCCAGGTTATTTTGAAAAACTGCTAGAGAAAATTGGATTCTAGGAAAATTAAGGGTAGTGAAACTATGGTCAAAGTTGTCATCGTAGGTAGCTCAGGTCGAATGGGGCAGACGCTGATTGAAGGTGTGCTCGCAGATCAGGCTTTACAATTGCATGCTGCAATCGATCATGCTTCCAGTCCAAGTATTGGGCGTGATGCGGGTGAGATGCATGGTCAAAAGACAGGTGTTTTAATTTCTTCTGATATTCATCTTGCTTTGCAAGGGGCCGATGTACTGATTGACTTTACCCGTCCTGAACCTAGTTTGGAATATTTAGCCGCTTGTCAGCAAGCAGGAGTTGCCATGGTGATAGGCACAACAGGTTTTTCGGCACTACAAAAACAACGCATACAACAAGCCGCTCAAAATATTGGCGTGGTATTTGCACCCAATATGAGTGTGGGAGTCAATTTACTGATTAATCTTGTCAAAGCCGCAGCCAAGACCCTGAGTGATGGCTATGATATTGAAATCATAGAAGCCCATCATCGACATAAAGTAGACGCTCCATCAGGGACTGCATTACGTTTAGGTGAGGCAGCAGCAGAAGCCTTAGGGCGGGACTTGAATCAAGTTTCAGTGTATGGACGTGAGGGTGTGACAGGTGAACGCGATGCCAACACCATAGGCTTTGCTACGGTGCGCGGTGGTGATGTAGTAGGGGATCATACGGTACTTTTTGCGGGCATTGGTGAGCGTATTGAGTTGACTCATAAGGCCAGTAGTCGAGCTACTTTTGCACTAGGAGCACTAAGAGCGGCGAAATTCCTGAAAGGTAAAACATCTGGCCTGTATGATATGCATGATGTGCTTGGCTTGGATCGCTGATTACTTTCTGCCTTCATTCCCGCTGAACTGCGTTTAAAATTAGTACCAGTGTTATTGAGAGTTTTATCTTACAT
>CAYYBG010000080.1:0-1826 GCA_964470195.1 uncultured Methylophilaceae bacterium | reverse complement strand
AGAGAGTTACCAGGAACTTAATTACAAAGCTGAGATGGCCCTAGCGCGTCTTGCGGGAGTGGCCGCATTGGTACCTTCGGTCGACTGGCTGCTCTATGGTGCCATCCGCAAGGAGGCATTGCTAACCTCTCAAATTGAGGGGACCCAAGCCACCATTACTGACTTATTTGATAACGAAGCTGGCATACAAATAAGCAATACCGATGATGTGGAGGAGGTGGTTAACTATATTGCCGCCTACCGGTTGGTGCGTGAGAATTTGCTAGACCCCAAGGGTTTGCCGATTAGCGTTCGACTACTATGCAAGGCCCACAAAGTTTTACTAAAAGGTATTCGTGGGGCTGGAAAGCAACCAGGTCAACTTCGACGATCACAAAACTGGTTAGGCGGAACCCGACCCGGGAATGCAGTTTTTGTTCCACCTCCGGCTGATCATGTAGAAAGTTTGATGAGCGAGCTTGAAAAGTTCATTCATGATGAGAATTTCAATTCTCATAAAGTCAACGAGCAAAGACTACCACCTCTAGTGGTTATTGCGCTCGTTCACGCTCAATTTGAAACCATTCATCCATTTTTAGATGGCAATGGCCGTATTGGGCGCTTACTTATATCTGCACTTTTAGAGGATTTTGGATTGTTGCCGGAGCCACTTTTGTATTTGAGTAGTTATTTAAAGCAACATCAAATGGAATACTACCGACTTCTATCGGCAATACGCGCTGAGGGCGATTGGGAATCGTGGATTCAATTTTTTCTAGAAGCAGTTGATGTCGCTGCCACTAAGGCTGAAAAAAATATTGTTCAAATCGGGGCTTTAGTAGCAAGCGATCGAAAAAAAGTACTGGAATCTCCAGCTAGTGGAACGGCCACGCAGCGCTTATTTGAAATGTTACCGATGATGCCTCGCTTTACGGTAGAGGGGGTGCGAGCGGCCCTAGGAACTTCCTATCCAACAGCGAACTTGGCTGTCAAAAATTTAGAAGCCCTGGGTATTATTTCTGAGCAAACGGGAAACAGGAAGAATCGAAGTTTTAGCTACCACCAATACATTCAACTCTTATCAGCAGATTGAATGGTGGCTAATTCGTTCCTTCGGCTATCCCAATTCTTGTAAAACAAAATCTGGTTGGGATTTATGCTAATGAATCAAACGTGCTCCAACTCATAGGAGTGAATTAGCTCACAAACTAAATCAAAAAGGCTTAAGAGTGACTCGTTGCCTGATGAGCAAAGAGCATCTGAAATTTGATCGGCAATGAGCAGCATTCGATCGTGATCTTGAGAGTTGCGAATTGCCGATATAGGGCATATTTGATGAAATTGACCCCATCTTTTTTCTAATTTGAGTAAATCCATACTAAATCTTACATCACGGTAGCAAACTAACTTAAGAAATGTATGGTTGTTCCGTGAGCTCTTATCAAATTGTTAAGTATAGAGAATCGGTTCAACAACTAATTCAACGCCAAAGGTCTCTTTTACCTTTCTCTGAATCTGCTCCGCAAGCTCAAGTAGCTCCCCAGCATTTCCACCACCACGATGGGTAAGCACTAGAGCTTGTTTGTTATGAACCCCCACATTACCCATTTGCATCCCTTTAAAGCCACACTGGTCGATGAGCCATCCAGCGGCAAGCTTGCTATGGGTGGTTGATTCTGGATAACTCACTATCTGGGGAAAATGTTCTCTTAAGATTTGCAATTGCTGATTGGAAATCACTGGATTTTGAAAAAAACTACCGACATTACCAATCACCTTAGGATCCGGTAACTTTTGAGTACGGATGGCGCACACTGCATCAAAGATTTCTTGGGCAGTAATTGAAT
>CAYYBG010000079.1:0-2349 GCA_964470195.1 uncultured Methylophilaceae bacterium | reverse complement strand
TGATCGTAGTTCGCAGGAACAAGTTGGCAGCCAAACTCTGGGAGCAGATCCAGTTAGCCAAAAGCCAGATTGATGGTACACCGTTCGTAATCCACAAATTTCGTAGCGTTCGCGATCCAGAATCTGGTGTGAAGAAACAAGTTGAAGTGCCAAAAAGGATTAAACCCTGGTGGTTTCAAAGCGAGGCCGGCAAAGTCTGTATCGCCATTCGCTATGGCAGCTACACACTAGAGCTAGCCAAAGGCAAACCCAGCATTGAGGTCGCTAGTGCCGCCGATCTCATCAAAACCTTGGAGGTCATTAAAACCGCGGTGGAAGCAGGGGAGTTGGATGCTCAGATTGAATTGGCCAGTAAGAACTTACGGCAGAACTTTGGATAAAAAAAAGCCACCCTAACGGGTGGCATTGAGGGAGACTATGAACTCATAAAAGCAGATGCCTAAATGAATTTACACATTATACGTAAATAAAAGATGACGCAAAATAGATTTTCTTTATTCAAAATTTAAATTAATTAATTTAAACAATTAATTTCGATATTCACTAAAGCATAAATACCATGATGAAACAGTTTCAATGCCTAGTGCGAGCGTCGGGGATGGTGGTGCAAACCGTGATTATGGCTCGAACCAGTTTCGAAGCCACCAAAATTCTGCAAGCGCAATTTGGTGCGGCGAATGTATTACAAGTTCCGCAGCAGGTGGGGCACTGATGCGGATTGCGGAAATCAAACCTCAGCGTCCGCTCTCGCCGGATCAACAGCGCATTAAAAGCATGCAAGCGCGGGTCAAGCAAGCCCAACAAGCGGTCAAGGCTGAGCGAGCTAGGCAGCAGATTCGCCGGGCACAGGCCAGTTTGAATTCAGTATCTAATTAAAAGACAGCTTATTAGGTTTTAAGACTCCTGCTGGGCAGGCGAGATCTTGGTGGTATGTACTGGTCACATGGTTTACGTTTGGTACCGACCACATGGTTTACACACGATACTTAGTAAAGGGTTTCCAATCCTTTAATAAAAGGGCATTGCTTAAAACAAAAAGACTAGATAGAGCCATTGCACTTCCAGCGATCATTGGCGATAGGTATCCAGTCGCTGCTAGCGGGATGCCTGCCGTATTGAAGATAAAAGCCCAAAATAAGTTCTGCTGAATCTTTTTCCATGTTTTTTTTGAAATATCTAAAGCTTGAGGAATTAAGGTGAGGTCACCTCGCATTAGAGTAATACCTGCCGATTGAATCGCTACATCAGTGCCTGTGGCCATGGCGATTCCCACATCAGCACTGGCCAAAGCTGGTGCATCGTTGACACCGTCACCCACCATCGCAACCCAGCGTCGATTTTTATTAACTGATATTTCTTTAAGATTCTGAACAATTTGAGCCTTATTCTCTGGCATCACAGAAGCATAAATTTCATCAATACCAATCTGCTTCGCAACTGCTGATGCTGCCTCAGCCCGGTCACCAGAGATCATCGCTGTTTGAATTCCCTCTGAATGCAATGAATGAATTACAGCCTTCGCATTAGGCTTAATTTCATCTCCAAACAAGAAGACGGCAATGTACTCATTGCGGCCCTTCACGCGCAGGACCGAACTGGTTTGACCATTATTCAGAATCGAGTGAAATTTGGCTGCAACCGGTTGAAAATCAGCTTCCTTACTTATTGATTCCAGGCTTTGTAAGACAAGCACAGCGTCTTTCCAAGGACCTTGATTTAGTTTGCCTTCAATGCCGAGGCCTGCAATGATGGCACTCTCTGATACTGATAATGGAAGAGTTCCTGAGGCACGCGCCTCGCTAATCACTGCTTTGGCAAGCGGGTGTTCGCTACCCAGTTGTAATCCTACTGCGCTCGCTAATATTTCAGGTGTTGTGGGTTGGTTACCAAACGGGATAATCTCCAAGAGTCGAGGCTCACCTATTGTTAAGGTCCCAGTTTTATCAAATGCAACAATATTGATTCGATGGGCAAGCTCCAAGACTTGGGGATCTTTAATGAGGATCCCATGACGAGCTGCGACACCAGTACCAGCCATGATGGCTGCCGGTGTGGCCAACCCTAGGGCGCACGGGCAAGCAATCACAAGAACTGAAACGGCTCGTAAGATAGCAGTACTCGCCGATTCTAGGACAAGCCAATTAATAAAACCTGTCAGAAGGGCAATGAGTAAGATAGCCGGAACAAAGTAGACGCTAATCTGATCAACTAATTTTTGAATCGGTGCTTTTTGGGTTTGCGCCTCCTCCACCAAGAAAATGATTTTGGATAAAACACTTTCGGTACCAATGGCTTGCGCTTCAACGATCAAAGCGCCATCGCCATTCATTGATCCTCCAATTACCTTCT
>CAYYBG010000078.1:0-2634 GCA_964470195.1 uncultured Methylophilaceae bacterium | reverse complement strand
TTTTGATGGCCAACAGCGCTGAAAAGAATGCGGCAATAAAGCCCAAGCCGAATACACCCCAATCAGAACTGGAGAGTAAATCACGATGCTTGAGTAAATCGTATGCACTGGCCACAAACATCACAGGGATAGCCAAAAAAAATGAAAATTCGGTAGCTACTCGGCGCGCTAACCCCACACTCATGGCACCAAGGATGGTGGCGCCTGCACGTGATACCCCAGGAATCAATGCCAATGCTTGAAATAGACCAATCTTAATCGCTTGCCGCATGGTCATATGTTGAATGTCATGGGTCACGGGTTTCAGTTTCAACTGCTCAACCCAAAGAATAATCAAGCCACCTACAATTAAGGCACAAGCAACCGCAATCGGATTGAATAAAAGCGCTTTAATTTGTTTGTGCAGGGCTAAACCGATCAGCGCCAATGGCAGAAAAGCCAACAGCAAATTCAGGACAAAACGCTGCGCTTGACGGTCTTTAGCGATATGTTTCACTACATCCATCAGGCGCTTTTGATAAAGCCAACACACCGAGAGAATGGCACCCAATTGGATAAATATCTCAAACACATCACGACGCGATTTATCCATAAAATCAATCAAGTCACTGACGATGATTAAGTGTCCCGTGCTACTGATAGGCAAGAACTCAGTTGCCCCTTCAACGATACCAAGTAGAAGCGCTTTTAATAGCAACAAAATATCCAAACTTGCCCCCTAAAAATGTTCTTCAGGTCTTAAATAGCGCCATTGACCAGGTGGTAATCTGCCCAAAGTGACACTGCCGATTCTGACTCGTTTTAGTCCAGTGACATGCAACCCTACCAGCTCGCACATTCGACGAATTTGTCTTTTGCGACCCTCACGTAAGACGAAGCGTAATTGATTTTCATTTTGCCAAGACACTTTGGCAGGTTTCAATTGCACCCCATCCAAACGCAAACCAAAGTTTAATAAACGCAAACCTTCGTCACTCAAATTGCCCGTCACGCGCACCAAATATTCTTTTTCAACGGTAGAGTCTTCACCAATCAGTTGGCGTGCTACACGGCCATCCTGAGTAAACACTAACAAACCTGTGGAATCAATATCCAGGCGACCTGCTGGCGCCAAGCCAGACAAAAAGCCACGCTTGAAACGCTTATCTATCAAAGGGTCATCAGGCCATTGATTATCAGGATGTAGCAACACCACCGCAGGCTGATAGCCATCTTCTGCTTGACCAGAAACATAGCCTACAGGCTTATGTAACAAGATAGTGACTTGTTCAGCTTGGTGCGTCTTCGCCTCACGGTCTACCTCAATGCGTGCATCAGGACTAACCCTGACTCCCAGCTCACTCATGACTTCACCATTCACTTTGACCCATCCATTTGCAATCCACTCATCGGCCTCACGGCGAGAGCACAGCCCTAACTCCGACATGCGTTTGGATAAACGCGGAAAGCTATCAGATTGGCTAGATTTGACTGTTGGTTTGGCAGCTCTGGCAGCCGTTGGGTCATAGCCATCTCGCGCTTTGCCGCCCCGCGTAGGGGATTGTCGATAATGCGGTTCTTCTGGATTATGTCTACGAACATGGCCGGACTCTTCATGCAGTCGACCATCATGTCTATGGTTGCGCTGACGAGTACTTTCTGAGGGTGCTTTGATTTCGTTATCGCGGCGCACAGGACGTTTCTCCGTGGCCACCACACTCTCTTCTGGACGCGCAAGCACTGGCTTGACCGGTGCTTTGCTACGGTCACGCAAATGATTGGCGGGACGACGCACCGGTGTTTTGCCAGTGGCAGGCGTGGTATTAGGTTGCTTATTGAGTTTAATGGTGCTCAAGATATGACCGTGCTTTCTTTTCAATCGGGGTATTTTAACAAAGCATTGCGGTTGTCCCTAAGGAATACTACGCAGGCTGTTTGGAAAGATGCTTTATCGGTGAGACAGCTCAATTGATCAAACAATCATTAAATCTACATCCATCAGTCAATTCAATAGTGAAATACCATTTATCCAAGGGATATTTATCCAAGCACAGCTTGCTTAGGCTTGGAGAGGAATCACTGAAAATTTATTTATATGTATAAAGTATGTATAATAGAAAATGAAAATACTTTTTGACCCACAAAAAAATCTTATCAACATTCGCAAGCACGGAATCAATTTCGTCGATGTTGAAGCCGTTTTTTTATGACGCGTTTGCCATCACTATTGAGGATGTCGGACATTATGAACAACGCTTTTTAACCATAGGTATGAATATCGATCATCAATTATTAGTGATATGTTATAGCTATTCAGAACAAGATAGTTTAAGGATTATTTCAGCTAGAAAAGCAGATCCTAGCGAAAGGAGACAATATGAAGAAATCGATAGATTTTAGCCAAGGCAAACGCGGTGCTGTGCTATCCAAAGCGAACAAAACGCGTATCACCATTCATATCGATAGCGATATCTTGCAGTACTTCCGTGAGCAAGGACAGGCGCAGGGAAAGGGTTATCAAACCCTGATTAATGAAGCATTAAAACAATTCCAAACACAAACCCCATCAGTGCTTACAGAGGAACGCTTAAGACAAGTCATAAGAGAAGAACTGGCAG
Source organism: uncultured Methylophilaceae bacterium (assembly GCA_964470195.1). GTDB lineage: Bacteria > Pseudomonadota > Gammaproteobacteria > Burkholderiales > Methylophilaceae > RFPI01. Next base: position 37 of record CAYYBG010000078.1, on the reverse strand, counting down.
CAGCCTAAATTTTAGGTGAGGCTTAATATGAAAACTT
>CAYYBG010000077.1:0-2923 GCA_964470195.1 uncultured Methylophilaceae bacterium | reverse complement strand
CATCCGTAATCTCAAGGTCGCCCCTGGTACTGGGTTTGATCGAAGCAGCAATATCGCATACCTGATGATCATAAAAATAAAGACCAGTTACAGCATAACTACTGCGAGGCTTTGCAGGTTTTTCTTCAATCGAGAGTGCCTTGTAATCTTTGTCAAACTCCACGACGCCATAGCGCTCGGGATCGTTTACATGATAGGCAAATACCGTTGCGCCATCGGTTTGGGCATTCGCCCGTTGGAGCTGGTCCACAAGCTCATGGCCATAAAAGATATTATCGCCCAGCACCAAGGCACTCGGCTGATGACCAACAAAGGATTTCCCCAAAATAAAGGCTTGGGCCAAACCATCGGGTGAAGGTTGGACGCAGTAACTGATGTTGAGGCTCCACTGTGAACCATCGCCCAATAAGTCGGTAAAGCGTGGGGTATCGTGCGGGGTAGAAATTATCAAAATATCGCGAATACCAGAGAGCATCAGGGTTGTTAGCGGGTAATAGACCATCGGCTTGTCATAGACGGGCATCAATTGCTTCGAGACCGCTTGCGTTACGGGATACAAACGTGTACCCGAACCTCCCGCCAAGATAATGCCTTTACGCTGTTTTGCATTTATGGTCATGCAATACCTTTATTCATTGACATAGTTTTTCTTTCATATTTTAGTTTTAAGCAGATTGTCATGACCTAACACATCAGGACTCACCCACAATAGAGCTGGTAGCAAACCGAGTAAATAAAATAAGATTTCTAAGCCATGACTACCGGCCAACTCTCCAGTGGTATACAGAAAAAATACCAAAATGACCAATCCCAACACTGTCATTTTGGCTGGATAGGAATCTTTGATGGCATTTATGAATGTGATGGCTAAAGACGACAACAAAAGGCCTAATATCGGCAAACCAAAAGCGAGTCCCAATTCAACCCAACCGCTGTGGGTTGCAACTCCGCGCTTTGTAGGATCCTCAAGCATTCTTTTGGGCGCATTGGGGTGCCTGGTAAAAGGATAGGCAAGTACTCCAACACCTTGAGGATTTTCGAGAATCGCTCTTGAGCCCGCAGTTGCCCAGGCAATACGCTCATAATTATTCGCCGTGACGGTTTGTCCTGCATGATTGAGCGGGTAACCCATTTGCGCTGGATTTTGCCAATGCTGATATTTATCGATCTGAACTGCAATTTTGGCATCCTCGATTAACGTACTCCATCCTCGATTAAGTTTTGCTTGTTGAAGCGCAAAGGAAATGATTAGCATCAAACTAATGATGACTAATAAAAAACCAAACCAGTGCTTAAGATTTGGCTGACTGAGTTGGCTTTTAATTAAGAGGATGATGGCACAGATAAACCAAAAAAAATACAAAATAGACGATAGACCAATACCATTTCGAGCATCGACGATATACACAAAAGACCATAACGCCATTATTGTTGCAATAAGCCAAGCAATAACAATCCAAAGATTGATGGAGCGTAATTGATAGTGAATCGAACGGAGATGATCAAATAAAGCACCGTCCACACCAGCCAATAAAATCGTGCCCATCAACACTGTATTGATCTTTAAATGAAAAAGGTAGTGATCATAGTCAGGAACTAGTAATTTATGCTGTTCTACAGCTCTAGGGATGTACTGGTAGAAAAGCACCAGAAAGGCAGCAAATATTCCAATCCATACGATTGTTAATCGATTGGGGTATTTGTTAAGAGCAAGCCCCGTTCCAAGACCCACGATACATGCCAACAAAGCCCTCAGCCAAGTACTCTTTAGTTCCTTCCATTGCTGAATGGGGTCTACTGAAAAGAGGAAAAAATGGGCCACAACCCAAATAAATGCCAACAGAACAAATAGGACAGGCAATACTTTGGCTGGGGTCAAATGCTTGCTAAGCCCCCCCTGCTTGAATTCACTGATAAGGTAATAAAGGGTTAACAAAGTCCCTGTAAAGAGCAAAATATTACGAAGTGCGATTGTATTTTTAGCAGCCCATATACCGAGCAAAACACCACTCAGAATTAACAGCGCCCACTCAAGGTAATACCTTGATGATTTTGTGTGGGTTGCCATAGCCGTCAAGTTAGAGTTCATGATCAAGTGATTATGTGAAATTTAGTGCATCAAAATAGAATGGCATAGTTTGTGGGCCAACTTAAATTATTCCAGTTGCAACTAACCTATGTACGTATTCATGAACCATAGCTTCCCATTCTGGGAACTGCGACTCGTTAGTCAATCTTTTATTAGTCGAATCAAGGTTGATCAACTCATTTTCGGATACCAGCTTTGTCAGTAGGCCACGAAGCTTATCCGTTGACATTCTTGAATTCATTGGTCTTGGCGCAGGAAGTGGGTATTCGGTGGCCAAAATTGGTTGAATTGCCTTTGCATCAACTTTCAATTGTGCGCCTACATCTAGAGCGGATTGAATAGCCAAAGTAGCCAATCCATACCAAGTTGTTTGTCCTTTTGGTACTGCGTGGTAAATGCCTGAGGGGAATGAATGAATGCGCCCATCCTCACCCAAAACCATCATTAAACTAATGGCCGCTAGCCACACAGAGCTTGTGGGCACACCATGCTGATCCGAAATAATCTTGAGAGCTTCACGCTCTTTAGCGAGTCGCAAAATAGTGCGAATAAAATTATTACCATCGCCATACACCCAACTAGTCCGCAAAATTGCAAATTGTCCCTTAGTATTCGGGTTTTGCTTAAAGACATCCTCAATCGCCGCTTCACCGGCTGCTTTGCTTTTGCCATAGATCCCTAATGGATTACGCGCATCGGTCTCGAGATAGGGGGTGGCTTTAGTCCCATTAAAGACGTAATCGGTGGAGTAATGCACAAGCGTTGCGCCCTCTTTCGCCGCATAACTTGCCATGATGGCGGGTGCCTTAGCATTAATTGCATACGCTAGATCGA
>CAYYBG010000076.1:0-3051 GCA_964470195.1 uncultured Methylophilaceae bacterium | reverse complement strand
ATGGCAAACACGACCAGTAGGTATTTCCAGAGAGGGTAACGATTCATCGCAATGCTCGCTAAAGATGTTTTGATGGGAATAGAATTAAACTGGGCTGTTGCCAGCCCTGTCTGACTATTTGCTCTTGCTCGTTGATTTTGCTGCGACTGGCTTATCTAGTCGCATTTGAACAGATTGTTTCTGTACGCGTATCACTACACCCGCAGCAATCTCTAGACTGACAATGTCATTATCAATCTTATCCACTTTACCTATGATGCCGCTGGTGGTTGACACCTCGTCACCTTTTTTTAATTCAGCCAACATCGCACGTTGTGCTTTGGCTTGTTTTAATTGTGGTCTTAATAATAAGAAATAAAATAAGACAAAGATAACAGCAAATGGAAACATACCTTCTAACAGGCTGGGAGCTGCTGCTTGGTCGGCTGCGTATGCAATACTGAATAACATTTCGGTCACTTTCTTGATGAGTTAATTGATAAAGCAAAAACTAAACTAAAATTTTAACATATTAAAACTGGCCATATCACCGCGAAGTCGGATTAGAGACAAAGTAATCAACACTTAATCCAAAGAAAGAGATTGCCGGCGGCTTTGGGTCTGTTGTTTGAATTGGGCAAATTGATCCTGCTCAATGGCCAAACGCATCCCTGCCATGAGTTCTTGGTAATAGTGAAGATTATGTAGTGTGTTGAGTCTTGACCCAAGCATCTCCCCTACACGATGTAGGTGATGTAGATAAGCCCGTGAGAAATGTCGACAGGTATAACACTGACACTCTGCATCAATCGGATTGTCATCTTGTCGATATCGAGCATTTTTCAATTTGATATCGCCATTACGGGTAAAAAGCCAACCATTGCGGGCATTACGCGTAGGCATCACGCAATCAAACATATCAACGCCCATACTCACTGCATCCAATAAATCTTCAGGCGTGCCAACGCCCATTAAATATCTGGGTTTTTGTTTGGGTAATTGTGGAGCGGTATGCGCCAAAATTCGCAACATATCTGCTTTGGGTTCGCCAACCGAAAGTCCGCCAATGGCAAAACCATCAAAGCCTATTTCTATCAGGCCAGCCAACGACTCGTCGCGTAATGCTTCATACATCCCGCCTTGCACAATGCCAAACAGCGCATTGGGATTGTCTGCATGGGCTTGTTTACTTCGTTGAGCCCAACGTAAGCTAAGACGCATAGAATTTGCAGCTGCTTGCTGGGTGGCAGGATAGGGTGTGCACTCGTCAAAAATCATCACTATATCTGAGTTCAAAATGCGCTGAATGCGCATAGACTCCTCAGGTGTGAGAAAACAGCTGTCTCCATTGATAGGAGAGCGAAACTTGACACCTTGCTCCGTTATTTTCCGCAAAGCGCCCAGACTCCAGACCTGAAATCCACCCGAATCGGTGAGTATCGGACCTTGCCAACCAATAAATTGATGCAGTCCACCAAAATGTTGAATGACCTCTAAGCCAGGACGAAGCCAAAGGTGGAAAGTATTGCCCAGGATAATATGTGCACCGATTTGCTGGATTTCTAACGGAGACAATGACTTCACTGCACCATAAGTCCCGACTGGCATAAAAGCCGGGGTTTGCACAGTGCCATGAGCCAGTTTGAGCACACCACGTCTGGCTGCACCACTTTGATGGGTCAGGTTAAATTGCATTAGGAATCGAGGCAAAAAATCAAAGTCGCGATACTATCACATGCAGACATTGCTGTACGATGTCTGCTGCAAGCAATTAAGCTCAATAACCAAAAAACTCGCTAGTCATTAGATTATTTATGCAGCACATGTCAAACACACGCTGGGGGAAACGCTGGGCTTTGCTATACTGTGAAGATATGTTGATGGAGTTAAAGCATGGTGGACAAAATAACAACTGCTCGTAAGCGCAATCCTGGCATCAAAAAATCTTTGCAAAAACGTGGGATATACCTGCTTCCCAATTTATTTACAGCGGCATCCTTATTCGCTGGATTTTATGCCATTGTTCAAGCGATGAATGGCAAATATGAGCATGCCGCAGTGGCTATTTTTTTAGCTATGGTGATGGATGGCTTGGATGGACGAGTGGCAAGATTGACTAATACTCAAAGTGCTTTTGGTGCGGAATTTGATAGTTTGGCCGATATGGTGTCATTCGGTGTAGCGCCTGCTTTGGTTTTATACGTGTGGGCTTTACAACCTATGGGCAAACTTGGGTGGATTGCTGCATTTATTTACTGCGCCTGTGCAGCGCTCAGATTGGCAAGATTTAACACCAATTTAGATGACTCAGATAAGCGATTTTTTCAAGGACTTCCAAGTCCTGCCGCCGCTTCATTAATGGCAGGCTTGGTTTATGTTTGCTTTGATAATGGTGTTGCTGGAGATACGATTTACACAGATTGGTTCAAAATGAAGTGGGTGGCATGGGTGATCACCGTGTTTGCCGGCTTGTCCATGATAAGTAATTTGCGCTTTTACAGTGGTAAAGATATTAATCTGCGTGAAAGTGTACCGTTTTTGTTTATTTTTGCGTTTGTGATGATGATGGCGTTGATTTCCTACAGCCCTGCGGAAGTGTTGTTTGTCGGAGCGTTGATGTACTCCATCTCTGGTTATGTCACAACCTTCATGGAGAAAAAGCAAGCAAACGATGTAAGCGATCTTTGATAAATTAAATTTATTGTATTCATCAAGTTATTCAAATTTACATAAGCTAAAAGCATGGTATGATGTGCATCATGAAACATTATTCAAAAACATCTTTCTTGACTACCAGCGATGCTCATTCAATAGCATTGTCTACGCTGGTGCCCAGCACATTATCACCAGTGCTATTTTTACTGCGCTAGCGCGCAGACTATATATCCCCTACACACAGTTTATTCAGGTCTTTGTCCTTAATTGAGGAGACAAAGAGAATGTCAAAGATTTTTAAAAATGGAATGAAAAGATGAACAGCAATCAGTTGATTATTTTTGATACCACCTTGCGAGACGGCGAACAGAGTCCAGGTGCAGCAATGACCAAAGAAGAAAAAGTAAGAATTGCACG
>CAYYBG010000075.1:0-3082 GCA_964470195.1 uncultured Methylophilaceae bacterium | reverse complement strand
AAGCAGCTGCTTTACAAACAGCTCGGATGGCGTATGCGAATGCCTTGAAAGAGGCGTTGCCTAAGAAATCTAAGAAGTAATATCAAGCCCCGCACGGGGCTGTTTTCATTTCTTTTTATTTAATCCCAGCGATACAGCTATAAGCTAAAATATAAGTGATTTATCCAAAGATTTTTTATGACAGCCGCAATTTATTATCATCCCGAAGCTTATACCATCAGTGGGCCTAAATTGATGGGCAGAAACGCTGCTGGTGAATCATTTTTGCGTGGCTTTTTAAAGCACCACAACCCCGAGGCGTTTTGGTTGCAAGTGCAAAAAAAAGAACATGCACAGCATTTTGTTGAGTTGGCGAAATCTTTCAACAAATCCAAACAGACTTTTGCTTTGACGCTTGCTGAGTTGCATCAACTGGCGCGTCCTGGTGCGATTTATTTTCCCGGCCCTTCGATTGGTGAGCATGCTTTTCATCGTGCTTTTTTTGGTCATCAAGCTTGGAGTTTGTGTGGCATTACTCATACCACTTCATCGGCAACGGCGATGGATGGGATTGTGAATTTGATAACGAGTCCGGTTTATTCTTGGGATGCTTTAATTTGCACCAGTAGTGCGGTACAGAAAAACGTGCTGTCTTTGTTAGATGCACAAATCCATTATCTGAAAGATCGATTAGCTATTTCTAAAGTCACCCTTCCCAAGCTGCCGATTATTCCGCTGGGCATCCATACAGATGATTTCAGTTTTTCAGATCAAGATAAGAAAGCTGCTCGCGATGAATTAGAAATTGGCAGTGATGCGATTGTCGTTTTATTTACTGGTCGTTTGTCGTTTCATGCGAAAGCGCATCCCCTTTCTATGTATCAGGCTCTGCAACGTGCAGCACAAAAAACCAACAAAAAGATAGTGCTGATTGAGTGTGGTTGGTATGCAAATGAATTTATCGAAAAAGCTTATGAGCTTGCTTCTTCGACATACTCGCCCAGTATTTCGGTGTTGACGCTTGATGGCAGAGATGCCCATCAAAGATCTCTTGCTTGGGCATGCGCTGATATCTTCTGTTCGCTTTCTGACAATATTCAAGAAACCTTTGGTATCGTGCCAATTGAGGCGATGGCGGCTGGTATCCCTGTGGTTGTTTCTGATTGGGATGGTTATAAAGATACTGTGCGAGATGGCATTGATGGTTTTCGAATTCCTACCGTCATGCCCAAGCAGGGACTAGGAAGCGATTTTGCGCTCAGACATGCTTTTGAGATCGATAGCTATGATATGTATTGTGGTCTTACTTGCAGTTTGATTGCGGTCGATATACAAAAAACCACAGAGGCTTTCTGCCAATTAATTGCATCGCCTAGTTTAAGAAAAGAAATGGGTGAAAATGGCAAAAAACGCGCTCAAAGTACCTATGACTGGCAAGTCATCATCCCACAATATGAGCAATTGTGGGATGAGCTCAAGCAGATACGTGAAAAAGATGGCAAACACTTGAAGCCTCTGGCAACCCCATGGCCAGCTAGAATGGATCCGTTTGTTTCGTTCGCACACTATCCTACACAGCAATTACAACCCAATACTCAACTTGTGCTGGTTGATAATAGTTCTGAAATAGCGATTGAGAGAGTGCTAGCTTTTCAACAATTGGCGATGGTGAATTTTGCCAACTATATTATGCCATCCGATGATGAGATTAAAACGGTGTTAAATTCTGCTTCAAAAACACCTCAAGACGCGATTATACTGGTCAGTAGCATTCCCGAACCGAGACGAGCTATTGTGTTTCGTGCGCTCACATGGTTAATGAAACTAGGTGTACTTGAGCTGATTCCATGAAAATATTATTTATTCACCAAAACTTCCCTGGGCAATTCAAATTTCTTGCACCTGCCTTAGTCAAACAAGGGCACGACGTCAGGGCGATGATTATGCAAAAAATACAAGCAACTGAATGGCAAGGGGTGGCATTGTTACCTTACTATCCCAGTCGTGGAACTACCCCCAATATTCATCCTTGGGTGAGTGACTTTGAGACCAAAACTATACGCGCTGAGGCTTGTTTCAGAAATGCATTAGCCTTATCTGATCAAGGCTTTCAACCTGACCTAATCATTGCCCATCATGGCTGGGGAGAAAGTCTATTTTTGAAAGAAGTATGGCCGCATGCCAAGCTTGCCATCTATTGTGAATTTTATTATCACTGCGATGGCACAGATGTTGGCTTTGATCCTGAGTTTCCCGCTAGTGATCGCGCTGAACCTTGTCGATTGCGGCTAAAAAATCTGAACAACTTATTACATTTTGATATTGCCGATGCAGGCATCTCCCCCACGCATTGGCAAGCCAGCACTTTTCCTGAGCCGTTTCGTTCCAAAATCAGTGTGATTCATGATGGCATTGATACTAAACTCCTAGTCCCCAATCCCCACGTGCAGCTCACCCTGAATGGCAATATCCATCTGACTAAACAAGATGAAGTCATCACCTTTGTGAATCGAAATCTTGAACCCTATCGTGGTTATCATATTTTTATGAGAGCCCTACCTGAGCTTTTAAAAAAACGTCCCAAGGCGCGCGTGCTGATTGTTGGCGGAGACGATGTGAGTTATGGGGCAAGACCGAAAGACGGCAAAAAGTGGAAAGATATTTTTATTCAGGAGGTGAAAGATAAGATTTCTGAAGCCGATTGGAAACGGGTGCATTTTTTGGGTCACGTGCCTTACGAAAACTTTATCCCACTTTTACAGCTTTCGACTGTGCATGTTTATCTCACCTATCCTTTTGTATTGTCTTGGAGCTTGTTGGAAGCCATGAGTCTTGGGTGTGCCATTGTGGCCAGTGATACCGCACCATTAAAAGAGGCGATTAAACATCATGACACTGGCATGTTGGTGGATTTTTTTGACACAAAGGCGCTGACTAAGCAAATTTGCCAATTACTGGATGACCCTGATTTACGCAAAAAACTTGGTATGCAAGCACGCGAATTTGCCATCCAACACTATGACTTACAAACCAGCTGCTTGCCTCAGCAACTGGCTTGGGTCAATGGCTTACTCAAATAATAAAAAAGCCCCGTGCGGGGCTT
>CAYYBG010000074.1:0-3175 GCA_964470195.1 uncultured Methylophilaceae bacterium | reverse complement strand
TACGGTGGCTATTGGAAAGGGCCGAGCCATACTTAGCTTCTCGGTCGTTGTAATAATCTTGTAAGGCATCGTAGTCAATATTGGTAATCAGCCGCTGTCCTAAGCTTGGGATGAAATGCTCTTTGATGATGCGAATGTAGTCCTTGTAGATCACCTTACCTAAGCCACCCTTCAAATCCCGCTCCATACGATCAATGGCCAATTGGGCGATATCTTTAAAGCGTTTGGTCACCACTGGAATTCCTGAGCGTTTACGAATCTCCGCTTCAATGAGCAGCTCTTTGGCCTTGACCACAGCCAAATCTAATTTGGTTTCTTTAGTTGTAGCTCGTATCCACTTGTTGTCCACCTTGTAGCGGCATTGCCAGACTTGGCTATGCTCGCGCTGGTAGAGGGTTAGGTTACGGTGTATGAGTTGATGTGTATTTTCTTTCTTAATTGCCATACACATAATTTAGCTTCAGAGACAAAGCTAGAGCAACCAATCTGGCTAAATTTCAGGAGTCGATTTAGCCAAAAGAAAGTGTGGCTAAGAGTGGAGATTATTGGGGAATTTATGGGAAAAAATGGATAGGTAATTAGATACCTTTAGTTCAAGAAACTAACAAAGCGCACAATCCAGCAAACTTATAAAGCTCAATTTCAGCGAGTATCCATTTTTCGCTCGGATCAGAGCAATGACATCTAATTACAGGCTCTGGAAGATGATCTAAATCAAAATCAAAATATTCGGAATGAATTATCTTATTGGCTAAACTTCTGGCATCCAATGATTTCTGTCCATCTATTTTTGTATGTAAAACACCGCAATCAAAATTTTGATTTTTTAGTTTAGAGCTAATTTGCTCTTCATCATCTAGTATTCTAAAAAACAACGCCAGCTCCAAAAGAGACTGAATCGCCTTTTCTTCAGAAATATCAAATAAAGATTTATTCAAATAGATCCAATTTCCATAAAATCTTTCTGAGACCATCTTTTCTAGAGGCTTTCTTGCATATACGAAATTCATAACATTAGATAACCTGTCATGAATTAAGGCGGTTAATTTAAGTTGGTTTTTTATCATTTGAACCCTTCAGGGTGTTAAGCGTTACTTAAGTAACACTCGAAATTAATTTAGTAAGAATAAAAATATCTTGCCGATCTTTCTCATGCGCCACTGCGCAATTACCCGACTGAAGTGAGATATTTTTCATTTGAATAAGGTCATGGATTGAAGGAATCTTAAAATCCAGCCCATTTACATTTATTTGATTTGATCTAATGTAACAAGATTGAAAATCTATTCCATCAATTGAAGTCAGAATATCAACTTCAACATTTGATTCATTGGGGCACGCCAATCTCAAGCCAGGCGTAACTAATACCTCTTCCCAGCTCCTATGAGGATCTTCATTCATTTTCATCGCTCTAAATATTAAAGCTACCTGTATAGAGTTAATCAAATTACATGGCAACAATATATCGAGATCTTTAGATTTTCTTTTTGGGCAGTAATTCTTTACGGCCAGCCCACCAATAACCAAATATTCCACATTTAAGGAATTAAGTTTTTCAATAATTAATTTTTGATTTTTGGTAAAAGTAAATTTAGTGCTCATTGGGTGATTATGAGCTTTATTTGTTTCAAAAAAAACCAACCCGAAGGTTGGTATTTTTATTTCTGGTGGGCCCACCAGGACTTGAACCTGGGACCAAAGGATTCCGGTTTGTGTTAGTTTCCTAACTCCCTGGACTATGCCTTCACCGTATTCTTTTCAGAACTTAGGTGGGTGCCGTCTAGTCTCTACACCTTCAACAATAAACAAGACTTTTGGCAATATCGCCAACCCGCTGACTAATGTTTGTCGGTTCTATGAGAATTTCTGCATTCTAAGCACGGCTTGTTAATGTGGCGTCGCTGGTTTTAGGAAAAAATCCATTGCTACCGAAACCACTGCTGGCTCGATGCGGTGCGGACCTTTGAATTCCAAAGAAGTGACGTCATAACCTGCAGCCTTAAGTTTGGTTACGTGAGGACGCGCACTAGTTTCAATTGACAGTTGCTCGTCTTCCAAACCGTGGGCGATGAAAATGCGGGGCGCACCATTTTGCTGAAGGACTGACATAAAGCCCCCAGAAAAAATGATCACGTGGCTAACAAAGTCGCCATTGGTCAGTCCTACTGACAGTGCATAACTGCCTCCGTCTGAAAACCCAGCAAACCCCAAGTGGGATGGATCGATATAAAAACGTGATGCCACTTCGTGCAATGCTTTATCCAGCCGCTCTAGGTCTGGGCCATTACCACCCACAACCAAGTCCCAAGTTGGAAACTGAGACTGCGGTAACAGAAGCAAAAAGCCATGCTGACGCGCATGCTTGATCAAAAATGGCAATACCTTATCAGCACTGCCACCAGCCCCATGAAACATCACAAGTAAAGCAACTGGAACTCCGGGCTGGAGATCGTCCGGCACGATCAATACTGCATCACGCTCGCTAGCGATGCCCAGGTTGTGACGACCAGCGGGCAAGGCTTGCTTGTCGGGCAAGTTGCCAGGTCGAAAACTGAGCCGGCCCAGTAGCAAATCTCCAAGGATAGATGTGTCAAACGTTGCCATCTTAGACGGATTTACTGATGCTACGGAAAGCTGCGCACTGAGCAAATGCTTCTTCGTTCAGTATCAAATTCCTGCCTTTGCAAAACTTTAGCGTCAGCTTGAGCAACTCCTTGATATCGCGGCCGCTAGCAGCTGGATAAGTTACTATCAAGCGCTCAACTAGATCATCGGGCAGCTCGGTGTTGAACTGCTGCGCTAGCGATTTCCATAGTTGTTTCGCCTGCTCTTGCGTCGGTGTCTCGAACTGGATGATAGCGATGCAGCGCGACAAGACGGCGTCATCAATATCGGCTACGCGGTTGGTGGTCATGAATAGCAAGCCGTTAAAGTACTCGAGAGTACGCAGAAACTCAGCTACGATAGCGTTGTGCTGGAGATCATTGTCGCGGCGGCGAATGTAGACATCGGCCTCGTCGAGCAACAGTACTGAATCCCAGCGCGCCGCGCGCCGCAGGATTTTCGAAAGGTTGGCTTCCACTGAGCTTGCCGTCACGCCGAGTTGACCAGAATGTACGCGGTATAGAGGTTTCTCGACGACCTCGGCATAGACCTCTGCTGTCAGCGTCTTGCC
>CAYYBG010000073.1:0-3208 GCA_964470195.1 uncultured Methylophilaceae bacterium | reverse complement strand
GCATTGCGATGAATCGTTACCCTCTCTGGAAATACCTACTGGTCGTGTTTGCCATTTTAATGGGCCTGTTGTATTCCGTACCTAATTTATTTGGCGAGGCTCCTGCAGTTCAAGTGAGCTTGGCCAAGAATATTAACCAGCTGGATACCGCTACCTTGCAAACCATTGAGAGTGCATTGAAACAAGCAGATATTGCATACGATGCAGTGATGCTAGACAAGACTGGCGTGAAGGTCAGACTTGCTGATACTGATACTCAGATCAAAGCGCAAGATGTTTTAAAAAATGCGCTGGGCAAAGATTATGTAGTGGCGCTCAATTTGATTTCGCGCTCACCTAACTGGCTTTCTAGCTTGGGTGCCAAACCCATGTATTTAGGATTGGACTTACGTGGCGGCGTCCACTTTTTGATGCAAGTCGATATGCTGGCAGCCCTCAACCAAGCGAGTGAACGTTATATTAATGATTTCCGTTCTACATTGCGTAAAGAGCGTATCTCTTACACTGGCGTTTCTAAAGAAGGCAAGACTATCTTGGTTCGCTTTAGCGATAACAAGGAATTACTGAAGGCTAAAAAAATTCTTAGTCGTGATTACTCCGATTTGATTATCAAAGACAACGAATCGCTCATTAGCGCAAGCTTAAGTCCTGCTGCCGAAACGCGTATCCAAGAGTTTGCACTGAAACAAAATATTCAAACCTTACATAATCGGATTAATGAATTAGGAGTGGCTGAGCCAGTGATACAACAACAAGGCCTAGATCGCGTTGTCGTGCAATTACCTGGTGTGCAAGACACAGCAAAAGCGAAAGAAATTTTAGGTCGTACTGCTACCTTAGAAATCCGTCTAGTGGATGAAGATAAAAGTGATGCAGTCACTTTAGATGCTGCAAGCAAAGGACAGGTCCCTTTTGGTTACGAATATTTTATCGGTCGCGGTGGTGAGCCTTTGTTGCTGAAAAAGAAAGTTGAGTTGACTGGTGACTATATTACTGATGCTGGTCCAGGGGTAGACGCTCAAACCGGACGCTCGGTTGTTCATGTTACCTTGGATAACCGTGGCGCACGCATATTCCGTCAAGTGACCAAAGACAATGTGGGCAAACGTATGGCAATTTTGCTGGTCGAAAAAGGCCAAGCTGAGGTAATTACAGCCCCTGTCATCAATGAAGAAATTGGCGGTGGCCGAGTACAAATCTCTGGCATGAATAATGTACAAGAAGCAACAGACATCTCACTTTTACTTCGAGCTGGTGCTTTAGCTGCCCCAATGGAAATCATTGAAGAGCGCACTGTTGGTCCAAGCATGGGAGAAGAAAATATCAAACGTGGCATGCACTCTACGCTTTGGGGTTTTGCAGCAATTGCCCTATTTATGGTGGCTTATTACCTAATTTTTGGTGGCGTCTCCATCGTAGCATTGGGCATTAACCTGCTGTTATTGGTGGCTATTTTATCCATGTTGCAAGCCACCTTAACCTTACCGGGTTTAGCTGCGATTGCGCTGACTTTGGGGATGGCAATTGATGCAAACGTGCTAATCAATGAGCGAATACGCGAGGAAATTGGCTATGGTAATACGCCACAAGCCGCTATTCATGCCGGCTACGACAGGGCTTTTGATACCATTCTCGACTCGAATGTTACTACCATGATTGCCGGTCTAGCATTATTTATGTTTGGTTCTGGCCCCGTTAAAGGCTTTGCTGTCGTGCACGTACTCGGCATTTTGACTTCAATGTTTAGCGCCGTAGTGGTATCTCGTGCAATGGTCAATTTAATTTACGGCTATCGTCGCAGAATCAATAAGCTGACCATCGGTTAATCTTAATATCTGAATCAATAAGCGAATTAAAGGCGCAACACACTATGGAATTTTTTAGAATCAAACGCGATATCCCGTTTATGAGTTATGGTCGTCTCACTACTGCCATCTCTTTGATTACTTTTATCCTAGCTGTCTTCTTTTTGGCGCAACGAGGACTGAATCTTGGTGTAGATTTCACAGGCGGCACGGTGATTGAGGTCAGCTACCCACATGCCGCTAATTTGACCCAAATTCGCCAAGCTGTAGAGCGCATTGACTTGAATGAAGCTACCGTACAAAACTTTGGTTCTAGTAAAGATGTGATGATACGTTTACCCCTGAAAAAAGGAGTAACCTCTGCTCAATTATCCGAACAAGTATTGAGCGCACTGCGTGAAGTAGATGGTCAAGTCGAGATGCGCCGTGTCGAGACTGTCGGCGCTCAGGTCGGACAGGAACTCTATGAAAATGGTGCTTTAGCTTTATTACTTGTTTCTATTGGTATTGTCGCTTATTTGGCCTTGCGCTTTGAGTGGCGTTTTGCGGTTGCTGCGATTATTGCCAATATGCATGACGTAGTCATAATTTTGGGCTTCTTTGCTTTTTTTCAGTGGGAATTCAATCTCACGGTATTAGCAGCCGTGTTAGCGGTATTAGGTTACTCAGTCAATGAATCTGTGGTGGTATTCGATCGAGTACGAGAGAACTTTCGCAAGATGCGTAAAGTGGCTGTTACTACCGTCATCGATAACGCCATCACCAGAACCATGTCACGTACCATCATCACGCATTTCTGCACCCAGTTAATGGTGTTATCGATGCTGTTCTTTGGCGGTGAAACCCTGCATAACTTTGCCTTAGCCCTGACTATCGGTATCTTATTTGGCATCTACTCATCTGTACTTGTCGCCTGCCCTGTCGCGCTTTATCTTGGTGTGTCTCGTGACAACCTAGTCACTCATATTGAAAAGAAAAATAATCAAGCTGAGATGCCTTAAGGGCAATTTGTACAATAAAAGTTGCTGAATCAAGCAAACACAGCGCCTCTCGGGCGTGCTTTGTTTGGCGTCAGCATCGCATCATTCTCCAATCACACACCTCATTAAAGTGATATCGCTATCCGCCATGACATCTTCGCGCATGAGAATGTCATTCAAAAAAAACCTATAAAGCAGTTACCAGCAATTGCCAATTTAAAGCTTCTGTTCAGTATCTCTGCCTCTCATAGTGAGCTTGCGTTTGCATTAAAGCTTGTAAGCGTGATTGATGCGCACCCTATCAAACAATATTAGAAAAACTAGGCAATCATAATATATTTATGTATATAATCATCATTTCCAAAATTAACCTCGTGCTCAATCAACCATAACAACAGCACATTAATCAAAACAAATAAGGAA
>CAYYBG010000072.1:0-3403 GCA_964470195.1 uncultured Methylophilaceae bacterium | reverse complement strand
TGAGTGCGCTTGAGAATGAAAAGGGCAAAAGTGCTGAGAAACTCCATGAGAAAGCACGCATCGCTATTCGGGATCGCTTGACTCAATTGGCACCGGTATTTGTAAAGAACAAATACATGTTAGGTGATGAGTTCTCGATGTTAGATGTGGCAATTGCTCCTCTGTTGTGGCGCTTGGAGCACTATGGCATTGACCTTTCTAGAAATGCTGCCCCACTCCTGAAATATGCCGAGCGTATCTTCAGTCGTCCTGCTTATATTGAGGCTTTGACCCCTTCTGAAAAGGTCATGCGTCGTTAATCGAAGCGTCTGTGTCGCTGGCTTAAAATAGCAATATGGCTAGCGAAACTCCAAGCACCAAACCCTATCTTATCCGTGCACTGCATCAGTGGTGTACAGATTTTGGTTTTACGCCGTTCCTAGCCGTTTTTGTTGATGAACGGGTTGAAGTACCCATGGAGTTTGTCAAAAATAACGAGATTGTTCTCAACATTTCTTCAGAAGCTTGCCATCAGTTACATATTGAGAACGATTGGATCAGTTTTCAGGCAAGGTTTGGTGGTGTACCGAAGAAAGTATTAGTACCGGTCACGCACGTATTAGCAATCTACGCCCGAGAAAACGGCCAAGGGATGTCCTTCCCCTTTGACCCAGAGACCAAGGGTCCGGTAGATAAGGGGCTTGGCAACCAAGAAGCCACCAAGACCAAGAGCGACCGCCCCGCTTTGAAGATTGTGAAGTAAGTTAAAATTAATTTTTAATAATTTATTGCCCCATTAGCTCATCTGGTAGAGCAACTGATTTGTAATCAGTAGGTGGTCTGTTCGAGTCGGACATGGGGCACCACTACAAATGTCCAGAGGGATCATTTCAATTTACTGGGGCGATGAAGCAAAGTTGCCAATACAGAGACTTTGTAATTCTATTAAGCAATTTTGCCCACATTTAAGACACGAACTAATTAAAATTGATGCTGCATCAGGGGATCCAAAAAGCCTTAATCAAAAGGCTTCCATGCTTGAATTATCCCCATTTGAAGAGACTCTCTTTCTAGATGTTGATACTGTTGTGATGGGAAGTCTTGATTTTGGTTTTGAAAAGGCTAAAAAATACGGATTGGCACTTTCAATTTGTGAGGCGCCCTGGGCCAGAAGATATTCAAAATTGTTTGGTGGTGATCAAATTGAATATAACACCGGAGTTATTTTCTTTACAAAAAAAGCTAAACCAGTTTTTAATGAGTGGAAAAAAATCGCTGATAGTGTTGATTCATCAATTGTGGGCGTCAATGAAAATGGTGTTTACACAATGCCTTCAAATGATCAAGGATCATTCGCGCAGGCGATAGAAAATACTAGCTTTAATCCATTTATACTTCCATTGAATTGGAACTTTAGACCAATGTGGCATAAGAGCTTTTGGGGCCCCCTAAAAATTTGGCATGATTATTCTGATCCACCACCAGTTCTTTATGAGTTAAATCAGTATTACGAGAATAAAGATTCAATTATTCAATATCATCAGACAATCTAAATGATCTTTTCGTCAGCAGATTCTTTAAACGGAGCTCTTGAAACAAGTTTTATCAGGGACGTTTTATTTTCTAATACCCCCTTTTCAGTTGGTCTAAATATTGATAACTATTTTAGTTCCATCGTTTTATATTTTGAGCTCTTTGATATCAATGCCAACTTTATCGAGTATGCTAAGTCAAATCATAAAAAGATTGTTTTGTATCACATGGGCGATGAGCTTTGCAGTAAAAATAAAGATTCTTATGGAAGTTGCGACTTAGTAATTAGGAATTATTTTTTCGAAAATATAAATTCAAAATCTTTCCATACCAATATTATTTGGGCTCCAAATGGTTATCGGACCGGGGTTGGGCCTAGAACTAGAGATTTTATTAAGCCTGTAAAGAGTAGAACTGTTTTGGCAAGTTTCTTGGGGTGGTTGAATAATCCAAATTCATATAATAA
Organism: uncultured Methylophilaceae bacterium; assembly: GCA_964470195.1. Taxonomy (GTDB): domain Bacteria; phylum Pseudomonadota; class Gammaproteobacteria; order Burkholderiales; family Methylophilaceae; genus RFPI01. The sequence continues at coordinate 1,425 of CAYYBG010000072.1, read as the reverse complement.
CGAAAGAAATACTTTTCTTTCCTGTGCTGGTCAAATTAAAGACAAGCTTTTTTTACTTGAGACCTCTGGTTTTGCTTCAGGTTACAACGTGGGCCTCTATTCAGCAATCATCGAAGATTCAATTTTCTCTCCCTGCCCAGCAGGGAATTCTCCTGAAACAATAAGACTATATGATTCTCTAGAGCTTGGCGCTATCCCCATTTCATTGAAGCACAATTTTTTAAATTCGAAGGTTGCACTCGGTGCAATTGGTATACCACCGTTTCCTCAGTTAGAGGATTGGGGGCAGTTACCAAATTTTTTGAATCAGATGGAAGTTCTTGCTAGGACTCAGCCAGATAAAATTCAGGAATTGCAAACAGAGTGTTTGAATTGGTGGCAAGCCTACAAAAAGTACATCTCAAGCGAGATTGCAGCACGTATCCACGATTTAGGTTGAGAGGTTTTTATCTTTTGTTTCTGGAAGATAAATGATTGAGAGTAAAGCCGCAATCGCCAAGAACAAAGTCGGATACCAAAGCCCTGTAAGTTGACTCGCAAACTCTTTGTTTAGCCAAGTCACAATCAGTGGCAGCAGCCCCCCAATCCATCCAGCCGCTAGGTTGTGTGGCAAAGTTGCTGCGCTATTGCGTGTTCTCGCTGGAAATAGCTCTGCTAGGAGGGCCGTTTGCGGCCCCACAACTAATGCAAGCGGTATTGCCAGTGCAATTAAGGTTGCGCTCATCAGAAAATAATCTGGGACGCTTTGCATTGATAGACTTTGCAGAAATTGATAGGCAGGCTGAATCAGGATTGTTCCGAGTAATAGGCCACTAATCACTACTGGTCGTCGTCCAATTTTGTCCGAGAGTGCTCCTGCAATAATCACCATGGGAAAGAGAACAAGTGTTGCGGTGATGGTGAGGGTATCCACAATTTGCGAACTCATTTGCAGGGCAGATTTCATGAAGATGCCGGTATAGACCTGCACACAGAAAAAGAGGACGGATCCACCGGCCGAGATACAGAAAAACAACAAAAACATTTGTTTACGAGTTTCTTTGTCTTTAAAGTTATCGCGCAGTGGTGATTTGGCTAGCTCGCCTTTGGCTAACATTGCTTTAAAGATCGGCGTTTCTTCAAGGGTCATTCGAACTTTTAAGGCCACCAAGAGAAGAGCAATGGAGAACCAGAAAGGCACCCGCCAGCCCCATTCATTAAAACTCTCGGGATCTAGATAGTGCTTGAGTAATACGAGTTGCAAAATGGAGGCCAACATGCCCAGTGGCCCCATGAGTTGAAGTACGCTAGTTTTAAAACCCCGGTTGGTGCTCCCTGCATGCTCAGTCAAGTAGACCGCACTCCCACCAATTTCTCCACCGGCCGATAGCCCTTGAAGAAGTCGTAGAGTTACTAGGCAGATGGGTGCCCAAATCCCAATTTGCT
>CAYYBG010000071.1:1460-3815 GCA_964470195.1 uncultured Methylophilaceae bacterium | reverse complement strand
TGGGAATTGATGAGCAGTTTCTTCCTAGAAAATTATCTTGGCTTGATCGGTTAAATATTGGACCTCGTTTTTTATTTGAATTAAATAAAATTATTCCAAAAATTTCTTTCGCGGCGAATTATCAAATTTACTCGCGATATCAGTTTAGAGGTAATGGGTTTTGGACGCCGTTTACTCGCCTAGAGCGCGCCTTGGTAGCGATCACTGCTACCATTCTTGGCAGATTTACTAGCGCTATACGTTAGATTTTTTGCCAGTGTTTTGGCAGCAGATCATCCCAATTCTTATCTTGATCCGTTGTCCAGTGTTTTGGGGCAATCACCATCGGTGTTGCACTTTCACTTAACCATGCACCCCACCAGCTCAGAGAGCTATTTGCAATTAAATGCTTTTGGCATTGACTCATTAAAAAAAGTTCTTGTACAGGGGCATTCTTTGTATCAATACTCTCAATAAAGCAGATCTTATCTTGGTAGGGTAAATGGGATTTAGCCCACTCGATATCATCCGAGAACACAAAAAACTGTGTATCTGGATCGGAGGCCAGAAGACGATCAAAACCTTTTTGATAGTAATCTAACCCAAGAAATCCATGAATTTTTGCTGCAACTGGGAGATGAACATAATCACCCCTGCGAATATGAACCATGGCGGACGGGCGGCTCTGAATTTTCACAAGATACCCTTGATAGTGATCGGATAGAGCGTTCGCAGGCCTGATCTCGCTAATTAGTAAGTCCCGTATCGAGTGAAAATAATGATAAGACTGCCAATAGCCCATTAGATAAATATCTTGGCTAGAGTGGGGTTTAAAAACATTTAGATTTGAATTAAAGCGAAATGGGCGATCTTTTAAAATATAGGGATTGAGCGGCAGAAACCGCTGGGCAATCCTGCGCCATCTCTTTGGTGATTGGATGGTTTGACCAGGTGTTATTAATTGATAGTCAACTTTGAGCTCAGGCAATAAAAAGTGCCTTGGTGTTACATCCTTCCAGTGATGACTAAACCAGCCAATATCCAGTTGTAAACGACCATTTAGGCGGATGCTTAGAGCTTTTGCAGTGGCGTACTGAAAAAGCTGATTTCCAAGACCGCCTTGGATTTGAGCCGTTATATTCATATTCGTATAATTAAAACACTAGATGGAATGCCGTTCATCTTTTCCAGCTTGAACTCTCGCCAGTCCACTGAATAATAGGAAAATTATGATCATAGGTAGTATTTACGGGTGGGAGAATGGGCAAGATGATATTTTTAACGTTTTGAGTTCTCGCAACCGCGATAACTGTTTAGAGCCAATGCGTGTACTTAGTTCATTGGCCAGTCAAAATGGAATTGAGTTGCACACCGAGGATGTCAATCAGCATCAAGGCACCACCTCAGACTTTTCGCTTTATGTTGAATCTGTAGATTGTGTGCCCTCAACGGCAAAAAAGAATTACCTTATTTTGTATGAAACCCCGTTAACGGTCCCTAGAAACGCTGACTGCCGATATTTAAATCACTTTGATACTATTTTTACTTGGAATCAAGGGCTCTTAGAAAACGGAATCAAAGACGCCTCAGGAATCAATATTTCGTCTGATCGATTTATAGAAATCTTTCATCCAAATCCAATTCCAAGGGAGTGCACCACTGATTTTCGTTTCTCTTCATATGACGATCGACCCGATTTTTGTTGTTTAATCGGTAGCAACCGGCATGCATCGGTATTGGATGAGCGCGAACTGTATTCCGAAAGGGTGAGGGCCATCAAGTGGTTTGAAGCTCATGCGATTAATGACTTTAAGCTTTATGGCAATGGCTGGAAAGTCCCGCAAAAGCGCTTGGGTAGGCTTGGAAAATTACGCTACCGTATGGATAAGATTATTCCCTTTTTGTTAGGTAGACCCACTTTCCAAAGTTATCAAGGTCCGGCACCAACAAAATATGAAGTTTTAAGTAAAACAAAGTTTTCTATTTGCTTTGAAAATGCCCGTGATATTGATGGCTATATCACTGAGAAAATATTCGATTGCTTTTTTGCTGGATGTGTGCCGATCTATTGGGGGGATGCGAACATTAAAAAAGCCATTCCCAAAGAGTGTTTTATCGATTTTCGTGAATTCTCGTCCTATGCAGATTTATATCAATTCATGAAATCCATCACACCAAATCAATTTGATAATTATCAACAGGCCATCAGAAATTTCTTACTGAGCGAACAATTTTGGCCATTTACCTCAGAAAATTTTGCTAGGATTGTGGTGGATAAGATCAAACAGGACTTCTCGATTACATAAGTAAGCTAGTCACTGCCTCTCGATTAAAGACACGGCATCTTCTTATGGAGGCAGTAGAGATGATAAAAAT
>CAYYBG010000071.1:0-1360 GCA_964470195.1 uncultured Methylophilaceae bacterium | reverse complement strand
CCTCTCGATTAAAGACACGGCATCTTCTTATGGAGGCAGTAGAGATGATAAAAATAGTCATTATTTAAATACCTACACGAATTGAGAATAACTATGGCTAACAACTCGGTTGACTCGGCCAGTTAAAAAGATTGTGTGTTCATTCGTGTTGATGGGTTAAAGCTAGCCGCCATCCTGCTTTGATAGGATCACTTTAATCAAACTGGGATCGTATTTTGACCAGGCATGTATCCCAAATGGCAATACACCTTCGCAAATTTTCTGGCATTTATCAGGATGCGTTTCCCATGCAAACAGAATCGCTTTTTCAGGAGGGGCAATCAAAAAATGAGGGTGGACTTTTGGAACAAGGTAGCTCCAAAACACATCACAATGGTCTTTGTATAAAGCTGCAGCATTCGCTAATTTTCCTTGCTGACCCATCGCACAGAAAGCATTTTTTAAATGGGTTGTTTGACCTCGTAGACCGCGTATCAAGTCTCTAGTAATCATTGCATAGGTATACCAACGCGGATTTCTTTGAAACAACTGATTGACTGTGCTGACCTTAATGAGTGAGAGTCCAAAGTTTCCAGTGGCTTTTAGGATGAAATCATCTTTTTTATTGGAGCGAAACCATGGTGCACCAATGTAGTCAAAGTTCTGTTCGCACCAGAACAGTAATTCATTTTTGAGAACGATTGCATCAGGCTCATGAATCAGAATGTGAGTGTAACGATCCAGAGCATTAAAAATAAATGGAGAAATCATTAGCTTGTTGTATGCAGCAATACTACCCATCCACTCAGGTGCTACGGTCAGAGACTGAAGTCTGGGGAATATCCTTTGATATTCGCTAATGCTCACCCCCGCTGGATGGAGCATAAAAATAGGAAAGTCTCCTAAAATTTTTTGGCACCGAAGCAAAGAAACTGCCTCCTCTGGAGTGGGCTCAGGTTTATGGCATGGTATGACGATGACCGGTTTTGACATGGATTCTGGAGATTAGCCGAGACGTTAGAAAAGTATGATCTAAATTACAATGATTCTATCGATATTTATAAGAGTCGAAAATGATTCTAGTCACTGGCGGTGCTGGTTTTATTGGCGCTAATTTTGTCCTCGATTGGTTAAAAGAGCCAAATGCTGAGGGCATCATCAATTTAGACAAATTAACCTATGCCGGTAACTTAGCCACTCTCGCATCTTTAAAGGACGATCCGCGTCATATCTTTGTGCAGAGTGATATTGGTAATCGTAGTCTCGTTGCAAGGCTTCTCAATGAATACCAACCTCGAGCGATTGTGAACTTTGCTGCCGAGAGCCATGTCGATCGCTCAATTCATGGGCCGGCAGACTTTATTGACACCAATATCGTGGG
>CAYYBG010000070.1:0-4271 GCA_964470195.1 uncultured Methylophilaceae bacterium | reverse complement strand
ATGAATGATCGTGCTTTACGCGATCGCTTTGATATTGTCGTTGCCTCTGAAGTGATGGCAATCCTTTGTCTAATCAAAGATGCTAAAGATCTAGAAGGACGTCTTGCCAATATCACCATAGGTTTTAATAGCCGCAATGAGCCCATTACGGCCAAACAATTGAAAGCCAGCGGAGCGATGACAGCGTTACTCAAAGATGCCATCAAACCCAATCTAGTCCAAACGTTAGCTGGTACGCCAGCGATTATCCATGGAGGTCCATTTGCTAATATTGCTCATGGTTGTAATAGTGTAATCGCTACTGAGTTAGCCTTAAACTTGGCTGAATATGTCATCACTGAAGCTGGCTTTGGTTCTGATTTAGGTGCAGAAAAGTTTCTAAATATCAAGTGCAGAAAATCAGGGTTATGGCCTAACGCGACTGTTATTGTTGCCACTATACGTGCAGTGAAATCTCATGGCCAAGGCAATCTGCAAGAGGGTTTTTATAATCTTCGCCAACATATTATCAATATGCGTGATAATTTTGCGCTGCCTTGTTTGGTGTGTATTAATCAATTTAAAGATGACAGCGCAGAAGATATCCAAACTTTGTGTGCTCTGATTGAACAAGTCGGAGTAAAAGCGGTGCTATCGAATCATTGGGGACAGGGTGTAAAAGGTGCTGAAGCACTGGCACAAGCTGTTATCGAACTGACCCTTCAGCCAACCCACCCACCATGTTTTGTGTATCAAGATGGCATGTCATTTGAAGATAAAATTAATCTAGTGATTAGCAAAGTATATGCTGGCAAACAAGCCTTGCTCAGTGATGAGCAAAAGAAATATCTTAAATCCCTCGATAGCCAGTACTCACATTACCCTATTTGTATTGCAAAAACACATAGCTCATTAAGTACAGATCCTCATTTTTTAGGTATCCCTAAAAATCACAGTTACCCAATTCGAGAATTTAGACTGTGTACTGGAGCAGAATATTTGGTGGTGTTGATGGGTGATATCGTGACATTGCCAGGCTTGCCAGAAGTGCCAGCTGCTGAGCGAATCGGATTGGGTGCTGACGGTCATATCACCGGGCTGAGTTAGTTTAAATTACAATAGCGTCTTTGATTTTTTTTAAGCGATATGAAGATGCAGTTTGATCAACAACTTGATACCCGCGGACTGCGCTGTCCCTTACCCATATTACGCTGTAAGAAAGCATTGGCTGAATTGCAAGCAGGTCAGATATTAAAAACATTAGCGACTGACCCAGGAGCCACAAAAGATTTTCATACGTTTTGCAAACAAACGGGTCATCAAATGTTGCACTATGAAGAGACTAGTGAGCAGGACGATGCAGGTGTTGTACGACAACTATTTATATTCTTTATCCAAAAAAAAGCGGCCTAAGCCGCTTTTTTTCTAATCCATTGCCCTCCACTAGCAAGCTTCTAGCGCGCCAGCTTTTGTAACTGCGCCTCAAGTTTTTGCAAGTCTGCGCTAAAGGTCGCCAAACGCCCTTTCTCTTGCTCCACCACTTGTGCAGGTGCACGCGCAACGAAACTCTCATTACCCAATTTGGCTTGAGCTTTAGTGATTTCTCCTTGCAGACGTTCAATCTCTTTCGATAAGCGTGCTTTTTCTGCATCAACATCGATTTCGATTTGCAGCATCAGCTTAAAATCACCTGCCAATGCCACAGGCGCATCCGCTTCTGGCAAATCACTAACTATTTCGACTTTTGCCAACTTGGCTAAGCCTTGCATATATGCCGTGTAATGACTTAAGCGGCTTACATCGCCAGCAATAATAAGAGGCACTTTCTCTGCTGGAGAAATCCCCATACCACTTCTTAGACTTCGGCAAGCCACCACAATTTCACGCAAAGTCGCGACCCAATTTTCAGCCGCCTCATCAATCTTATTTGGCTGAGATTGCGGATATGCTTGCATCATGATGGTCTCACCTTGACGCCCAGACATCGGACCTATGGTTTGCCAAATTTCCTCAGTAATAAATGGCATGATAGGGTGAGCCAGACGCAAGATAGTCTCAAGCACACGCAACAAAGTGCGTCGCGTTGCACGTTTCTCAGCATCAGAACCGAGCTGCAGCTGCACCTTGGCAAACTCTAAGTACCAGTCACAGTACTCATCCCAAACAAATTGATAAATACTTTGTGCCACCATATCAAAACGATAGTCTTGAAACGCACGTGCAACATCAGCCTCGGTTTTTTGCAACAAGCTGACTATCCATCTGTCGGCTTGTGAGAACTTTAGATAGCCCTCAGCTTGGGTGCTACATTCCAATAAGCCACAGTCTTGACCCTCGGTATTCATCAATACAAAACGTGTGGCATTCCAAATCTTGTTGCAGAAATTGCGATAGCCTTCGCAACGCTGCATATCAAACTTAATATCACGGCCTGGACTTGCCAAACTTGCAAAGGTAAAGCGCAATGCGTCTGTACCAAAAGCCGGAATCCCATTCGGATATTCTTTTCTGGTTTTCTTCTCGATACTCTCGGCTTGCTTAGGATTCATCAAACCAGTCGTACGTTTTGCTACCAAGGCATCTAATTCAATACCATCAATGAGGTCGATGGGGTCTAATACATTCCCCTTAGACTTGGACATTTTCTGACCCTCTGCATCTCGAATCAGACCATGCACATAGACATCTTTGAAGGGTATTTTTCCGGTAATGTGTTTGGTCATCATGACCATGCGGGCCACCCAGAAGAAAATAATATCGAAGCCTGTTACCAATACAGAAGATGGTAAATATTGTTGCAAGGCTTGGTTATTTGCGTCCTTTACCTGGTCTCCAGTCCAATCTAAGGTAGAGAACGGCCACAACGCAGAAGAGTACCAGGTGTCCAATATATCAGCATCACGCGTCAGCGCCCCAAGATAACCTTCTTGCTCCGCTAGCTTTTGCGCCTCTTGTAAATCATGTGCCACAAATACTCGCCCATCATCGGTATACCAAGCTGGAATTTGATGACCCCACCACAATTGACGGGAAATACACCAATCCTGAATATTGTTCAGCCATTGATTGTATGTATTCACCCAATTTTCTGGATGAAATTTAATTTCTCCATTAGCCACAACCTCTAATGCTTTTTGAGTGATGCTCTTGCCATCATGTCCAGGTTTACTCATGGCAACAAACCACTGATCGGTCAACATGGGCTCAATCACGACACCTGTCCGGTCACCTCTAGGGACTTTTAATTTATGTTTTTCAACTTTTACTAAAAAGCCCTGAGCATCTAAATCAGCGACTACTTGCTTACGTGCAGCAAATCGCTCCAACCCTTGATAGGCCTTTGGAGCAGCATCATTAATATGTCCATCCAAAGTCAAAATAGATATCATAGTCAGACCATGGCGCTGTCCAACTGCATAGTCATTGAAGTCATGCGCTGGCGTCACCTTCACCACACCAGTCCCAAATTCTCTATCCACATAATCATCAGCGATAATCGGGATTTCGCGATCACATAAAGGCAATTTCACTTGCTTGCCAATCAGATGACGATAGCGATCATCCTCAGGATGCACCATCACCGCCACGTCACCTAACATCGTTTCGGGACGGGTGGTAGCCACGACTAAAGAAGCAGAGCCATCAGCGAGCGGATAAGAAATATGCCATAAAGAGCCATCTTCCTCTTCCGAAATCACCTCTAAATCGGACACAGCTGTCCCCAATTTTGGGTCCCAATTCACTAAGCGTTTACCGCGATAAATAAGACCCTCGCGATACAGGCGTACAAAGGTTTCTGTCACAGTATGGGACAAGCCTTCATCCATAGTAAAACGCTCACGAGTCCAATCAGGTGAGGTACCAAGACGGCGCATTTGTTTGGTAATGGTGCCACCGGAGTACTCTTTCCACTCCCACACCTTCTCGAGGAATTTCTCACGACCTAAATCATGACGGCTAATGCCTTGCGCATCCAACTGACGCTCTACCACGATTTGGGTAGCAATCCCTGCATGGTCAGTACCTGGTTGCCACAAAGTGTTCTCACCCAACATACGGTGATAACGAGTTAAGGCATCCATAATGGTTTGGTTAAAACCATGACCCATGTGCAAAGTGCCCGTCACATTTGGCGGAGGCAACAAAATACAAAAGTGATTTTGTTTATTGGCGTCAAATCCAGCGGCATAGTAGCCCTTGGACTCCCAAAATTGGTACCAACGACTTTCTATGCTTTTTGGATCAAAGGATTTTTCCAGATTTTGCTGGGAAGTTTGATTCGGGGTTTGTTC
>CAYYBG010000069.1:0-4353 GCA_964470195.1 uncultured Methylophilaceae bacterium | reverse complement strand
GAAAACCACACCCCGCGGCATTTCCATCTCGTAGGTTGCATAGGCCGGTCTCCGGGCTCGTGAGGATATGATTTGCGCCTTCCCAAGACTAAGCTCAGTGGCTGATGCAAATCTACAACACTTACCGTTGCGGGGGCAGCATAGGCTTTGCTTGTATCAATTGCGCACCTATTTCCCAGTTTCACCTTACCCACAGAAAGCGGGTAAGACACCTTACAACTTGATTAACATTATATGTGTTTCACGGTGGAATCGTATAAAAATTTTAAATCAATCTGTGAAGTTACTTCTGAAATAGTTGCTTAATGATTGACTTAAAAAGCTTTTAAGAATTATAGTTCGGGGATGAATACAGAGTTAAATCGATTAGAAGAAAAAATTAATCAGCTTATCGTGCTGACGCGTTCGCTTGCGCAAGAAAATCAATCACTAAAAGCCTTACTTCACCAATCTAAGCAAGAAAATATTGCATTACAAACTTCTATTCAGCAGGCCAGTTCAAAATTAGAGTTGTTGCTTGCAGACCTGCCAGAGAATCCATTATGACTAAAGTCTCTACCCTCGATTTTTCTATTCTAGATCGAGATTTCAGTGTGGCTTGTCCCGATAGCGAACGAGATAATCTCCTAGCGGCGGCACAATATCTTGATACCAAGATGCGAGAAATTCAAAAAGCTGGAAAAATAAGTGGTCAGGACAGAATTGCCATTATGGCTGGGCTTAATATTGCCTATGAGTTACTTACCTCACAGTCTGGTGAGTTAAATTTAGTAGTACTTAAACAAAAAGTACATGATTTAGAAACCAAGTTAGATCAGGCGCTGTCCGAGCAAAAACAGTTGTCTGTGACTGATTAAGAGTACAATAGTTACGTTCCCCCCTGACTTGGTTTGAGCATAAAATTCCTTGAACTAGTCTATAGCATAGGTTTCGGTTATTCGAATTTCTGTGAGCACGCTCCACCGCGGGTGAGCCTAATGATTTCTAGACTGTTACCACTTGAGCCTGTTTGGTTCAGGATGCTCGCTCAGGCTCTGTTCAGGGGGAACCCTTTTTAAAGAGTATAAAATGCGCTACTGGTTAATGAAATCTGAACCTGCTGATGTATCTATCGATGACTTAGCAAGCTTTCCCAACCAAACCGTCGATTGGTATGGTGTACGCAATTATCAAGCTAGAAACTTTATGCGCGATCAAATGAAAGTCGGTGATGGTGTATTGTTTTATCATTCCAATTGCGATCAGCCAGGCATAGTTGGGATTGCCGAAGTCAGCAAATTAGCTTATCCAGACCGCCTGCAATTTATTGCTGGCCACAAATATTTTGACCCCAAGGCAACACCCGAAAATCCAAGATGGTTTAACGTAGATGTTAAATTAGTCAGAAAAACACGTCTGCTCAGTCTGCACGAAATGCGTGATAACCCCGCATTAGCTAACCTGCGTATATTGCAACGTGGTAATCGTTTGTCAATTACGCCTGTTGATCCCAAAGATTGGGAGACCATCTTAGAATTACTCAAATAAAAAAGCCCGCAAGTGCGGGCTTTCTAAATCATGGACTACCCATATTAAGGTCTATCTAAACTACCCATAGATTTTGGATAAACAACAACGCCCCAAGGCATTTCTTTATCTGCAATTTCCTTGGTTTTTTCCTGTGTTTGGGTGTCAATCACCACCACCGCATCAGATTTGCCGCAAGCCAACAAAATCTCTTTTTCATCAGGGGTAAAACTAAAATGCCAGCAACGATTACCTGAAGGGATATCTTTAATTTTTTCAAAAGATTTGGCATCGAATACTTGCAAAGCCTTCTCTTTGGAGCTTGCGACATAAATCCGCTCACCCTTGCTATCAAAAGAAATACCGTAAGGTGCTTGCCCTGTATCTACAGTGCGAGACACCTTAAAGTTTTTATCCAGCACAATAAATTTATTACCATATTCCAAAGTAGAAACATAATAGCTTCCGTCAGGGGATACCTTGATGCCTCTTGGGCGTTCACCATATTCTTTGGTCGAAATAGTTTTTAATAATTTTCCGGTTTTAAAATCGTGGACAGTGATCGTGTTGTCAGCTTCGTTAGTAACGATTACTTTTTTTCCGTCTTTAGAAAATTCAATGCCTTCAGTTTCTGGGCCGCCGACGATTTCTCTTACCTTTTTGCCTTTAGTTAAATCCACAACAGCAATACGAGCAGGTACCTTGTCATCGTCATCATCTTCAGCTTGAGCAACTTCACCAGGTTTGGGTGGTGGACCACCTTTGGAGCTAGGCTCGGTAGAAACGAAAACCATGTTCTTAATAACACGAATAAATTCTGGATTTTTACCCACTTTAATGTGCTTAATCAGAGTTCCGCTAGCTCTGTCTATTACCGCTATGTTCTCATCATCTTTATTGGCAGTAACTAAGTATTTACCATCAGCAGTCACACCAATGCCACGCGGGTTTTTGGCTTGTAAGTCAATTTTTGATTCCGTTTCCATGGTATCTAAATTGATAACACTGACCCCCCCATCCTGGTTGCTCACATAGGCATAGCCACGTTCGCTGGCATGCGCTAATGAGACACTTAGCAAACCTGCCAAGAGATAGATTGTCGTTTTCATTTTGTTATTTCTCCTTTTCATTCGAACTTATTTAGTCTATGGCAAACCCATGAAGGTTCATCGAGGGGTAAAAGTCAGGAAATAATCCTAAGCATCTAACCAAGAAAGAGTTGATAGGCAGGGTTTTGATTCTCGTCCCAATGGGGATAACCCTGTTGTTCTAATCGATGCAAGAATTGTGTAAATTGATTTCTATCTTCGGGGGGTACTTGAATCCCACACAAAACACGACCGTAATCTGCACCGTGATTTCGATAGTGGAATAAACTAATATTCCAATCATGTCCCATGGTATCTAGAAAATTCATCAGGGCACCTGGACGCTCTGGAAACTCGAAGCGGAATACCATTTCATGTTCAGCTTGCGGTGCGTGGCCACCGACCAAATGGCGCAGATGCAATTTAGCCATTTCATTATCGGTTAAATCTATCGCAGGTAACTGGTGTTGATTTAATCGCTGAATAATTCTGCCGGGTTCATCACGGTCAGCAATGCTTAGCCCCACGAAAATATGAGCCACTTTGGGGTCAGCGTAACGATAATTAAATTCGGTAATATTGTGACCACTCAACAACTGACAGAAGGTTTTAAATGAGCCCGCCTGTTCTGGGATAGTCACCGCTAAGATGGCCTCACGATTTTCCCCGATTTCTGCGCGCTCAGCGACAAAGCGTAAACGGTCAAAATTCATATTGGCGCCAGAGGCAATCCCTATTAGTGTTTTGCCCGTCATTTGATGACGTTTGATGTATTCCTTGATGCCCGCCGTAGCTAATGCTCCAGCTGGCTCCAAGATAGAACGGGTATCTTCAAACACATCTTTGATAGCTGCGCAAATAGCGTCGTTATCAACTAGAATCATCTCATCCACATATTGTTGACACAGCGCGAAAGTATTCTCTCCCACCTGCTTTACTGCGGCACCATCTGCAAAAAGACCAACTTGTTCTAGCATAATACGTTTGCCAGTGTTCAGCGACTGAGTCATTGCGTCAGCATCAATTGCCTCAACACCAATCACTTTCACTTCTGGTCTTAGAGCTTTTACGTACGCAGCAATCCCAGCAAGCAAGCCTCCACCACCGACACAACAGAAAATTGCTTCTATTGGTTCAGGGTGCTCATTAAGGATTTCCATAGCAATCGTGCCTTGACCTGCAATCACCTCTGGGTCGTCATAAGGATGAACAAATGTGAGACCTTGCTCTTGCTCAAGTTTCAAAGCATATTGATAAGAATCCGAATAGGAGTCGCCAAAAAGAATTACTTCAGCACCCCTTGCTTTCACAGCGTTAACTTTTATTTGAGGTGTTGTGGTTGGCATTACAATGATGGCTTTGCAACCTAATTTTTGCGCTGAAAGAGCGACTCCCTGAGCATGATTACCCGCTGATGCAGCAATCACTCCGTTTGCTCTTGCTTTCTCTGAGAGATGCGCCATCTTGTTATATGCGCCGCGTAATTTAAATGAAAATACAGGTTGCATGTCTTCACGTTTCAATAAAACGCGATTGTTTAACCTGCTAGAGAGGATAGGTTGAAACTCTAATGGTGTTTTTTTTGCCACATCATAAACGCGAGCATTACGGATTTTTTCTAAGTAGTCGTTTTTCATTCAGAGCGTCAAAGTGTATGATTTAATGTGAGGTGTTATTATAATTAAAACCCATCATCATATTGAAATTAATCTGAATTTGAAGGTACATCATACATGGCAACACAAGACGAATTGAAACA
>CAYYBG010000068.1:0-4404 GCA_964470195.1 uncultured Methylophilaceae bacterium | reverse complement strand
ATGTGGCTGACCAGATCGATACTGGCATTCTGTATCAGGCGTATGTGGGGTAGGGTGGAGGAGATTGAAAACCGTTACTTTATTCAAGTTTAGATTAACTGGTAAACTTTTTTCTTAAACTCCATTACTGACTTTGGCGCATTTAATACTGAGTCAGCAAAAATAATGAATTCATGAACCAAGAACCAAATTTTTCAAAGCCGATAAGCCAACTTCTTACATCGGGACAATTCCTTAACGACCAGTTTAAAAAGTGGGCTTGTCATGAAATTAGTTGGCAATTTGGGTTTAATCGGAAGCTATGGGAATATGCTTTTATTCTACAAGTGCTCGACTATCATGGCAAACTTGGTCAACGGGGCTTGGGGTTTGGCGTTGGCCAAGAGCCGATTGTGCCGGTAATGTTGCGTCATGGCTCAAATCTTCTTGTTTCTGACTTATCTGATGCAGAGGCTCAAGCAAAGGGCTGGTCTGCTATGAAGTTTGATATGAATGAAGATGAGAAGCTTCGGTTTCGGTTTATCGATATGAATGCCATTCCAGCCGATTTGCGTGATTATGACTTTCTCTGGTCATGCGGTTCGTTGGAACACATTGGAGGGCTCGAATATGGCCTCCGGTTTGTTGAGAACGCAATGGATTGCCTAAAACCTGGTGGGATAGCAGTGCATACCACCGAATTTAATTTGACCTCAAATGATGCCACATTAGATACTCATGGGTTATCTTTTTATCGAGAAAAGGATATTGTTAGTTTGGCAGAGTCTTTAAAAGATAGCGGGTTTGAGATCGAGTTAAATTTAACCCGAGGTCAGCGTGAGCTAGATCATCTTGTTTTTAAAGAGCCACCCCCTTGGGAATTAAGTATAAAACAAGATCTGTTTGGTTATACGATTACATCAATTGGACTTGTCATTCGTAAGCCCATCGGACTATAAGTCGATCAAGGTATCAATACCGTCATTGAATTTGCCCTGAATATTATCGGTAGCGAATAGTTTATTAGACTGTATGGCACTTTTGTGATTATACAAGATTATGGACCTGCTTTCCCAAAATATCCTAACCGCACTTTCAGGCCAGCCACACTAACATTTTAAATGGCTTGCCTTCTTTGTAAACAGTATCACCAATTTAAACATCAGCTTACTACTGACATTCTGTTTTAGCCGTCTGTACAATTTGGCAGCATATCGATTACTAAGTCAAAACTTATTTAATAAGTTAAAGTGCTTATCTTAAGACATAAAGAAAAGGAAATAATTTACGTCTTATTTTGTCATATGATTAATTAAACCTCTCCGAAGTTTGAAGTTCATATCTTGTCATGAGGGTAATTCCTAAAATCAACCCCGCGTATCTTAAATACCGTCCAGACATCGACGGATTACGAGCATTAGCAGTTCTCGGTGTTATCGGATTCCATTTTTTTCCAGACAGAATTATTGGAGGATTTATTGGGGTCGACATCTTCTTTGTCATCTCTGGGTATTTGATATCAACAATTATTTTTAAAGCTATTGAATCTGAATCGTTTAGTTTTCTTGACTTTTATAGTCGTCGAATTCGACGTATTTTTCCAGCTTTATTAGTAGTTCTGATGACATTTGTTGCGCTCGGTTGGTTTGTATTATTGCCCGATGAGTATCGTTATCTAGGAAAGCATATTACTGGAGCGGCAACATTTACTTCAAATTTTATATTATGGAGCGAATCCGGATATTTTGATAAGAGTGCAGATGAAAAAATACTTCTCCATCTTTGGAGCCTGTCGATTGAAGAGCAGTTTTACTTAGTTTGGCCGTTGATACTATGGTTGACATGGCGGTACAAAATTCATCCGCTGGTGCTAATCATTGCTGCAGCAGGTATTTCTTTTTACCTCAATATCAAAGAGGTTGGGCAAGAGCCAGTCGCTGCATTTTTTTCGCCACAAACTCGGGTTTGGGAGTTATTGGCTGGTGCAGCATTGGCTTACGGATCGATCAGTTCTTCAAAATTCCGTTGGCTTGAAAGAAACTTCTTATTGAATGATGTATGCAGTTGGCTGGGAATCGCTTTCATAGGCCTTAGTTTTTTTCTAATTGATAAAAATAGCTTATTTCCGGGTTACTGGGCATTATTGCCAGTGCTGGGAACAATCTTATTAATTTATTCAAAAGACAGCTGGTTCAATAGAAACATTCTCTCTCAGCGTGTGTTGGTATTAGTTGGACTAATTAGTTTTCCACTGTATCTCTGGCACTGGCCTCTATTAGTTTTAGTAAAGATAATTGAGACGGGACCACTTTCAATTGGACTGCGATTTGGTTTGATCGGAACATCCTTAGTGCTCGCTTCACTTACTTACTTCTTTATAGAAAAACCAATAAGAGAGCGAAAAATTTCAATGAGTCAGGTAATACAGTTAGGACTTGCAACACTTTTTGTTGGAATTATCGGATTTGTTATTTATCTCCAGAATGGATTTTATTACCGATCGGCAGGCCATACAACTGCTCAGCAAGAAAAAACGTTATTGTGGCCTGACCAATGGAATGCGCAGAAGACGTGCATCGAAAAATATCCATTTTATGGGAGATATTGTTTGGAAAGTGATCCAGCCATTCCCCCAACAGTTGCTCTTATAGGTGATAGCCATGCCAATCATTTATTTCATGGAATATCAAGGTACTACACAAAAATAGGGGATAACGTTCTTAATCTAGGGGGTTGGTTACCTTTTTGGAATGTTGAAAATGGATCAATGAATGAGTATGCGTTGCGAGAGGTGCGACGCAAAACAATGGAAACAATTTTAGAAGAGGTTAGTACAAGTAAGTCGATCCACACTATTATTTTGGCGTTTCGAGAAAACGCAGTACCCAATCCTTATCGTCCTTATGCGCCATATATCAATTATTGGAGATTAATCACCCATCCCAATTTAGTTCGTGAAGATGAAATGCTCTATCAAGCTATGTATGAAACATTGGAGCGATTAAGTAAAACTGGTAAGAAGATTATTTTGATTGAAGATATTCCAGGTTTGGACTTCAATCCTAAAGAATGTATCGATACTAGACCATTTCGATTGCATTTAAATGGGATGAGATTTTGTGGTATTGAAAAAGAAAAGTTTGAAAAATATGCCGAAGTCTATCACTCAATTATTCGTAGACTTGCGATTGATTTTTCTAATATTCACGTGGTGTATCCATCAAAGTATTTATGTGATGATAAAAACTGTTATGCCATGAAGGGTGAGCAGATACTATACCGCGATGATAATCATTTATCGTATGCCGGAAGTCTGTATATCGGAGAACAATTTGGTAAAGAAGTTAGTAGCTTAAGAAGAAAATAAACTTCCTAGCCACTTCATTGCAATTTAAGCCTATCTATGGAGTTCGTTATTGATTGTTGAGTCATCGTTCCGAGTGTCGTCAGATTTAAACTCAGTCCAAAGTAGTTGACATTTACTTTTGGAGCGACCGCTATTTCTAGTTGATTCATATGCTTTAAAGTAAAGATTAAACGTGATTATTCACTTAAAAATACTTTCTGATACATCTCTAGTTTTATAATCCAAAATCTGGATTAATGTTTCTTATGTTTCCCAAAAAATTAATATTTACTCTGAGAATTCTCTGCGTATTAACAAAGAAAAATCAGTTAGGTATTCATTTTTAATTTTTATCACCTGATAATTTCAAGTATCTTGTAGAGTTTTGCTGTCAAACAAACCTATGATTGTGATAATTAATCCGCAACATATTTTTAATATAATCCTTATCAGTCATTTGCCATATGGCTAAAAATCAAAATCCGCGACGCAAAAGATGGGATCTCTTGCAACTCGGGAAATGATTAAATTAAACGAATTGAATATTACCGTTTTGTAATTGCTCCATGGAGACTCCAATCAGTCGCACCATATCAGAAATTGCAAGCGTATCGCCTTGGTTGCTGCGTAAAAAATCCGTATCGCATTGGATGTTGAGATCCGCAATGCGCACAAACCCAGAGGTGTCTTCGTAGGCGATTAGATAATGATTCAAAGTGTCGGTTTGCAAGGCGCCAAAATTGAGGGCGGTGGCGTCTTCACTTAAGAGCTCAGCAAGCTCAGCGGCATTATCAAATCGAAGCTCCTCATCAAAGACCAAGACATTGGCATCACTCACAGTGACCGTACCGCCTAATTGCAAGGCGTTACTAAAAATCGCATCGCTCAAAATCGGACCTGCCCCCGGGTCAGTGTCGCGCAATAAGAAGCTAAAGGCACTTAATGAAAAATCGATACTATCACCATCGGCTCCATTAATTTGTGGGGTGAAGTTCACCACATTGGTCATACTCAGAGTGGTGCTCGTTCCAAAGCCAGCATTGGTGGTGATATCCGATACGGGTCCACCGCGCTGACCC
>CAYYBG010000067.1:0-4693 GCA_964470195.1 uncultured Methylophilaceae bacterium | reverse complement strand
CTCGCGACCTCAACCTTGGCAAGGTTGCGCTCTACCAACTGAGCTATTCCCGCATCAAAGAAAGCGAGCATTTTAAAGATTTTCGGGTTGCTGTCAAGCTTTCTCGGCGCTCAAATAGCGCTTTATTGATGGCCTCGTATGGTAGGTAAGGCCGCCTTTAAGTAATAAGCCATTGAGAGCAAAGTCAAAAAGGCAGCAATCCAAATCAAAACATGGCCTAAAAAATCGATATCTAATCCCATCAATGGGTAGTCATACAATAGAAATGGGATAGCAATCATTTGGGCGATAGTTTTGAGTTTGCCTATCATGGCTACCGCCACGCTATTCGATTGACCTAAACCCGCCATCCATTCTCGCAATGCACTGATGGCAATTTCTCTGCCAATAATAATCAAGGCAATAATCGCCCCCACCCTATCCTGCTCCACCAACATCAACAAAGCAGCGGCCACCATCAACTTATCTGCTACTGGGTCAAGGAATGCGCCAAACTTGGAGGTTTGTTGCAAGCGCCTAGCCAAATAGCCATCCAACCAATCGGTGAGACTGGCTAATACAAAAATAATGGTGGCATACAAATTGACCTGATATTGACTCAGCATCGGTTGTACATAAAACAGCATGACAAAGAAGGGGATGAAGGCGATACGCCCTACTGTAAGCGTGTTAGGCCAGTTCCATTGCATCTAGTGTAGCTCCTGATAAATTTTTTCTGCTAGTACGCGACTAATACCTTCAACTTGTGCAAGCTCATCAATACTAGCATTTTTAACCCCTTGTAGGCCGCCAAAACGCGTTAATAGACTTTTACGCCGCTTGGCCCCTATGCCCTCAATTTCTTCTAACGTCGATTGCATGCGCTTTTTACCGCGTTTGGCACGATGTCCGGTGATGGCAAATCGATGCGCTTCATCTCGTATCTGTTGCAGCAAATGTAAGCCTATATTGTCTTTCTTCAGCGAGATAGGGGTAGCGTTTTGCGGAAAAAACATTTGCTCAAGCCCGGGCTTACGCTCTTCTCCTTTGGCGATACCGACCAAGATAATGTCGACCAAGCCTAATTCTTGCATCACTTCATGCGCAACCCCTAACTGCCCTTTACCACCATCAATAAATACCACATCTGGCATCTTGCCCTCTCCCGCGGCAACTTTTTTATAACGTCTGGTCAGTACCTCGCGCATGGCAGCATAATCATCTCCTGGCGTAATATCGCTAATGTTGTAGCGTCGATACTCTTGATTGCGCATATCGCCTTTATCGAACACCACGCAGGAGGCAATCGTTGCCTCACCCATCATATGACTGATATCAAAACACTCGATGCGCTCTACCGTTTCAGGCAGCTCTAATGCTGCCCGCAAAGCCTGCAGTCGTAATTGCTGATTGGCCTGTTGCGCCAAGCGTTGTTTCAGCGCCAACTCAGCATTGGTTTCAGCCATTTTCAGCCATACGCGCTTTTGACCAATCACATTGCTGTTGATACGAATTTTTCGGCCTGCTTGCTCAGTTAACCAGTGCTGCAAATCTTCACTTTCTATGGCAGCACCCAGCACGATTAATGGTGGTGTATTTTGTGCGGTGTAATGTTGCTGAATAAAAGCACGTAAGATATCACTCACAGTTTGTTGTTCTGCATTTTTTGGATAAAAACTTTTATCGCCTAAATGTCTTCCTCCACGCACCATCACCAAATTGACACAGTGTTGCTGTTGATATTCCACACAGGCCACCACATCCGCATCATCCACTGAAAAGTCACTGACAAATTGCTTAGCTTGTACCTGTCGTAAACTTTGCATACGGTCTCGGTATAGTGCAGCTAATTCGTATTCTTGCAACTCCGCTGCACGCATCATCTTTGCCTCCAGCGCATCCATCATTTGCTGTTCACGCCCCTGTAAAAACATCACAGCATGTTGCACATCTTCTGCATACTCTTGTTCAGAAATGAAGTTAACGCATGGCGCCGTACAGCGCTCGATTTGGTATTGCAAACACGGTCGGGTGCGATTCGAAAATACCGAGTTCTCACAAGTTCTTAACTTAAATACTTTTTGTAGCAACTGGATACTCTCGCGAACTGCTACTGCGTTGGGAAAAGGTCCGAAATACTGTTGTTGTTTTTTTTGCGTTCCTCGATGAAAAGCTAAGCGCGGAAAGGGGTCGCTCGTAAGGGTAATATAGGGATAAGACTTATCATACCGAAACAGCACGTTGTAGCGTGGCATAAAGCTCTTGATTAAATTATTTTCAAGCAACAACGCTTCGGCTTCAGAGTGAGTCACTGTAGTCTCAATTTTAGCAATTTGAGACACCATCATCTTGGTACGAGGGCTTGGTAAATTCTTATTGAAATATGAAGATACGCGCTTTTTTAAATCTTTGGCTTTGCCGACATAAATCACCTCATCACCCTGATTGAGCATGCGATAAACGCCAGGTAGATGAGGTAAAGTTTTGAGTAATGCTTTAGGATCAAAGGCCTGCAATTATTCGTCCAACAATTTTCCGGCGATTGCCCAATCCTCATAGGATACTTCATCAAAAGTTACATAGGTGTAACTGGCCGGCTTGTGTGCAACCTTTGCCATCGTATCTGTGACTTGCTTGGCAATTTCTGCTTTTTGTTCTCGACTTAATGGTCCTGCATGTTTAATGTTGATATAGGGCATTTTTCTCTCCTTGTGTAATTCAGTGATACTGACCAGACAAAGTTAGTTTAGTTGGCTGACTGGTTGGTTTCAGCTAACTCAGGTTGCAACACAATATGCTGAATCCCAAAATGATCCTCAAGCTCGTGTTGCAGATGATGCATGAGCGCTGGCCAATGCTGCAAATCTGCCACTCTGATATGCGCGGTTAAAGCAATGTGGTCTGAGGAAATCGCCCAAACACGCAAATCATGAACATCCAACACCATCGCTTGGCGCATCAAATGCTGCAAAATGTCTTGATGATTGAGATGCGCAGGCACACCCTCCATTAAGATATGTATCCCCTCGCGCAGTAGGCGTATGGAAGATACCCCAATCAACAACACAATAAACAGAGATAAATACACATCTATCTCTACCCAAGCAGTTAAATAAATTACCAGCCCAGCCACTAATGCAGCTAAAGAACCCAGCAAATCGCCAAGCACATGCAAAAACGCCGCACGTTGATTAATATTTTGTTGTCCCGTCTGGTCACGCTGCAGATACCAAGCGACAAAAAGATTGATTAATAGGCCTAAAAAGGCGATTAGCATCATCTCTCCCACTTGAATGTTGTGGGGCTGATTCAAGCGGTGCCATGCTTCAAAGCAAATCTCGAGAATGACCAATAACATTAACAAGGCATTTACCACCGCGACTAGCACCTCTAGACGCACTAAACCAAAGTTATGTCGGACACTTTGCGGGCGTTGGGCTACCCAACTCGCCAACCATGCCAATCCAAGTGCAGCACTGTCTGAGACCATATGACCAGCATCCCCAAGCAATGCCAGAGAGCCAGTCCATAAACCACCCAATGCTTCAACAATGGCAAAAACAAGCGTTAACACAAAAGGCAAAAGCAGTTGAGAGCGAGTCTTAGTTTGAAAATGATGGTGGTGGTGGTCGTGCTGATGACCATGTTGCAAATGTTGTGTATTCATAGCAATAATGCTAGCCGATAGTCAGCACTCGTGACAACCTCTGAGACAATATAAATTGCTGAATAACCTGCCCTCAGACAAGCTTTGCCCTATAATCACGCTCTATGTTAAGTTACCGACACGCCTTTCATGCTGGCAATCATGCCGACGTCCTCAAGCACTTTGTATTAATGCAAGTGCTCGCCTATATGGCACAAAAAGACAAACCGTTTTGGTATTTAGACTCTCATGCAGGAGCAGGCATTTACGCGCTAAACCAAGGATTCGCTGCACAAAACACTGAGTATCAAACTGGTATCAGCAAACTTTGGCAGCAAGCTGACCTGCCCAGTGAACTGGCCAATTATGTCAATTTTATCAAGAGCTTAAATCGACCTTCCAACCCCAGACAAGCCGAATTAAATCAATACCCTGGATCCCCGACTTGCGCCAAAGCTTTACTTAGAGCGCAAGATAAAATGCGCTTATTTGAACTACACCCCAATGATTTCAGCCTGTTAAAAAAGCACTTTAGCCAATCTAATCAAGTGATGTGTGAGTTACGTGATGGCTTTGGTGCTTTAAAAGCCTTGCTGCCTCCACTAAGCCGTCGCGCTGTGGTGCTGATTGATCCGCCCTATGAGGTCAAACAAGATTATCAAAAAGTGGTTCAGATGATGCAACTTTACTTGCAGCGTTTTGCTACAGGTACTTATCTGATTTGGTATCCCATGTTAGCGCGTCGTGAACCGATGCATATGTTGCAGCAACTGCATGAATTAGGGGCTGAAAGTTGGCTCAATGTCAGTCTGCAAATTACCCATGCCCATCCCTCAGGCTTTGGTATGTATGGTAGTGGGCTATTTATCATCAATCCCCCATGGACTCTGCCTAACATCCTCAACCATGTCATGCCCTATCTAACAGAAAAACTGGCAGCCGATGATGGCGCTCAATACCAGCTTGAGCACCATATCGCTTGATCAAGTGTTTAAACCTAAGCGTACTATTTTGCCGCAATCGCGATGATTTTTTTGTGTTGATAGTCAGACATATGGTTGAAATTCA
>CAYYBG010000066.1:0-4828 GCA_964470195.1 uncultured Methylophilaceae bacterium | reverse complement strand
TTTGGGTCATTTCATCAGCATGTGGATGGTACATAAAGGTACCGGGGCGACGAGCAGTAAATTCATAAACAAATGTTTTGCCCGATGGGATTGCGGGTTGATTTAAGCCAGCCACTCCATCCATGCCATTTGGCAAACGCTGTCCGTGCCAATGAATCGAGGTGTGCTCTGGCAACTTATTAGTTACAAAGATACGTACCTTATCGCCTTCAACAACCTCAATTGTTGGCCCAGGGGATTGGCCGTTATACCCCCATAAGTGGGCTTTAAAGCCAGGCGCCATTTCCCGCACCACAGGTTCTGCCACTAAATGGAACTCTTTTACCCCTTGGTTCATTCGCCATGGCAAAGTCCAACCATTTAGAGTAACAACCGGGTTGTACTCACGGCCGTTTTTAGGAAACAATGGGTTTTGCGTATTAGGGCTGGTTTGAATGACAGGCTCCGGTAAGCCTGCCAAAGCGTGACGACTAACTCCAGCGGCAACCATAGTCACTGCCGCACCACTTAGAAATGCTCTACGTGAATTCATGACTTACCTCGCATTAATGTTAGAAAAATCCATCTGGGCATCAATTAGCGCCTTTTCTAGGCGTGCCGATTGGATTAAAAAGGCTGCATTTGCATCGATGTACTGCATCACTGTCTTACGCTGATCCTCAGCATCTTCAAGCAAATGAAATACATCAATCAGCATCGCGTTATAGCGGAGTAATTTTTCCTCAGAAATTTTCTTTTGGTTCGGCAAAACTTCTGTTTGATAAGTCCTTACCTTTTGAAATCGCTCTAGATAGTTTTCATAGGCAATGCGTGCGTTAGAACGAACTTGAACGGTAGCTGGACTGTTGATATCACCCAAGTCAATAGCTCGCCTCTCTTTATCTGTTAATTTCCTCGCATCTTTTGGGGGAGTTGGCAGGCGATTTTCCACGTCTAATTTAAGATTGCGCTGATCAAAGTTCATCCGCTGAATAAAACGCTCGTTCGCTTCTTTGGTTTTCGTTTGCAACGACTGCATTTCTAGCTGGGTCTTTAGCAGTTCTTTTTGCTGTTTAAGCTGCCCCAGTTGATTGATATTGCCAACCTTTTGCATCCGATTGGTAAGTTCTGAGGCTGCCTGAACAGCGTCTACAACATCTGCCATGTATCTTGATTTCTCTTTAAGAGCCACCAGCTCGTAATAGGACTTGGTGGTTTCATAGATGATGGTGTAGCGTTGTTGAAGTGCTGAGCGCTGTGCTGGGGTTAACAAATAGAAATTCTGGATCGATTCGGAACCAGGTAAGTAATTGGTCCAATCTAGCTGTTGGCTAAGAGAACGCTCGATCGCTTGACTTAGCGAATAAGTAGTACCTTGGGGCAAGGCTTGCTCTGGGGCCTTTTCTTTGGCGTAAGTACGCCAACCCCCAATCTCACCAACCAGATTATTTTGCTCAACCCAAACAGAGTTTCCGTGCGCTTGCAGTGCAGTACTTAAAAGTAAACCAAAAAGTATTCGTTTCATATCACTCTCCAATTAAAATCATGCCCAAATTTTGGGCGGACTTATCCTAGGGAGTTAACGAATAGGTGGTTTTGTTAGGTCAGAAATGTCAACCCCAATTAAGGGCTGATTGATTGAATGAAAAGATTGACTAAAAGAATCAGCTAGGTCAAGCGCTTGGGGAGCCTGCAAAAATCCAATCGCCATACATAGAGTACAAGAGTTACA
This sequence comes from uncultured Methylophilaceae bacterium, assembly GCA_964470195.1. Lineage (GTDB taxonomy): Bacteria > Pseudomonadota > Gammaproteobacteria > Burkholderiales > Methylophilaceae > RFPI01. Next base: position 3,117 of record CAYYBG010000066.1, on the reverse strand, counting down.
ACCCGAACTATCAGATGCTTGATGTGAAGAATGGGGATTCTCTGTTGCTGATGCGCCATTTTGATGACATGAGTGCGCAGTATTGTCCTCAATCATCTGGGGTATTTGCAGTGTTTTTTGTTGATGCTGGATACCCATATCAATCACGGCCCACGACTGAACCGGGACAAAAACAACTAATAAGCATAGGAGAAATCTTCTCAACATGCAAAGATTCTAACACTTTTTCCATAGAATTGCTTTAACGTCCTCACCTCTAGGAATCAAAACAATAACTTGGATAGTTACTAAATACCTTTTAACAGCGGCAATGGTGGTATTCATTAGCGAAGTTGCCAAACGCAGTGATAAGTTAGGTGGCTTTATTGCCGCGCTACCGCTGATGACTTTGTTAACCCTCACTTGGTTATTTATTGAAAACCAAAGTGAAGAAAAAATAAGCAACTACGCCTACTATACCTTTTGGTATGTAATTCCAACGCTGCCCATGTTTTTGGTATTTCCTTACCTACTGCCTAAACTAGGTTTTTGGTTCACGATGGGGGCTTGCGTTTTACTGACCTTCGTATGCTTCGGGATTTTTGTACTAATTATGAAAAATTTTGGAGTCGAGCTGTTGTGAACCAAGGCTGCTACAAAACCCCCTACTGAATCTTCGCAATCGGAAATCCAGCATCCTCAATGAGAAGTTGCGCCTCAGAGGTGCTAAGTACAGTTTGTAATTCAATGGATTGGGTTGGCAAATCCACCTTGATTTGCGCATTCGGATCGGCTGATTGAATCGCCCCCGTTACTGCCTTAATACAGCCCCCGCAGGTCATTCCCGAAACTGTAAATTTCATAATCACTATCTTTTGATCTGCGTATTCATCTGTTAATACTGTACAGTATTCTTTATGACCAGGTCACTAACTGATTCAGCTTTTTATACGCTCGATATTCAAGGGATGACCTGTGCCTCCTGCGTTGGACGGATTGAGCGTGCCCTACAAAAAATCCCGGATATTGATAAGGTTACAGTCAATTTAGCGACCGAGCAGGCCCGTGTTCGATTAATTCCAAACTCAGCGCTCTCGGCCGATGATCTGATTCAGAAAATTCAGAAAACTGGCTACGAAGCACACATTCATCAACCGACACAATCCATTGGTACGCATGTGATGGCGTGGAATACTGATGGCCGAGTATCAGTAATCATCAGTTTTTTACTCAGCGCACCCCTAATTGCCCCGATGCTCCTCATGCCTTTTGGGGTTCATTGGTCTTTAAATGGCTGGTGGCAACTGGCCTTGGCAACACCCGTGCAATTTGTTTTGGGATGGCGCTTTTATCGTGCGGGGTTTCATGCTTTAAAAGCTGGTTCCGGGAACATGGATCTGCTGATTGCCATTGGAACAAGCGCTGCATATGGACTAAGCCTTTTCATATTACTATCGCACTCAGAACATACTCATGAGTATTACTTTGAAGGTTCAGCTGTCATCATTAGCATGGTCTTACTTGGTAAATGGCTAGAGGCGCGTGCCAAGAAACAAACTGGTGAAGCGATTCGGGCTTTGCAAAAACTATGGCCCGAACACGCAAAGGTTTTACATGATGATCAGAATATCCAATCATTAGGGAATGCAAACTATCGGATTTTGCCTATTGAGGAATTGCTTCCGGGTGACCAAGTCATCGTGTTACCAGGCGAGCGAATTCCCGTTGACGGTATCGTACTTCACGGCACAAGTCACGTTGATGAATCGTTACTAACAGGGGAAAGTAACCCCGTTAAAAAGGAAGTATCTAAGAAGGTAATTGGAGGATCAATCAATGGGGATGGCGCTTTGATCGTTGAAGCACAGGCCATTGGTACCGAAAGTGTTTTATCCAAAATCATTTTCTTAGTAGAGGAGGCACAAACCCAAAAAGCACCGATTCAAAAGCTAGTTGATCAGATTAGCGCCTACTTTGTTCCAGCCATCTTACTTATTGCCCTTCTGACAGGCCTTATTAATTGGCTAGTCCTGGAATCGGCGAGTATTGCTATCTTGCGAGCCGTTTCAGTCCTTGTGATTGCTTGCCCCTGCGCCCTTGGGTTAGCCACACCGGCAGCCATCATGGCTGGTACTGGTGTCGCAGCTCGTCATGGGATCCTCATTAAAGATCCCCAAGTCTTGGAGCTTGCCCATCGAATCAATATTGTTGCATTTGATAAAACTGGGACCTTAACAATAGGTGAGCCTCGACTTTTAGAGATTATCCCGTTTGGTAACCAACCCCCAATGTCCGAAATTTTAGCAAGCGCAGCTGGATTACAACTGGGTAGCGAACACCCGCTTGCCAAAGCAGTGATTAACGAGGCACGTGCCTCAGGAACTCTTCCGCTATCGGTATCCGATAGCATCATCATTGCAGGCCTTGGAATTGAAGGCAAACCAAATCAAGGGCCTTGGAAGGACACTGTGCTTGTCTTGCAAAGCCTGGAATCGATAAGCAAGGAGGCAGATTTTCAAGCAGTTGCTGCTAAATTTCACTCGATTCTGAATAATGGTCAAACTAGTTCAGTCCTACGTGTGAAAGGCCGCAATGAGTACATTGCCGTCTTCTTGTTTGGAGATGAAATTAAGCCTAATGCGAAGGCTGTAATTCATTCATTGCATTCAGAGGGAATTCAAACAGCGATGATCTCTGGTGACCGGGCTGAGGCAGCATCAGCAGTTGCGAAGCAGATTGGTATTGATGAAATCTATGCCTCTGTAATGCCAGAGAATAAGGCTCAAATTGTTCAGAATCTAAAAGAAATATCAGTCAGTAAAAATCGACGCTGGGTAGCGATGGTGGGTGACGGTGTCAACGACGCACCAGCCTTAGCAAGTGCTGATGTGGGGATAGCCATGGCCACAGGTACTGATGTAGCAATTCAATCGGCAGGTATTACCCTAATGCGAGGTGACCTCGCTTTAATTCCACAAGCCTTAGACATTTCCAGAAAAACATGGAAGAAGATTCAACAAAACTTATTTTGGGCGTTTGTCTTCAATACGGCAGGCATCCCGCTAGCAGCGACTGGATACCTATCGCCAATGATCGCTGGAAGTGCAATGGCGCTATCTAGTCTTTTTGTTTTAAGCA
>CAYYBG010000065.1:0-5241 GCA_964470195.1 uncultured Methylophilaceae bacterium | reverse complement strand
GATGATGAAGCCATGTATTACGACGCTGACTTTATTCGCGCCTTGGAATACGGTATGCCACCGACAGGTGGATGCGGTATAGGCATAGATCGTTTGGTGATGTTGTTGACCGACAGCCCCAGCATACGTGATGTGATTTTATTTCCGCATATGCGTCGCGAGAGCTAGAACAAGCTTTTTACCATTCCGATCCCAGCACAGGCCAGTATCACGAGCAGTGGACTGGCCTGTTGCTTTTGTAACAAGTAAAACGTCAATAAAGCTAATAGCATGGCATACAGATCGAGGCCTTGCGCAATCCAGAGTACGTGATGACCAAAATAAATGGCCAAGTGCATGATGACGCCGACCACGGCGGCACTGATCGCTGATAGAGGCGCTTTGAGGTGTAGCTGTTGGCCACTGGCTTGTATCAGTGGGGCACCTAATAACACCATCACATAACTTGGTAAAAAGGTAAAAAAGGTGGCGACTAAGCTCGCTATCACGCCAGACAAAAGTAAGTCATGTGAGCCAAACAAAGCTTGATTCCACCCCGCGACAAAACTGACAAAGCTAATCACCATAATTAATGGACCTGGCGTGGTTTCTCCTAAAGCCAAGCCATCCATCATCTGTGCTGGGCTAATCCATTGGAATTGCTCCACCAAGGCATGGGCGATATAGGGCAGTACCGCATATGCGCCTCCAAAGGTCAGCAGTGCGCTTTTAGTGTAGAACCATGCGCTTTGCGTCAGCATATGTTGTGCGCCGAATGCCCATATCAAAGTGCTTATGACGCTAATAAAAATTAAGCTACTGAGCAAAGTCGTCTTGATAAATGAGGATTGAATATTGGTTTGCACATGGCGAATATCCAGCGCGCTGAGGTCTACCGCTTGATGCAGTTGATGACGCAATAGCCAACCAGCGAAGCCGGCCATCAGGATGACCACTGGGAAGCTGAGATGCACTTGCCACACTGCAATCAGCGCGAATAGGGCAATACCTTTCAATAAGCGGTGATGCAGGGTCTTGTTGGCAATACGATAGGCAGCAAATAACACCAATGCCAGCACAGCAGGTTTAATCCCCCACAATATGGATTGGACCATGGGCAACGTACCATACATCATATAGCCATAGCCCAGTCCCAACATCAGTAATAGCGCAGGCAATATAAACAAGGTGCCTGCGACAATGCCACCCCATTTGCCATGAATCAGCCAGCCAATATAAATCGCTAACTGTTGCGCCTCGGGTCCGGGCAGCAACATACAAAAATTAAGCGCGTGAATAAATTGTTGCTCGCTTAGCCACTTTCTTTTTTCCACCAAGTCATGATGCATAATGGCAATCTGTCCTGCAGGCCCGCCGAAACTTATCAAGCCCAACTTAAGCCAATAATACAGAGCTTGTCTAAAAGAAATCAGATTGTGCATAATTTATAATAGCTCAGCGATGTGACGAAGAAATGAAATCATCATAAATATTCATTAATGCTTCATATTATCGCAAACCCCCTCATCAATCAGCGCGACATCTCCCTATTATCAATACCAGATTTGATTGCCACTCAATCCACTAATAGAAAACTTTGACTGATGAAGAACATGATGTTTTAAATTTGTAACATCATTGCAATAAATGATAGTTTGTCATCAATTTGTCATATTGGATTAGCAAAATAACTTCCGTATAAAACTGATTATCAATTTTGTCGGGAGTTTTTATGTACAAAACACAAATTCGCAACATCTTTTTAGCACTTGCTGGCACTGTAATATTGGGTTTCTGCAGTAATGCCATGGCAGAGACCACTGAAGATATTATTAATGCATTGGTCGCAAAAGGTGTATTAACTGAAGAAGAGGGAGATTTACTCTCCAAAGGCAGAAAAACCGAAAGAGCTGCTACTGAAGAAAAATCAAGAAAAGCTTGGTATAACCATATCAATATTCGTGGTTATGTACAAAATCGACATACCACGATGTTGGGAGGTGACGAAGGCGTTAATTTGTGGACTGACCGATCCGTTGGTTCAGACTCTTCTCTAGGTTCCGATGCGCCAAATAATTTCTTGATACGTCGAGCCCGTATCATTTTCTCTGGTCAAATTGGCGATCATTTGGGTTTTTATGTCCAGCCTGACTTTGCCAGCTCTGCAGGAACCACTAGTAATATAGCCCAGCTTCGAGACGCCTATGGAGATATTTTTATTGATAAAGACCAAGTGCATCGCTTCCGTGTTGGTCAATCCAAAGTGCCGTATGGTTTTGAGAACTTACAATCTTCTAGTAATCGTCTAGCCTTAGATCGTGTTGATGCAATGAACAGTGCGGTGCGAGATGAGCGTGATACAGGTGTGTTCTATTACTACACGCCAAAAGAAGTTCAGGCGCTGTTCAATGAAATTAATAAATTAGGCCTCAAGCATTCTGGTAATTACGGTATGTTTGCTTTGGGTGCACACCAAGGTCAAGGTGCAAACCGAGCTGAAAAAAATGATACCTATCACTGGGTTTCACGTTTTACATATCCCTGGAAGACAGATTCTGGACAGATTTTTGAGGCAGGCATTCAAGCCTATAGAGGTAAATTTGTATCCTCTACTGGTTCCTATAGCAGTAGTGCGGGGATTAGAAATAGAGCCGCCCCTACATTGGAAAATGCGCGTGGTATCGAAGATCAGCGTGTGGGTGTGAGTTTTATGATGTATCCACAGCCATGGGGTCTTGAGGCTGAGTGGAACTGGGGTAACACACCAGGTCTTGATTATGACTCAAATACCATTGAGAAGAAAAGTTTGAATGGTGGCTATGTTCAAACAATGTATAAAAAAGACAATGTGAATTTTTTAGGATATGACATTGGGACACTGATTCCATTCGTCAAATGGCAATATTTCGATGGCTACAATAAAGCTGAAACAAACTCTCCAAGAAATCAAGTGAATGATTGGGAATTTGGCACAGAATGGCAGATTGCGCCAGAAGTTGAACTGGTTGCGGTTTACCATCGCATGCATAGAAATAATCTGATTACCGGCAATACCACAGGAAGACCAGATTACGAACGTTTTGAGGCGCAAGCATTGCGTATTCAACTACAGTACAATTTCTTCTAATCGAAACAAAAAACCCAGGCCAGTCCTGGGTTTTTTTATCATGCGTTTTATCTGACAGCTTGGAGATTAATCAGTATTTTTGACCAACTCCCCCAAATGTTGATGAAACTTTGCCACGTCTAGCGGTTTGCTCATAAATAAATTAGCACCATCATGCAAGGCGGTTTGTTGCACTTGCTGGGCGGCATCAGCGCTTAATATCCATATTGGATATTGCGCCCCTCGAGCGCGCAACTGTTTGAGTAAGTCGATGCCATTCCCGTCAGGCAAATTTAAATCAAGCATGATGAGATGGGGTTCAATCTCGGTGAGCATTATTTGGGCGTCTTTTAGATTCTCGCAGCATAGTAGCTCTATTGCTGGATAGCGTCTCAGAAGCGCTCGCATTAATGCCATATTACTTTTATTGTCTTCGACATAGAGTACACGCATTTTTTTTCCTGGTACCAATCTGCTCTGTGCTTCAGACTCAATCGATAAGGCTTCATGAGAGGCTGGCGCCACTGAACTCATCATTAAGCTAAGTGTAAAGGTACTGGTTTTCGTACTTACCTGCAAATCACCTTGCATAGATGTCATGAGTTGTTTGGAAACGACCAGTCCCAAGCCAGTACCTTCGATTTTAGTTTTCTCTGCGCCTATGCGATCGAAAGGAGTAAACAGTCTAGATCTTAAGTGCACAGGGATGCCTTTGCCTTGGTCCTGTATTGCAATCTGCACCTGAGTATTCTGCACTGACGATGTGACGCTCACCACATCACTGGCTGGACCATATTTAATCGCATTATTTAATAAATTTAGAATTACTTGTAACAAGCGCTGTTTATCTGCCAATGCGTAAACAGTGCCAATATGATTGACTTTAATCTGGATATCTCTGGTTTGCGCAAGTGGACGAATAAATGTGACAGCCTCGTCAATGACCTGCCCTACCTCGACCGATTCCATTTTTAAATCAACTTCACCGCGTTCAATTTTGGCTATATCTAATAACTCGTCAATCAGTTTGAGAAGATGCCGACTGGCTTTTTGTATCATGTGTAAATGTTCTACTGAGTTGGTATTTTTCAGGTCATCCTCAAGAATCTCGGCAAAGCCAATAATGGTATTTAGCGGCGTGCGTAACTCATGACTGGTTCGGGAGAGAAACATGCTCTTGGAACGATTGGCTTGTTCAGCGACTTGCTTAGCTTGATTGGTATTGCGGATGGAATCGGAGAGTAAACGCGAGGCAATGTTTAACTCGTTACTTAAGTCACCTAATTCATCGTGACTTGGGCTTGCAGTTTCAATTTCCTCTCCTTTGGTTAAAAGTGTTGCTCGGTCACGCAAGAACTGAATGCGTTTTACAATCGTGACACTAAATAACCATGCAGAAATCACTACAGCCAAAATACACGAGATAGCCGCTAGTATGGTTAGCTCAAGGTTATATTGTCTCTCGGCATTAATATTGGCGTAATCTTGTTCGATAAGAGTAGATTGCTTGATTGCCATATTGTTGAGTTGACTACGAATCATCTCATAGAGGGTAATTTGCTCATGAAATACTCTAGAAAGCGTATCTAATTCTTGCTTTGGACGAACGCTCATCATATGTTGCAATGCGTTCAGATTCTGCCTGATATTGGTGCTTGCTTGCTTGAGTAAGGCGCGTTGTTCGGGAATTTCTAAACGCTGATCAAGTTGGCTAATGGTGAGCTGAATCTGAGTATCATCTTGATGGAACTGACGTTTAAAACTGTCATCTTGGGTCAATAAATAGTTGCGCGTTGCTACCGAAGCCTCATTTAAGAGAATATTGATGGATTGAATATCACGTTGATTTTTTAATGCAATAAATAGCTTTTGTTCAAGTTGACCAGAGTTTTGCTCTTGCCAGTAGAGATAAGCCAATGACCCAATCATCATGCTTAAGGGCAGAATGACCACTAAAATCGCTTTGATGGATAAAGGCGCATTATTCCAAAAACGTGAAAAAATATTTTTTAGCAATTGTTTACGTACTCTTCAAATAAGATTCCTAATACTTGGAGCCCATGGCCCAAGATATAGTTGGTGGTCAAATACCAGTCCGACTTATGACAAGTTAGCACAATGTTTTTGATTTCTTAAGTGTCGCGCAGATAAAAACC
>CAYYBG010000064.1:0-5752 GCA_964470195.1 uncultured Methylophilaceae bacterium | reverse complement strand
TCACTTGCGGTTAATGTGGTCATGATTTAACTCCTTTCCAACATAGTACGTAAAAGCGTACGCTTTGTCAATCGATCAATTAATCCGCTGAACCAAAATATGTATAGTTACCTGTGTTATTCATGTTTTTGCCATTTTTATAAGGATTTTATGAAAAACTTTTTCTCAGTTTTAGCGCTTTTTTTGAGTATTTGCTCTTCTACTGCCCGCGCGGAAATGCCGATGCCGCCCTTTTATGCCAATGTCATGAAAATGGCGCCTGAAGGTAAATTAGGGCAAGTTATTGCTAAAGAGCAAATTTCTACCTCCGTGAAAGGGGCTCAAGCCTGGCGAATTGCCTATATCTCTTCTGATGCTGCAGGCCGTAAGACGATTTCCACTGGCTCGCTGATTGCCCCTATTGGACCCGCGCCCAAAGATGGTAGGCCAATCATTGCTTGGGCTCATGGCACGACTGGTACCGCACAAAACTGCGGGCCTTCACAAGTATTTGATCCAACAGCTCCGCTGAATCAGTACTTCTTAGTGGGCGGCACCTCCTGGACAGATTACGGCATTCCTAGCGTTAATACTTTTATCTCCAAAGGGTATGTTGTTGTAGCTACCGATTATCAGGGTCTTGGTGGTGGTGGCAAGCACCAATACAATATGCCTGCAACCAATAGCTTGGATTTAATTAATTCAGCAAGAGCAGCTAGTTCTTTAAAAGAAACCGGCGCTAATAATAAGGTTGTATTTATTGGTTGGTCTCAAGGTGGTGGTGCCGTTGCTGCAGCAACTACAAACGCCAATTACTTCAATCAAAAAGGTACTGCGGCCGATAATCTTCAGTTGCTTGGTTCCGTGGCGATGGCTCCAGGAGATGTTGCGGCACTAGTACCAAAGCCCACTGATGAAGCTGCGGCCAAAAAGGTGATGGATACTGTTGTTACTAACTTCACCAAGAACGTATTTGACTTTGCCCATTACGCAATGACCATGTGGGGTCTCGAAGCGGCTAATCCAAACTTAAAATTGACCGACCTTTTTACGGATGACGGTGCCAAGGTAGTGAATGAGATCGTGAGCAAAAAGTGTGTTCATGTTGCGGCCAGTACTTTTGGATACGCTTATGGCGATAACTACAAAACGCTCATGAGAAATCAACGTGCAAATAATTTGGCATGGGCTAACGCTTTAGTCAATGGTAGCCTCAAACCAGCAAAGCCAATTGCTCCAATGGTTATCTACTGGGGAACTAAAGATGTCGTTGTTGCTCCAATCATGAATCAGATTTATCAAGAGCAGGTATGTAAGTTAGGCGGCAATATTGAGCGTGTTCAATTACCAGGTGAGCAAACACATTTCTCAACACCCCCCACATCAGAGCAATTCTATTTGCCATGGATTCAGGATCGTATGGATGGAAAGCCATTTGCTAATGGTTGCCCAAAAAGTTAAGCAATCTTTTCGCTATACATAGAGACCCTCATCAGCAATGATGGGGGTTTTGATACGTAGCTCGGCAACTCACATTTACAGCACTAACTTTTGTGTCGTTTTAAACGTCATGCATTAGCTTTGATGGCTAAAGAGCATTAAAAATAAGAATATGTAGGCTTGGAGGGTTTTAAATGATTATTTATTGTTAGAGTAACTGGTAATCGTTTTAATCATATTGTTGAATTTAAATCTGACTTAACCTTTTGAAAGAATAACCATGCAAAAGAAGTTGATTAGAAGAATTATTGCTGCCTCAGTCTCCGCAACTTTGGCTTTTGCGCCATTCGCTAGTTATGCCTGTTCCAGTTTTACATTAAAAGGCTCTGATGGCGGGACCGCATATGGCCGCTCTTTGGAGTTCGGATTTCCGTTGAATTCACAACTAATGACCATTCCTAGAAATATTACAATGCAAGGCGTTGGTGTTGATGGCAAACCCGGAACAGGACTGAACTGGAAGACAAAATATGCCGCAGTTGGAATGAATGCAGTAGGTTGGCCAGCATATGTAGATGGAATGAATGAAAAAGGATTGATTGGCGCTATGTTTAATGCGCCAAGTAATGCCGTATTTCAAGCCGTTTCTCCAGCAGAGTCTGCTAATAGTATTAGCTCTGCACAAGTACCAACTTATGTATTGACAAACTTTGCAACTGTCGATGAAATTAAGGCTGGTTTAAAAAAGATTAAAGTCAATCGCTCACCAGTTGGCGCCTACAATAACCAAATTGCTGCAGTTCATTATTCCTTTCATGATGCTTCTGGAAAAAGTATCGTAGTCGAGTATCTCAATGGACAATTAGTGATTACCGATAACCCGGTTGGCGCTCTGACTAATGACCCTCCATTTCGAGAGCAGCTTAATAATATTGGTAATTATGCGAATCTAACTAAAGTAGAAAGAGAACCATTAGTTATTAATGGAGCAAAATTTTTTCCCCCTAGCTCTGGTAGTGGTTTGCATGGACTACCCGGGGATTATTTAAGTCCAAGTCGCTTCATTCGTGCTGTATTCCTATCCGACTCTGTTCCAAAAACCTTCACGACCCAGCAAATGGAAGCTGCTGCATGGCACATAGTTGGTAGTTTTGATATTCCACCTGGTGCAGTGACCCTCCCCGCATCAAATCCATATGGCGGAGGTATTGGTGGTTATGAGGTTACTGAATGGATAATCGTAGCTAATAACAAAAGCCTAGTCTATAACGTCAGAATGTATGCCAATACCAATGTCTATACTTTTGATTTCAATAAGATGGATGTAAATGCCAAAGCAATTAAATTTACAAAATTAGATAAGCCCCAAGCAACTATTTCTGTAAATTGATTATTTTTAACTGGATGTTGCCTTTTTAAACCTGCTCTGGCGGGTTTTATCACCTGCGAGGCATTCTTAGGGTAACCTCTTGCCCCCTAAGGAGGTGCTATTTAATGCTAACCCCGAAAGTCAAATGGGCGTAAAAATTATCTATTTAGTTTGTATCTTTAGAGTTAGTTAAACTAGGTAAATTGTTAGTTGTAATACTTGTACTCAATAATTCATATTCACTTAATAAGAAATTTCAGATGATTGAACCCAATAATCCACAAAATTGTGCCAATGCCATTGTTCGAATACTTGAAAACCATGGCGTTACTCATGTTTTTGGTATCCCGGGTGCAAAGATTGATAGTCTATTTGTGGCATTAAAACACTCAAAGATTGAACTTGTACTCTGCCGACATGAGCAAAATGCGGCGTTTATGGCAGCTGCATTTGGGCGTGTAACAGGTAAGGTCGGGGTTTGTATTGCGACATCTGGCCCGGGTGTAACAAACCTGGTTACAGGCTTGGCAACTGCAACTAGTGAGGGTGACCCTGTTCTTGCTATTGGTGGTGAGGTACCCGTTGATGAGCGCCTAAAGAAAACGCATCAATCACTAGATGCTACTAGCTTAATGAAGGCTGCTACTAAGCTATCAGAAGAAATTGTGACGGCAGATCAAGTGGGTGAGGTGTTTGGTAATGCAATTCGTATTGCTGAAAGTGGCCGTCCAGGGGCTGTATTTATTTCGTTACCAAAAGATGTGGGTCTTGCTAACTACCCTGGGGATGCCAATGCTGCGTGGGGGAAGAAAGTCATAAGTGGTGCAGGTGCCGAATCGGAAGTGAATGCGGCTGTGGCTATTTTGAACAGAAGTAAGCGCCCAATTGCTATTTTAGGCATGCAATCATCCACTGATGAGTCGGCAAATACATTGGTGAACTTTTTAAAGAAGTCAGGCATCCCATATATCTCAACTTTTCAGGGCGCTGGTGCTTGGGTTCAGCGTGAGGGGGGATCAACCTATGCTGGCCGTATTGGCTTATTCCGCAACCAACCTGCCGACAAGCTTCTTGATCAGGCCGATGCTGTCATCACAATTGGTTACGATCCGATTGAGTATGATCCTGCGATCTGGAATACAGGCAATAAACGACCGATTATCTGTGTGGATGCAATTCCTGCAGATCAAGATAATGCTTTCATTCCAGCCGCTGAGTTAGTAGGCGACATTGGAGCATCGCTAAATGCACTTGCTGTCAAGATAAATGTGAACATTGATCCCGAATATGTCTCTGCAGCCAAGAAGGCTTTATTAGAGGTTCAGGAGACGATTACCGAAGGTGCAAAGATGGATACCTTCCCAGTTCAGCCCTTGCGTCTTGTTTATGAACTTCAAAAGCAAATGACTCCAGATACACATGTTGCCTTGGATGTGGGTTCCAATTACATCTGGACAAATCGATATTGCGTAGCAGATCATGCGCGCCAAGTATTGGTTAGCAATGGTCAACAAACGTTAGGGGTATCGATTCCGTGGGCAATTTCGCTCAGCCTACTATTTCCGAACCAGCGAGTTCTATCCTCATCGGGAGATGGCGGTCTTTTGTTCACAGCCACTGAACTTGAAACAGCTGTACGCGTTGGTGCAAAATTTGTCCATGTTGTTTGGGATAGCCATTCATACGATATGGTCGATTTCCAAGAGGTTGCTCACTATGGTGAAAATGCTGGCGTTAAGCTTGGAAATTATGATGCGGTTAAGTTTGCCGAGTCTTTTGGCTGTAAAGGGTATCGGATCAAATCACCAGATGAGCTACCCAAGGTCTTTGAAGAAGCATTCAAATCAGATGTACCTGTGCTTATTCATGTGCCAGTTGATTACAGCCTTAATATGCGGCTCATGCAAGACGTGGTACAAGATTACCTAAATTAATTACTATGGGGAAGACAAGCGTACCAGGGAGTCACTCTGTCAATTTGAGTATTTCTGATTCTCTTTATATCGCTTTACAAAAGCGCTGCTCTGAGACCGGTGAGACCTTTGATCATTTTGTACAAAATGCCCTTGCAAAATCACTAGGCCTAGAGCATCACACCTTATATCAGGTTTCGACATCTACAGCCTTAGTCCAGGGTGTTTATCAAGGCTGCGTAACTGTGGGAATGATCAAAGCCCATGGTGATTTTGGGTTGGGCACGTTTGACGCACTTAATGGCGAAGGCTTAATGCTTGATGGTCATGTTTTTCAGGCTCTAGGCGACGGTAGCGTCATTGAACCGCCTGAGTCGACTTCTGCGCCATTTTGGGTAAGTGCTAAGTTCAAGGCTGATCGATCTGTCACACTAGAGTCAGTTAGTTCTTGGGAAAACTTATGCGAACAAATCGACAAATTTCGTAATTCACAAAATTTATTTGCTGCGATCCGAATTGATGGTATTTTCGACCTTATTCATTATCGTGTTGCCTGTAAAGCGGCGCCTGGAACTGATTTAGTAACGGCCACTAGTCATCAAGCTGAGTTCACATTTAATAATGTAACGGGCACTTTGATGGGGTTCTGGTCGCCCACCTATGCTCGTACCTTTAATATCCCCGGGTATCATCTTCATTTGTTATCAAATGACCACAAGCATGGTGGTCATATTCTAGGCATAAAAGCTAAAACTCTAAAATTGCAGATCATGGATGCCAACAATATCGTGATGGCGCTACCTGAATCTCCCCAGTTTCTAAAAGCAGATCTATCAGGCGATCCCTCTGCTGCACTTAGTAAAGCTGAGGGAGCTAGTACTAAAACCTAGTTTTTAATTCGCTGCTCTTATTACTGCAAGCATTAAAGAAAAATTGTCTTTTTAAACGACAGTATTTTAGTTAGGGCATCCCCTAGCCACAACGGTTTGAGCCGTCAGACAGAGTTATCCACAGCGAGCACATTCACACAGCACCACAGTCAATTTGCTAC
>CAYYBG010000063.1:0-5959 GCA_964470195.1 uncultured Methylophilaceae bacterium | reverse complement strand
TTGCTGAATTTGGCTCCCCGACCTGGACTCGAACCAGGGACCTGCGGATTAACAGAGGAAAAAACACCTTAGTAATGTTGTTTAGTATATACAAGCTTTAGTAAAAATTTGGAAATCAAATTCTTTAATTTTTTAGTTTTGCTTTCGGCAATTAAGCGACTATGATTAGTTTTTGTGCTGTCCGCTCCGTCAGTTATATATATGAATCAAGGCTTATGGCCATTTTTTTTATTCATGTACCATCTTTTGGATCTAAATAATAGATCAAATAAAAAGGTTGCTCTGGCGCTTAAAAAAGCTGTCAGTGCCTTCCTTTGTCCATCCATATAACAACCGCAGCCGATCCTTTTAACGCCCGCATGGAGCGTATTCAATCCGATTACCGCTGTTATAAAATAGTTAGTCTGACCCACAGCGTTAAGGTATTTGGCTAAGCCAATCGACCAACTATTGGAAACCACAAGTAAATCCCTGCCCAAAATAGGTACTAGGCTTGAATTCACAGCACTTGTCAGCTTGTAGGAATTGGTAAGGTATCGGATCGGATTTGGTAACATTATTCTTTTTAGTTATGCTGAGGGCGTAGATTCGGTGTCCAGTAAGTGATACCTAAGTATTTCGAATTAATGAGTGTTTTTAAGGGGCGGGGAAATGAAAATTAAAACTTATCTTTTTAGTAGCCTATTTTTTGGGCTATTCAGTGCGCAATCGCAAGCAACACAAATGCTTCAGCCGCCTCCCATGGGGACACCCAAAGAAATCACAGTTTTTGTTGCGAAAAAGATTGTGACTATGGATCCATCCTGGCCTACTGCAACTGCAGTAGCGGTGTCCGATGGGAAAATTTTATCGGTTGGCTCTTTAGAGGATTTAAAGCCCTGGACGGACAGGTATCCAACCAAGATCAATCGTCAATTTGCAGATAAAGTTTTATATCCAGGATTTGTAGAAGCTCATGGCCATCCGTTATTGGGTGGTGTAAGTCAAACCCAATTACCTATAACTTCTCAACCATTACCCAACCCTTGGGGTCCAGCGTTCCCAGGGGTCCCCAATCTAAAGGCTGCAATTGACCAGTTAAAAGTATATTCAGCGCAATTGAAAGACCCATCCGAGCTGTTGCTTGCTTTTGGTTGGGATAGTCCTGGAATGGGAGCGATGCCTGATAGCAAGTTGTTAGATGGGGTTTCAACTACCCGCCCAATCATGATTTGGGATAATACAGAGCATAGTTTTTTTCTGAATTCTGCTGCCATTGCTAAATATAAAATCACTGGTGATAAAGTAAAAAATATTCTTGGTGTGGGTCTTGATAAGAGCGGCAATCCCAACGGAGTGTTTTTAGGTAAGGATGCTGGAGAATATATCCTGAGTGTTGCCGGTAAAGACATTTTTACGCCAGCGAAAGCTATGAGAGCTATGTTGTATTCAAATGACTTAGCACAGCAAAATGGAATTACCAGCACAAGTGATATGGCCTTTGGTGTTGTCAACATTGATTTTGAAACTGCGATGATGCAAAAAGTCACCTCGTCAAATGCCACTTCATTGCGTATTGCACCGGTTGCTATGGCGCAGAACTTCATGCAAAAATATGGCAGTAAAGGTATTGAGAAAGTAAAGGAACTGCAAAAGTTAAATACCGATAGATTGATATTTCACGGTGTTAAATTTCTTAGCGACGATGCTTATATGTCAAATGCCATGTCGGTTACTGGCCCTGGCTATACCGACGGCCATAAAGGCGTAATTTTTTACCCCTCGCCTCAGGCTTTTTACAAAGATATGAAGCCTTGGTGGGATGAGAATTTCCAAATACACGTGCACAGCAACGGTACAGGTGGCAATCAAATGACCTTGAATGCATTGCAATTGCTTCAAAATAGCAAACCTCGTTTTGATCATCGATTTACTTTGCAGCATTTTGGATTAGTTACAACGGCGATGGTCATGAAGACAAAAGCATTAGGCGCGGTTGCCAGTGTAAATCCAGCCTTTTTTTATACGCGGGCTGGAATACAGGGTAAAGATGTTGGCGTTGATCGTGTCTCTATGGCAACTCGTTTAGGTTATTTGAACAAAGAGGGCATTATCGTCTCTTTGCATTCGGATAATCCAGTAGCGCCGCCTACGCCCTTGACTATGGTTTGGGCAGTAGTAAATCGTTTCGATATAGCAACTGGAAGCAAACAATGGGCACCTGCAGAGGCTGTTTCAGTCGCAGATGCTATGAAAATGATTACGATTAATGCGGCCTATACCGTGGGTATTGAAGACAAAGTTGGAACAATTGAGGCTGGGAAGTATGCGGACTTTGTTGTGTTGGGCGACGATCCGCAAACTGTGCCTTCAGTCAAAATTAAAGACGTTCCTGTAATTGCTACAGTTTTGGGCGGAAGGGTTATCCCGGTGTCCGAAACTAAAAAGGAAAGGCCTTTGAACTAACATTTTCCTTATTTGGGTAATTGTGAAGTCTGTTTTAAAAGCAGTTCGAAAAATATAATAGGATTTTTAATGAAAATTAAATTAAATAAGCTTCCTGGTGTTTTTTTAATAACTGCTTTTGCAATTGCGCCATCCGTAAGTAGTGCATGCGCTTGGCATATGTTTAGTATGCTTGATTTTCATCTTGATGCTAGCGTCGCAAATGATGACAAAGCCGTGAATGATGATCAGCAATCTGCTGCTGACCCCAAAACGCCAGCTCACTCTCCAAGAGTGTTTGGTGTCAATAGTTTTTCTAAGCTCCACATTAGAAGTCTTGAGTCTAATACTACAGAAATGAATATGCCGTCAGTCAATCCCACTTCTGCTTACAAAACAATACCGTAACTACATCTTTTGCCGTAGGTGTTACTGAATTTTTTTGACTTTGCTGGCGTCGCTTAATTACTTATCAATCGCTCAGCCCGTAATCTCCGCTATCTCTGTCTTTGTAGCTGGCCAAGAAGCCTTAGGCATTGAGTGGAGGTATGCCGTCAGTTCCGCTTGGTGTCGTAAGTTGCCATTTAATGTTCATCGGATTGGATATCCGTCAAACATATTCTTTAACTAATTAGCTTACGCGGTCTATCGCACAATCGATTGGCGCTAGTCACACCAAATCCATTTGCTATCCGTAACACTCCTGACTCTTGCAAAGAATTCATTTTGCGATTCACCTTCGGCACGAACTAACCCTGCAGCCTCTCTCCATTGGCAATCAGCCCAACCCAAAAAGTGCACTTGGTCAGTCTTAGGTGCATTTTTTTCAATTCTGGCCAGCCTATTCTTAAGGCTCACTTTTCTGTCTCCAGCCGACTGATACGGGCTTCCAAATCAATAGTTTCTATTGATTTCCTTCTAGCCTCAATAATGGATGCAATTTTCTCTCCCTCATTCGGTGTAATGTCACCAATTGCCACGGCGTGGAGAATTTTGGCTTGAGCCTTCCCGACACCCTTTAAGTCATTTATTAAGGGCAAATCTAGGGCAATGGTGCGATCCTTGGTATTAGGCAATACTTTATCGACAATCATGCGGCAGGCAGTCATATCGCCGCCTTTGGCTCTCTCTATTACCGTTGCTAGTACAGCCTCTAAATCGCCCTCCATCAACGCATAACTAATTTGGGTTGTAGCATGTCGAATACCCCTTGGTTTCCCCTTGGGGTTACCAGATTGGCCTTTAACGAATAACTTTTTTGGCATCGTGTTTTATTCCTGAATTTGCAGAAGACTGATGCGCATTATGTTGCATCCCGAAGCCACCACAGCAAAGCATCAAACCCATTCACTTACCAAGGCTACCAACAATTAACGGGTTTTAAAAGCTGTTAAAAGTAGAGCGTTGACTAGGCTTTATATCCCCGCTAACGCACCCCTTATTAGGTTTATCTCGATGAATATGGATAGTGGGGTAAGAACCTCTTTTTGGGAAAATGCTGATTAACCCAGCATTCTCTAAACGCTTCAAAGATGAGGATATGGTTTGTCTGCTAAGCCCAGTAATCTCTCTGATCATTGAATCAATCTTAAATTTTTGGGTATTTAATACGCCCACATAAAACCACAAGGCATTGCCTACTAGGCCAGTAGAAACCCCCACTTTAGATGCTTTGGCCAGCCAATCACACCACACTGGTCCCTTTATAAATTTGTGATCAAGATTATTCATTTTGTATTTCGTAAATAATTTTTAAATAGACATATAAGACTGAACAGTTGTTAAAGTTACTAACACGTAGGTGTTAACTTCGCAGTGGGTGGCAATATGAGCCTGTCTTTGATGGCCATCACTTTGTTCCAAAATTCCTCGCTCGAAGCATTTAAGAATCGCTGCGGGTGTTTAAATATCTCAGCTTCACTATTTAATTCAAATCCGTTTAAGATGATTCGGCTCGCTTCTCTCATACAGGATTGCGCTATCTCGACATCGCGCTCAATGTTTTCGAGTTTGGACTCAATCAAGATTGCATCATGTATTGGTGCGCAGATTTTGATGTTTTCTTTTGATATCAAAATGCAAGCAATCCTTAGCATTTCTGCTGAATTAGCCTGCATGGGGAAGTTCCTAAGGCTTCTTGGGTTGACATCTGCCTTAACTTGTAATTTCCATCCCAAGACAGTAAAGGCTTGGTTTGCATTCACGGCCCGGTTGTAAAACTGGTCAGACCACTCCCAGAATTGCTTGTAGACCTGCCTATGCGATTTAAGTAATTGCTTGGCACGAAGTAGGGGTTGCTTTAACCGTAACGCCAATGACTCTGGGCCCATGCCGTATTGGGTGGCAAGTACGCAAGCTTTATATTGTTCTCGCTCTTTTGGGTGCGATGCTTTCGTGGCATCTTTTGGTACAGCACCAGCCTGTTTGGCGAAAGTTAAATAGGGGTCACCACTATGGTACGCAGCCATCATATTTTTATCTCCCGAAAGGGCTGCGGCAACGCCAAATTCTTGCTGGGACCAGTCGATATAGGCAATTGCGTAGCCAGGATGTGGCTGAATAAGCCCCCGCGCCCATTTAGCAAGCCCAAAGATAAATTTGCTTGTTGAGGGCTGATTTCGCCCGGTGGAGGAGCTGTAGGGTGAGATAAGGCATCTGTTTCGCCCATCTGTACCGACTTGCAAGGAATTAAGCCGGAATTTAGATAAGCTATCCCTTAGCAGACGCAACGGTGCAATGCCGGGGTGGATCTGTGCCATGAGTTTGAATGTTTCTTCATCCAACTTTAATTTGCCAGAGGCTTGGCGTGGCCATGTAATTTCTTCCCTAAGTAGATAGTCCTCGAACTTTGACTGACGAAACGAGCCATTTTCGTAAACATCGTAGTCCTTATCAATTTGCCTGATCAGTTCTAACTTGATGTACTCCCAGTTATCAGTAAGCCCTCTATAGGTTTCTAGATCTATGGGAGATCCATGACTTTCTATTTGAGCTAATGGGATGCTGTACTGTCCACGAATAAGGGCTCTTGGCAAATCAATTCTAGTTGCCATGGCGGTGAATAATTGTGAAAGAGCGTCCACATCGCTTTGGCAGTAATCGAGTAGCGCTACTTTTTCCTCTTCACTATAGGGCTGGCCTCGCAGAGCCAGATTTCTCATCGCATCTTTATGTTCAGATTCAATTGCTGGCAACTTAAATGCTTTCATTGCCCCAAGTAAGGAATGGCCCATCGGGACAATGTGCCCATTCGTTATGTTTTTAAATTCAACAAATAAGTCCAATATATTATTTGGCCAACTCCATCCAAGCGCCTGAAAGCAAGCCATTTCAGCGCTGGCGTAGTAGGCTACCAAAATCGTTTTATCGCCATTACCAAATGGGTGATCCCTGTATTTTGCTAGATCATCTGCCCATAATTTTGTGTAACTATTAGTGGATGAATTAAAGGCGACCATACAAATGACCTCTATGGGGTTACCTTCAATTCCATCTACTTGCCGATATTCAAAATCAAGGAAGATAAATTCATAAT
>CAYYBG010000062.1:0-6165 GCA_964470195.1 uncultured Methylophilaceae bacterium | reverse complement strand
GGAAGCATACGGGCTTAAACCTGTATCGAGGGTTCGAATCCCTCGCTCTCCGCCACAGTTTAACAGCAGCGCTTTTTTAGTTGCTGTCAGGTTAGTGTATAATGCACGCCGATTTACCTCAGTAAGCTGTCAACCAATAGGTGGTCATCATGCTGAAATTTGCGCCCGTAGCTCAGCTGGATAGAGTACTTGGCTACGAACCAAGGGGTCAGGAGTTCGAATCTCTTCGGGCGCGCCAATTCAAGGCTCACTATTTTTAGTGAGCCTTTTTTATTGCATTTTTGTTAATTCAAATTAATTTTATGCTGATTGTCCTTTTTCTAATTATTCTAGCTTTGTTGCCCTTAGCAGTAACCCAAGCCTTTCCTCACTTGCTAATGGTTAGCATTTATGCAGGTATTTTTCCTTGGTTAGCTATTGCATGGGCGGCATTTTGGATTACAACAATGTTGCGTCGTAAACGAATCCGTGAATGGCGTGCAAGGCGTGAAAAAAAGTAACAATAACAACATCTGTTAACAAGAAATTTACCATTTTTGCTAACAGTTTTTTAATCACTAACTAATTTGGATGGACATCATATGAAAATAACTTTCAAGCATTCTAAGACTTACCTGCGTTTCCTTAGCCTCGCCAGTGCAGTTCATGAATTACCCGGCGTTCCTCAATTGGATAGTACAGAAGAAAAGTTACTTAATTTAATTGCTGTCAGTATTTTTAACGGCAATAAAATTAATGTACTAGAAGCCATGAGTTTGGTGCCAGATGCATCACCAGCGACGGTGCACAGACGTCTCAAAACTTTGCGTATGAAAAATCTGATTCGCTTAGATGTCGATAGCGATGATAATCGGGTGAAATACGTAGAGATGACTGATGTCGCTTTAGAGTATTTCGCTAAGATGGGGCACTACCTTAGCGCTGCGCAGAAACCCGGCTAAGTGTTAAAAAAGAGTATGCATGATTAATACTGTGGTGCGCTTTTTTTTAGATAAATCTAGTGAATTCGGTTTAGTCATGGTTCAGCTATTCGCCGTTGCTCTAGCATGGATAACGCTGTATCACCTCAATAATCTGATATTCAGCGATATTTCAATCAATCAATATGTCACTTGGATTTTTCTGCCAGCGTTTATACGCATGTTGGCGGTGATGGTGTTTGATTGGGCCGGAGCAATCGGTTTGATACTAGGGGCTATTATCACCAGAGACCCAGCCAATAATGATATGGTGTCTATGTTTGCCTTAGCCACCATCTCAGGCTTAGCCCCTTTTATCTCCATGAAAGCTTGTCAGTTTATGTTTAAGCTGCCTTATTCTTTTGAGGGACTGCGGGCACATCATCTATTTACTTTCGCCTTTGCTGGCAGCGTCACCAGCGCAGGACTAAATCATTTTCACTTTAACTATTTTGGCTTTGATTGTTCTCTCGACACCTTTATTCCTATGCTGATAGGCGACTTTGTTGGCACCCTGATTATGTTGTATCTTGCCGCCTTCTTCCTCAGATTGATACGCGTAAATTATCAGCGCTCATGAATTACAACTAAATTTAGCTTTTAGAATATTCTGCAAAATGGCAGATATCATATTGATATTCTCGATAGCTTTGTCCGATAGCGTTAATTTTAGTTTTCTATGATGCTGATCAGATTGCTCACTAATAATCCAATCTGACGCCTTAAGCAGTTGAATACGCTGAAACAATGTGACAGGTGAACCAATCAGACTTTTGTCGTTAATGATATCCGAGGCACACACTTCTTCGTTTTTTAATTGTCGATTAGCAATAAATATTAAAATCCCCTGGCTTTCTAAATCTAATTCGCCAAATGATGATGCCTCTACGGCTGATTCGATAGAATCATATAGCCTGAGAAAAGTGTTATTAATGTTCATGAATACCTCTCTGTTAAGATAATGATCATCGCTAAATGATTTGATAACTATAGTATTCATTATTTTTGCTTATTTTTTCCACTTGCTCAACTCTTTTTATGAAATTTTTTAAAATAATATCCGCACGCAAGTTAGCACTACAGCGCGCAGTGATCTTTGTTGCGGTAGCTAACCTATTGTATTTCTTCGTAGAATTTGAAGTTGGCAGAAGAATTAATTCGGTTTCATTATTTGCCGACAGCATAGATTTTTTAGAGGACGCGGCAGTCAATTTAATTGTTTTGCTAAGTTTATATTTGAGTTTTCGGGTTAAACAAGTAGTCAGTGTTTTGCTATCTTGTCTATTAATCGTCCCCATAGGCGCTGCCTTTTTTACTGCATGGGAAAAACTACTCTATCCTAGTTTGCCACTGTCTTGGGATTTATCTACTACCGCGATGGGTGCATTGTTAGTGAATTTTGTCTGCGCGCTTATATTGGCCAAAGTGCAACACGATGGCGGTAGTCTTAGCAAAGCTGCCTTCCTTTCCTCAAGAAACGACGCCTATGCCAATTTGGCGATGGTGATGGCAGGATTTGTTGGCACTATTTGGCCTAGTTATTGGCCAGATTTGCTGGTGGGGGTGGCGATCGCCGTGATTAACTTAGATTCTGCCAAGGAGATTTTGCAATCTGTTTGGCTAGAAAAGCAGCAACAGAAAAAATAAAAGCCGCATTAAGCGGCTTTTATTTATGGCACTTGCTTTGATTTAGCGTATCGCTTACTCACAGCCAATTTGTTGCAAATGAGTGGCATCAATTTCAACCCGGCGATTTGGCGCCAAGCACTCTATCAATTTCTTACCACGTACGCCTTTGCACTCAACTTCTGGCTCTGATTTGCCTTTGCCAACCGCTTTAATCAGATGTTGTGCCACACCATGTTGCACTAGATATTGACTCACTGCCTCGGCACGACGCTTGGAAAGCGCCAAGTTGTAGGCTTCTGTGCCAATTTTGTCTGTATGACCAGTGACTAAAATCATCTCGATATCGTCATGTTTTTTTAATGCTGGAATTAAATCATCTAGCACTTTTTTACCATCGGCTTTAATCACCGCTTTATCAAAATCGAATAGTGTTTCTGCTTGAATCACCATCTTTTCCGTTTTTGGCTGGCAGCTAGGCGCTTGTTGCACAGGGGCAGGCGCTGCTGGTGCTTGTTGGGCAACTGGCTGTGGTTCTGCTACTGGCGCAGGCTTGGGTGCTGCGGCCACGGCAACTGGCTTAGCTGGCGCGTCCAGATTAAAGATAATGCCTAGATTAAATACGGTGTTGCCAATAATGCGGTTATCCCTATCATTGACAGGGCCTACCTCAGCCCTGCCCCACACTTCACGCAGATCAGCTTGCAAGCCGACTTTATCATTGAAAAAGTATTGCGCGCCCAAACCCACATTGGCTAAGACTGAATTTTTTTGACTTCCCCATTGATTGGAATAATCGACATCGTTGCGAGCAAATCCTAGACCAACTAGCAAGAATGGTCGGAAACTTTCCCGACTTAACATATACAAGGCATCAAAACCAAGCAATGTTTGTTTGTATTTGCCACTGCTAACATTGGCAGCTTCTTCATCAAAACGAGAATAACTAGCGCCTAGCTGAATATCCCAACTAGGATTAATTTGTTTGCCTAGCTTGATAAAACCACCCATGCCGTCATCTGCTTTTAAATCAGAATCCGTGCGGGTATAGCTGGCGCCTGGTAGCAAATACCAAGCGGATTCTTGCTCATCTTGCGCATAAACATTATGCGTGACCGCTGTAAGCGCTGATAAAACAATTAGAGTAAGCGTGTTAAGTTTCATGATGGTGATTCCTACTGCAAAGGTTATAACCACGCCATTATAAAGCAGCTATATGGCAAGAAAGTTATCAAATTGTAAAAAAAGCCTTTAATGGATAGGCTGAACAGACTAATACGTCGATTAAATAAGCGATAACAAGCGCAAAAAAGGGAGCAATCATGCTCCCTTTTGCTAGCTATGCCTGTTGTTAATCCGCCAGGCTAGCTAAATATGCCTCAGTGCTCTTGCTTGTCTTCTACAATCTTGCCTGTAGCTAACTCGCACTCCACTTCCCAACTATTACCGTCAGCGCCTTGAATATCTACATCAGTAATTAATTTACCATCTTCGGTTTCGACTTCAGTTTCTAGAATTGCACCGGGATGAAGCTCAAGTGCGGTCTTTATACATTCATTCATTTGCTGATTATGGTTTTCTATATCGGTAATTTTAGGACGCATGCCGTAATCACTATCTTCATGATAGGCAGCAAAGCCCAAGCCAACAACCACTAACACTAAAATTAACAAAGCAATTTTATTCATACTCACTCTCCTAAAAAATAACAACCAACTAAATCCAAGGACCTTTGCTTATTTTGCTGACTTTAACATCACCCACCAAAGCAGCATTGATCACCATAGTCACTAGACTGATAAAAATACTGGCAAATACCGCAGTCCAGAAGCCGTTTAAGCTAAAGCCATTGACCAAACTGGACACCAACATCAGCACTAATCCGTTAATCACTAGCAAAAATAATCCAAACGAAAACACCGTTAATGGCAGCGTCAATATCACTAATAAGGGTTTGATAATGCTGTTGGCCAAACCTAATACCAAGGCTGACACCAGCAAAGCAGCAAAGCTATCAAAATGTATGCCTTTGAATAGATAGGTGCTAGCCCATAAAGCAATAATAGTAGCGATCCATTGCGAAATTAATAACAAAATAGAGCGACTTTCGATTAAGCAATAAAGAAATTTATATCCGAATCACAGCTTGGTTTTGTACTGAATTTAAAAATTTTGCGGCGCAAAAGTTCAAAAGTTAAAGTCTAGCGCGATAAGAGCACGATATCTATTAAAAATTTAATTTAAGCCGATAAAACTAACAAAAAATTGACTGCTTATGCAAGCTGGATTTGTAGGTAAAATAATCAGTGATACGCATCAAGCAATTTAACCCTTTTGCTAATTAACCCTTAGGCTCAGGAGTCAGCATGAAATTACCCAACTATCTTATCTGTTGCATTTTAGGATTATCTTTACACGGCTATGCCCAAGCGGCCTTTAAAGGCGATGATTTGTCTGGCGAGTACAGTTGCATAGGCAAAGACAGTAGCGAGGGCAGTTATAAAGGCACAGTGCGTATGAAATTGAAGCCTGAGCAAAGCAGCGGCAAGTATTCTGCTTATGATTTTGAACTTGAAGTGCCGGGTTATGGCAAATATCCCGGCCATGCCGCAGGCAATGGCCACAAGCTAGCGATTTATTTTGCGCATGTAGATGCCGCTAAAAATCAAGACTTCGGTATCGGTATCGCCAACTTCAAAAGAAATAGTCAGGATAAGTGGACATTCAGAAAATTTTACTATCAGCCTAAATTTAAAGGCGGCAATCACGGTTTAGAAAATTGCACGCAGAAATAGCCTAGTTTAGCCTAGCGACTTGGCTTAACAAGCTAAAAATATAGCCGTCTGCAGGCCAGCACTTTATCTTGCAGCATGATGACTAGTAGCTATTTCACTAAATTTTTTCGGTTTCTATCATATATTCTTTCAGTTTTAATAATATATTTTTTGATATAATGTTACTTTGTTTTTAATACCGCTTATTGATGACTGACTCTATCCAACTTAATGCTATGCAGGCTTCTGCCGACAAGGCTAGTAGCCTGTTGCGAGTCCTTGCTAATCGAGACAGGTTGATGTTGTTGTGTCAAATTAGCCAAGGTGAAAAATGTGTAGGTGAACTAGAAGATTTATTAGATATTCATCAACCGACTTTATCTCAACAACTGACTGTTTTACGCAATCAAGGCTT
The DNA here is from genome assembly GCA_964470195.1 of uncultured Methylophilaceae bacterium. Classification (GTDB taxonomy): domain Bacteria; phylum Pseudomonadota; class Gammaproteobacteria; order Burkholderiales; family Methylophilaceae; genus RFPI01. The sequence goes on along the minus strand of CAYYBG010000062.1, from coordinate 391 downwards.
GGTTCAAACGCGCAAACAAGGTAAACATATTTACTATCAGCTTAACAGCCAAATTGCTGAACAGATCATCGCTCTGTTATATCAACATTTCTGCCAACCGCCCGCATGAAATTCTTCTATGTGTTTATCTGGCTGTGTTTGTTATTAAGCCAGCCTAGCTTTGCTCAAGAAAAAATTATCGTGTTTGCTGCTGCCAGCCTAAGTAACGCGCTGACTGAGGTAAGTCAGCAATTTGAACAGGATCGCGGGATTCAAGTGAGGCATGCTTTTTCAGCCTCATCCACGCTAGCCAAGCAAATTGAGAATGGCGCGCCGGCAGATATCTTTATTTCTGCCGATCAATTATGGATGGATTATTTAGCCGCCACATCGCCCATCATCAAGCAAAGCC
>CAYYBG010000061.1:2582-6171 GCA_964470195.1 uncultured Methylophilaceae bacterium | reverse complement strand
AGCCAAGCAACACCCGCCTCCCCAAGGCTTTCCGTGTCAGCCATGATGTGTGCTTGTGAGACCGGTACAAGATCTTCGGCGCCAAAAAATTCGCCAACTTTAATTTGATGTTCGATGGCGATCTTGCGAACTGGCCCCAATTCGCCAGCCAGCATGGCTTTTTCTTCAGTATTAAGTTTCATAATTTTTCTTTAATCAAGTGAGGCGCCAGAGTCACGCACAGCAATTGCCCATTTTGCGATCTCTCTAGTTTGGAAGTTACTAAGTGATTCTTTAAAGTTTGTATTGGGTTGAACGCCTACGTTGCCTAGTTTTTCTTTAAATGCTGCGGATGAGGCAATTTTCTGAACTTGAGTAGTTAATGTATTTGTAACATTTTCAGGTAATTTTGCTGGACCAAATACTGCCCACCATGCTGTGGATTCAAAATTAGGATAACCAGATTCAGCTACTGTAGGTACATTAGGCAACAGTGGTGAGCGAGTTTTGCTTGTAACTGCTAATGCTATTAACTTTCCGGATTGGATATGGGGGAGGACCGACTGGATGGGGTCAAACATGAGTGGAATTTGACCGCCAAGTAAATCGGTGACTGCAGGTGCGCTACCTTTATAGGGAATATGCTTAAGCTTTGTTTTGGTGGCTGTTTCAAATAAAGCACCTGTCAAATGACCAGGGGTTCCATTGCCAGCAGTTCCAAATGCGATAAAGTCAGGCTTTGCCTTGGCTTCTTTAATAAGGTCTGCCAGGGTCTTAATATTGCTGCTCGCTGGAACCGCTATCACTAAAGGAGCGCTTGCTACCAATGCAATCGGCGTGAAGTCTTTGGTCATATCGTAGGGAAGCTGTCGATATAGACTCCCATTAATTGCATGAGTCCCCACGGTTCCGACCATGATGGTATATCCATCTGGTGGTGATTTAGCTACAAAATCAGCTGCTACAGAGCCACCAGCACCGCCTTTGTTCTCGACAATAACTGATTGCTTCATGGACTCACCCAGCATCTGCGCTAAAGGTCTAGCGACAATATCGGTTGGACCCCCGGGCGGGAAAGGAACAATTAGTTTGATCGGTTTATTGGGGTAGGTTTGTGCATGCGAGTAACCAGCAGGAACCAATAAAAGAATGGAAATCAAAAAATAGAAAAATGGATTACGGTTCATTTGAGCCTTTCTAATCAGCCTTGGCGCCAGATTCTTTTACTAATTTGCTATATTTTTGGGTTTCTTGCTGCACAAACATTGCAAACTCTTTAGGTGGCAATGGCGAGGGTACTGCACCCTGTGCAGAAAGCGTCTCATAGTAACTCTTATCATTCGATATTGAACTAATACTTGATGCTACGAACTGAATGATATTGTTTGACGTGCCTGCTGGGACAAAAATTCCCTGCCAGTTCTCAATATTAAATCCAGGGAATCCAGATTCAGAAATTGTTGGAACATTAGGTAAAAGAGGAGATCTATTTAAAGTGGTTACAGCTATCGCTCTTAGTCGTCCAGAATTAATATGAGGCAAGGCAGGGGGAATGCCAGCAAAGAAAAGATCAACTTGCCCACCAAGTAAATCAGTAATTGCTGGTGCACCACCTTTATAAGGAATGTGGGTCATTGATATATTTGCCATAGACTTGAATAATTCGCCTGCAAGATGTTGTGGTCCGCCAGTTCCTGAAGAAGCAAAGTTAACGGCCCCTTTTTTATTTTTAATGAATTGGAGGAGTTCATTTATATTTTTTATAGGGGAGCTTGAATTAACTACCAATACAAGCGGTGCAGAGGCGACTTTGGAGACCGGAATAAGATCCTTGCTAGCGTCATATGGCATCTTGCTGTAGAGCGATGGATTGATGGCCACTTCGGCTGGAGAGGACAAAAGTAGGGTGTATCCATCCGGGGATGATTTGGCAACCAAGTCGGCCCCAATATTTCCTCCAGCGCCAGGTTTATTTTCAACAATTAATTGTTGTTTCCAAATTGGTGAGAGTTTTGCGCTAAGGGCTCTGGCAACGACATCCGTAGCTCCGCCAGGTGGAAAGGGCACAATTAAGCGGACCGATTTATCAGGATAATTCTGGGCAAAAACTGATACGGTAAAGCTGGCCAGCAGGCCCAGCAAACTAGTTCGCAGGTGACATAGATTTAATCGACACATGATTTGCTCCATAAAACGGTGAATATAGGACCTTTTATATTTAAAGTATATTAATATTTGCTTAATTTATTAATAAGTAAATCTAATGAATATACAAAATATTGATTTGCGGCTACTACGAAGCCTTTTCGTGATTTCGAGGACGGGTAATTATGGAAAGGCTTCTCATTCTCTAAGCATTACGCAATCGGCCTTATCCCAGCAAATGAAAGAACTCAGCTACTATTTTTCTGAGCCCCTATTTGAAAAAAAAGGACGGCAAAGCTATTTAACCGAGTTTGGTAAGAACTTAATTGCCCGAATTGAGCCACTAATTGATCAGATTGATGAAACGCTATTGGAAACACTGTACCAAAGTAAAACTTTGGGCGGTCGTTTGCGAGTTGGCGCGACCCACACTTACCTCAAAAAAATTGCGCTACCAGCAAGCCTGATGCTTTTGCAATCAAACCCTAATTTAAAAATAGATCTACGCGAAATGACCGCCCAGCGTCTACTTATTGAGTTACAAGCAGGGGAGCTTGATATGGCAATTTTTCCAGAGATCATAGGCACTATTGATTTAGAGCAAAAAGTACTAACCGAGGAGCAATTTGCAATTATTGCGCCAAACACCCGGATACAAGAATTACCCAAAAGAGTCGACATACGTTTTTTTAAAGATAAACCCATGGCTATGCTTAATGATCAGTTTTTAATGCGCCAACAAATTGATATGCAAGCACGACAAGAGAAAATAAACTTAGATGTACGTATTGAGCTATCTAATTTAGGTGATCTGTTAACTGTTGCAAAAGATACCCAGCTTTATGTAATTGGAAGCCCCATTATTTGTGAGGGTGAACGAGGCTTATCCTACAGAAAAATTAGTGGTGATCTATTGCGTCGAAAAGCGGCGTTATGTTGGAGACGTGATAAGTTCATGACCGCTTCGATGAAAGCATTTGATGAAACAGCAGTTTTGATAACTAAAAGAATCATTGGTTAGAAATCGGACGGCATTTCAATGAATTGAGCTCTGTAAACCGCGGACCACAGTTGTAATAGTTTGCCCTTATATAAATTAGGAATTTAGTCCAAGATTTGCACCATCTACAGAGATATGTAAAGCCCTTTTACTTTTTGGGATAAAAATTTCCTGATAATAAATTGGGTCTGAGTTTCCTAAGTAAGCGTTAGCTGAAAAAGTCATTACGAGCGATGAATTTGGAATGCCGATCAATTTTCCTATTTTGCTATCAATGTTTGATAGCGAAACAAAGAGATCAATTCGACTAATAGTTTTGCCGGTCTCCTTAAAAATTACTTCTTTAAAATTTTGATTACTTAGTTTTTTTTCTGGTAAAGAATCAAATACTGGTAATCGTTTTATATCAACGAAAAATTTTGTATAGACTTTAAATTCATGATTAATGCTAATTATTCTCTCGAT
>CAYYBG010000061.1:0-2482 GCA_964470195.1 uncultured Methylophilaceae bacterium | reverse complement strand
GGAGTTCATCATGAAAAGTAAATCCAAGAACTTTTTAGTAATCATGTCCGATGAACATAACCCCAAAATTCTCGGGAAAGCTGGCCACCCGATTATCGAGACACCTCACTTGGATTCCCTGATCGATCGAGGTACCTACTTTAAAAATGCTTATACAACTAGTCCCGTTTGCATACCAGCCCGCGCTGGATTTGCCTGTGGAAAATATATTAATCAGATAGGTTTTTGGGATAACGCAGACGCATACGATGGATCAATTCCTTCGTGGCATCACATAATTCGAGAAAAAGGTTACAACGTAACTTCAATTGGAAAACTGCATTTTAGGGATTATCAAGAAGATCACGGTTTCACTGAAGAACAGATTCCAATGCACATCTTAGGTGGAAAGGGTGATTTATTAGGTTTAGTTCGAGATGATCTACCGAGAAGAGGTGGTTCAAAAAAAATGGCTGCATTAGCTGGACCCGGTGAATCTCAATATACGTTCTATGACAAAGAGATTTGCTCTAGGACACAGATTTGGTTGAGGGAAAAAGCTTTAAAGGAAAGCAAACCATGGGTTCTTTTTGTGTCTTTTGTTGCTCCCCATTTTCCATTAACGGCACCACCAGAGCATTTTTATAAATATTGGGGCAAGGATTTACCGATGCCACTTTTATATGCTCGCGAACAAAGACCCAAACATCCTTATTTAGAAGACTATCGAAACTCATTTTGTTATGACGATTACTTTGAAAGTGCCGATCAAGTTAAAAAGGCTTTATGCGGGTATTTTGGATTAGTTTCCTATCTAGACGAAAACATCGGAAAAATTTTAAAAACTCTTGATGAAATAGGTCTTGGCGATAGCACAAATATTCTCTATACCAGTGATCATGGCGACAATCTTGGGGCCAGGGGGCTTTGGGGTAAGTCAACAATGTTTGAGGAAATAGCTGGAGTCCCCTTAATTATGGCGGGTCCTGATGTTCCAAAAGGCGCTCAAATTCATGACCCAGTTAGTCATGTAGATTGTTTCCCAACGATTTTAGAAGGCGTTGGGATAGATTTCCGGGCGGTTAAAGATAATCATCCTGGTGTGTCTTTGTTTGATATCGCGAATGGCCATAGACCTGATCGAACAGTCATTTCGGAATATCACGGAATGGGAACCACAACAGGAGCATTTGCATTAAGAAATGGTAAGTGGAAATATGTTTACTATCCAAAATATCCATCCCAATTATTTGATCTTGAAAATGATCCTAATGAGATACAAGACTTAGGCCAAGATCCTAAATATTCTCATGTCATTGAGGAATGTCACCAAAAGCTTTTGACAATCTGTGATCCGGATGAAACAGACAGAAGGGCAAAATCAAGGCAAGCAGAAAATTTAGCCGCAAACGGTGGCCGCGAAGCTGTAATTGCGCGAGGTGATATCGGCTTTACTCCAGCACCTGGTGCGGCAGCAGATTTCCTTTGAACTTTAATTTATTGAGAACCCCATGTATATAAATAAACTCATTAAAGTCCTCTCTTTATTTGCAAGTTTTTTAGTTGTAGGAACAGTCTTAGCAGCACCATGGCCTGACAAGCCAATCAAAATAATTGTTCCATATCCTCCAGGGGGTGGGGTGGATGCTGTTGCTAGAACTTATGCTCAAAGACTTGGAGAAGTTCTAAATACTAATATCATTGTTGAAAATCGTGCCGGTGCGTCTGGTTCCATTGGCGCTGATTTAGTTGCAAAAAGTACGCCTGATGGCTATACCTTGTTAATTGCTTCACCAGCGGAAGTGGTGGTCGGACCCACCGCAGGGCAGAAAGTTCCCTACGACCCCAAGAAAGATTTAAAACCGGTTTCACTTATTGGTGAAACACCTCTTGTAATAATTGCGAATCCAAGTGTTCCAGCCAAAAATATTACTGAATTTATCGCATTAGCAAAAGCCAATCCAGGCAAATATTCCTATGGAACCCCCGGCGGTGGTAGCTCAATGCACTTTGCTGGGGAATCGTTAAAAGCGCTTGCAAAAATTGACATGTTGCACATTCCTTATCGTGGGGCTGCGCCAGCTGTAGCAGATACTCTTGGCGGACAAATTCCCATAGCAATTGTGGGAATGCCACCAACAATCGCTCATGCAAAGGCTGGAAAACTTACTATTTTGGCAGTAACCAGTGAAAGAAGATCTCAGGTGATGCCTGATGTTGTGGCTGTTGCCGAATTACCTGGTATGAAGGGTTATCGATTTACAAATTGGATGGGTTTGTTTGTCCCTTCTAAAACCCCAAATGAAATTGTTAGCAAGATTGCTGTAACAACTGCAAAAATCGTTCGCGAGCCCGCCATAAGAGAGAAATTAATTTCTCTAGGAGTTGAGCCAATTGGTAATTCGCCACAAGAATTTACTGAGTTTCTTAATCAAGAATTTCTTACTTACTCAAAGATTGCTAAGGAGAGGAATATCAAATCGAGTGAATAGCTTCCAGAATG
>CAYYBG010000060.1:0-6529 GCA_964470195.1 uncultured Methylophilaceae bacterium | reverse complement strand
GCGAACAGAGTCCAGGTGCAGCAATGACCAAAGAAGAAAAAGTAAGAATTGCACGTCAGCTAGAAAAATTAGGCGTCAATGTCATCGAAGCAGGGTTTGCTGCTGCCAGCCCAGGAGATTTTGAGGCCGTGCGTGCCGTTGCAGAAGTGATTAAAAACTCTACTGTATGTTCTTTGGCACGTGCCAATGAAAATGATATTCGTCGTGCTGGTGAGGCGATAAAGCCAGCACAAAAAGGGCGTATCCATACTTTTATTGCAACCTCTCCCATTCATATGGAAAACAAATTGCGCATGTCGCCTGATCAAGTCCTAGAGCGGGCAGTTCAAGCGGTAAAATGGGCTTTGGAATATACCGATGATGTCGAGTTTTCTGCTGAGGACGCCGTACGTTCAGAAATAGATTTCTTGGTGCGAGTGTTTGAAGCCGTGATTGAAGCGGGTGCAAAAACAATCAATGTGCCTGATACCGTTGGATATTCAATCCCAGCGTTATGGGGTGAGCGCATGGCGACATTGATTAAACGCGTAAAAAATTCTGACCGAGTGATTTGGTCCACGCATTGCCACAATGATTTAGGGATGGCTGTGGCTAATTCTCTTGCTGCCGTGATGGGTGGTGCACGCCAAGTAGAATGCACTATTAACGGATTAGGCGAGCGGGCTGGCAACGCCAGTCTTGAAGAAATAGTGATGTCGGTCAAGACCCGTCGCGATGTATTTAATTTAGAGACAAGCATCGATACCACACAAATCGTCGCGACCTCTAAATTGGTTTCTACTATTACAGGCTATCCGGTACAACCCAATAAAGCGGTAGTGGGTGCGAATGCTTTTGCCCATGAAAGCGGTATCCATCAAGATGGCGTGCTTAAATTCCGTGAGACCTATGAGATTATGCGTGCCGAAGATGTGGGTTGGAATGCCAACAAGCTCACCTTAGGTAAGCTGTCTGGGCGTAATGCATTCCGTGCTCGTTTGGAAGAATTGGGCATCGCCTTATCAAGTGAAGAAGCTTTGAATGCAGCATTCGCTAGATTCAAAGAATTGGCCGATAAAAAATCTGAAATTTTTGATGAAGATTTGCATGCACTTGTGAGTGATGAGTTTGTTAGCGCCGATTCTGAGAATTTTAAATTGAGCTATTTACAGGTCTGCTCGCAAACAGGAGAAACCCCTTTTGCCACAGTCGCAATTATGGATAATGCTATTGAAAAACGCGCAGAATCAGAAGGTGGCGGTCCTGTAGATGCATGCTTTAAAGCGATTGAAAAAATCGTCAATAGTGGTGCTGAGTTATTGCTATATTCTGTCAACAACATCACCAGCGGTACCGATGCGCAAGGAGAAGTAACCGTTCGTTTCTCTAAAGGTGGCCGGATTGTGAATGGGCAGGGTGCGGATACAGATATTGTGATTGCTTCAGCCAAAGCCTATTTAAATGGTTTGAATAAACTTTATTCCAAAGCCGAGCGAGCCCATCCGCAAGTGTAATGACTAAACGCCCTCGACGAGAGGGCGTTTTTTTAAAGCCCAATCCAATATATATTTCAGTTCAATTAAATGCCTGTGGAGTCATTTTGAATTTAGCAATTTTTGATTTAGATAACACCTTGTTAGCCGGAGATAGTGACTATCAGTGGGGAGAGTTTCTGATAGAAATTGGTGTGTTAAATCGTCAACAACACCAAGCCACCAATGATCAGTTCTATGCGGACTATAAAGCAGGTAAGTTGGATATTATGGCGTTTTTGGCATTTCAGTTGCGACCACTCCACGATCATACTCGCCAACAACTTGATCAATGGCATGCACAATATATGCGCGATAAAGTGCTCCCCATGATGACCGAAAAATCACGCGCATTAGTCGAGCAACACAGATCAGCCGGGGATGAGTTGTTAATCATCACCGCCACTAATTCTTTTGTCACAGGCCCCATCGCAAAAGCCTTTGGCATCCCCAATCTTATTGGCACTGACCCAGAGCAAGTGGAGGGTAAATTTACCGGAAAGGTGGCAGGTTTACCCAGCTTTCAGGAGGGAAAAGTGACACGTTTGTATGAATGGTTAACAGCCCGAGGGCAAGTGTTAGCTGACTTTGAAAAAGTCTATTTTTACAGTGATTCACACAATGATTTGCCACTTCTGCGCCTAGTCAGTTATCCAGTTGCTGTGAATCCAGATCCTATTCTGCAAGCCGAAGCTGAACAACAAGGCTGGCCTATCATTAGTCTAAGGGATTAGATAAGTAGAATTAATTTGAATTGAGAGCTAGCGATTCAACAAGATTTCTAATACAAACTTGCTGCCTAGATACGCCAACAGTAAGGATAGAAAACCCCACAAGGTCCAACGAATAGCAGTTCGACCGCGCCAACCATAGCGTACTCGGCCAATCAACAATGCGGCATAAATCAGCCATGACAAAATGGTGAACACATTTTTATGATTAAAACGTAATGGTTGCTGGAAGATTTGCTCAGAAAACATCATGCCAGTAATCAGCGTCACGCTCAGCAAAATAAAACCAACAGCCACCATCTTGAATAGCATGTTCTCCATAATCATCAAAGGTGGAAAATCTGGCAGCTTGATGACACTTTGGCGCAAATGCAAGTTGCGCTCTGCGGTGGCCATCAACAAGGCGTGTAATGCAGAAAAAGTGAAAAGACTATAAGCCAAGAAAGCAATGCAAATATGAAGAATGAACAAGGATTGATGCTCATACTGCAACCAATGTGTTTGCAAAGACCAGCCTTGTAACAATACCATCAAAGCGGCGGGAGGAAGCACAAACGCCTGCAGACTGTGCACATGATATTTCACATTAAACAAGCAATAAATGAGTACCGTCAGCCAAACAATGGTAGCGCTGGCGTTAGCAACTGTTAAGTTAAGTCCCCAAGAGAAAATATCTTGCCACAATAACCAAGCTTGACCGATGACCGCCAAGGCGATGAATAGGCTATGCAACTTCAAGCGTTTTGGGCTGGGGGAGTCATTGGTGCGGTTTATCGTCAGCCAATAATCAATCGCCACTCCGCCAAACAGGATGGCAACAATGATATAGGGCAATAGCAATCGGGCATGCATAATTTGGGTTAAAATAGGAAACTATAAAGGCATCACTATAGCATGAGCCGTCAAGCAAGATAACCATCCGATTATCCGCAATCTATAAGACTTCTGAGGAAACTATGCTGGAAAATTTAAGCACACGATTACAAGGTGTCATTAAGAATCTTCGTGGTCAAGCCAGACTGAGTGAAGAAAATATTGCCGATGCCATGCGTGAAGTCAGAATGGCTTTGCTGGAGGCTGATGTTGCTTTGCCTGTTGTGAAAGACTTTATTTCCCAAGTAAAACAACGTGCACAAGGTCGTGAGGTATTACAAAGTTTGACCCCCGGACAAGCTGTGATACAGGTAGTGCATGAAGAGCTGACTAAGTTGATGGGCGACCAAAATGCCGGGTTGAATCTGGCGGCAGTCCCTCCAGTCGTCATCTTAATGGCAGGTTTACAGGGTTCTGGTAAAACCACCACCTCTGGCAAACTGGCCAAACTGCTCAAACAACAAAAGAAAAAAGTATTGCTAGTCAGCGCTGACATATATCGTCCTGCTGCTATACAACAATTACAAACCCTAGCTAAGCAATTAGAGGTTGATTGCTATGACTCTAATCCGCAACAGCAACCGGCAATGATTGCTCAAGAATCGCTGCAATTTGCCAAGAAATACTTCTACGATGTAGTGATATTCGACACGGCTGGTCGTTTAGGTATAGACCAGCAAATGATGGATGAAATTAAACAACTCCATCAGTTGCTGCAACCTAGCGAAACCTTGTTTGTGGTTGATGCCATGCTAGGTCAGGATGCTGTCAATACTGCACGTGCGTTTGGCGATGCCTTGCCACTGACTGGGATTGTGCTGACCAAGTTAGACGGTGATGCGCGTGGTGGTGCAGCTCTCTCGGTAAGGCAAATCACGGGGAAACCCATTAAATACATCGGTGTTAGTGAGAAAGTCGACGGACTAGAGCCATTCCACCCAGAGCGAATGGCCTCAAGGGTATTGGGTATGGGGGATGTACTCTCCCTGATCGAGCAAGCGCAAAAAAATGTTGATATGGAAGAGGCCAAGAAATTGGCCGATAAGGTCAAATCTGGCAAAAATTTTGATCTTGAGGACTTTAAAGCGCAAATGGTACAAATGCGCAAAATGGGTGGTATGGGGGCGCTAATGGATAAGCTGCCCAGCCAAATGACCAGCGCAGCTGGCAAAATAAACCCGGATGATGGTGACAAAGCGATAAAAAGGATTGAAGGTATCATAAATTCTATGACGCCAATGGAACGTCGTAAGCCAGAAATAATCAAAGCAACCAGAAAACGCAGAATTGCTATGGGTGCAGGTGTGCAGGTACAAGAGGTAAATCGCCTGCTCAACCAATTCGAAGAAACCCAAAAAATGATGAAAATGTTCTCTAAAGGAGGCATGGCGAAACTGATGCGTACTATGCAGGGAAAATTTCCGGGCATGCGTTAGTTTTAGTATTGACGAGTAGTTGTCTTTTCAGGATAATTGCGCGCTTTCGACGAAGACGCGTTTGTGTGTGAGTCAGGGGGCTGTTAGCTCAGTCGGTAGAGCAGCGGACTTTTAATCCGTTGGTCGCGCGTTCGAATCGCGCACAGCCCACCAAATAAAATCAAAGCTTCTAGAGGATTTTTCTTCTAGAAGCTTTTTCTTTTTATTCTTCCAGACTACATATAGACTACAAAAATTCCACACTCTATTTTTTTGGGGGGGGTAGTCTAAACTTGATTGTTAGATACTCAAAAGTATCTTCATGCATATGCAAAATTAAAAAGTTTAATCAGGGTGTTATCTAGTCTGGAAAGCATCTTCCAAAATCAGATAGTAGTTTTACAGAACCTTTGAGTTTAATTTTCCTAAGCACCAAACATCTAAATATTGAAATTTCTTTATTTAGAAATCTCACCCACGCTTTTGAGTCAGCATCGACCCTAAGATCTGGGACACCCACATGACCTTCTAGTACCACTAACTTACCAGCATAAATTTTTACGGTAGCCTTATGTAATTCATCTCCAGTAAAACTAAAGTGATAAGTTGCATTTATGCCTTTAGACTGCCCTCTTTGGAAGCTGAGTTTAATGCCCAATAGAAAATTCTCGATATTGGTTACACGACCATTTGATCTGACAAGACGCACTTTTTTATTGGGGAATCTTTTTAAGACATGGGCTTCAGCATCAGAATTTTTGGTCACATAAATTTGCTCTGATTTATTCTGAAGTGGTTTAACTACCTCATTGAGGTGCTGTTTCTTATTATTCAAATACTCGCCTATGACATTATCACCTGCAGGGCATACAGCGACGCAATAAGCTGCGTTGTAGTTTGGCTTATAAGATAGGCTTTGCCATCTAAGTACCGTCTCTGGGTATGTCACTTTTTTTCTGTAATCTTTTGCTGATTTGCTATCAGCAATATCTTCTACCCAGTTTACAAAACCACCCATAAATTGCTGATAATTGTGGGTATAGCATGATGAGAAATCAAAATCACCATCAGATTTTATAGCCCCCACAGGACAGGCTGCCACACACAGCTTACACTCAAAGCATGGATTAAAATCAATAGGTTTGGATAATTGATCAACCTCGGCTTCAATTAATACAGTACCTAATAGGACAAAACTACCATATTTTGGGTGAATTAAATTTCTGTGGATTCCTATTTCTCCAAGTCCTGCTGCTTTTGCTACCAGTTTATGAGAAACTACCCAGCCACGTCCCGGAAAATCCTCTAGTTCCATCGGGAAAGCCATTGCAGGATTGACCGCTTTAATGCCTTGCTCTTCTAATTTACTAACCAAGTCCCTTGCAATATCGTCAATTTGGGTGCCTACATGATGAAACTCTAAATTAGAGACAGATCTGTTGAGAGACTTAATTGGCTCTCTATTCATGTGGCAGACTATAGATACTAAGGTTTTAGTTTTTGGGAAGCATTCTTGTATATATTCACGATCCACCTGTATGACAGGATTTTCTATATCTACAAATCCATAGTCATCAACTCCGAGAGCTTCTAAAAGATCACCTAGATCAGCCGCTGTTATTTTTTTAAAATCAGCCATGCTTTTTTATCATTGTTTTCATGATCGTTCCTAGGATCAGTACTTTAAGATTTCTAAAAAAGAGCATGCTTAACGAAAAGTATAAAAACTTTGTTAGGAAGCCTGGTAGTAAAGTGATCTTCCTGCCTAGAGACTGAATTGACTGTTTAGCAACATTCTCTGGCTTTAGTGCCATATTGAATTGCATTCCTGCAGTAGCTGCAAATCCTGTATTAATAGGACCTGGAGCTACGGTAAGAACATCAACATTTTGTTTTCTTAATTCGAAATAAAGTCCCTCACCCAAAGCCTGAACGTAAGCTTTACTTGCTGCGTAATTTGCAGTGCCAAAAACGCCATGAAATCCTAAAAGAGAACTTA
>CAYYBG010000059.1:3222-6556 GCA_964470195.1 uncultured Methylophilaceae bacterium | reverse complement strand
TGAATCAGGTCACATTTGGGATCGCGGTCCGAATGGCAGTGATGTCGATTGTTGCAGGAAATTAAAAATGATCCTAGTTACTGGTGGAGCCGGCTTTATTGGAAGTAATTTTGTTATCCATGCAATTAAGTCTGGTCAACACAAAATCATAAATCTAGATAAATTGACATATGCTGGAAACCTAGAGACATTAAGATCTATTTCTGGGCATGAAAATTATTTATTTGTTCATGGTGATATAGGAGATGAAAGACTTGTCTCTTCGTTATTAGAAAAACATCGCCCATATGCAATTATCAATTTTGCAGCAGAAAGTCATGTTGATCGATCAATTCATGGCCCTCGCGACTTTATTCAAACAAATATTGTTGGAACATTTAATTTGCTTGAATCCGTCAGAGGCTATTACCAATCATTGGATGCGCAAGAGAAAATGCAATTTCGATTTTTGCATGTGTCAACGGATGAGGTTTACGGTAGCTTAGAAAAAAATGATCCGCCCTTTTCAGAATCCAATCCCTACGAGCCAAATAGTCCCTATGCCGCTTCAAAAGCCGCATCGGACCACCTGGTAAGGGCATGGCATCATACATACGGAATTCCTGTATTAACTACGAATTGTTCAAACAACTATGGCCCTTATCAATTCCCAGAAAAATTAATCCCCCTCATCATTCATAATGCACTTCAACATAAGTCATTACCAATTTATGGTGATGGATTGCAAGTGAGGGACTGGTTATACGTAGAGGATCATTGTGAGGCAATAGAGACTGTTTTACTCAATGGAAAAATTGGTGAGACCTACAATATTGGTGGAAATAATGAAAAAACAAATTTGTTTGTTGTTGAAACCATTTGCCAAATCCTTGACAAGTTAATGCCACGACAAGATCAAAAAAGTTATGCTGAGCTCATTACGTTTGTAAAAGATCGATTGGGGCATGATCGACGTTATGCAATTGATGCAAAAAAAATATCATCAGAACTTGGTTGGAAGCCAAAAGAAACGTTTGAAACGGGAATTGAAAAAACAATTCGCTGGTATCTGGAAAATTCCGTGTGGGTGAATAGTATCCTGTCAGGATCGTATCGGGAATGGGTTGCAAAACAATATGGTCACTAATTTCAAATGACTATATTGATTTTTGGCAAAGATGGTCAGTTAGGTCGTGCTATTCAAAAACGCCTCAGAGATGACAAGAACGTAATTTTTCTGGGCAGAAATGAATGCGACATTTTGAATGAGAAATCATTAACTAAGTGCTTATCTCTTTACAAGCCAGAAGTAATTATTAATGCAGCGGCATTTACGGCAGTGGATTTAGCAGAAAGTTCCGAAGAAATTGCCTACGCAGTTAATAGCAAAGCCCCTCAGTTTATGGCTCAATATTGTGTTGAGCATGGGGGGCAATTTATTCATTTCTCAACTGACTATGTTTTTGATGGGATTAAAAAAGAGCCATACATTGAAACCGATCCATGCAACCCTCTGAATATCTATGGCAAATCAAAGCTTTCTGGCGAGCTCAAAATAAAAGAAAACTTTTCTCGGGATCGTCAGAGAATGAGTATGGGTCAATCTATGGCTTGCTTCACGATTTTAAGAAGTACATGGATTTACGGAGATGGCGCAAATTTTATTCGCTCCATCATTCGCTTAGCAAAAGAGCGCGAAACCTTGAATGTGGTTTCTGATCAATATGGCGTTCCAGTTAGCGCTGATTGGCTCGCAAATCTTACAGTTGAGATATTAAATTCACAAATTAAAAACTCTGGAATTTATCATGCAGTACCCTCGGGAAAAACAAGTTGGTACGGTGTTGCTCAGTATATTCTTGAATGTTGTAACGATTTTAAAATTAATATTAAATTGCAAGTAGAAGATTTGCACCCAATCCCGGCGAAAGAGTATCCATCACCCACTATTCGACCAATGAATTCCGTATTATCAAGTGAGTTACTGTCTTCCATTTATCCAGCCAGTAGGAAATTTTTAAATGAAGATTGGAAGATTGGCGTTAGAAAATATATACAAAATCTTAGGGATGCGGAAGAAATTTGATCATGAATGGTGCCAGATCATCCATTAGTATTTAATGAATATTGAGGATTAATAATGAGTATTTATCGTAAAGGAATTGTCTTAGCAGGGGGCGCAGGCATAAGGCTTTATCCGGTAACGCAAGCAGTTTCAAAACAATTAATGCCTGTCTATGATAAGCCAATGATCTACTATCCACTGACCACATTAATGCTTGCAGGAATACGAGAAATTTTAATTATTTCGACACCAAATGATACGCCGCGGTTCCAAGAGCTTTTGAGTGATGGATCGCAATGGGGCGTCCATTTTGAATACACCATTCAGCCGTCACCAGATGGGTTAGCTCAAGCATTCTTGTTGGGTAAAAAATTTATTAATCAACATCCTTCCGCACTTGTTCTGGGAGATAATATTTTTTATGGTCACGAACTTGTGAATCAGTTAAGTATTGCCAATCAACGAGATATTGGCGCAACTGTATTTGCATATCATGTGAACGATCCAGAGCGATATGGAGTTGTTGAATTTGATCATCTCCAACGCGCGGTATCAATTGAAGAAAAACCCCATAAGCCTAAAAGTAATTTTGCAGTCACCGGCTTATATTTTTACGATAATCAGGTTTGCGATATTGCCGCTGAAATCCGTCCAAGTGCGAGGGGTGAGCTTGAGATCACGGACGTAAATCGTGCTTATTTAGCTAAAAATAATTTACATGTTGAACTTATGGGAAGAGGGTATGCTTGGCTAGATACTGGTACGCACGATTCATTGCTTGAGGCATCAGGATTTATTGCTACTTTACAAAAACGTCAAGGATTAATGGTTGCCTGCCCTGAAGAAATTGCATACCGAAGTGGTTGGATTAATTCAGCTCAGATCGAGAAAACAATTAATACACTCGGTAAAAGTAGTTATGGTCAATATCTAAAAAAATTCTTGATTGAGCAAAATTCTCTATGAATTCTTCTGAAAAATTAGCGATTGAGAGAACCCCTCTAAAAGATTTGTTGATATTGAAGCCAAAAATTTTTGGTGATGAACGTGGCTGGTTTTT
The DNA here is from genome assembly GCA_964470195.1 of uncultured Methylophilaceae bacterium. GTDB lineage: Bacteria > Pseudomonadota > Gammaproteobacteria > Burkholderiales > Methylophilaceae > RFPI01. Next base: position 3,452 of record CAYYBG010000059.1, on the reverse strand, counting down.
TGAATCTTTTAATGCAAATGAATTTGCTGCCCTAATTGGTCAGCGTGAGAATTTCGTACAAGATAACCATTCAATGTCAAAAATGGGAATTTTACGTGGCCTTCATTATCAAACAAAACATGTTCAGGCCAAATTAGTACGCGTAGTGAATGGTTTGGTATTTGATGTTGCTGTTGATTTACGAAAAGAGTCTTCCAGCTTCGGAAAATGGTTTGGAATTCACTTAAGTG
>CAYYBG010000059.1:0-3122 GCA_964470195.1 uncultured Methylophilaceae bacterium | reverse complement strand
GGCCATTTACAATTTTTGCAGGTCTTTAGCAAGCTCTTAAAAAAATGGCCAAAACTTCAGTACATTATTGCTGGGGACGGCCCTGAACGACAGCAATTAGAACATGAGGTTCGTCAATTAAAGATTGATCAGAATGTATTTTTTGCAGGTATTGTTAATCCGATAGTGCCTTTACTAAAAATTGCTGACTTGGCGATATTGCCATCCCATCATGAGCCATTAGGAATGTTTCAGATTGAGTCGCAGTATTTAAAAGTGCCAACTATTGCTAGTAGAGTTGGTGGTATACCTGAAACGATGGAGCATCATAAAACAGGTTTGCTCGTTGAAGATAGGGTAAGTAATTGGATAGATGCTTTGGACTGGGCCTTGGCAAATCCCTTAAAAATGCGCAATTATGGAAATAATGGAAAAGAATATGTCATGGAGAAATTTTCGATCGAAACTAATATTAATTTTTTAATACACTTCATCCAGAACTACAACCATTCAAATTGATGATTTTTTCGTATTCCATGAACTGTCATGCCATATTGGTTTAGCTCAACTTGACGAAATTGCTTGGATAACTGTTTGTTGCGAAATTGTCGTAATTTCCGCTCAATCCAGCTCTCATTAAGCAATTTGTAGTTATATCGCCCTGTTAGACCTTGATTGTCAGACAATTTTCGTTCCCGCTTCATTTCAGTTTGGGTGATAGATCCAAAATGATGTAACCAACTAGACCCAGTAATGGCCATTGGTATGGATGCCTTTCGTGCCGCGTGGAAAAATAAAGTATCCTCAAATCCCCACAGGGTTGGGGTGGCTTGGAAATAACCAATATCCATCCAAACGGACTCATGAATTGCCAAACATACCGCATGGGCTTTATCCATTCGCAAAGCATCTTTCATGTTGATCGACGCATTTTTTGCAAACGATTCAAAATCATAATCAAGTGGGCCCTCTACTAATGCGGGGGATATGATTCTAATATTGTTTTTTTCAGCAGTTTCTATAAGAGATTGAATCCACTGATCTGAAACGACCACATCATTGTTCATAATGACTGACCACTCGGCTTGCTGAGCTAGGGCCCCCTGGTTCCATGCAACTCCACATCCTAAATTTTTGCGATTTAGTACCAAACCTCCTAGTGGAAGACCTCTTAAATAATTAACCGTATCATCAGAAGACCCATTATCAACAACTACCAGGCGACTGAGCGGTGTCGAAGTCTTTAGAAAGCTGTCAACACAAATCTTTGTGTAATCTAAAGCGTTATAGCAGGCAAATGTTAAGGAATATTTATTGGGGTTCATTCTGAGTAGCCGGATTAATAGAAAGTGCAGACGCTAATAGGATTGCAACCATCATCGCATAAAATGAGCACAAATATTTTAACGAAAGAGTTTCGTTAAACAGCCCACAAACAAATAGGCCACATATATAAATTAATCCAAGATTCGCGGCGGCCCGGGTAGATTTGTGATTAGCGTGCTTTAATGAATTAAAGAAAAGATAAGCAGGACCCCCTAAAGTTGCCATGTATGCAACAAAACCAAAGAGTCCATTTGCCAGTGACTTTGCAAGTATGTCGCTATGAGGACCGGTTCCGATCAGAATAGCAAGTGGCTCGTTAAGATGGATGGGAATTTTTTCTGATAAAGACAAAATGCTATCTTTTAGATTTTGTTCTCCAAATCCAAACAGTGGACTTTCCTGGATTAGCAAGAAACTAACCTCCCACATTCCCAGTCTTGCTCCAACGGATGTTTGACCTAAATTTTGCCCACTATCTTTCCATAGTGAAATCTCTGCTCCAATTGGGATCAATCGTGATAAAAATTGATCGTAATTAAATAAAAGAAATCCAAAGACAAACGTAATTAATATGATTATGAAAAATGTAAATCGATTCCGATTTTCCTGAAAAATCTTTTTTATACTTTGATATTGTAAAAAGCTCATGCAAATGAGCATTGCTGCAAAAGCTAGCCAGCCACCTCTGGATTGAGCCTGTAACATCAGAATAAAGCCGCTCATAAAGCCAATTAGTAAATTAACTTGATACAGCACGGGTTGATTGAATTTATAAACAAGTAGGGATAAACATAAAACGCTTAGTATTGCGGTTTGTCCGCCAAGAGTGTTCGGATCCACGAAATAACTAGCGTAACGACCACCCCAGTTACTTATATAGTTTTGATCTATGAATAATAGATTTAGACACAGGAGAATCAAGGAAATCGGCAGAACAATGGACAAAATTTCTAACCATTTTTTTCTTGTTTGATATAAAAGAATAAATATAAAAAATCCAATGAAAATTCTGGAAGGCCCATCTAATGATGAAATTTGAAATGGATTTTTAAAAATCTGTGAGAGTAAGGTTGCAATAAGTAGACTACCAGACGCTATCACAATGATTACTAGGTTTTTCAGCCCAACTATATTTTTGATATTTTGATAGTTTCGTATCCAGACCCATAAACCTAGAAGTGCTAATCCAATCGTAATCGCATTTGTTATTCCACGTATGGAGAGATAACCCAGTACTGAAAGACTGATTAGAATAGAGATCAATTTTTCCGAGAGTTTTTGATGGATCAACATTGAATAATTTTAATCCTTCTTGCGGTAGACTCCTCTTTATTCAAGTTCTCACATCATGCCCACCAAATTCTTAATCGTTAAATTGTCTTCTTTGGGGGATGTGCTCCATAATTTACCAATTGTTTGGGATATCCGGCAGTGCTATCCCGATGCCATCGTTGATTGGGTAGTTGAGGAAGCGTATGTTGATCTTTTGAAACCCCTGCAATCAACGAATGGCTTTCAAGGAATTGACCGGATTATTCCGATTGGTTTGCGGCGCTGGAAGAAAGATATTTTTTGTGCAAAGCACTGGCAAGAACTTAGAGAATGTATTCGACTGTTACGACAAGCCCACTATGATGTCATTATTGACGCGCAAGGATTAATCAAGTCGGCAGTAGTAGCTAAATTTGCACATCGTACTCAGACTGGAAGAATTACTGGACTTGCTAATGCGACCGAATTTTCAGGATATGAGCCATTAGCCAGAGTGTTTTACTCCGACTCGGTTACTGTACCCAGAAAGTGCCATGCAGTTGATC
>CAYYBG010000058.1:0-6665 GCA_964470195.1 uncultured Methylophilaceae bacterium | reverse complement strand
GGCGCGCAAGGATTAGGTGGTTTGACTACGGTATTAGATGTCAAAATTTTGGACTATCCCACCCATGCAGCCTCACTGCCTGTAGCGGTAATCCCCAACTGTGCAGCGACCCGTCATGCTCACTTTAGCTTGGATGGGCATGGACCAGATTTGCAAAAGATTCCTAGTTTGCAAGATTGGCCGCAAGTGTTCTGGCAGCCCAATCAACAATCGCGTCGAGTCAATTTGGATACGCTGACGCGCGAAGATATTCAAACTTGGCAGCCCGGCGAGACGATATTATTGTCAGGAAAGTTACTCACAGGTCGCGATGCGGCACATAAAAAAATTGCAGAATTATTTGCCAAAGCAGAGCCTTTGCCAGAGGGGGTAGATTTCTCCAATCGCTTTATCTATTACGTGGGCCCGGTAGATCCAGTTGGTGATGAAGCAGTAGGTCCCGCTGGACCAACGACGTCCACGCGTATGGATAAATTTACAGAGATGATGTTATCCAAAACAGGCTTGCTGGGTATGATAGGAAAAGCCGAGCGAGGGCCGCAAGCGATTCAGGCTATTCAATCACATCGTTCGGTTTATCTAATTGCAGTTGGCGGGGCAGCCTATTTGGTGTCCAAGGCGATCAAGTCAGCTAGAGTGATTGCTTTCCCAGAGTTGGGAATGGAAGCCATTTATGAGTTTGAGGTGCAAGATATGCCAGTGACAGTAGCGGTGGATACCCAAGGTAATTCAGTACATCAAACAGGCCCGCAACAGTGGCGCAATATCAAGGTGAGTCAATCACATAGCGCTTAATCCCCCTTTAGGCAGGGTTTAGACAGGCTGGCGTGGCCAGCATCACGCGCTACTCCGTAAAACTAAAATAACCTACCAAGCTCAGCTTTCTCATCAAGCCAATTCTCATCAACTGGAATGGCAGTTTCATATCATTCGGGTTGTTATCAATCGATGACCAGCGGTCATCAATAATTTATCAAAATATTATTCTGTAAAAATAATTAAATGGGATTTTTAAATAATTATATTTATTTTTTCTTACTTATTGATTTATAAGAATAAAAATAAACATCTGTATATTTTTTAACGGTATATTACAAGAACAATAAATATCAATTTTTATGGGAGAAACTTCATGCAACAAATGACCAAGCAATCGATGGATACTGACCATTGCCAAAATATGAAGTATGACAGTACCCGTGAATTTTTAACCACGCGTGAAGCAGCAGATATGTTGGGGCTATCTTTGGGGACAGTACAAAAGATGGTAGAGCAGGGGGAGTTAGTGGCCTGGAAAACCTCAGGAGGACATAGGCGGGTGAAGTATGATTCTGTCGACAAATATCTGCGTATGAACTGCAATCTTTCTCAATATGATAGCCGTAACTTTGTTTCTGTCATGCAAGTGATTTTATCCTCGGATAGCCGAACTCAGTTTTTGCAAATAGTGAATACTTGGGGATTGCCTGTGCGTATGCATTTTGTCGAGGATGTTTTTCACCTGCTGATTCGATTGGTTCAAGTCGCTCCTGATATCGTCCTGCTAGATTTGGATGAATCTCCTTGTGATGGGCTTGCCTTGGTACACTCAATCAAACGACATGAATCGGTTCATTCTACTGATTTAATTGTTGCCACCAATATGTCTGCCGAGAAGATTCAAGGGTTGGGTGGACTACCTGCTGGTGTAGTATTGATTGCAAAACCTATTTCTTATGATCTATTGCGTGGCTTTGTATCTGCCAAGATCGCGGCTAAAGCAGTGTAGCGATTTTTAGCCTAGCTGAACTCTAGTTAATCCGAATGCGAGTATTGGATTCTTGCATGGTGCATAGGATTAGCTGGAGTTGCAGAGCGGATAGGACTTTGTGAATGGCAAAAGTTTACGATGTTATTCATGATGATCCCTTCTTTCACCTCCGTCGTTCTCGTCATTCGCGTAGGCGAGAATGACAGGGTGAGAGTTAGATGACGCTTCTGAGAGACGAGAATGAAGGCGGTAAGAGGTAAGATGTTGAGAAAGAATGGCGGAATGCCATACATGAACAAGCTTTTGAGTTAACAAACCCACTCCATTTCCAGCATAATACTGACTTTATCTCTAACCCTTAATTCGACCCGTGGACACAGCTCATTCCTCTGATTCTTTTGCCCAACATACGCCCATGATGCGCCAATATTTGAGCATCAAGGCGCAGTATCCGGATACATTGCTGTTTTATCGCATGGGTGATTTTTATGAGTTGTTTTTTGAGGATGCTGAGAAAGCCTCAAGATTACTAGGGATTACCCTGACTAAGCGTGGGGCTAGTAATGGTGAGCCTATCAAGATGGCGGGGGTGCCTTTTCATTCCGTTGAAACTTATCTTGCCAAGCTGGCCAAAATGGGTGAGGCGGTGGCGATTTGTGAGCAAATTGGCGACCCCGCTAAAAGCAAAGGTCCAGTGCAACGCGAGGTGACTAAAATTCTTACGCCTGGCACTTTGACTGATAGTGCTTTGTTGGATGAAAGCAAAAACAACTTTTTATTGTCTTTGTATGCGGAGCAGGGCTTATTGGGTTTAGCAAGAATTAATCTTGCCTCGGGTGAGTTTGTTTTGCAGGAGATTGCGCCAGGGCTTTTAAGCCAAGAGCTACAACGTATTCAACCGGTGGAGATTTTGCTTCTTGAGTCTTGGCAACATCCTGCATTGCTCGAATCGCATGCTTGTCTAAAACGATTAGCAGCTTGGCAATTTGACGCGGATACTGCACATCAGTTGTTGACCAGTCAATTCCGTACTTATGATTTGCAAGCTTTTGGATGTGCTGATATGTCAGTAGCAATTTGTGCGGCTGGCGCACTGTTAGATTATGTCAAACAGACGCAGCGCTCGAGTCTGCCGCATATTCATTCGTTGCGAGTTGAGCAAATTGGACAATATTTGCAATTGGATGCTGCCACTCGACGCAATCTTGAGATTGATCAAACCCTACGTGGTGAGTCTGAGCCCACCTTATTTTCTCTACTTAATACCACTCGCTCACCTATGGGAGCTCGCTTATTAAGGTATTGGCTTCATCACCCCATTGTCGACCAAGTGGAAATTTTTCAACGTCAAGAAGCTGTTCAGACCATGCAATCTGGCCTAGCAGATAGTATACGTCTGTGTTTAAGTACATTATCTGATATAGAGCGTATCGCTGCGCGTATCGCCTTGGCTAGTGCGCGTCCCAGAGATTTATCCGCTCTACGTGACACCTTATCCAGCCTACCTAATTTAAGCCAGAGCTTGCAGGGTCAAGCAAGCCAATTATTGCAAGAAAGCTTAGCTCAGCTTGATTGCCCAACAGAAATACTGGATTTACTCAATGCCATCGCTGATGAACCTGCCAGCCATCTTCGTGATGGTGGTGTGATTGCGCAAGGGTTTGACGCGGAGTTGGATGAATTGCGAGGACTGCAACAAAATTGTGGACAGTATCTATTGGATTATGAGGCTCAAGAAAGGGCGCGTACTGGCTTAAGCAATCTTCGCGTTGAATTTAACAGCGTACACGGGTTTTATATCGAAATTAGTCGCGCTCAAGCAGAGCAAGCGCCAACCGAGTATCGTCGGAAACAAACCCTAAAAAATGCTGAGCGCTTCATTACCCCAGAGTTAAAAGCATTTGAAGATAAGGTACTTTCTGCCAACGAACGCGCTTTAGCGCGCGAGAAAATGTTGTACGAGCAACTATTACAAGACTTATGTCCTTTTGTTCCTAAACTACAAGTGATTGCTAATGTGTTAGCAAAATTGGATGTCCTTGCTTGTTTTGCCGAACGTGCGTCAGCGTTAAATTTGATACGTCCACAATTTTGCACTGATGCGCTGATCGAGATTGAGGCTGGTCGACATCCGGTAGTCGAGCAAATCGCCCAACCTTTTATTGCGAATGATGTCAGTTTGTCGCAATACCGCAAAATGTTGCTGATTACAGGTCCGAATATGGGGGGTAAGTCGACCTATATGCGCCAGACTGCGCTCATCGTTTTAATGGCTTATTGTGGCTGTTTTGTCCCAGCTAAAGCAGTCAAATTAGGAAGCATAGATCGTATTTTTACCCGTATTGGTGCGGCTGATGATTTGGCTGGTGGTCGTTCTACTTTTATGGTGGAGATGACGGAAACTGCTAATATTTTGCATCACGCTAGCCCGTGTAGCTTGGTATTGCTGGATGAGATAGGGCGGGGCACATCCACTTTTGATGGGCTTAGCTTGGCATGGGCAGTAGCGCGTCAATTGGTTGAGAAAAACCAAAGTTATACTTTGTTTGCCACGCATTATTTTGAGCTAACAGCCTTGGTCGAGGATTATAAACAAATTGCCAATGTGCACTTAGATGCGACTGAACATGATGAGGGTATTGTGTTCTTGCATCGTGTACAAGATGGCCCAGCGAGTAAAAGTTATGGTTTGCAGGTGGCAGCGCTGGCAGGCGTTCCTAAATCCGTGATTGCCATGGCAAAAAGAAAATTGACGCAGTTGGAGCAGATGAAAATATTGGATGGCGGTCAATCAGATTTATTTGTGCAAACCCCGCCAATTGAAGCCCCAGCGCCTGAGGCGCTGGAGCAGTTATCGCGGATTGAGCCTGATAACCTCACCCCCAAACAAGCATTAGATGTGTTGTATCAGTTGAAAAAATTACTTTAATGTACGGCGGTTATAAGCCTAATGAGATAGATTAGTGGTGATGACCACCGGCACCATGCGCATGTCCATGAGCGACTTCTTCTTGACCTGCCTCGCGAACTGCAGTAATGGTGGCTTTAAACACCACGCGTTCACCAGCCCAAGGGTGATTGCCATCAACGATGACTTTGCCGTCTTCAATATTGGTCACCGTATATAACACCACATCACCGGTTTCATCTTCACCTTCAAATTGCATACCCACTTTGACATCTGCGGTAGGGAATGCAGACAAAGGTTCGATTTGTACTAATTCTTCATCGTAATCACCAAAGGCATCCGCTGGTTCTAGACTAATTTCTACGGTATCTCCGACAGATTTACCATGAATCTCTTCTTCCACTCTAGGAAAAATATTGTCATAACCACCATGCAGATAGCTCACTGGTTGATCGCTTTTTTCTAATACATTTCCGTCACTGTCACGTAACTCGTAAGTCATGCTAACCACGGTGTTCATTGATACTTGCATATTAATCTCGATTCCTAAATGTGTGTCCAGAATGAATGGTCATTTTACATGAATCAAGCGAACATCATGCGATAATATCGCCATGCAATCTAATACCCAAAATCTCCCATGACTCAGAAAAACAATCAACCTTTGACTCTGTTAGGCGGTTTAACAGCGCAACAATTTCTGCAGCAATACTGGCATAAAAAGCCTTTACTGGTTCGTCAAGCAATCCCAGATTTTACTGACTTACTCAGCCCTGATGAGTTGGCTGGATTGGCTTGTGAGGAGGAGGTGCAATCACGCTTGGTCATACAACAAGGACAACACTGGCATTTAGAGCATGGACCTTTTGCCGAGTCGCGTTTTGCTCAATTACCGCAACGTGATTGGACTTTGTTGGTGCAATCTGTTAATCACTATATGCCCGAAGCCCAACAATTGATGCAACAGTTCAGCTTTTTACCTTTCTCTAGACTTGATGATGTGATGGTCAGTTATGCCCCAGATGGTGGTGGAGTTGGGCCTCATTTTGATTCTTACGATGTGTTTTTATTGCAGGGGATGGGGCAACGACTTTGGCGCATCAGTGCGCAAAACGATTTAAGTCTGATTGACGGGGCACCACTAAAAATTTTGCAAAATTTTGATACCCAACAAGAATGGATATTACAACCAGGGGATATGCTGTATTTGCCCCCTCATTTGGCGCATTGGGGAATTGCAGTGGGCGATTGTATGACTTACTCGATAGGTTTCAGAGCGCCGTCGCATCAAGAGTTAATCTATGCTTGGCTGAATTTCCTGCAAGATTGCGATTGGGGTAACGAACGCTATCGTGATCCAGACCTTAAGTGTACCGAACAACCAGCTGCGATTAGTGATGAGATGATCGACAAAGTACAAAATATTTTGCATCAGGTGCAAATGACCCCACAACTGGTCGGTGAATTTTTAGCCAGTTATTTGTCTGAACCAAAAGCACATGTCGTGATTGATAGACCTGAAGCAATCAATCTAGCGCAATTTAAACGTCATGCAAAAGCAAAGGGCATCAGACTATCAGGCATGAGTCAAATGCTGTATGTGGCTGATGTGGTTTATTTGAATGGTGATAAGCTTGATTTAGATCGACAGGATATTGACGATATAAAACAATTGGCTAACCTTCAACAACTTACTGCAACGCATTTGCAAGCGCAAAGCCGAGCATCTTTTTGGCAACAATTACACAGCATGTTTTTAGCAGGCTGCATAGACTTCGCAGATTAAGCTAATCGGAATTGTTTTAGTCAGTTGAGACTCTATTTTTTTCAGCAATAAGCTTGTATAATCAACAAGCTCGGTTACCAAAACCGGGTAACCGAAGATAATTTAAATTTAAATTTTGTTAAGGAATTAAAAAATGACACGTTCCGCTTTGTTAGCTGCTTTGCTAGCTCTTGCTTTAACTGCTTGTGGTCAAAAAGAAGAAGCTGCTCCTGCTGATGCTG
>CAYYBG010000057.1:2979-6784 GCA_964470195.1 uncultured Methylophilaceae bacterium | reverse complement strand
CTGCCACTCTTCCAACTTTTTACTTCATCAAACTGCCACTCGACAGTTCACAGATTCACTTTGTGACAAGTTACAACGGGCGGCATTATAGCATCAATTTAGTCATCTGCTATATAAGCACCAGGAAATAGCACATCTGTGTAACCAAATTGGCGTAAATCACGAATACGCATTGGGTAAAGAATACCGTCTAGATGATCACATTCATGCTGGACCACCCGAGCATGAAATCCAGACACTAGACGATCGATTGGATTGCCGAATTGATCAAAACCGGTGTAATGCAATCTACGAAAACGCGGCACAACGCCTCTCATTCCAGGCACCGACAAGCAGCCTTCCCATCCTTCTTCCATCTCATCACTCAAGGGTTTCAAAACAGGATTAACTAACACGGTATAGGGCACTTGTTCGGCATCGGGGTAACGAGGGTTGTGCCCTACCCCAAAAATCACCACGCGCAGACTGACACCGATTTGAGGTGCAGATATTCCAGCACCATTCATCTTTGCCATGGTGTCCTGCATATCCTGAATCAGCGCATGCAATTCGGGCGTATCAAACTGCTTTACTTCCTCTGAGCGTTGCAATAACAGAGGATTGCCCATGCGCAAAACTTCTCTAATTGCCATGTAATATCACCATTTTTTCAATCATATTACATATCTGTCCTATTGTTAGGCGCAATGTTTTAACCATTTCTTCATAGCTTACCTCGTGGCGACTTTCGCCGCGTCCTGCAGCAGGATTCGCAACAGGACAGATCGCTACATAGCGAATATCCAGTTCTCTGGCTAGAGCACACTCCGGCATCCCTGTCATCCCGACGATGGTGGCACCGTCACGTTCTAAGCGGTTAATTTCCGCAGCAGTCTCCAAACGAGGCCCTTGCATAGCGGCATAAACACCACCATTAATCAGATGCAGTTTGACCTGCTCCGCTGCGCGCAAACAAAGGGCACGCATTTCAACATGATATGGCTCAGTAAAATCGATATGTTTCACCGCCGCCAGTTCTTGACATTGATGGCCATCAAAAAATGTATGTTTACGACCATAGGTGTAATCAATCAACTGATCGGGCAATACAATATCCCCACTATTTAAACCTGGTGTAATTGAACCGACCGCTGACACTGCCACAATGTCTCTAATCCCAAGAGAGTGAAGCGCCCATAGATTAGCGCGATAATTGACCGCGTGAGGAGGTATAGTATGACCACTTCCATGCCTAGGCAAAAAAGCCAAGCTCCGACCAGACACTTCTCCTAAAGTGACTGGACCTGATGGCTCTCCATAGGGAGTACGAATAATCTCCCGGCGGATAATTTTTAAATCTGCAAACTCAGTTAAACCAGTGCCGCCTATAATTCCTAACATTACCTGTTTCCTTTTAACAATCCTGTTATTTTAGCCTAAAGCCATTCATTAAAGTCACATCGTGCTGTCGTCATCTGCAGACAATTTTTGTGGCATACTCGCGCAACTATGAATAAGCAATCCAGTAGCCACTCAATCAAATCCAATATCAAGCAGCTTGACCTAGCTAGTCTTGCCCTTTCACACGCACATTACGAAAATTTTCCCGTTGCCTCGTTATTACTGCCGCGCCAACTTCGCATTCCCATCGCGCATATTTATCGCTTTGCTAGAACGGCTGATGATATGGCGGACGAGGGAGATTTTAGCGCTGAACAACGACTGTATGCACTCAAGCAATTACGCCAAGAGCTTAATCTGATTCGCCAGCATAAGCAGCCGCAGACCGAGATGATGTTGGGTTTGCAACAACAAATTGTGCAATTTCAGTTATCCATCGAGTTGTTTGAAGATTTATTAGACGCCTTTAGTCAGGATGTCACACAAAGACGTTACAATAACTTTGCTGATCTGGTGCAATATTGTCGCAAATCTGCTAATCCAATTGGCAGGCTGTTGTTACAATTGAATAAAGTGGACGATGAGCATTTGATTGGCTTATCCGATGCAATTTGCACGGCCTTACAGTTGATTAATTTTTTACAAGATATTGCCATCGATTATCAAAAGCAGCGCATCTATTTGCCTCTAGATGAGCTTCAGCGTTTTCACATCAGTGAACAGCAAATCCAGCAAGGTGACACTGGCGGCGCTTGGCAACTGATGATGGATTTTCAAATCAAACGGACTACCCGCTTATTACAATCAGGCGCTCCATTGGCGTTAAAATTACCCGGCAGAATGGGTCTGGAGATGCGTATGATAGTCGCTGGTGCAGAACGGATTTTGAAACAATTGCATGATCATCGTGGTGATATATTTCGTCATCGCCCTATATTAACCAAGCGAGATTGGCTCATCATGCTATATCGTGCGGTCACAAGGAAATAGAATGACACCTCAACAATATTGCCAAGACAAAGCAGCACGGAGTGGCTCAAGCTTTTATTACAGTTTTCTGTTTTTACCCACAGCCAAACGCCATGCGATCACAGCCTTATATGCTTTTTGTCGAGAAGTCGACGATGTCGCTGACGAATGTCAGGATTTTCAAACAGCCCAAATTAAACTCAATTGGTGGCGAGATGAAATCGCTCGCTTATATGCTGGCCAACCGCAACATCCAGTAAGCCATGCACTTGCCCCTGCGATTAAGAAATATCAGCTAAACCAAGAGCATTTCATGGAAATTATTGATGGTATGCAGATGGACTTGGAGCAAGACCGCTATCAAAATTTTAGTCAATTGCAACTATATTGCTATCGTGTAGCCAGTGTAGTCGGATTACTCTCAGCAGAGATTTTTGGTTATCAAAATCGCAAAACCTTGAAATATGCCCATGATTTAGGTTTGGCTTTCCAGCTCACTAATATTATTCGTGATGTCGGGGAAGACGCACGACGAGGCAGAATCTATTTGCCTTTGGATGAATTAGCTCAATTTGGTGTAACAGAAACAGACATTTTGCATGGACACCAATCAGATAAGATTCAGGCTTTGATGGAGTTTCAACTCGCACGAGCTTATCAACTATATGACAAAGCTTTAGGCCAACTGCCCGCTGAAGATAAATCTAGCCAGAGAACGGGGCTCATGATGGCAGCAATTTACCGAACTTTGCTCAATGAGATTGCGCAAGATGGTGCGCAAAAAGTATTGAATTCGCGCACCTCGCTAACACCGTTGCGCAAATTATGGTTGGCATGGGTGACTTATTTAAAGAATTAATGCTCAGTCATTGATTCATGCACAACAAAACATGGGCAAGAACCAGCAAACTTCCAATACACACATCGCTATTATTGGTAGCGGCATGGCGGGACTCAGCGCCGCTGTTCATCTGCAGCAGTTAGGCCATTCGGTCAGTGTGTATGAGGCCGCGCAACATGCAGGCGGCAGAACTCGCAGTGTGCATTTAGCGCGAGCTCAGGTTGATAATGGACAACATATTTTACTCGGCGCTTATCACCAAACCTTAAATTTACTCCATCGCTGTCAGATACCAGAGCATCAATGTCTACAACGTTTTCCTTTGGATTGGCGGGTTGGCCGTTTACACTTACGCGCAAGCAAATTACTCCCCTCACCTATTAACCTATTGCTGGGCTTAATTCAGGCAGTGGGCATCACATGGTCAGAAAAAATAAGCCTAGGCAAACTCATGCTCGGTTTATATGTCAAGCCTAGTTTGAGTAAGCAAGATGACATCAGTGTAGCGCAGTGGTTAGCAGAGCGAGCTCAATCAGTCTGGGCGATAGAGCATATTTGGCGACCAATATGCTTAGCGGCACTCAATACGCCAATAGAACAAGCCAGCGCTTATTA
>CAYYBG010000057.1:0-2879 GCA_964470195.1 uncultured Methylophilaceae bacterium | reverse complement strand
CTACCAGCCGATTACCACTGTTTACCTGCAATATGCCGCCAACATAAGCTTGCCAGCCCCCATGCTTGGATTTCCACATACATCAACGACAAATAGTATTGAATTGCAGTGGTTATTTGATCGCGGCCAATTTGCCCAACAAGCTGGCTTAATCGCTGTAGTATTGAGTGCGCATGGAAAGTACGACGAATTAAACAACCAACAACTTAGCGCAGAAGTCATTCGTTTGATGAGCGAGCGCTATCCTGAATGGGGCGCTCCACTATGGGCTAAATGCATACGTGAAAAACGCGCAACCCATCGCTGTGACGTTGGACTAACTCCTCCTAATATGCTGACAGAAACTCCAGGAATATTGTTGGCAGGCGACTATTTGCATCCCCATTACCCTGCCACCATAGAAGCGGCTGTACAAAGTGGCCTTGATTGCGCAAGATGGATTGAAGCGCAGGACATAAGCCGTTAAACTCCGCTCTTTTTTCAGGCAATCCGCTATGTTGCAATATCAAGCACCTCATGACTTATTAAAAGCCCATATTATTTTGGTCAGCGGAGCCGGCCAAGGGCTAGGGTTGCAAGCAGCGATTAGCTTTGCGCAGCACGGCGCTACAGTGATACTAGTGGGGCGTAAACAAGAAAAATTAGAAGCAAGCTATGATGCTATCGTCCAGAAAGGTTTGCCAGAGCCTATTATCTTTTGCATGGATTTTGCCAAAGCAACTGAGTTAGATATGCAAGCGTTGGCAGAAGCAATCTATCAACAGTTCGGTCAATTAAATGGCATTCTGCATAATGCTAGCCATTTTGATAATTTAAGCCCATTAATGCTTCAGACTGGGGAGCAGTTTCAACAAATGATGCAAGTCAATTTGATTGCCCCATTTATGTTGACCAAGGCTTGCATGCCATTATTACAGCGTGCTGAACAAGCAAGCGTGATATTTACCTCGAATCACTCTGCCCATGCCCTGCAGTCATTCTGGGGAGCCCATGGCATTAGCAAACGCGCTACCGACGACTTAATGCAAATGTGGTCTAAGGAGTTAGATAATCAGACGAATTTGCGTTTTAACAGCATTGTGCCAGGGCCTACACAGACCCCTCAGCGCAAAAAAACCCATCCTGGTGAATTGCATGAGTCTCTTCTCACCGCAACAGAATTGATGCCCTTATATTTATATTTAATGGGAAAAGATAGTGTTGGCGTCAGCGGGCAAATCCACTTTGCCCAAACACCCGCTAATTAATATTACACTCTCAGTACAATTGACTGGCGTATTGCAGGGCTTGGTCTAATCTATCTACCGCAAATACCTGCATGCCTTTAATTTCTTGTTTTGGCGCATTAGCCTTAGGAATAATCGCAAATTTAAATCCCAATTTGAGTGCTTCTTTGAGGCGCTCTTGTCCTCTTTGAACTGGGCGTACCTCGCCCGCCAGCCCAACTTCACCAAAAACAATAAGTTGACTGCTTAATGCTTTGTTTTTTAGGGAAGAAACAATAGACAATAGTACAGCCAAATCGACTGCTGGCTCACTAATTTTGACTCCGCCTACCGCGTTCACAAACACATCTTGATCAAAGCAAGCGACACCTGCATGGCGGTGTAAAACTGCTAGCAACATAGCCAATCGATTTTGCTCTAAGCCTACACATAATCGCTTTGGATTCATGCTGTGCGCACTATCAACCAAAGCTTGCACTTCAATTAATAACGGTCGAGTACCTTCTTGAGTCACGACGATACATGATCCAGCGACTTGCGCGGCGTGATGTGAGAGAAATAAAGCCGACGGGTTGCTGACCTCACGCAAGCCCTTCTCCGTCATGGCAAACACCCCCAACTCATTGACTGCGCCATAACGATTTTTAAATGCACGTATTAAACGAAAGCTGGAATTGGCATCTCCCTCAAAATACAGCACAGTATCGACAATGTGTTCCAGTACTCGAGGTCCAGCCAAAGACCCCTCTTTGGTGACGTGTCCAACTAAAATGATGCTAATCCCTAATTGTTTCGCGACTCGAGTTAATTGTGCAGAGCATTCTCTCACCTGAGCAACCGATCCCGGAGCAGATTGCAGAACTTCTGAGTAAATGGTTTGAATTGAGTCAATGACGACTACCTGTGGGCACAGGTCTTGCAGAATGGATAGAATCTTTTCGAGATGAATCTCCGCCAACAAGACTAAAGGTGATGCATCTAAGCCGAGGCGTTTGGCGCGCATGGCGATTTGCTGTGCTGACTCCTCACCACTGACATACAAAACAGGCTGTGTTTTGCCCAAATGACATAGGGTTTGCAGTAATAAGGTGGATTTGCCTATGCCGGGATCTCCACCTATCAACACCACGCCCCCTGCGACTAAGCCACCGCCCAAAACCCGATCGAATTCCTCACTTCCAGAGACAAAACGTTGATTCTCTTGCGCTTGAACATCGGCTAATTTCTGAACTTGCGTCGTGCTTGCCAACGGCGAAAAACGGGTATTAGGCGTTGTTTCTGCAATAGACTCAACCAAGGTATTCCACGCCATACATGCTGGACATTGACCTTGCCACTTAGGAGATTGTGCACCACATTCGGTGCAAGCATAAACGGTCTTTGCTTTTGCCATGCCTAATCTCTATCGCTGACCTGCAAGGGAACACGCGCAGCTACCGCACAAAGTAATTCGTAACCTATGGTATCTGCGCTGTGAGCAACCGCATCTACCGGCACATGATCACCCCATAATTCGACTTCGTCTCCCAAGCCACAATCAGGCAAATGGCTTAAATCTACAAACAACATATCCATGGATACTCGGCCGATGAGTCTTGAGGACTTTCCTGCAACTGCAATCGGGGTGCCGTTTTTGGCATGACGCGGATAGCC
>CAYYBG010000056.1:0-7075 GCA_964470195.1 uncultured Methylophilaceae bacterium | reverse complement strand
TAGTCATTAATCCACTTGAGATAGCCGTTAATCGTTGTGGCAAACAATGCCCATAAGGCGGTCATCCACAAGGGAGCAAGATGATATGGCCACCAATAAGCTGGCTTAAATGACAATAAACCCAAACTAATGGCCAGGCTATCGATAGCCAAACCTAATAACACAGCTAATAAAAGTAGCTGGCTATTTTGTTTGAGGTTTTCCAAGCGGTATAGGTTGATGCCTATGATAGGTAATAAAAGTAGCAAGGCGAGCGGCATATAATCGTATGCTGCGCCTAAAATTGCGACAAACCAACCAATTTGGAAAACTACAAAATTAATCATTATCTTTTCTCAAACAAATAGTGCGTGACCAACCATTCTTGTCCATTTCGGAAGCCAAATAGTTCCTCGCAAGCCATAAAAAATATACGCCAACGTTGTCGCCACAATTGCACATTTTCATGCCCATAGCATGCGGCAAATACTGGCGCTATTTCAGACCAATGCTGATCCATATTGTCCAGCCAAGCACGTGCAGTCTTAGCATAATGAACGCCACTCCAACGCCATTGCTGCTCAATCTTTAAATTATCTTGAAAGCGTAAAGGTGTATCGTCGCTGGGCATAAATCCACCAGAGAAGAAAAATTGGCTCATCCAATCATCATCTGAAGTGGGGATAAAAGCATAAGGAAAACTGCGATGACAAAAAATATGTTTAAAAAATTTGCCTTTTGGTTTTAGCCATTGACTTACCTTGCCATAAAGAATTTGGTAATTACGCATATGCTCAAACATTTCTACTGACACTACCCGATCAAATTTTTTCTTAATGTCAAATTGATTCATGTCTGCGGTAATAATTTCTACATTATTCAATTGCAGTTGTTTAAGTCTGCCCAAAATATATTCGCGCTGTGAATGAGAGTTGGAAACTGCTGTAATGCGGGCATTAGGAAAGTTTTTTGCCATAAAGCAGGTCAGTGAACCCCAACCACAGCCTAGCTCTAAAATATCCATGCCATCGCTTAATTCGGCATGTTGACAGGTCAGGGTGAGTGCAGAGATTTCTGCTGCAGTTAAATCTTGATCAGACGCTTGCCAGTAACATGAGCTGTATTTCTTATTTGAGCCAAGCACCTTTTCAAAAAAAGCGGCAGGGACTTCGTAATGTTGCTGATTGGCAAGCTTAGGTAAGGGAGCGATTTCTGCTTCAAGCATGGCTTTAAAAAACTGCTCTTTCATCGCCCCAGCAGTTTCTACATCAGCAGCAGCAATTTCCTCAAGTCGTTTGCTACAGAGCTGACGAATACCAATTCTAATCAAGGCGTCGGGTAAAAGCGCTTTTTCTGCCAGCTGAATTAAATATGAAGACAAAATATATTTCCTTAAAAGAATTAGATTAGTTGTATTTTATTGAAATGATGATTTGAGAATACGAAAAGCCTAAAAATAAGTAATTTAAGACGTTTTATAATCTACATCTCAGCAAATCATGACAATTGCTAAACGAATTTGTTCTGATTTAGGTAAGAACTAATTCATATAATACCTTTCTATAAGCTTTCTTTGTAATGAGATATATCACAATGACTATGCAGAAATATTTATTCCCTATTGTTTTGATAACTAATATCTGCGTTGCTCAGCCCAGTATTGAGGACCAACTTAAACTGCATGATTCGCTTGTGCAGGTTTCTGTCGAACTTGAGAGCGGCACCAGTGGCACAGGCACTGGTGTGGTAATTAATAAGGAGTTTGTAGCCACCAATTGCCACGTGATTGCCAATGCCAAGGGGGCTAGCATCAACAAATATGGCGATGGATATAAGCCAATTGCTATTCGTGCCGATTGGAAACACGACTTATGCCTATTAAGGTTTGAGTCATTGCCATTTAAACCAGTCAATATGCGTGAGACCAATCAATTAGTCTATGAAGAAGAAGTCTTTGCTTTAGGTTACCCCAATGGATTTAACGTGCCACAACCTTCTTTCGGTTCCATTAAGGCACTTTATCCCATGGACGACAGTTATATTATTCGCAGTGATGCGGCAATTTCTTTGGGCTCTAGTGGCGGCGGATTGTTTGATAAGAAAGGTAATTTGATAGGCATTACCACTTTCAAGAGTCCTGGCCCGCAGGGGCTATTTTATAGTGTGCCTGTGGATTGGATAATTAAATTACTCAAAGACGAAGACATGCAAAGCCTCAACACCACGCAAATTCCTTTTTGGGCTAAAAACTTTGAAGACAGACCCTACTTTATGCAAGTGGTGATTCCCTATCAGAATCGTGAGTGGGAGAATCTCAAGCAACTGAGCAACCTATGGTTAAAGCAAGGCAACTCCTTAGAGGCACTTTATTTCCTTGCCATCGCAGAGCTTAATCTCGCGGAAAAACCTTTAGCTAAACAACATCTACAAAAGCTTATTCAAGCTAATCGACGTCATTTAGATGCAATGCACCTATTAAGTGAAATTGCGTTTGAGGAAAAAGATAATCTGGCGCTAGATAATCTTGAAAAATTATTTGTTGAGTATGATGACGCTTATGAATTGGAACAGTTTAAACAAAAGCGCTTGAGTCAGTTGTCCGGCTCTTAGCTTATTTGGTTTTTACCCATAATAAACTTAGCTGATTTTGCGGGTGGCTTTGATACATGTGTTTTCTTTTCAATTCTTCTAGCGCTGCCTCATCTGAAATATTTTCTTTGCTAGCCATCAGATGTGCTTCAGCTTGGTGTTGCGCAATCCATTTTGGATTCACTTTGTAAGCCCTATCTGACATACAAAGCTGCATGACTCTAGACTGCCTGCCTTGTTTTTCAATTTTTTGGAATTCTAAAAACTCCGGCAGATCCATTACTGATTTACTGGATATGCCTTCACACTCGTTGATCGCTTGGGTAGTGGCTTGATCGTAATCCATGCGCTGCGCTTCGGTGGAGAAAAAATGCAAGTAAGCAAATATTGCAATCGCGAGCAAAACCACACTGCTTAGCAAAATGGCTAATAATTTAGATTGAGTTTTCATGGCGCCGGCTTATATAAAAAACAAATTTATCTGACGAATAAGTAAATAAGTAATGCGAAATAGAGCAATGCGAAAATAGTGACAATCCAGAAAACTTTAAGCATATTGCAATTAATTTTTTGCAATGTTTTTAATATCTGTTGCTGGGTGTTTTCATCAAAATCAGGCACTTAGTTACTCCTAAATAGTTATAAAAGAAAACATCTTAGTCAATTTACACAATGCACTTTAGTATGCGGATTGATATTTTGGTTCATCTTGCCGGGAACTTTTTAGGCCACTTTTCTTCCATCTAATATCAAGTCAACGTTAAGGATCTATCATGCAATTAGATAAAATTAAATGTACACCATGCCAAGGTGGTCTTCCTACAATGACGCCGGCAGAGGCTGAGCAACATTTGGCACAAGTGCCTGAATGGAGCCTAGAAGAAAACGCTAGCAAAATCAAACGTACATTTAAATTTGATAACTTCGTAGATGCGTTAGCATTTACCAATCAAGTTGGTGCGCTATGTGAAGATGAAGGGCACCACGCCGATATTCAGCTGGGCTGGGGTTATGTCAAAGTGTATTTTCAGACCCACAAGATTGAGGGCTTGCATCTCAATGACTTTGTGATGGCCGCCAAGGTCAATCAACTAGCGCATTAATCAGCTCATATTAGATTTTTTAAATCTTCTAGCAATTGTTTGGCATGTTCTTTGGGGTTTACATTGGTGTAAACCTTAGCCACTTTTCCTGTCGGGTCAATCACGTAGGTATAACGCTTAGCGAGTTTGACTACATATAAATTGGTCATGGCACCATAAGCCTCAGCGACTTTGCCATCGGCATCAGCTAACAGTGGAAATGGCAGCTTATATTTGCTAGCGAAGTTAGCATGCGAGGTTTGATTGTCAATACTCAAACCAAGCACTTGCACATGCAGTTTCTCAAATGCAGAGATATCATCGCGGAACGAGCATGCTTCTTTGGTACAACCTGGTGTGTCGTTCTTGGGATAAAAATATAACACCACCCATTTACCCTGATAATCGCTTAGTTTAACCGTCTCACCATGTTGGTTTACTAGAGAAAACTCAGGTGCTGGCTCGCCTATATTGACTACTTGGGCAGCATAGGCGCGAATTGCCAAGGCCAATAACAGGCTAAATAATGCAATGATTAAAATAAGTTTCATCAGTCAATTTCCTTAACGAGTATTTTCACTAGACCGAATTGGCGTTTATAAATTCTCTAAGTTGTCTAAATATTTATTCGCTTGTATAGAAATCGCTTGTTTTTGCTCGGCTGGCATTTTCCTAATTTGTTGGTAAACAATACTGAGTCGAATATTGGATTGCAATTTATCGGCATGTCGCATATAAAAATCCCAGTACAAACTATTAAAAGGACAAGCTCTTTCGCCAATTTTAATTTTTTTATCATAGTGACAACCATGACAGTAATCACTCATCTTATCGATATAGTTAGCACTTGATACATAGGGCTTGCTGGCTAGCTGACCATCATCAGCGTATTGACTCATGCCTAAAGTGTTGGGCATTTCTACCCACTCAAAAGCGTCGATATATATCCCCAAATACCACTGATGTAATTGTTGCGGTTGTATGCCTGCCAATAAAGCAAAATTGCCTATCACCATTAAGCGTTGAATATGGTGCGCATAAGCATTTTCTAGAGAATCCTCTAGGCAATATTTGACACAGGCCATGTGCGTTTTGCCTGTCCAAAACCATTGTGGAAGTTTGCGTTGGTGGTGAAAAAAATTGACCTGTTGAAGTTGCTGTGCATGCTGCCAGTAATAGCCACGAATATATTCTCGCCACCCCAGTATTTGGCGAATAAAGCCTTCTACTGCGGCTAAAGGTAATTGATGCTGTTGCCAAGCTATTTCAGTGCGTTTCACTACTTCCATAGGTGAAATTAATTTCACATTCAGGGCAAATGAAATAAGCGCATGGAAAAGGCGAGGTTGCTGTTTACTCATGGCGTCTTGAAAATCACCAAAATAAACCAACACATGGTGCAAAAAATAATCCAGCTGTTGTAATGCTTGTTGACGATTGACCGGCCAAGCAATTTCATGCGCATGAGCTTGGCCAAAGCTAGCAATGTTTTGCATTTGAATAGATTGCCATAGCTGGCTGTGATCATGTTTTTTTCGCTGGTCCTCAGGCGCTACAGGATTGCCTCGCCAAGGTTTACGATTTTGCTTATCGAAATTCCATGCACCACCAACGGGTTTGTTGTCTTGCATCAACACCTGATGTTTGTTGCGCAGATATCGATAGAAACTCTCCATCAACCATTTACGCTTGCCAAAGAATTGTGCGGCCTCATCTCGTTGGGTAATGAAATGTTCGCTATCTACTATTGTGCTGGTAATCGGCAATGCAGCACAGAATTGCTCAAATAACTGATTTACTCTGAGTTCATCGGGCGCTTGCATTTCCAAATGAGTAATCGCTAACTCAGTAATAAGACGGGTCAAATTTTTTGCAAAATCATGCTGATTATCAGCATCATCAATCGCTATATAAATGACCTGATGCCCAAGTTGCTTAAGCCGTTCACTAAAGTCACGCATAGCGGCAAAAATGGCAATAATTTTTTGTGCGTGGTGCAACACATAATCCGTCTCAGAACGCACCTCCATGATCACATATATCACCTGTGGATTGACTTGATTGAACCAAGAATGTTGGATATTCAGTTGGTCGCCTAATATTAGTCTAAGTGTTTTCAAAATCTTTTCCTGTGGTGATTGCTAGCTAACTCTGCATGATGACGCCGCATTATGCCGTTTCTTTAAGAATATGTGTTTTTTAAGAACAAGTGTTTCCTCTAAGACCAAGTCCAGCAAAATAATTCCCCGTCTTAATACAACATATGAGCAAAATTTTTTATCTAGTATTTGCAATTTCTGTTTTCCTGAGTTAAAGTAAAAACACAATAAAACAATATGTTATAAGTAAAAAAATTGATATAAATGGGCAAAAATAATAGTTTAAAAAGCAAATTAACAATTTCAACAATAGTTAAAGGCAAGGTATTTATGCTAAGTCATCGCTTAGGGCATGAAGTGCAATCCTTACAGATACAAACAACAGCAGTGTTGATACTGACTTTATGTTTGTTGCTAGGCTGTGCGCATCATCAGCCTAGTCAGCTAACTACATCAAACAATCAGCATAGCGTGCTCAGTCCCGAGATAGCGCCACAGCCGTCAAAGACTATGCAAGCGGAACAAGACAATACCGTGCTAAGTAAAAAGTTTTCTATTACAGGCAGTAATCTACCAGTAAAAGATATTGTGTTATTGATGGCTAGAGACAGTGCGCTAAGTGTTGATATTCATCCAAGCATTCAGGCAAGAGTTACATTGCATACCCAACAACAAAGTATGCAACAAATTCTGGATAGAATTTGCAGACAGGCCAATTGTATTTATCGATTAGAGGTGAATAGCGGAATATTAATCATTGAACCAGATTTGCCTATCCTAAAACATTACAAAATTGACTATGTCAATTTAGAGCGAGACACAAAAGGTGGCATATCGGTAACTAACCAATTGGCATCTACTCAAGTCAGCTTGCGTAATAGTCCCGCTAGTGCATCTAGTAATACCCAGCAGAATAATTCCAGTACAAGTGTAAGCACGCTGTCCACACATCACTTCTGGAAATCATTGATTAAAAATATTGAAGAAATTCTAGAAGAAACAGATAAACAAATATTAATAAAAAGACTTGAATTTGATGCACGCCTGCAGGCTGATTATGCATTTGATTTTGAGCAAGTAAAACAGAGTCAATCTAAAGAAACAAAACTATCAGACACACAAAAGAATTCCAATGAAAATAGCAATAAAAATGAGGGCGCAAACGAATTTAAAGACAGTGATAAGAAACTAAAATCGTATCGCACCTTATTCGCCTCAAAAATTATTGCCCATAGAGAGTCTGGTGTTATCAGTATTAGAACTACTCATCAACTGAACTGAGTTAATTTTTTGAACCAGTTGTTGAGAGAGGATAGACTCATCAAT
>CAYYBG010000055.1:1309-7485 GCA_964470195.1 uncultured Methylophilaceae bacterium | reverse complement strand
ATTATGGTTAAGATTATACTGATATTAACTAGGGTTTACCTTATTAACTAAATTCGATTAAGCGATTAAATTGCTGGCATGTTAATTGTTTAAGATAGATTGGTTAAGAATATGGCAGCAAAACACCCTGAAGCAGTAGTAAATTTCGCGCAAAAAGTACGTCTTCTGAGAAAGCAAAAGAAACTCTCTCAACAAGAGTTTTCTGAGATTGTGGGAATTGACCGCACCTACGCCAGTCAGATTGAGCGCGCAATTGCAAATCCTTCTTTGTTGGTCATTCTCTCTATCGCTAAGGCTTTGGATGTTCATGTGACTGAATTACTTAAGTAATTTGAATTATATATTTTACAATTAAAATATACATTTTTGTATCATCTGCTGGCCACTTAGGCCATTTTTTTTGATGAATATCAAGCTAGGCTTTGTAACAACAGCCTAGTTTCAACCCACCTCCCATTGAGTTATATTCAATTGGGGGCACCTTATCCCTTCATGATGGTGTTGCCTAATCATCATGATATTGGCTTTCATCAGGCTCACTCCTCAGCGCATATTTAATAATTTATGTGCTTATCATCATCAATAATGCATATAATTCCAACAACATATTTAGAATTTTTGGTCAAAAAATATCCTGAATATGAAGAAATAAATTTCAATCGTTTGGAATATCAATTGCACCCTATCGAGAGACAATTCTTAGAGATTGCATCGCAGTATCATAGTCCTAGCGAGGCTGTTAATGGACTTGTGTCTCAGTACATCACTTCATCACAATTATCTGAAGATGAACATATTATTTATGCAGCGATGCTTGCTGTAGCAAACCAACTAGAAGCGCATGGGTTGATGCTCAGTCAGGCGGGATTTGAACCTCATTATCATAATCGCCGTCATGCAATCGAGGTAATGTCAGCACTAGTATTACTCCTCAACCAAGAATCAAGCGAAAATCAGACGTGCCAGTGGCCGGAGAATTGGCCCAAGTTTCAAGTTGAACAAAAGTTAATGTTAATGCTGGCCGCACTTGGCCATGACTTTAAACATCCCGGTGGAGTGAACGTCTATCCCAGCCAACTGGAGACCATGTCAGCATCACATCTTGCCAATATTATGCAAGAATTTGGCATGCCTGCTCAGCAAGTTGAAATGATTAAACGATTGATTTTGGCCACTGAATTTGAACATGTACCTAAGCTTCATGCGCAGCTTAGCAAATACAAGCAGTCAATGGTCATCGATTGGTTTAATCGAGCAGCGATCTTGTTGACAGAGGCGGATATATTTCCAAGTATTCTTCCTGAGCATGGATGGTACCTGGCCGGCTTGCTGAGTCAGGAGTGGCATGCTGCTGGTGTGGTGAATCGACCTAATCCAAATTCTCCTGTCGCCCACAAAAAATTTCTCAGTACTGTATGTTTTTCTTCACCACATTCTCAAAAACTTAACATTCAGGATTTGCTTAGATTGCAATTATTAATTTAATATTAATAAATAATATCAATATAAACCTGATAATTGCTAGCATGTGATGGTTTGTTTTGATGTTAGGTCATTGTTAACTTTTTTCCGAATGAGACTAAGTGAGTCAATCATCTGAACAATTAAATAAAATCCCTTTGTTTGAAGGGGTTGATGAAAGTCTTTTAGAGCAGATCGCTTCTGTCATGCAATTCAAAGAGTATGGAAAAAAAGATTATGTCATGCACAAAGGTGAGCGAGGCGAGCACTTGTTATTTTTGTTTGAGGGCCGACTGCTTGTTTTGGATGAGAATGAAGAAGGTCGGCAAACAGGACTCAATTTTATTGAACCAGGCGATTTCTTGGGTGAGCTATCGATTATTGATGAGCTGCCACGTTCGGCCTCAGTCATGGCGATTGCCCAATCCAAAGTGGCTTTATTAGCTAAAAATCATGCCAGAAAGTTAGTTTTTAATCATCCTTTGATTGCTGAGCGTATGCTAAAGCATCTTTCCTTTAAAGTCAGAGCGACCACTGATTATCGCGCTCTGTTAGGCATCCCCAATGCATTCCAAAGAATATTTTCTCTGATCAATTTACTGGGTAAACCTAACCCCGGCAAAATGATTACCATTGAAAATATGCCAACCCATGAGCAAATTGCTTTGATGGCGAATACCAGCCGTGAGACAGTCACCAGAGCAATACAAATTCTCAATGATGAAAAAGTCATCGAAAAAGATAATCGTCGTTTGATTATTCGCTTTCCAGATAAATTGAATATCATCATTCACCAAGTGGCCAAGGAACAACAAAAATCTTGAAAAGTTGGTTTGTCAAAGTCCGCTTGTTAAAACTCACTATGCTGAGTTTGATTGTGGCTTTGGTGACGCTGTTTTCTCTGATTCCCAATCGACTGTATAACAGCCTAGAGCAATCTGCTTATGACAGGCTGGTGGCGTGGACAGCGCAACAAAATATCGACAACAGAATTGTGCTGATTGATATTGACGAGAACACCCTTAATCAAGTTGGTCCTTGGCCATGGCCTAGTGAAAAAATGGCTGCATTGCTGCGAGCCTTAATTGAAGATTATCAAGTGACGGTGCTGGGAGTGGATATTGTCTTCCCTGATCAAAAAGAAAACAGCCAGCAATTAAAGACGCTGCTTAATCATCCTGCGGTGGTGATGAGTCAAGTATTAGATTTTGCCGAGGACTCAAACAATCACACTGGTTCATTGAAGACTTTGCCGATTCGCTTGCAAGGAAGTGTGCCTCAAATTCGAGGCTATATTGCTAATCATTCCGACTTTCTTGGCCAATACGCAAGAGTGGGGCATATCAGTCCGATTATCGATGATGATGGAAAAGTCAGGAGAATTTACCCTATCGCCTGCCACCCCCAGCAAGGTTGCACCGATATTCTCAGCTTGCAAATGTTTCAGGCCTTACACCCTGGCCAATCGGCGCATATAGGATTGCAAAATGGCCGATTAATCATGCAGTTTAACCAAGCCGACAAAACCCTAATACCGCTTGACCGAGATAATGCATTATTGATTCCTTTTAACGTCAAACCAGATGGATTCCGCTATGTGTCTGCAGGTTCTGTGATGAGTAAAAAAGTGCCTAGCTCAGTATTACACAATAGCGTAGTGATTTTGGGCAGTAGCGCGCTTGGATTGGGCGACTTTGTGGCTACGCCAACTAGAAATATTGTGCCGGGACTAGAGTTACATGCGCAAATATTTTCCTCCATTTTAGATCACAGTTTTATCACTCCAAAACAGGGTATGTTATGGATTATCTTACCCATTCTGAGTATCGCCATTTTGTTTGTGTTTTTTTCGGTCAGTGGTACTAGAGCCAATCTGATCTGGATGATTTCTTCTCTGCTGTTGGTGCTGGCGATACAACTCATGTTATTCAAAAATATGCAGCTATGGATTCCCTCAACGCCAGCATTATTGACCGTCTTAATGTTGGGGTTCAGCTCGATATTGCACGACAACATTATTATCAATCGCCAGCTCTCTGTTCTTACTAAGCAATTTAGCCGATTTATTCCTGACGCGCTTGCCAAAAGAATTATCCGGGGTAGCGATATGGCCCCCAAAAGTGAAGAGAGAGAACTGACGGTATTGGTTGCCGATATGCGTGGATTTACCACCGCAGCAGAAGGTAAGAGCCCAGAGAATGTGGCCTTGTTGGCACAGAAATGCCTAGAGACGCTGACAAAGGTGGTATATCGCTATGGCGGCACCATCGAAAAGTTTTCTGGCGATGGCTTGATGGCGATTTGGGGTGCGCCACATAAAAACCCTCATCATGCAGAACATGCGTTTCAAGCAGGGTTAGCCATGCAAAATGAAATTCGGGATTTGCACAATTGGTTTGTACAAAATGCCTTCCCAGCAATGAAAGTGAGTATCGGGATTAATTCGGGCAAAATGGCAGTAGGCGTATTTGGTGGAGATTCCCATTTGGCTTGGTCGGCGCATGGCGATGCCGTGAATGTAGCGAGTCGAATTGAACAACTGACCCGTACAGTGGGGGAAGACATACTGTTAGGAAAACGTAGTGCCGAGTTAATCGGCTTAGATCAGTTTAAATATTGCGGTGAGTTTATGGTCAAAGGTAGAAAAGAAGCGGTAGCGGTTTATACCTGCAGATCAACATGATGAGTGCTGGGATTATCCACCAGTCCTAAATTTCAACCACTGATGGCATGGCATTACCAGCAAGTCAGAGGACTCAGCATCTAGTCAACAATAAAAGCATGAGCATGCCCCTATATCAGCTCACCTCCTGTTTGACGATACAAGTAGGCATAATATTTGTCATCGCTCATCATTCCACCACCAACAATGTATGCCCTTCACTAATCTGTCATAAAAAATTCATACCAGACTATTCTGCACACCAATCCTAAGTTGCATCAGTCAATGAAGCCATTTTCATGTCTTCAGCCAACTTTGATTTTCCTCACCTAGCAAAGATTTGATTGAGTAATTGTGATGAGAATCACATACTTTTGCAAAAGGTTATCAAATAATACATGAATGTAAATGTTGTAAAGATTTGAGATTTTCTACATGAAAAGTCCGCTTAGTTTAGTTATCACAGCCGCCCTGATGTTTTGTGGGTTGAGCGCATACGGCGCTGAAACTGTCACCAATCCAATTGGCAAGGTGATATTTCATATCGGCCAAAGCGCAATCGCCAGTGATGGTCAGGCGGTTTCTCAGATAAAAAAAGAGCAAGATTTGGAAGTTGGTCAAGTGATTCGTACTGGACACAATGGTCATGTCCATATTCGATTTATCGACAATGCTTTTGTCAGCGTGCGCCCCAATTCTGAATTGGTGATAGAAGAATATCTGGTGGATGAGCAACACCCACAACACAATCGAATCAAATTCAATCTCAAGCAAGGCACCTCCAGACTGATTACTGGTAAAGGTGGTCATGCTAATAAATCTTCCTTTCGCCTGAATACACCTGTCGCCGCCATTGGTGTAAGGGGTACAGATTTTGTTGTACAAACCGACAGTAGTGTGACGCGCGTTGCCGTTCAGCAGGGTGGGGTAGCGGTCTCACCATTCCATCGGGATTGCGCTGCGCAAAACCTTGGGCCATGCAAAGGCGACTTGGTAAGAGACCTGATGGGATCCTTGACAGGAAACTATTTAGAAGTGCGCGGCCAAATGGCAGCACAGCTGATTACCCCCGCAAATGGCAAGCAACCCTTTGCTCTGCCTCGTCCTGAAGAACCCAGTGTGATTAAAAACGCCGAAGCTATCCCAGCAATCACCAATCTAGGTAATAACTCGAGCTTTATGTGGGGACGTTGGGCTGGGAGTGCCACCGCGCCCACGGGTTATGAGTTAGTTGGACAAAACGATGCTTTTGCGCTGTTCCGCATTATTGAGCAGCAAATCTTCCCAACCACAGCCGGAT
Source organism: uncultured Methylophilaceae bacterium (assembly GCA_964470195.1). Lineage (GTDB taxonomy): Bacteria > Pseudomonadota > Gammaproteobacteria > Burkholderiales > Methylophilaceae > RFPI01. The sequence continues at coordinate 2,062 of CAYYBG010000055.1, read as the reverse complement.
TTATCCAATTCAAATTAGATAATGTCACGGCCTATGGCAAATATGACAATCAGCCATTTAGACCAGCGGAAATCGATAATGCCAAATTTGCCGTCAATTTTGAAAGACGCGAGTTCAATACCAGTTTTGATTGGCGCTTCGACAACCACAATAAAGAGTTCTACAGTCAAGGTAGGATTTCATCAGATGGGCGATTGCTCGATGATCCTAGCAAATCCAATATGTCTTTCTCAGGTGCCTTGAGCGAAAACGGCAACACTGCAGCCTATATTTTTAGCAATCGATTCAATTCAGAAAATCTGCGTGCTTACGGTGTTACTCGTTGGAGTAGGTAAGCGCTTTTTCCACAACTCATTCTTGGTGCAGGATGCAACAACAAAACAGATGGCTGTATGGTTTTGTCTGGCTAGTCGTTTCGCATATTGTGAGCGCAGAATCTGCTTCACTAAAGCAACTGAATCAAGAAATAGAGCAACAAAAAAAACAAAATAACCCCACCGCGCTATATCAATACCTCAAGCTTCAAGCAGAACAGTTTCAAGAAGAGCCACAGTATGATTATTTACTTGGCTTGGCAGCACTGGAAGCAGGACTAAATCAAGAAGCGATATTGGCATTAGAGCGCGTGGTATTAATGCAGCCAAGTTTTGCTGGGGCTTGGTTAGATTTGTCGATTGCCTATTATCGTGCTGGAGATTTGCAAACTGCACAGCAACTTATCCAACATATCGAAGAAAACTTTTCGCCCCCAGA
>CAYYBG010000055.1:0-1209 GCA_964470195.1 uncultured Methylophilaceae bacterium | reverse complement strand
ACCTTCAGTGTGGGGATGAAACAATATTTCGGTCGTTGTGGGGCCAGCATACGTCATGAGCATGAAGTCAGAAAATATCATGACCTTGGCTTATATGACGCCACCATTCCTTGGATCACCTTGGGTGCAGAGTGCTATGGCGATCGATGGAATACACAATTGGATTATCGCTATGGCTGGGACCAGCCTGATGGCGATAGGGTGGGAGGCACCACAAAGCGACAAGAGTTCAGTGCCATCGTGCGATGGGATATCAGTGAAAAAATATTTGTGCGCGGCATCGGCTATTTAGCCAGCTATGAAGATCAACAGGGTTTTAGTCCCATCATCAAGTCTGGAGAAGACCGCTATATCCACAGAGTCGGACAGCGATTGGAGTTGTCCTGGAAGTTGCCAGAATCAATAGGAAAAGGCTGGTACGGTTTATTAGAGTTAGACAATGTCGATAGCTATTCCAATATTCCCCTATCTAGATATGACGATACGCAGGTATTCGCTGGATTTAGATATCAATTTTATTAGTAATTGTGATGAGCAACACAAGGATTTGACGCGGTTAAAACTAAAGTGCTATCTGCGTAAAGGTGATTAATAGCAAAGACATCCTATATGGTATGACTCTGATATGAAGAAACCCTACGCAGAAAATATATATATATTTTGTAATACCTTGTAAATTCTTAAGGAGTAAATAATGGCTACAAAAACCGTAACTTCAGGTCGCGTAGGTAACTTTAGAGACGCTGCAGGTGCTGACACCTACATCGTGTTTAGCGACACTAGAGGCTTAAAGCTTTCTGGTAACTTAAATGGTGACACTATCGCTATCGATGGTTTCAGTGAAGATTTCCGTGTTTCAGTGTCTGGTCGTAGAGTGACACTAACTAATTTAGACAAAGAAACATCTGACATCAGAACAATCTCTTTCACCGTTGCAATTGCAGGTGAAGTGAAATTGCAATTCGTTGATGGTTCCTTAGATGTTGTTCAAAGCGGTTCAGGCCGTACAGCACAAGTTTCAGTGGGTGGCGTAAAAGTGACTAATACTGGTGCAAGATTAAGCGGTGATTCTTTCCAAGGTGCCGTAGATGCAGGTGATGCATTTGATCCAGTTGAAGCTTCTGAGCCAGCACCTGAGCCAACACCTACTTTCATGCTCACAAGTGGTTCAACGACAGTCAATGAAGGTTCCAGCGTGGTATTCACATT
>CAYYBG010000054.1:3914-7516 GCA_964470195.1 uncultured Methylophilaceae bacterium | reverse complement strand
ACAAACTTGTAGGTAGCCTAGAGCTGGGTAAGCAGGCCGACTTTGTTGTGTTGGAGAAAAATCCACGCACTACCCCGGCGGCCGATATACGCGATATTAAGGTGATGGGTACGTATATTGATGGCAAGCCTGTTACATTGAAATAATCTTTATTAGCCCCATTAATCCTAAAGCCGCCTTCGGGCGGTTTTTAGTTCATTCTAAGGACTGTTATGGGTCGATAGCTGCTCCCCGCTATTTAAAAATACCTAAAGTAACGCTTGTTTGCTAAAAAGTACTTTTGAGCAATGAGGTGTTGGAAAGTTACTCCAAAAATCTCGAGGTTTATAAAGTCGAAGAGTAAGCCAGCATTTTTTGCGATCTTAGTAATCTAGTCACATAAATACTCACACACCGATTAACAGGAGATATAAGCTGTTGAAAGCCTGATAGTTTTCTTTGGATATCTGCTCTCATAATCCTTGGGTCGCTGGTTCGAGTCCTGGTGGGCCCACCAGAAATGAAAATACCAACCTGCGGGTTGATATTTTTAGCTCTTGCGATGCATCCAAATTAATTGCATTAGCATCTGATATAGTTTTGTGAGTTGATAAATCATATCCACCCCATGAAAAAAATCACTGTATTTCTCATTGCTTGTTTAGTCTTATTCTCGGCAGCTATTCGCGCTGCAGAAATTAAAGTGGCGGCTGTTGAATTTAATCCGGTTGAGCAGAATGTACAGGCCAATATCGATGGGATAGTAGCAAAAGTAACTACAGCTTCTCAGAATGGGGCTAAGTTGATTGTTCTGCCAGAAGTTGCTGTAACGGGTTGGATTATCGCTAGCAAAAAGGACTCGGACACTATTCCAGGAAAAGCTACTGCTGCCATGGAAAAGATAACGAAAAAATATAATAACTATGTTGTGATTGGGCTATATGAATATGATCCCATCACTGGATTGATGCATAATGCAGCTGCCCTTATCGGGCCGAAAGGCTATATTGGCAAGTATCGAAAAAATCAAATTCCTGAGGGCGACTTTAATACCGCTGCACCAGGTAATTTAGGTTTCCCAGTGTTTGATACTGACATTGGCAGGATAGGAATTCTTATTTGTTTTGATGACAGTCGCCTACAGTCTTTATTAATTCCAAGTCTTCGAGGTATAGATATTTTGGCGATGCCCATTGGTTCAGATACAACGCCTAAGTTTGAAAAAATGAGTAATGGCAATCACTCAACGATTGCAAATATAGCTACCTTATCCCCATGGATTGGAATCAATACGGTTGCAACTAATCAAGCGGGTTTAGTGAAGATCCCAAAGCTTAACTTTGTTGATCAATTTACCGGCGGATCTTCCATATGGAGCGCCACCGGCAAACAACTTGCTAGCTCGAAGGCGGGCACATGGACAAAGCCTGAAGAACCAACAATCATTTATGCCACTATAGATACCAGCAAGAAAAGTGAGCAAAAAGAATTTTGGTTAAAAAATCGCCGCCCAGAACTTTATGGTATCTATAACTTATATAAGGCACCTGTTGATCCTGCAGCTAATACCACGCAAAATCAAATCGCAGCTCTTTTATTGCAATATGATCCAATTAATGGCGATGTAGATGCCAATGCCAAAAAAGTAGATAGCTTAATCAAGAGTAATCCCAATGGTTTTAATCTTGCAGTGTTACCGTTCAATTCATTTCTTGGGAAAGCGGCTTTAAATAAAGCAAATATTTCTCAATATGCCGAGACTATTGATGGCAAGAGTGCATCATTGGCTGCTGATATAGCTAAAAAATACAAGACTTATCTTCTATTTTCAATGCCAGAATCAAAGGATGGAAAATATTATGAAACTGCAATCCTTTTTGATTTCAACGGAAAGCAAGTCGGTATTTATCGTAAATCTCATCTGAATGATAGTGAACGGCAGTGGGCTACAGCAGGCAATGATTTGCCAGTGTTTAGTACCAATGATTTGGGTAGGTTAGCAATAATGTTAAATGATGAAGTTCGCATTCCTGAGCTAACCGAAGTCTATGCCTTAAATCGAGCAGATCTTATTTTGATTCCGGCAATGTATGACGGAAAAAGTTATGGCGGCGAAGTCAATATTCCTAAAGGCCTGGTACCTGAAGCCAGTAACCGTGGTATGAATATCTGGTACAGCATCGCTAAATACTCTCAAGCTCATACGTTAGTAGCAAATTACCGGCCCAAAGGGACCAATGGCTTTAATGCGAGCGCATTGTATTCAATGGCGCCAGAGGTTGGCTATTACCCACCAAATATTGCTCCCAATAAGGAGTCCGCTTATCAAGTCTCATTTACAACACATTTACAAAATAATTTATGGATAGATCAGCAAAAGTGGGTGGTAGGTCGCCGCTATGATTTGGCAGCCCCGCTTACCCTGGATACCCAAGGTGCTTGTTTTAGAGAGTGGCAAAAAGATTCCACCAACAAAGAACTGTGCCCTAAAGTTGCTAGCGGAAAATAAATCGATAAGAATGTCTACGTTTTTAAATAATATCGAGATGATTAAGTTCAAAAATAATTAATTTGTCCGCAAAACAATAAAGGACTCGCAATGAATGATGTAGCACTATCGCGTAGAAAATTTCTATTGTCAGGCTCAGTGCTTGCTGCTACGCCGACATTGGGATTAATGGCCCAAGAAAAACCGGTGTTTAGAGGATGGACTGCTAGTCAATTAAATGATCAATTAAATCAGGGCCCTTATTTGCCGCCTATGCCCGAATTGGAGAAAATCAATGCTGACTATGGGGTAAAAAGTGCGCAAGTCAGAGCCCAATACCCTCCGAAGACATTTTCATACGGACCTTCTGATGCTGCAAAATTAGATGTATTTGTGCCTGCATATGCAGCGTACCTTCCGATCATGATTTTCTTTCATGGCGGCTCATGGACCTTTGGTAGTAAAGATAGCTATTCAACACAAGCCGTACCTTTCTTAATGGCTAACGCAATCTTTATCTCGGTTGGCTTTGACAATATTCCGCCCAATACAATGACGGGTTTAGTTACTCAAGCTAGAAGTGCTGTAGCGTGGGTTTATAAAAATGCTAAGAAATTCGGCGGAGATCAAAATAAGCTATATGTTTCGGGACATTCTTCGGGCGGTCATTTAGCTAATATGATGCTAGTTACCGAATGGAAAAAACAAGGGTTACCGGTCAACCTTTTTAAGGGCGGATCCATTCTGAGTGGATGGACTGATCTCTACCCTGTATCGCTTTCCTCGAGGCAGCAGTTCCTAAGGCTGACCCCAAAGGAAATAAAAGACTTTAGTCCAGTAAACTTTCCTCAGAACGTGAACTGCCCAGTCATTGTTACTTGTGGGGGCGATGAAAGCCCATATATGCAAATGCAGTCGGGTGACTGGGCAACTAAGTTGCAATCCTATAGTCGTCTTGCAGGTGCTTACCGCATTCCCAATCACAATCATTTTCAAACGCCGATGCTCTTTAATGATGGCAGTAACCAGGTTATTAAGGAAACCTTAGCCTTAATGAACTTAATTTAATAATGCAACTGTAAGGTACGTTGGAGCAACGAAGTGTTGGCAAAAGTTGTGCACCAGATAGCTAAAG
>CAYYBG010000054.1:0-3814 GCA_964470195.1 uncultured Methylophilaceae bacterium | reverse complement strand
AAGGTACGTTGGAGCAACGAAGTGTTGGCAAAAGTTGTGCACCAGATAGCTAAAGCTGCTGTGTGAATGGTGTAAAATTCGATGAACACTAAAGAAAGAAATATCCATGCCAACGCCGAGCCAAGCGGAGTAGGAAATTACTTTGAAGGTGTAGAGACTAGACGGCACCCACCTAAGTCAAGTAATTGATATGGTGAAGGTATAGTCCAGGGAATTAGAAAACTATCACAAACCGGAATCCTTTGGTCCCAGGTTCAAGTCCTGGTGGGTACACCAGATAGTAAGCCCTCACCAGATATAGTGGGGGGAGGTGTTATTACAAATTCAGGTGCTTTCGTAGGGATTCGCAGGATTCTAAAATAGCTATTCACTATAGATGAATTTAAGTCTGTGTTGTTGTATGATTCTCTTTCAAAGAAAATATCGCTATGGATAACATTAATCTCCCCGTTTCTCCTACGATTTTAGGTATAAGTTATATGGGGGATGTCGTTTTTGCTATTAGCGGTGCACTGACTGCTGGTCGTCATAAGATGGATATCATGGGATATATCTTGATTGGTACGATTACAGGTATCGGCGGCGGTACTTTGCGTGACTTGCTGTTAGGGCGTACGGTTTGGTGGACGACCGATCCTACTGAATTAATACTCTGTGTGGCTGCCTCTATCTTCGCTTTTTTCTTTATTGATCTGAAGAAAAATAATAATCGAAGCATTGTTTGGTTAGATGCAATTGGCTTGAGTTCCTTTGCAGTAATAGGATGCCATATTGCACTTATCCACGGCGCCCCCTTTGTTGTAGCTGTCTTTATGGGAATGGTAACTGCAACAGGTGGCGGAGTAATTCGAGATGTACTTACCAATACGAAGCCAATGATCCTCTCCGGTGGACAGCTTTATGCCACAGCGGCTTTGGGGGGTTCTTTGGTCTATGCACTAATCATCACCTTTCAGGGGCCTGGCCTACTGGCACAGGCATTAGGCTTTGTAACGGTTCTTGCTCTGCGAACGGCTTCCATTGTATTTGGTGTAAGAGCAGGACTCTCAGGACATTTACTGAGACTGGAAAAACCGAAGAGCGATTAATGGTCTCAATGTGATCTATTTGGCTGGATTATTCACTGATGGCTCGGACGATTTTTTGAGGGAAGTCTACAAAAAAATATCCTAAGAGTCATCAACCATCTCAGTCACAATTTAGTAAATGTAGTCTGTACGTTAGTTTTATGAAGAACCAATACCAATTCTGATCCTAGCAAATAGAAAGAAAATTACCATGGCAAATTCTAAATACGACTTAGTCATTCAAAATGGCCACATAGTGGACCCTGATTCCGGTTGGGATGGCCCAGGAAATATCGGCGTGACTGATGGCAAAATTGCAGCCATCTCCAAAGATTCATTAGAGGGTACCCGCGTGATTGATGCAACAGGTCAATACGTATCGCCCGGCTTTGTTGATTTACATTCCCACTCCATGGTTCAAATTGCTGGCAATTGGATGCAGGCATTTGATGGCGTAACCACTGCCTTAGAGTTGGAGCTTGGCGATCTGCCAGTAGCAGAGACCTATGCACTCTATGCCAAACAGGGTGGCCGACCACTGAATTATGGCGTTTCTTCGTCTGCGCTGATGGGTCGAATTGCCGCTATTGAAGGTGAGAATCCAAGCCCAGACGTAGGTTGGTACTTGGGTTCGTTTGCTAAGCCAGAATGGCAATTAGATTTGGCGACCGATGCGCAATTAGAAAGAATGCTGGAATTAGTGGAGCAAGGGCTAAAAGAGGGCGGGATTGGGATTGGCTGTAACTACGGCTACGCACCAGCCATTGGGCGCAAGGAATACTACAAGATTGCCGAGCTAGCCAAAAAGTATGACGTACCTACGTTTACCCATGTTCGCTATATGAGTACAGAAGAACCCTTGAGTTCCTTTGAGGCAATTGAGGAGTTGATTGGACTCTCTTTCAATCCAGGCGCTCATATGCATATCTGCCATTTAAATAGTTCATCGCTTCGCGATATTGGCGACATATGCGAATTAATTACCAATGCCAGGAAGAATGGGGCCAATTTAACGGTGGAATCCTATCCATACGGCGCATTATCTGCACCAGTGGGCTCCCAGTTTTTGAGGCAGGATAACTGGCGCGGACGCATGGGAAACATTCAGTCCTCCGACGTTGAGTTTTTAGGTAAGCCACTCGATGACACTACCATGCCAGCGATGCAAAAAGACAATCCAGGTAACCTGATTGTTTGCCATTTCTTACGCCCTGAATCAAATCAGGTTGATGCCGATGCATTGGCGCAATCAAATTTATTGCCTAATTCGTCGATTGGAAGTGATGCTGTGCCTTGGCAGTTAATTAGCAATGATCAGCTGATTGAAGACGGAGTCTGGCCACTGCCTGAGGGCGCTTATGCGCATCCCAGAAGCAGCGGCTGCTATGCAAAATTCATCAAGATGTATGTGCGTGATCAGAAAAAGCTTTCGTTGATGGAGGCAATTCGTAAGATGGCTTTAATTCCAGCACAAACCCTTGAAAAATCAACTCCACAAATGGCATCCAAGGGACGCCTTAAAGTGGGCGCCGATGCCGATATCATCGTATTTGATTTAGATAAGGTCGAGGATAAGTCAACATATGTTGATCCTACGCTGACCTCAACTGGTATGTCTTATGTGATCGTGAATGGAACACCAGTGATTGATAACGGTGAACTGGATACGAAGGCAAGGCCTGGAAAGCCAATTAGAAGACCGGTAACTGCATAAGTCGTACTTGTGTCTTTAGTGCAAGGACAAACTTCACTGCCGATACCCATCATCTTGATTGGTGGTTATTTGGGGTCTGGTAAGACTACCTACCTCAATCAACTCCTATCCGAGGCAAATGGCCGAAAGCTGGCAGTACTCGTCAATGATTTTGGCGCCATTAATATTGATGCCAGTTTGATTGAAGGTGCAGCCGATGACATTATTGCCCTGCAAAACGGCTGTATTTGTTGCTCGATGGCAATGGGAATGCAAAGCGCCATCTTAAAAGTCATGAAGCGCGATGAAAAGCCAGAGGCCATCATTGTAGAAGCTTCTGGTGTTGCAAACCCGGGAGAAATTGCTAAGATTCTAGGAGATGAAGCGATGCGCCCATATGCATCCCTAGAGCTAGTGATTTCGATGCTAGATTGTGTAAACATCGACTCATATAAGCCGGCAGAGCTCGGTTTAATCAAGGCACAATTACGGTATTCTGGCATAGTGATGCCAACAAAAATACAGCAGGCATCGAGTGAAAATATCGCTCGGGCGATGAAATTCATTCGGGATGCAAATCCAGATGCGGTGATTATTGAGGACTATCAAAAAATCCTAAATCTTGACCTTTTGCTAGGCACAAAGCAGAGGGCTCACTATGTCGGTAATGAAGACTCCATCAGTACCAATGCAAATGCGTTATTCAGAAGTTGGAATTACACCGCTACTAAGGCAATCTCAGAAGAGGAATTTCAACAGGTTTTAAATGGACTGCCCTCTGAAACAGTCAGAGGAAAAGGGTTTTTATACTTAAAGCAATATCCCGCAGTCCGCTTTGAATTCCAAATGGTGGGTAAGTCCGCTCAGGTACAGCCGAAAGGTGAGTGGGGCCTGCAAAACCCGCGAACCGAAATCGTATTCATTTCACTGAAATAGAATCTTACAAGTAAACCCAATACTCTATTTGTATTCATGAAATACGTTGCATTCCTATTCATTAATCTAATGATGGCAAATTCATATGCGGAAGATTTACTGGTGCCGCTTTCGAAGT
>CAYYBG010000053.1:0-8041 GCA_964470195.1 uncultured Methylophilaceae bacterium | reverse complement strand
TTGATGAGTCTATCCTCTCTCAACACCTGGTACAAAAAATTAACTCAGTTCACTTAGCAATTTGTATTTGTTGAAGTACCTTTAGCATTGTTAGACAAAGGCACCATGCAACTTATTTTAATCATCGCGCTAATAAACACGAGTACTCTCCGCTAAAATAGCGCCTGCATTTATCTTGATGCCACCTTACTATGTTTAAGAAAACTCATGTTACACCCACTTAATACCCAACAACGAGAAGCGGTCAAATACCTTGACGGCCCTTTGCTAGTCTTGGCAGGGGCTGGCAGCGGAAAAACGAGCGTTATTACACAAAAAATCATTTATCTGATTCAGCAGTGTGGTTTTCAAGCGCGAGAAATTGCAGCGATTACTTTTACTAATAAAGCAGCTAAAGAGATGCAAGAGCGCGTCAGCCAAGGCTTGGATAAAGAAACAAGTAAAGGTTTAACGATTGCCACCTTTCATTCCTTGGGCATGCAAATTATGCGACAAGAGGCCACACATTTAGGCTATAAAAATCAATTCTCTATTCTTGACGCCGCCGATAGCTATAAAATTCTGGCGGATATTTTAGCGACCACTGATAAATCGCTGTTGCGCCGTCTGCAATGGCAAATCTCTCAATGGAAAAATGCCTTTATTTCTCCTGATCAAGCCAGCGCCTCAGCACAGGATGAGAGCTTGACGTCTGCCGCTAAGCTTTATCATCGCTATCAACAAACATTGAAGGCTTATCAGGCGGTTGATTTTGACGATTTAATTAAACTACCTGTTGAGTTATTTGAACAGAATCGTGAAATTTTGAATAAATGGCAAAACAAACTGAAATATCTGTTAATCGACGAATACCAAGACACTAACCAATGTCAGTATCGCCTAGTGAAATTGCTGACAGGTCCAGAAGCACGCTTTACAGCGGTTGGTGACGATGACCAAGCTATCTACGGTTGGCGTGGGGCGAATGTTGAAAACTTGCATCAACTCACTCAAGACTATCCACGATTAAAAGTCATCAAACTGGAACAAAACTATCGCTCTACCGCACGCATACTTAAAGCTGCCAATCATGTGATTGCCAATAATCCCAAGTTATTTGAAAAAAAACTATGGAGTGAACACGGCATCGGGGATGTGATTCAAATCAGTGCAGCGCAAGATGAGGAGCATGAGGCAGAGTCTGTTGTCATGAAATTAATGGCGCATAAATTCGAGTATAGAACCCAATATGGTGATTACGCAATTTTGTATCGTGGCAATCATCAAGCTCGAGTGCTCGAGCAACACCTACGTAATCACAAAATTCCATATAGCATTTCTGGTGGGCAGTCATTCTTTGACAAGGCTGAGATTAAAGACATCGTCAGTTATTTGAGACTGATATACAACGAGGATGACGACCCCGCATTTATTCGTGCTGCGACTACCCCTAAAAAAGGCATAGGAAACACCACGCTGGAACGTCTTGGTGATTATGCCAAACAACATCAACTGTCCTTATTCGCATCTGCATTTGAAGCAGGCCTACAAGCTGAGTTGGCAGCACGCCAATTAGAAGACCTACTCATGTTTTGTCAGTTTATTCAACGCATTCAACAACGTGCCAGTAAAGATCCAGCCGCTGAGGTGTTACAACAACTACTGGATGGGATTCAATATGAAAGCTATCTATATGATAGTGAAGAACCACGTCAGGCGGAAATTAAATGGAAAAATGTGAGCGAGTTTATTCAGTGGCTTGCTCGTAAAGCCATCGATGATGATGGCCAAGCACGTGATTTGCTGAGCCTCACCCAGATGGTGGCACTGATGAGTATGTTAGAAGACAAAAGTGATAGCGAGCTGGACTCAGTCAAGCTATCAACTTTGCACGCCGCCAAAGGTTTGGAATATGGTCATGTATTTTTAGTCGGCGTCGAGGAAGGCATATTACCCCATCGCGAAAGTATCGATCAGGACAAGGTCGAAGAAGAACGGCGACTGATGTATGTGGGCATTACCCGCGCTAAAAAATCGCTGAATATCTCTTGGTGTCAAAAGCGTAAGCGTGCCGGCGAAGTAGAAGTGTGTGAAGCAAGTCGTTTTTTGTCAGAAATGCCTGCTGATGATGTTCGCCATTTTGGCAACCCAAGCGCAGACCCTGCCGCAAGCAAACAACTAGGCAAGGAACGCATGGCGCAAATACGCGCTATGCTAGGCAAAAGTGCCAATTGATTAGAAAACATTCATGCCTCACATTACGCTAGACAACGCATCGCTCGCCTTTGGTCACCACGCTTTGTTGGATAAAGCCTCATTCCAACTAGACCCTGGCGAACGTGTCGGCTTGATTGGCCGCAATGGCGCTGGTAAATCCAGCATGCTCAAAGTCATCGCAGGAGAAGCCAAGCTTGATGATGGTCAGGTATGGTGTGCACCTTCTGTGCGCATTGTTTATGTCCCTCAAGAGCCAGTGCTCGACCCCAACCATACGATTTTTCAAACTGTGGCCGAAGGTCTTGGTGAGATGCAGAAAATCTTAGTGGACTACCATGAAGTCACGCATGCAATGGGGGCGGCAGATGACGATATTGATGGGCTGATGCAACGCATGCAAAAGCTACAACATGAGCTTGATGTCAAAGATGGCTGGGCTATGCAGACTAAGGTAGAAACCGTTTTAAGTAAATTTAGCTTGAATCCTGACACGCCTATTTCCTCACTCTCTGGTGGCTGGCGCAAGCGCGTTGCGCTGGGGCGTGCATTGGTAGCAAACCCCGAAGTATTACTGTTGGATGAACCCACCAACCATCTAGATTTAGAAGCCATTCAATGGCTGGAAGAGCTACTGCTTAACTTTAATGGCGCTGTGTTGTTTATCACCCATGACAGACGATTCTTAAATCGTCTTGCGACCCGTATTGTTGAGCTAGATCGCGGCAATTTAACAGATTTTGTTGGAACATACGAAAACTACCTCATCAAAAAAGAGACCTTATTAGCTGTGGAGGCAACCCATGCCGCCAAATTCGACAAAGTACTAGCGCAAGAGGAAGCATGGATACGCCAAGGCATCAAAGCACGTCGTACCCGAAACGAAGGTCGTGTGCGCCGATTGGAAAAATTACGTTTAGAACGCTTAGCAAGACGGGAACGTCAACGCAACGTAACACTATCATTAGATGCTGGCGAGCGCTCAGGCAAGCTAGTGGCTGAACTAGATAAGGTCATCAAAGCCTACGGGGGCTACACACTAATAAATGGCTTCACAACCCGGATTATGCGTGGCGATCGTATCGGCCTGCTTGGCCCAAATGGCATTGGCAAAACCACGCTTCTTAAGCTGATATTGGGCGAAGAAGAAGCTGACTCAGGCACCATTCAACGTGGTAGCAATTTAAATGTTGCCTATTTTGACCAAATGCGTGCTCAACTAGATGAGGAGGCGACGCTTGCTGACACCATTAGCCCAGGCTCAGAATTTGTCCAATTCGGCAACCAAAGAAAGCACGTCATCAGCTACTTGGAAGACTTTTTATTCCCCCCTCAACGCTCACGCTCACCGGTAAAGTCACTTTCTGGCGGTGAACGCAATCGTTTATTGCTAGCACGCCTATTTGCTCGCCCCTCTAATTTGTTAGTGCTCGATGAACCCACCAACGACTTAGATATTGATACGCTAGAGCTGCTTGAAAGCTTATTGCAAGACTTTCCCGGCACGCTATTTTTGGTCAGCCACGACCGTGAATTTCTAGAAAACACTGTGACCCAAGTCATTGTATTTGAGGGCAATGGTCAACTCACCGAGTTTGGTGGTGGCTACGACGATTGGTTACGCTTTACGGAACAACGCACCAACGCCCTCAACGCTGCCCCAAAAGCAAAAACAGCTGAGCAAAAATCAAGCAAAACAACGACAAAAGCTGCTAAAACAAAATTAAGCTATAAAGAACAATTGGAATTAGCGACCTTACCAGACAAAATCGAGGCGATAGAAGCAGAAATCGCGTCGATTAATACAACCTTAGCCAACCCTGATACTTATAAATCGGATTTAGAACAAGCCAAAGCACTGCAAATTAAGTTAACCGAATTAGATGAGACGTTGTTAAATAGCATGAGCAGATGGGAAGAGCTAGAAAGCAAAAATATAGATTGAACTGTTTGATGCAAGCATTCATCGCGATAGCAAAGAAAATTGTATTGCGAAGTTTTAAAGTACTTTTAGATGGCGCCCTCGACACGAATCGAACGTGTGACCCTCCCCTTAGGAGGGGGATGCTCTATCCACTGAGCTACGAGGGCTGATGCTTAAATTATAACGAGTATTAGGGGGCAAATGGGATGCTGATAGGCAGAAAAAATTTGCTGGCTACGCCTTGGGTAAATTTAGTCAAACCTCTTTGCGATCTCTCTGACAATACCTCAGCATAAAGGTCCGTACGTCCAATTATTTTTCCAATTTCACGCTCAAACGATAGATTTTGGTCTTTACCAGCCTGCATTTCGTTGGTCAAAAAATATAGGTTACCATTTTCGTCTCTGGTATTGGCAAGCTTCCAAGCGGCAATCTCAATATTTCTTGCTGTGTTATAAACACTTTGTGGATCGACACTATCAGTGATAAAAAACTCGGTCTTATTGCCACGCGCCTTAATCATCATGGTTTGAATCCCGACAATAAATGCTAACACTCGGTCGCCCTTATATTCAGGCTTAAATGCCATATACATAGCATCCAAATCTTGGGCATTATTCAGCATATCAAAATTCCAACCATGATCCCCTTCAAACACCCAGTCCACCATCTTATCCACGCTATCAGAGGTACTTTTTTTCAGCTCAATCGGATTACGCTTATACATCTTTGTCATCAAGGTACGTAAACTTTGAGTGTTCTCTCGCAATTCCAAATCGGCCACACGATCGAGGTCTGACTTCATTAATTGATTAATTGAATTACTGTCGCGCTGGGTTGGGACAACTTTACCTTTCACTGCTGGGGCAGATGGTGCACAAGCATTCAGCAACAAGATACTCAAGATAATTGCAATGCAACGCAGAGACATAAATGACATTTTCCTTAAATTGCCAAACAAGCGAATAGATTGGTTAACAAGCCACTTTAAACATAAAAATTTCGCTTATAATATCCTAAGCAACTGAATCTTCCGAAGGAAACCACATTGCTTAACACTCAAAAAAATGCACTTTTCGCGCTATTGCTTGTAGTTTCAATGGCAGTCCTTGCTGAGCCCAAGGTTGGCTATGTGCAAATGAAAACTATTATGCAGTCTCAGCAGATATTGGATATCGGAAAAAAATTACAGAACGAATTCAAACCGCGCAATGCAGAACTAGAAAAAATCGACAAACAATTATCAGACAAGGAAGCTGCTTTAGAAAAAGAAGCCACCAGCTTATCTGCCACTGTTTTGCAAAACAAACGCCGTGATTTACAACGTCAACGTCTTGACCTTGATCGTCGTCGCTCCAAGCAGCATGAAGATTTTGAACTGCGCAAACGCGAAGAGATTAATAACTTTCAAAATAGTATCAATCAAACCATTAACGCCATTGGTGATAAAGAGGGCTATGACCTGATTTTATATAATATAGGCGCTTATATCGGGCCAAAGATTGATATCACCGATAAAGTCATCAAACAAACCAAATAGCATCTGTGCTGCTGGCCATCATCCCTAGACTTTTTTAATGGCACATCCATCCATCGCATATATCCATTGACGTCATTGATGACATGTAACTGAGCAAAATACATCACTTTTCTACCATATCAAAAAGGCCACTTTAAAAGTGGCCTTTCATTAGTGATAGCAACTGCTGGTTAAAACAAGCATGATTTAATGCATCAGAAATTGCTAACCCAAGCAAGCGAGAAGTCTGATGCAGATACAGCACTCACCCCTATGAGCTGGCAAATTTCAATCGCAGTCCCAGCTCCAGAGCCTTCTGCATCATAATAAACCTTTGCTCCACCAAGGAAGTCGGTATCTACTATAATGAAGTCATCTGCATCAACTGCTGCGCCTGAAGTACCAATACTGACATTGGTAGAAGTTAAGTTACCTTTAGTTAAAGTGACCAAAGAATCAAAGGTGTCTTCTAAGGCAGTGGTTGCCTCAACTCTAAATTCAATCTTATCAACACCCGTTACAAAATTACGAATCAAATCTGCATCAGATGAGATGAGTGCTCGATCCGTCGCAACATAATTTATCGTTCCAGCAACAAGATCTGAGGCATAGGTTCGAATGGTTTGATAAACAAACTTATCTGCACCAGCGCCACCATCTAAATCATCGATGCCTCCATTACCAATAAAAGTGTCAGCCTGCGTAGTACCTTTGAATGTTTGAATATTTTTATTACCTTCAAAGATCATTCCTTTTTTAGTAACACCCGAAGCATCAATCACAACATTGTCGATACTATTTCCAGATTTCCCTCCATTGGCAACGCTAGTATTGCTAACCGTACCGTCTTTATTTAACCGCCAATTTTCATCCGTTTGGAACTGGTATTGAGATTCATCCGCATCTTTACTGACAGCTGCACCTACCTCAATTTTTTCGATATTTTTTATATTTGTATCCGATAATACCAATCTACCATCGCTAGCATCTGTAGCTCCTATGCCCGTGGTAATTCTAAGAATATCAAATCCAGCTCCGCCATCTACATAGTCGCCCGAAACCCACTCAGCAAGACCATCATCTCCTTTGCCACTTGTTCCAGCAACACCAGAACCAAAACTTCCGATTTGAATTAGATCATTACCTTTTCCTGCAATAATCGTATCGGCCCCACCTTGACCCTTGATGTAGTCATTACCAGCATAAGTAAGTATCGTGTCATTACCCAATCTACCATCGACATTATCTGCTCCTTCAACACCATAAAATGTCTCGCTGTCTTGAGAACCGTCAAATCTTGCATATGAACTCAGCTCAAGGCCTGATCCGTAATGTGCGTCATACACCAATCTAATACCATTACGACCAAGTGTGCCTAAATGAAAATCGTCAAGTTGGAAAGCAACGTTATAGTAAGATTTACCTACTAGAGGATCGATAATAGTTCCAGTTGGACCATCATCATCATCGTCATCTGCTGGAGCGTCAGACCATAAATAAACATACACTGTTTCCGTCTTACCTCCCGTAGTTCCGTAAAACTGTGTTGCAGGGCTGATTGAACCGACCTCTAATGAACTATTATTAGCAGAAATCTGACTTGCATTAAGTCTAATGGTCACCCCATTAGCAAGTTCAATCTTTTCGATTTTGGAAAAACTCAATCCTGTAGAAAAATCCCCTGACTTGGTAAATCTAATCGTGTCTCTCAGTGAAGTTGCTGATTGGTCAAGTACTGTTGTGATTTGATTAAATGATGTAGCTGAAGTTGGTCTTGCTGCTATGGCAAACTTCATATCACTGTAAGTTGTGTTGTTTGGCAATGCACCAGTGTAAGTAATAAAGTTGACTCCAGCGTAACCGCTGGCATTTTGTGCTGCCGAAGTAATCTCTCCCGCACCAGCTACTCTCGCTGTAATCGCCTGATCACCTGTTGTCTGACTAGTGCCTCCATCGATGACGACATTCGTTAATTTTGTAGTAGAAATGATAAAGGTATCGTTTCCATGCCCCCCAGTAAAACTTTGCGCATCTGAATTGCTTTGTATTTTAAAAGTATTGGTTCCATCATTGACTGAAATTGTTCCTGTACCACCTTTGGTGGTCAGTGTAAGAAAATCACTTGCAGTGGCATCAGTTTTACTGTAACTCTGGGATTTCTTTAAATTCACTTTTATCGTAGCCATGAGTAGAAATATCCGTGTTAAAAATAGGGAATTTATTCTTAATCAAAAGACACCAATCAGGCTAGGGAAAGTCTCCCGAAATCTAATAGGAAAACTTCTCTTTAGGAATATATTATTCGAATATTTGTCGCAGTCAATCAGTCAAACTAGAGAGGAAATAAAAAAAAACAGTCGGTGTTGAAGGTGTAGATATTCAATAACAGTTGTGTGGATGGTGCC
>CAYYBG010000052.1:0-8706 GCA_964470195.1 uncultured Methylophilaceae bacterium | reverse complement strand
TTGATGAGTCTATCCTCTCTCAACACCTGGTACAAAAAATTAACTCAGTTCAGCAGTTATGTGGTATTTGGAAAAACTGACACTGCGCCAATCAATTTATTGTCAGCAGACACTTGGAGCAATGCCAATACCTCATTGACCATCAGCAACATTGCCACCTCAAACAATGACAGTTGGACAGGCACGACTGCCGCTGAAATCGCGCTCGGTGGTGCAGGCGATGACACCCTCACTGGTGGCGGTGGCGCTGATGTGCTGTATGGTGGTGCTGGCAACGATGTGTTGGTGGTCAATCCCAGCAATATCAGCGCACTCGTTTCATTGCCTAGCAACATCATCGATGTTTCTGGCATCACGCTGAGTCAGTTAGCCCGCATTGATGGCGGCAGTGGCATGGATACTTTACGCCTCACAGATGGCGCTAATCTCGATTTCACTACTATTAGCAATAGTGGCGCTAGCACAGATGGCAGTCGCATCACTAGCATCGAGCGCATTGATTTAGCGATGGACACATCTGCCAATACCCTCACTTTGGGCTTGGCTGATGTGCTGGATATGACAGGCTTGAATTTGTTTAATACAGGAAATGGTTGGAACAATGTGGCGAGCGGTACTGCATTGAGTGGCTCGGTAGCTAGACATCAACTCGCTATCACGGGTGGCGCTAATGACAATGTCGATATTATGATGGCTGATTGGACGAAAGTAACTGGGACCGTGATGAATGCTGGTATCAACTATGATGTTTACAACCACAACACTGCGGCGGCACAACTGCTTATCCAACAAAACGTGATGGTGATTTAACTAAGATTTTCCCTCAGGATTTTCCCTTAGCATCAACTTACACAAACCCTCCCCATAACACGGGAGTAGTTTTCGTCATAGCCGCTTTCCACTGCCGTCATTCCCGCCTATGCGGGAATGACGGCAGTGAGGTACTTGACTGTTTGCATTGGATTTTAGGCTGCAGCATGTTACCCTTTTTCGTCTTTTTTTCGATAGCGCGCCATTGATGACTGCCACTTCTCAAGCACAACCGCAAAACTCTGCCGCAAAAATCTTATTCGCCAGCATGATAGGCACTGGCATTGAGTTTTTTGATTTTTATATCTATGCCAATGCAGCGGTTTTGGTTTTTCCTGCTTTATTTTTTCCCGAGGGCGATAGCCATGCTGCACTGATGCAATCTTTTGCGACTTTTGCGGTGGCTTTCTTTGCTCGTCCTTTGGGATCGGCGTTGTTTGGTCATTTTGGCGATAAACTAGGACGCAAAGTGACTCTGGTGCTGGCTTTGATGACCATGGGTTTGTCTACTGTGCTGATTGGCTTGTTGCCACCTTATGCCAGCATTGGTATCTGGGCGCCTTTGTTGTTGGTGATATGTCGTTTTGGGCAAGGCCTGGGTCTCGGGGGGGAGTGGGGTGGTGCTGTATTGTTGGCGACAGAAAATGCGCCAGCGCATCGACGCGCATGGTTTGGTATGTTTCCACAACTGGGCGCGCCGATTGGGTTTATTTTATCGGGCGGCATGTTTTTAATCCTGACGGAGCAGTTATCTGAAGCGCAGTTGATGAGTTTTGGTTGGCGTATCCCTTTTCTGCTGAGTGCATTGTTGGTGATCTTGGGTTTGTATGTCAGGCTTCACCTTCATGAGACCGCTGAGTTTTGGCGTTTCCGTCAACAGCAGCAACCTGTCAAAATTCCCGTTCTGCACACCATACGCTTTCATATGCCAGCCTTGTGGATGGGGACTTTGTTGGCGCTGAGTGCGTTTGTGTTGTTCTATTTAATGACGGTATTTACTTTGAGTTGGGCTACTAGCCAAATGGCTTTTAGTCGCGCAGCATTTTTGCGTTTTGAGCTTTGGTCTGCATTGGCGCTGGCGATTTTTATCCCAATCTCTGCTTGGCTGACCGACAAATATGGTGCTTTCTTAATTCAGTCTATTGCCTTGCTGTCTATCGGCTTGCTGGGTTGGGGTTTCGGGACTTTGTTTGCCTCGTCACAAACCACTCAAGTGATCTTATTTTTATGTTTGGGGATGGGGGCTATGGGGATGACTTATGGGCCATTGAGCACGATGTTGGCGCGACTATTTCCTACCCAAGTTCGATATACCGGTTGCAGTGTTGCTTTTAATATGGCGGGCATTTTAGGCGCATCTTTTGCGCCTTTTATTGCGACTTACTTAGCCAGTCGTTTTAGTTTGGCGGCGGTAGGTTGGTATTTATCTGGTGCCGCGCTGGTTTCCATGTTGGCACTGTTTTGGATGCGCGCTAAGCAGCCCGACTTGGAATGGCATTAAGGCACTGATAAAGCGAAAAACTCTTGAATCAAAAAATCCTCAAGCGCTTTGTTATCCTCGGGTCTGGCCGATAGCACAATCACACGGCCGTATCTTTGTGACTGCCAATTAAAATCCGCACTGTAGTGTTCACGAATGATGGCAATCATTCTTCGCACCACTCCGCGTTCTATCCGCTCGTTTGGCCCTGCCAATACGTTGATAATCTCAAAGCGGGTATTTCTGCCATTTTGTTGCCAGCCACGAAATGAGAATTGCGCGCTGTCACCGACAATTTCTCGGATTTGAAACAGTCCACTGGTGCCTTCTTGTTGCAAATTACGCGCGATCACCTCATCGCGTTTTTGTTCTGGGACTAATCTATCTTGAATGCTGGTCTCTTGGCTTGGCGGATTGTCGCTCTTTTCTTGGGCTTGGCGTTGTTGTCTGCGAGCGTTTAGATAGGCCAGCATATCGTTGGCTGGCGTGATTTCTTTTTTGATAGGATTGTCTGATGGTGGTTTTTCTTCGGTTTTGGGTTTGTCGGGCAAGATGCGTTCATGGCTTTGCACGCTGGTGATCAATTTTTTTATGTCAGGTTGGATTTTTTTAACTGGCTTGACTGGGCTTTTTGCGGGGGGGTCTGCTGGCAAAGGTGTTGTCGGCTCAGGGGGGCTGGGTTTGCTATTGCTGAGTGGAATCAAGCGCACATCCAGCGTTTTGATGGTGATGTCCAATGGCTTGGGCTTGATTTTGGCAAACCATGCAAATATCACCAGTCCATGCAGTAATAGAGAAAAAGCGAGGGCTCGCGCAAAAATACGATCTACGCGGAGGTGCCAGTATCGTTGCGAATGACCATAGCCTTCATTCATTGTGATTCAAAATAGCTTAAAGAACGCTGTATCGAGGCAAAAGCACCTAGCCATCCCAACAAGCCTCCAGTAACAAGCAATAGCATGAGTGCTGTGATGCCGGGCAAGGATAGATGAAACTGGCTGGCGTATAAATCAGCGATTTCTGCAATGGATAAGTTAAACATGAGCACTGCGCTTAACCATAACAGATAGCCAAATACCGCACCGCCTAGGCCATAAAGCGTGCCTGCATACAGAAAGGGACGGCGAATAAACCATGGGGTTGCCCCGATTAATTTGCTAACTTCAATTTCAGCTTGATGGGTAACGAATTGCAGGCGGATAGTGTTGGCTATTACGGCTAGCAGAGCTACTGAGAATAACAACATCATCAAATAGCTGACATTTTTGGCTAAGGCTAATATGGTGTTTAAACGCGCTAACCATTTCGAATCAAGTTGTGCAACATCCACGCCGTGCCAGCTTTGCATCTCCTTTTGCATATTCTGGATACGGCCGCTATCGATATGCTTGGGAATCACAAAATAGGCATCGGGAAGCGGGTTGATATTGAGTGCGTCAGCAGCCTCTTTTTGCGTGCTTTGTTGTTGCAAACTTTGCCAAGCGGTCGTCTTGCTGACAAAACGGAATTTGGCCACTTCTGGATGTTGCTTGAGATGCTGTTCTATGGCTTGTTTGCTGGGCTCGTCTACATCCATTTTGAGATAGAGACTGATTTCTGGAGGATGTTCGCTGGCACCTAATGTGTTTTGTATTTGATGCACCACAGTAAACATCGCGGCGGGAAGGCATAAGGCGATGCCTATCACTAGCATAATCAATAATGAAGATAATTTTTTATCCAGCATGCGTTGGATGACTAAATTGAGTACCTGCTTTTGTTGCGCTATCCATGATTTCATGCCACTAATTCTCCATGACTTAAGTGCAAAATTTGTAATTTTGACTGTAGATCTTGCGCTAAATTTTGTGGCGCCTGATGGCTGGCCACAATCACTGTGACCCCAACACGATGAAAGTCATAGAACAAATCCATAATATTATTGGCATAGCCTTCATCTAGATTGCCAGTGGGTTCGTCCGCAATCAGGCAATCTGGACGACTGACAATGGCTCTGGCAATAGCTAGACGCTGTTGCTCACCGCCCGACATAGTGATGGGCATGACTTTTTCTTTATTCAACAAACCTACCTTGTCCAAAGCTGCGCGAATACGTCCAGCAGCCTCATCGCTGGATATGCCATTGATATAAAGTGGCAAGGCGACATTTTCATAGCAGTTTCTGTCATACAGTAATTTGTGATCTTGAAATACCAGTCCAAACTTTCTGCGCAAAAAAGGCACTGCAGAGGGATTTAAATGACTGACATTTTGATGGTTAATCAATACCGTGCCAGCGCTGGGCTGCTCTAGTCCGGCAATCAGTTTCAGGAGTGTGGATTTGCCCGCACCTGAAATACCTGTGACAAAAACTAATTTGCCCGCCTCTATCTCAAAGGAAATATCGCTGAGTGTGGTGCTGTTTCCGGGGTAACGTTTGCTGACTTGATCAAACTTAATCATGTATCAATGCCTCGACAAATTCTTGTGCTTGGAATGGACGTAAATCCTCTAACTGCTCACCGACACCGATATAGCGGATTGCAATAGGTTGTTGTTTGGCGATTGCGGCAATCACGCCACCCTTGGCGGTGCCATCCAATTTGGTTAATACCAAACCGGTGACATTCAGCGCTTGGTGGAAGGCTTGTACTTGTGCCACTGCATTTTGGCCGGTATTAGCATCCAGAACCAACAATACTTCGTGTGGCGCACTGGGCAAGGCTTTATCAATCACGCGTTGTACCTTTTTGATTTCTTCCATCAAATTCAGTTGCGTGGGCAAGCGTCCTGCGGTGTCGGCTAATACAATATCGATGCTTTTGGATTTGGCCGATTGCACGGCATCAAAGATCACGGCGCCGGGGTCGCCTCCCTCACTGGCTACCACGTGCACTTGATTGCGCTCACCCCAAGCCTGTAATTGCTCACGTGCAGCGGCACGAAATGTGTCGCCTGCGGCAATCAGTACGGATTTTCCTTGCGCTTGGAATAAATTGGCCAATTTGCCTATGGTGGTGGTTTTGCCGGCACCGTTGACGCCCACCATCATAATCACAAATGGATGATGGGTGCTGGTGTCCAGCGGTTGTTGTAGAGGCTGTAATAAATCTAATAAGGCGTCTTCAAGCGCGCTTTTGAGTTGACTGGTATCACTTAAAGCATCACGTTTTACTCGGGAACGAATATCGTCAAGCAGGGCTACTGTGGCATTTACCCCCACATCCGAGGTCAGCAAAATAGTTTCTAGCTCTTCGTAGACATCCTCATCAATCTTGCCTCCGCTAAAGATGCCTTTGAGCTGTTTGCTGAGTTGCTCACGACTGCGTGATAAGCCTTTGCGTAAACGCTCTGTCCAAGATAATTGGCTTTTGCTTGCTTCGGTGGCTGAGGATTGTTCGTGATGAGAGGCAGTGGTGTCTATCGGAGTAGCCTGCTCAACGGCTTGGGCCTCCTCGCTCGCGACTGGTTCAGTGGCGACTTCAGCGGGTTTAGCGGGTTTATCTTTTTTGAAAAAATTGAACATGACACAGCCTCGGAATAAGCCACTATTTTAGCCGCAATCCGAGGCATTTGCCATGCTTAGCCAGAGGGTTTTGACTGGAATGATGTTGCCTTGAATTTAAAATAACCATTTACTTGTATTTCTTTTGTATATACAATAAATCATCATAATAATAAATATCACCGAACAATAATTTCAAAGGTTGTTTATGCCAATCAAGATTTCAGCAAAAATTTTGACTAAGCTTGCGACTAAAAAGCCACCAGTCAGTGAGAAGGAAATCATCGAGTGTTTTAATAACCGCATAGGAGGTTTGTTGCAAGATACTCGCGAGCAACATGAGACTGATCCACCAACCCAGTGGTTTGTGGCAGAGACTAATCATAGGAGAAAGTTAAAAATTATATTTGTCCAACAAGGCAAAAATATTTTTATCAAGTCCGCCTATGATGCCTGCGATAAGGTAGCGGACATTTATAACAGATTTGCATTTGATGACTAGTCAAATTGCTTGATTGAATTAAAAAAATGGAGACAAAAATGAGCACTCAAGATCTATCCGATAAGGACTTGCAGGAATGGGAAAATCAAACCCTCGGTGCTGATGAAGCCTATGTCAAAAGATCCAGTAAAGAGATGGAACAAGCACTGGATGAAGAACTAAATTTACAACTCATCTCAATTCGCTTGTCCAAAGCACTACTACAGGATTTGAAGTTTATTGCCAAAGCCCATGGTATTGGCTACCAACCTATGGTGAGAGATGTATTGTCTCGATTTGCTAAAAACGAGGTACGTCAGATTATTCATGACAGCAATGAGCGCTTACGCCTTGAGCAAGAGCAAGCCGAATTGCAAAGTCAGCAAAAAGCCAAGGCTAAACGTCTTGCTTGATCAAATATTAGAACCCTAACAAGCTCAACTCGGTGTAGAAAAATTCTGATGTGTCAGCGCGCTTTGGGTCATTCTGATTGCTTGGTAATTGCACCGCTTGCTTGACAAAATCTCCCGCCCAAAAGTAGGCATAACCGATATTAAGTGAGGCATATTGATTGATGGGAAAGCGCACCCGAAAATCAAACTCTTTGCCCAAATCACGGCCACTGTTGCCAGTTCTGTCGGTTAAGTTGGCACCTGCATTCCAACGATCTGAGGCGCTATCCAAACGGTACCAGCTGAAACCAGTGTCCACTTTCACGTTATCTAAAAAACTGAGTTTGGGGTCGAATTCAACACGCAGTTTAGGGGTGCGAATATTTTCCATCTGAATGTAGTCATCGTTTGACCAAGGGCGCGCAAATCCAAACAGACGGTCAAAACGCTGCATATCGCTGGTATCGGCTCCCGATGCTGGTCTGCGATCACCTGTTGCGACACCATAAAAAGCGCTCAAACGGGGTTGCCATGGGTGATGAAAGCGGTAGCCTAGTTCGACATTGTAGGCATGTGCATCGTGATCGACTTCAACTAGATTGCCGCTGACCAGACGCTCAACTTTTCCCCACTGTTTGTTGTAACTTCCATCAAAGTCGAACGCTGTGCCGGGAATGACGCCATAAGCTCTCACACCAGCGGTATGAATCTCTCTGTCTACTTTGGCACTGGCCTGGGCGGGGTTGCCATCATTGTCATATTTCACTTGGTCGCCATCTTGTTTTAATAAGAAATAAAATGGCTCGAAAGTGACCACCTTAGACCATCCGCGATAATTAAAAATACCGCCATAGAAATCTTGAGATTTGTTGATGGCGTCATTATCTTTGGCGAATCTTTGAATAGGATTTACTGCAAAAAGCTCTAATTGCCAATCATTTTTCTTATCACCAATATTGGCACGCAAACCAGAAAAGTTATTGGTGGTATTGCGCCATTCATTACGGGCAATCAATCTTCGATCGCCTGCTTCCCAAGCATGTCGACCCGCTCTGACCCAAATTGGTCTATCGTTGCCTAATGGATCTTTACCCAGAACAGTTTCTTTAAAATTCAGCTCAAGATAGCCCTGCAAGACATGCAAATAATTCACGTCCCGAGTATCTGACTCTCGAGGGTAGTCAGACATATTTCTGCGCGAGTCTTGAAGTTCGATGGCAAAGCGCAAAGGATCGAAAATATCCTTTACACCAAGGAAAGTTCTTGTTCTGAGCAATAATGGCTCATCCAAGTTTTCTTGGGCACGTCTAAAATCTCGATCTCGATGCTCAAAGCGTGCGCGATATTCCAAACCAATATCTAGCCAATTGACATCGGCGAAAGCATCGTAATCTTTTAACCATGTTTTATTGGCTTGTTTAACGTAGCGAGGAGGATCTGTTTCTTTGCCAGTGCCATAACTTTTTCTTTCTACGTAAAAACCATTTTTGGCAGTATCTAGCATCCCTTCATCCGCGAACACCGATACACTCGTGAGTAAAACTGTGTGCATAAACCCCAAAGTAAGGAGTCGGATTTGATCTCGGACTTTTTTTAGAAATATTTTTCTCATGCTGTTGTTTTTTTACTTTCTAGGGAAAAAATTAAATTAGGTGCGAACTTTAGTCTTAGTTAATAATAATTGAAAATACTTTATATTGATAATTTAATAACTAATTGATATATAAAAATTGTAAAATGATGCATCAATCATCAGAACTTACCAGCTTATCATTGAGTCTGAAAACCTGTGTTCAAATTCATATTGCTTGTCTATCATGAGCAGCCTTTCAGGAGATCAATAGATTGAAAAAAATTCTTTTTGCGTTGCTAATGTGTTGTGTGGCGATTACCGCTTTCGCAGATAGCAAAGAATATGTCCTCAGTAACGGCCTTAAACTCATTGTGCAAGAAGATCACCGCGCGCCTGTGGTGGTCTCACAGGTTTGGTATCGGGCTGGAAGTTTAGATGAAGTGAATGGCAAAACCGGTGTGGCTCATGTGCTTGAGCACATGATGT
>CAYYBG010000051.1:0-8721 GCA_964470195.1 uncultured Methylophilaceae bacterium | reverse complement strand
GAGGGGATTTCCTTCATTCCCACGCACCACCGTGGGGGGCGGGAATGATATTGAAGGTTGATGGTGGTATACAAGAATAACGGTGTTGCAGGTTGATAAGAGTTTGCGTTAGCTTGGTCTGTATCGACCGTGTTAGCCTTAGTAAAGCTTGTTATTTGTTTTGCGGTGATCGAAAGCCAAGCTGTTACAAATGCAGTCTTGACAATTTTCTAACAACACATAAAACTCAGAGATTGTTCTTCACGGTTGTAAACCCATTTGGATAATTTTTCTTTACTCTCTCAAACTGCAGTACTGATTTTTTTATTAATTCTGTCTGCATTTTTTTCCAGCGCTGAAACTTGCCTGATGGCACTCAATCGCTATCGTCTCAGGCATTTGGTCAATGATGGCCATCGCGGCGCACGTTTAGCACAGTTACTATTAGATAAGACGGATTTATTGCTCGGCGCTATCTTATTGGGTAATACCTTTGCTGCCGTTTCTATTGCTACTATCAGTGGTGATATGAGCCAACGTCTGCTGGGGGATGGCAGCACTGGATTGTGGCTAGGTACCTTGGTGGTGACGCTGGTTATTTTAATTTTTGGTGAGATTACTCCCAAAGTGATTGCTGCTGCGCATGCCGAGCGCTTGGCACTCAGTTATAGCTATGTGTTATATCCACTCACTCGATTATTTTATCCTGTTCTTTGGTTTACCAATTTATTTGTGCGGGGTTTACTGAAAGTACTGCGCATCAAAGTCAATTTTAAGGAGGCCACGCAAGCGATCTCCACGGATGAACTTCGCACGATTGTGAGTGAAGCAGGTCAATACATCCCACAAAAAAATCGCGCTATATTGCTTAATCTTTTGGATTTAGAAACAGCCACAGTGGATGACGTAATGACCGCACATACGCAAATCGAAGCGGTGAATATTGATACTCCACTGGAGGAGCTGTTGCAGCAAATTAACAGCAGTCATCACACGCGTATTTTAGTCAGACAAGGTAGCCAAGAGGATATTATCGGCATCTTACATATCCGTAAGATCATCAATCAAATGCGTAATGGTGAGTTGAGCCTTGATGGCATTTTAGAAACTCTGATTGAGCCCTACTTCATTCCTTCTGGCACACCTTTGTACAATCAAATACAACAATTTCAGGAGAAACATCAACGCTTGGCTTTAGTGGTTGATGAGTATGGTGAACTGAAAGGACTTGTTACACTCGAAGACATATTGGAAGAAATTATTGGTGAGTTCACCACCCAATCTCCCACTCGTGCCAGTATCATGCATCAAGAGGAAGATGGCAGTTGGATATTGGATGGCAGTATTAGCTTACGTGAGCTGAATAAAAAACTTAAGCTTAATTTTCCTCTGGATGGTCCAAGAACTCTGAATGGCTTAATCCTAGAGCGTTTTGAGGATATTCCAGAACCTGGCACCAGTATAAAAATTGATCACTGTGCGCTAGAAATCCTGCAAACACAGGATAAAATTGTCAAAATCGTGCGTATCGTCAGACTATCAAGCTGACAAGCGCATCAAGAATGAATATAAATGACTAAATTTAGACTATAGTCACTAGTAATTTTGATTATGTTTTTCTTACAATAACATTTGTCACAGGTATTCAGATGGCAGGCATAAAACACCAAGATGATTCGGCATTATTGACCGACAAGGCGAAGGCAAAACCACCTTCAATGTACAGTGTGTTGCTATTAAATGATGACTATACCCCGATGGAATTTGTGGTAGATGTGTTACAGCGATTTTTCTCGAAAAGTCGTGAGCAAGCAACGCAATTAATGTTGCGTGTACATACCGAGGGTTCGGCTGTGTGTGGGGTATATCCGCATGATATCGCTGAAACTAAGGTAAACCAGGTGCTAGCATTTGCTAGTGAGCACCAACACCCGCTGCAATGCACTATGCAAGCAGTTTAGTATTTTTTAAGGATGGAAAAATGATTGCGCAAGAACTAGAAGTATCATTGCACATGGCGTTTATGGACGCGCGTCAAAAACGTCATGAGCTGATTACCGTAGAACATTTATTGCTGGCGATGATAGATAATCCCACCGCCGCAGATGTTTTACGCGCTTGTGGGAGTGATACAGAAAAATTGCGCAAAGAGTTACTGGGCTATATTGATGAACACACCCCTATCGTCGCTGGACAAGATGAGGTAGATACCCAACCTACTTTAGGTTTTCAACGTGTGATCCAACGTGCCATATTGCATGTGCAGTCGTCTGGCAAAAAGGAAGTTAATGGTGCCAATGTGTTGGTCGCTATCTTTGGTGAAAAAGACTCTCATGCAGTTTTCTTTTTGCATCAGCAAGGAGTTACGCGCTTGGATGTGGTCAATTATATTGCCCACGGAGTCAGCAAGAATTCAGAGCAACCGCAAAAGGCTAACGAGTCTAATGCCAGCGAGAGCGACAGCGACGCGCCTAGCAATAGTGCGCTCGATAGCTATACCATCAACCTGAATCAACAAGTGTTGGCTGGCAAGATTGATCCCGTGATCGGTCGTGATAAGGAGTTAGAAAGAGTGGTACAAACTCTGTGCCGCCGCCGCAAAAACAATCCTTTATTGGTGGGCGAAGCAGGCGTCGGTAAAACTGCCATTGCCGAGGGTTTAGCACGTCGTATCGTTGAGAAACAAGTCCCTGATATCTTGGCGGATGCGGTGATTTATTCTTTGGATATGGGATCTTTGTTAGCAGGAACTAAGTACCGTGGGGACTTTGAGCAAAGACTGAAAGCCGTGATGGCAAAACTGGCTGAATTGCCAAATGCTGTATTGTTTATCGATGAAATACATACCCTTATTGGCGCAGGTGCTGCCAGTGGCGGGACCTTGGATGCCTCTAACTTACTCAAACCGGCATTATCCAACGGCACACTAAAGTGTATTGGTGCCACTACTTATCTTGAATTCCGTGGAATTTTTGAGAAAGACCACGCGCTTTCACGTCGCTTCCAGAAAATTGATGTTGAAGAACCCAGCGTGCTAGAAACAGTAGAAATTTTAAGAGGTCTGAAATCCCGTTTTGAGCAACATCACGGCGTAAAATATACCGCTGCAGCTTTACACACGGCCGCTGAATTATCAGCCAAATATATTAACGATCGTCATCTTCCCGATAAAGCCATTGATGTGATTGATGAGGCAGGTGCTGCACAACGAATACTGCCCAAATCCAAACAAAAGAAAACCATTGGTGATAAAGAGATTGAGGATATCGTTTCTAAAATTGCCCGTATTCCTGCCAAGAATGTATCGTCTGATGATCGTCATGCACTGAAAACGCTGGAACGCGATCTCAAGGCGGTGGTTTTCGGTCAAGATAAAGCCATCGAATCATTGGCATCTGCCATAAAAATGGCTCGCAGTGGAATTGGCAACCAAGGTAAACCTATCGGCTCCTTCTTGTTTTCTGGCCCGACTGGTGTCGGAAAAACCGAGGTTGCGCGTCAATTGGCTTATACCCTTGGCATTGAGCTGGTACGTTTTGATATGTCGGAGTATATGGAGCGCCATGCCGTTTCACGTCTAATCGGTGCACCACCCGGCTATGTTGGCTTTGAACAAGGTGGCTTGCTAACCGAAGCGATTAATCAACATCCTTATTGTGTATTGTTGTTGGATGAAATAGAAAAAGCCCATCCAGACATTTTCAATATTCTGTTACAAGTGATGGATCATGGCACCTTGACAGACAATAATGGACGTAAATCTGATTTCCGTAACGTGACTATCATCATGACCACCAATGCAGGTGCCGAATCTCTGTCTAAGAATATGATGGGCTTTACCCAATCAACTGCAACTGGTGATGAGATGGCAGAAATTAAGCGTCTATTCACCCCTGAGTTCCGTAATCGTTTAGACGCCACTGTGTCATTTGCTCCGCTATCCGAAACCGTTATTGCACGTGTCGTGGATAAGTTCTTAATGCAACTTGAGAATCAATTGCATGAGAAGAAAGTCGAAGCCAGCTTTAGTGATGCTTTACGCCAATTCTTAGCCAAGAAAGGGTTTGATCCGCAGATGGGGGCAAGACCTATGGCTCGCCTGATTCAAGATACTATTCGTCGTGCGCTTGCGGATGAGTTGTTATTTGGTCGCCTTGCTAACGGAGGCCATGTGGATGTTGATATTGATCAGTCTGAAAAAATCATATTAAATTTTGACGAGAATGCCAGCGATGCGCCTGCGTCAGAAACCACTTCGAACAGTTTGGTATAGCGCCTCGATGGCTGGTAAACAATGTCTGCATCATCGTTCAAACATGGTTTTTTTGCATAATCTGCTGAAATAATTCAGATTCACATAAATGCGATAACCATGCTTGTAATCTGGGGTACGGAGATGTGTTAAACCATGTCTGATCTACTCGAGCAAACTGTCGAATAAACGGAAAAATTGCGATATCTGCTTTACTAATACGCTCACCTAATAAAAATCTTTGTTGGTTTAATTTATTTTCTAACTGTTGTAAGAACTGTTCACCTTGTGCTCGATAAACTTCTGCGTTGTGACCGGGGTATCGTTCAGGATATTTATATCGATCTAATGCCGCCTTAAAATCGCTATCGTTGTAGGCAATCAGTTTTTGCATCTCATCTTGAACGCTTGGCTGATTGTCATAAGCCCAATTCAATGGGTCAGTTTGATTAAGTGCCCAGTCCATAATCTCTAAACTTTGCTCAATCACTCTGCCGTCAGTAAGCACTAACACTGGAACTGTGCCTTTAGGAGAGGCTTGAAGCATGGCAGATGGCTTGTCTCGTAAGGATATTTCTATGATTTGCACTGCGATATTGGCGTAACGCAAAGCCATACGGGCACGCATGGCATAGGGACAACGACGATAGGAATAGAGTATGGGGAGCGACATCACTCGCCTTGGAGGTGCAACAGCACATGACGAGTATGTGAAGCTGTTCTATGTTCGTACAAAAATATTCCCTGCCATGTTCCAAGGGCCAGCTTTCCATCCAATACTGGGATGCTAATCGATGTTTGCGTCAAAGCCGAGCGAACATGGGCGGGCATATCATCATCACCTTCTGCTGTATGGATAAATAGTGAATCACCATCAGGGACTAAACGTGCAAAAAAAGCCTCCATATCCACCAATACGTCAGGATCATAATTTTCGTTAATCAACAAACTGGCCGAGGTGTGCTGAATATATAGATTCAACATAGCGGTTTTAAAACCTGCATTTACCACCCATTGCAGTACTTGTGGAGTGATGTCATAAAGACGTCTACCGCGTGTCGTCACGGAAATTTGGCTATTACTTTGTCGCATGAAATTACCTTAGGATTACCAACCGAACCGATAGAATAAACCAGAGCCAGGCCCATAAAAACCTGGTCCATAAAAGCCTGGCCCATAAGGATAGCGCCAGTAAGGCCCGGGCCAGAACGGATCATAATAGGGAAAGCTACGACGCAACAGCAACTCTTTTTTTAGTTTCTCTTGTTCTTTAGCTTTGGCTTGTTCACGCTTGTTCAACTCCTCTGCAAAGTTTGCCTTGAGTGTTTGCTCATGGGCAGTCTGCATATAATCCAGCACTTTGGTATCAACCCCTTGTTTGTTTAATTCAAGATATTGCGATGCAGTAAGCGCGTACTGACTTTTAGTTTCTTGGATTTTTTGGATGATTTGTTCACTACTCATCCCTTGTTTTGAGAGTTGCACAAGCTCATCTAATGACAACGCTGCCACCGGGGGTGGCAGCAACTTGTCTAGCTCCTCTGCTGAGATACGTTGAATTTCCGGTTCACGCTGGGGCGAAACCGCACAGGCGCTGAGAAGGAATGAAATCATCAGGATTAGTATAGGCACCATAATGCTAAAGCCGATTGAATGTTTGCCTATAAAAGTCATGATGTTATCCTTTACTAAATAGCATTTTGCCTGCTCGACAATCTACTTGGATAGTGTCTTTGGCAGCAAAGTTTCCTGCCAAAATCTCGCGCGATAATGGATTCTCAATTTGACTTTGAATAGCACGTTTGAGCGGACGTGCTCCATAAACTGGGTCAAAGCCAGCATTGGCAATTTCAGCCATCGCTGCATCGCTCACCTTTAATTGCATATCCATTGCAGACAAGCGCTTCGCTAAGTATTGCAATTGTATGCCAGCAATCGATCTGACATGTTGTGCGCCAAGCGAGTGGAATACCACCACTTCATCAATACGATTGATAAATTCTGGACGGAAATGGGTTTTTACCTCTCCCATCACCGCTAGCTTAATCAGCTGATAATCATCACCCGACATACTCTGTATCATTTGACTACCTAGATTGGAGGTCATAATCACCACTGTATTTTTAAAATCAACGGTTCTACCTTGACCATCGGTTAAACGTCCATCATCCAAAACCTGCAACAATACATTGAATACGTCAGGATGCGCTTTTTCTACTTCATCAAGCAAAATCACAGAGTAAGGTTTACGACGCACAGCCTCCGTTAGACTACCTCCCTCCTCATAACCTACATAGCCAGGAGGCGCTCCAATCAAGCGAGATACAGAGTGCTTCTCCATAAACTCACTCATATCAATACGAATCAAATGCTCTTCTGAGTCGAATAAGAAGCCAGCCAATGCCTTGCACAACTCTGTTTTACCAACCCCTGTCGGCCCCAAAAATAGGAACGATCCATATGGGCGGTTGGGATCGCTAAGGCCAGAACGTGATCGCCTAATCGCATCAGACACCAGTCTTACTGCTTCATCTTGACCCACTACCCGCTCATGTAATTTGTCTTCCATAGACAATAACTTTTCCCGTTCACCTGTCATCATTTTGGCAACAGGAATACCGGTGGCACGACTCACTACTTCAGCAATTTCCTCGGCGCCTACTTGGGTGCGCAATAGTTTGTTAGTGGTATTGACAGCCTTGTCTTGCTCGCTGTCTGCTTTTTTTAACTGGGCTTCTAGCGCTGGTAGCCTACCATACTGCAACTCAGACACTTGTTGCCAATCGCCTTTCCGCTTGGCTTCTTCCATTTGTTGTTTGATACGTTCGATTTCCTCCTTAATGCTGGTGGAATCTTGGACTTGTGCTTTCTCTGCTTTCCAGATTTCTTCCAAATCAGCAGATTGTTTTTCCAGTATTTGAATTTCTTCTTCAATCAGGGCAAAACGTTTTTTAGATGCATCATCTTTTTCTTTACGCACTGCTTCACGCTCAATCTTTAATTGGATTAGGCGTCTATCTAATTTATCCAGCGCCTCGGGTTTGCTATCAATTTCCATTTTGATACGTGAAGCTGCTTCGTCAATCAAATCGATTGCTTTGTCAGGCAAAAAGCGATCGGTAATGTAGCGATGACTTAATTCCGCTGCCGCTACGATGGCGGGATCGGTAATTTCGACCCCATGATGTAACTCATACTTTTCCTGCAAGCCTCGCAAAATCGCAATCGTTGCCTCGACACTGGGCTCATCTACCAACACCTTTTGAAAGCGACGCTCTAATGCGGCGTCTTTCTCAATATATTTTCGATACTCATCTAAGGTAGTGGCGCCAAGACAGTGCAATTCGCCACGGGCCAATGCAGGCTTCAACATATTACCCGCATCCATAGCGCCCTCGGCTTTGCCAGCGCCCACCATGGTATGGATCTCATCAATAAATACAATCGTTTGGCCTTCATCCTGCGCCAGTTCTTTCAATACTGCTTTGAGACGTTCTTCAAATTCGCCACGGTATTTAGCACCCGCCAACAATGCGGCCATATCCAAGGACAGCACACGTTTATTCTTCAAACTCTCTGGCACTTCGCCATTCACGATACGCTGTGCCAAACCCTCAACGATGGCAGTTTTACCCACACCAGGCTCTCCAATTAATACTGGATTATTCTTGGTTCGACGCTGCAATACTTGGATGGCACGGCGAATCTCATCATCACGGCCAATCACTGGATCCAGTTTTCCTAGGCGCGCACGTTCGGTTAGATCCAATGTATATTTTTTCAGTGACTCACGTTGCCCCTCGGCCTCTTGATTATCTACACTTGTGCCGCCTCGCACTGCTTTAATCGCCATTTCTAGCGCCGCCTTGTTGAGACCTGCTTGTTTTAACAAACGCCCTGTAGCACCTTTGTCGTCAGACAAAGCTAATAAGAACATTTCACTAGCAATATAAGCATCGCCCGCTTGCTGTGCATATTTATCAGTTAAATTCAGAAGATTATTTAGGTCTCTTGAAATCGTGACTTCTCCACGATTATCAGCCACTTTAGCTAAATCGTTTAAAGCAGTCTCCAGCGCAGTTTTTAAATGCGCTAAATTGACCCCAGCACGTGACAATAGTGAGGCTGTACCTCCCTCTTGCTGTGCTAATAAAGCAGCCAAAACATGTTGTGGCTCGATGTTAGGATGGTCACGTCCAACAGCAATACTTTGCGCATCGTTCAAGGCTTGTTGAAACATACTGGTTAATTTGTCGATTCTCATCGTTTTCCCCAAAAGCTATATTTGAATAATTTGATGATGGGGGATGAAATGGAATTTTCAATAGGGGCTAATTGGTATGGCTAAGCTATGTTGATGATTGGGCAATTTTATCCATACAGCTTGCTAAATCAGTCAATGAAAAATACCCAACACAAGTTGCTATGTATGGGTTGCTTTGATAATCATCTCTAATAGTGAGAAGTCGTCTTCAAAGGCTATTGGGTTG
>CAYYBG010000050.1:0-8969 GCA_964470195.1 uncultured Methylophilaceae bacterium | reverse complement strand
CATTTGGCCACAGCAGACGGCTTTGATGATGAGATAATATGGCTATCTTATCCGCTACTAATGAACCGAATGGTAATTCTTGATAGACTGCGCTGATGGACGATAATCAATTACTACGCTACAGCCGACATATACTTTTGCCGCAAATTGCTTATGAGGGGCAGCAACAACTAACACAGTCGCACGCGCTTATCATAGGCGCTGGAGGCTTAGGTTCACCTGCCGCCATGTATCTTGCTGCTGCTGGGGTGGGCCAGTTGACCATCTGCGATTTTGATACGGTGGATTTAACCAATTTACAAAGACAGATTATTCATCAAACGCAATCGATAGGGTTGAATAAGGCAATTTCAGCGCAAAAAACCTTGCAGGCATTAAATCCTGAAGTCAATATTTGTCCATTTACGCAAAAAGCTAACCCATCACAACTGGCGCAATTAATCAGTGATGCCGATATCGTGTTGGATTGCTCTGATAATTTCCAAACCCGCTATCAAGTCAATTCTCTCTGCTGGCAAAATAACACTCCCTTGGTATCTGGCGCTGCCATAGGCTTTGATGGGCAAATCACGGTATTTGATTT
Organism: uncultured Methylophilaceae bacterium; assembly: GCA_964470195.1. Lineage (GTDB taxonomy): Bacteria > Pseudomonadota > Gammaproteobacteria > Burkholderiales > Methylophilaceae > RFPI01. The sequence continues at coordinate 8,386 of CAYYBG010000050.1, read as the reverse complement.
TCGCCAAGCAGATAGCCCTTGTTACGCCTGTCTATTCCCTGACGACGGCAGTGAAGATTCAATGCGCTGCGCAGACAATGGGGTATTTTCTCCCCTAGTTGGCATAATAGGTGCGACGCAAGCTGCAGAAGCGATTAAAGCGCTATTAGGTATAGGGCAAACATTGACCGGACGTTTGCTGTTGCTTGATGCAATTAGCATGGAGTGGCGTTCTATTAAATTTACCAAAGACCACCAGTGCAAGCTTTGTAATCGCTCATAAGGCTGATATTTTGGTGTCGCATGGTAAAATATCGCCATGAATACTGCACAAAACTCAAATCAAACTTCTCAGACAAATCTGGAAAAATCCTTTGATCCTAAGAGCATAGAAAGTCGTTGGTACCAATTTTGGGAATCCAAAGGCTATTATGCGGCTGGGTTCGACGCCAACAAGCAGAACAGTTTCTGTATTCTGCTTCCGCCCCCTAATGTGACAGGCACCCTGCATATGGGGCATGGTTTTAATCAGACTATTATGGACGCGCTCACTCGTTATCACCGCATGTTGGGAGAAAACACACTGTGGCAGCCTGGTACCGACCACGCGGGGATTGCCACACAAATTGTGGTGGAGCGCCAATTAGACGCTCAGGGCATCAGTCGTCATGATTTAGGTCGTGAAAAATTCTTAGAAAAAGTCTGGCAGTGGAAAGAATATTCTGGCGGTAGCATCACCAAACAAATGCGCCGCTTGGGTACTTCACCCGATTGGACGCGTGAGCGCTTTACCATGGATGAGGGCTTGTCCCGCACTGTCACCGAGACCTTTGTGCGCTTGTATCGTGAGGGCTTAATTTATCGCGGTAAACGCTTAGTCAATTGGGACCCGCAATTAGGTACAGCGGTGTCTGATCTGGAAGTGATTTCCGAAGAAGAAGAAGGCTCACTGTGGCATATCGCATATCCGCTGGCCAATGGTTCAGGCAGTTTGACGGTTGCCACTACACGTCCCGAGACTATGTTAGGCGATGTGGCAGTCATGGTGCATCCAGAAGATACGCGTTATCAACATTTAATCGGACAACACGTTAAGTTACCTTTGTGTGATCGTGAAATCCCCATTATTGCCGATGATTACGTGGATCAAGCGTTTGGTACTGGGGTAGTCAAAGTGACCCCAGCGCATGACTTTAACGACTATGCTGTGGGGCAACGTCATCAACTGCCTATGATTTCAATTCTTAGCTTAGATGGTTTTATCAACGATGCTGCACCCAAGGCTTACCAAGGACTAGAGCGATTTGCAGCGCGTAAGCAAATCGTGGCGGACTTACAGGCACAGGGATTTTTAGTGCAAATAGAGAAGCATAAATTAAAAGTCCCCAGAGGCGACCGAACAGGCGTGGTGATTGAACCTATGCTGACCGACCAGTGGTTTGTGGCGATGAGCAAGCCCGGTCAAGATGGTAAAAGCATTACCCAAAAAGCGCTTGAAGTGGTGGCTAACGGAGAAATCAAGTTCCATCCAGAAAATTGGGTAAATACTTACAATCAGTGGTTAAACAACATTCAAGATTGGTGTATCTCTAGACAATTATGGTGGGGACATCAAATCCCGGCATGGTATAGCGATGATGGTCGAGTGTATGTGGCACATGATGCCGAGGAGGCAAAAAAACTGGCCGCACAAGACGGTTACCAAGGCCAATTACAACGAGATGCAGATGTGTTAGACACTTGGTATTCCTCTGCTTTATGGCCTTTCTCTACCTTAGATTGGACAGGAGACGAGGCGCAAGATGCCACTAATCAGGCCTTGCAGCAATATTTGCCATCTTCAGTGCTGGTCACCGGATTCGATATTATTTTCTTCTGGGTGGCGCGTATGGTGATGATGACCAAACACATTACCGGCAAGATTCCTTTCAAAGACGTCTATGTGCATGGCCTGATTCGTGACGCAGAAGGACAAAAAATGTCCAAGTCTAAGGGCAATGTATTAGACCCTATAGATTTGATAGATGGGATTGATTTACAGGCATTACTCGCCAAGCGCACCTCGGGCTTGATGAACCCTAAACAGGCAGAAAGCATAGAAAAGAAGACGCGCAAAGAGTATCCCAACGGAATTCCAGCCTTTGGCACTGATGCTTTACGATTTACCTTTGCTAGCTTGGCTAGCCCCGGTCGCGATATCAAATTTGATATGCAACGTTGCGAGGGTTATCGCAACTTCTGTAACAAAATCTGGAATGCAACCCGTTTTGTTTTAATGAATACCGAAGGTCAGGATTGCGGATTATTAGAATGCAGCACGCAAGGGCAAGACTATTTGCGCTTTTCACAGGCAGATCGCTGGATTGTCAGTGTATTGCAAAAAACGGAAGCAGATGTAGCAAAAGCCTTTCAAGATTATCGCTTTGATATGGTGGCGCAAAGTATTTATCAATTTGTTTGGGATGAATATTGCGATTGGTATTTAGAGTTTGCCAAAGTGCAATTACAGCTTGGCTCTGACGCTGAGAAACGCGCTACACGTCGCACTCTACTGCGTGTTCTAGAAACTATCTTGCGCTTAGCGCATCCCTTAATGCCATTTATCACTGAAGAGATTTGGCAGACCGTAGCCCCTATGGCGGGTCGTCAAGGCGATACCATTATGTTGCAGGCTTATCCTCAGGCCCAGCCGAATAAAATCGATACGCAGGCTGAAGCATGGGTGGAAACATTACGTGAAATTGTTGTGGCTTGTCGAAGCTTGCGCAGTGGTATGGGAATTTCACCTGCTGAAAAAGTGCCATTAATTATTGCAGGGGATGCATCACAGCTAAGCGATTACACGGCCTATATGCAAGGCTTGGCAAAATTATCCAAAGTGGAGATTGTCAGTGATTTGCCTGAGGCTGATGCGCCGGTGGCGTTAGCTGGTGAATATAAGTTAATGCTACAAATTGAAATTGATGTGGCGGCAGAAAAAACTCGCTTGTCTAAAGAAATAGATCGTTTACAGGCAGAGATTGCCAAAGCGCAAACTAAATTAGCTAACCCAAGTTTTGTTGATCGAGCGCCAGCACAAGTGGTTGAACAGGAAAAAGCTCGCTTGCTCAGTTTTAGCACGGATTTACAAAAGCTAGAGTTGCAGCTGCAAAAATTAGCTAAGTAATCCTGGCTAATTTAACTTGAAAAACTAAAGGTTAAAGGTGTTGAATCAAAGCGGCTTAGGCCGCTTTTTTTTGAATAAAAAAGATAAATAGCGCGCGCGTTTGTCCTGCTTCGTCCATTTCAGTGGATTCTTGGTAATCCAGCATTTGATGACCTGTTTGTTGGCAAAAGGTATGAAAATCTTTTGTCGCCCCAGGGTCGGTTGCTAAGGTTTTCAATATTTGACCTGCTTGCAATTCTGCCAAAGCTTTTTTGCAGCGCAGAATAGGCAGTGGACAACGCAATCCTCGGGTATCTAGTTGTTGGTCAGCCTGCATAAGGGTTCCTAGCTAAAATTGCAAAGGCGCTATTGTAATTTAAACTAACTCAGGCCGGTGATATCCCCTGCGGGTGATAAACCAATTCGCTCAGCGGCAGGGTTTTCTGGTAGTCCAGGCAAGGTAACAATATCGCCCATCAAAACCACTAAATATTCCGCTCCAGTACAAAGCCTAAACTCTCTTATGGGATATTGATGATGGGTGGGGATGCCTAAAAAGTCTGCATCGGTACTTAAAGAGCTATGGGTTTTTGCGATGCAGACGGGGTAATGTGAGTACTGGCTATCCAGTTTTTTCAAATACTGTCTTTGTTGGTCGCTTAATAGGGCTTGTTGACCTGCATACACTTTAGAAATGACTAGATTAATTTTCTCTTCAAAGGAAGCCCCATCCCGATAAATAAAATGCTGTTCTTTCTGTGCTGCTTTATTTGCGTTGCTTGACTCAATTAGCTGCATCACCGCCTTGGCTAATGGTTGCGCTCCCTTAGGACCTTTTGCCCAGTGATTTGATAGCACTGCCACCACCCCAGTTTGCTGAATAAGCTCCATCAAGGTTTGGATATCCTCACTGGTATCATCAGCAAATTGATTAATACATACCACTGTCGGCAAGTGAAAGTTATCCCGCATATTCAAAATATGCTGGCGCAGATTATAAAAGCCTTGAGTTAAGTCTCCCTTGCCATGCGCCTTAACTGCCCTGACGGTTGCCACAATAACGCTAGCATCTGGCCATAGACCGGATTTTCTACATTTGATATGCAGAAATTTCTCCGCCCCCAAATCTGATCCGAAACCCGCCTCTGTAACCACATAATCTGCTAGTGCAAGACCTAAGCGAGTGGCAATCACGCTATTGCAACCATGCGCAATATTGGCAAATGGTCCACCATGAATAATCGCTGGAGTGCCCGCCAAGGTTTGTACCAAATTAGGTTTTATCGCCTCTTTTAGCAAAGCAGTCATCGCCCCATGGGCCTTTAAATGCCTTGCCGTAATTGCTTGGCCTTGGCTATTAAAGCCGATAGTGATATTGCCAAGACGCTGTTCTAGTTGTTGTGCATCGTCAACAAGGCATAGGATAGCCATTACCTCCGAAGCCACCACTATATCGAAGCGATCGCGCAAGCTGCGGTCATTCATATCAATCACCCTACGCCAGCTGATCGTTTGAATATCTAGCTTATTTCCATGATAAATATGGTTATCAACCATAGCAGCGAGTAAATTGTGGGCAGCAGCAATCGCAGCAAAGTCGCCATTGAAATGCAGATTGATATCTTCCATAGGGGCGACCTGCGCTAAGCCTCCACCGCTAGCACCGCCTTTTTTGCCAAATACAGGGCCAAGTGCGGGCTCTCTAAGACAAACTAAGGCTTTTTCTCCTAAGGAACACAAAGCATCAGCCAGCCCTATAGTGGTGGTAGTTTTGCCTTCCCCTGCAGGAGTAGGATTAATGGAGGTGACTAGGATAAGACGTGCTTGATGGCTGGGGCTGAGGGAGAGCGAATTAACATCAATTTTCGCTTTAAATTCGCCATATTGTTGTATGCCAGTAGTTATATTGAGTTTCTTGGCAATCTGCTTGATGCGCTTGAGCTTGCTTGCTTGGTTGATTTCAATATCAGTTAGCATATTGAGTTGCCCTCTAAATATGAAACAGAAAAAATTTCACAAACCAAAGTTCAGAATACAGGCAATCTAACTGTTTACATTACATTAGTGCCACGTAATTTTCGCAAGGTAAAAATATTCAATAATGCAGGAAGCACAATAATTAGCGTGGTGATCAACAAGGCGATATCGAATTGTTGCATATTCACTAATTCGGCAAAGCTAAAACTAAAAAAAGCGATGATGACGAAATTAACCACTTGTGCAATTAGATTTGTTTTTCCACGCTTGCGGTTAAAAATAGTAAAGGCACTGAGTGTGGGAACAAAGATAATTGCAGTGTATAAAAGTGTGATGGACAGCTCAAGGTTGAGCGTTTGCCAAGAGCTCGATAGCGGGAATAAGGCATAGCCAAGAAAAAGCCATGCCGGCACCGCGAAAACATTCATAAAGAAAATAAATTTATGTGGGATATTTTTCTTCAAGTAAATTTATCGACACTTGAATAAATCAAATTCTCTCTCACCGTAACTTGCTGAGGGACCTTTGACGATAGTATCAGCGCCCTCAGATACTGCGCTATTTTTAGCCAGCTGTATCAAGTTCGCCTCAACAGTGTCCACGTCACGCGTGTAGATGCCAACCTTAGAAGTTACTGTGCTGGTAACTTTGCCCTTGGACTCACAATTAGAAACATCTTGCTGGTTAACTAGAGACACATTTTCAGAACCGGGCTTGATTTCAACAACTTTGTTACTACAAGCTGAAAGAAGAACAACTAGAACTGGAAGGATTAATTTGAAGAAGTGTTTCATAAGGTTTCCTAATAAAGAATAAAACTAGATTTAATTGAATCTTGAATAAGATTCCAATTATCCAAAATTTAGCAATCGCTAAATGGATTGCATTTTGATAGGCAGTATAGCAATTTTTTTATTAACTACACATCGGATTAGCTACATCATTTTGTATATTATGGAATACAAATTGATATTTACCATATTAGCTCAGTGGAGTTTAAAACAATGTAGATTAAGGGATAGATTTGCATCTGTTGCAAACCTATCCCTGCAATCAACTAAACAACTTTACTAGGTTGTGATTTTCTTCCTGGAGCAGCAGGTGGGACATAACCTGAAACACGACATAGAATGCCATCAATTGGTTGCCCCTTTTCATAATTCACAACGCTACAGCATGAAATATGCTTTTGAGATTCCAACTCAGAAATTAACTTTCTGACGGTGTCTAAATTAATGCCTGTATCTTTTACGATTTCACGATCCATTTTCTGACCATGTTTCTTCAAATATTCTAGTACGATAGTGGTAGTCATCTGCGTTATCTTTATTAAAAATAAAAACCACCAAGATTTGACTTAGTGGTCTGGAAGTCATGAGTTGGATTGAACACCATTACTGATGTCAATCTAAAACTTAGCTGAGATTATAGCATTTTTAAATTTCTTTAACAAACCATTGGCTTACCAATGAAAATATACTTAATTGATAAATTCAGTGTCGCATGAAATCATAGAATTTTTAAATAATCTTCAAGCCATTGGTCTGAGCGTTTAAAACGTTTTGCTTGTTTGTGCGAGCCATGACAAGCATCAATATAGTTTTGCTTATTATTAACAAGACAATGAAGCTTCACCAAACATTCTTCAATTGACCCTCGGTTGAAATAAATTCCGGCATTACCAAGAATTGCTTTTGCGTAATCAAGTTCAGGGGTCATTACAGGTAAAGCAAAATTTAGTGCCTCTATCAATGGAATACCAAAAGTTTCAGATTCCGAAGGGAAGATCATTAGGTGCGCTTGCTCATATTCAGCAGATAACTGCTTCTGATCAATTTCACCTAGATTAATGATTGGTAATTTCTGATCATGTATCATTTTTAAAAATATCTTAGTCTCCGGAATTGAGCTGTCCACTGTAACCTTGATAATGTGCTGAATAGAATGTTGTTGGAGGAGTGCAGATAAATGACATAAAAAAATATGATTTTTATGCGGATAAAAACGACTTACAAAAATGATTTGAATTGACTTATGCAATGAACTTGCTCTGTTCTCAATGATAGTTTTAAGTCTTGCTTGATCTAATGATGCAAAGCTCCAGCTAATAGGATTTTCAATGATATGCACTTTCCCTTTGAACCAAGGCCACTTGTGCGAGAATTGCTTATTCACATAGTGCGTTTCCACTACAACTTCATCGGTGTTTCTTAAGGTCAAACTAAACAACACTCTTTTTAATTTTTCTATAGATTTTTTAACTGAGCCAAGCCGAGATAATTGGTCATCATCAAATAAATATGGATGATGTAAAAGTACAATTTTCTTAATATTTATAGGCGATAGAAGAAAATTGCCAAATGCTAATAGACTAGAAATTTGATATTTTTTTACCAATCGAGGGATAAGAAATAAATCAACATAAAGTCTAGAGAAAGCCTTCATTAGAACTGATTCAAAACGTTTTATTTTTATAAACATTACATTCTCAGAAGAATGTAGTTCTTTATACTCCATATAATCAGGAACAATAATTAAAAATTTTTTTGATAAATTAGAATGGGACTGCAACTCTGAAATAAGCTGAAGCGAGAGCTTCTTGGGGCCAGCGCCAATCTGATTACAAAGATTAATTAAATAATGCATACTTGAGAATTATTGTCTTAATGGAGTTCCGCCAAGACGAAGTCTGATAATCTCAATAAGCATAAGAAATTTTATTGCCCAATATATAAAGCAAGCAAAAATAGTCCATAAAATGGATTTATCATCTTTAATGAGTACCAAAGCAAACTTCACGGGTGGAACTAATTGACGCAAAGCATAGTATAAGTAGCCAAATCTGCCTTGCTTACAGAACTGTAAATACAATCCGCCAATGACTCTTCGCGATTTTTGAATAATCTCCTTCATAGATTGTCTAGCCGGATGATTAACTAAAACTTGATCAGAAAAAACTAAACTACATCCTTTAAGGCTTGCACGTTTATTCCACTCTATATCACCACCAGAAAATAATTTATCATCAAACAAGCCGACATCATCAAATATTTTTCTTTTAACAAATAAATTGGCGGTAATCGACACACCATTTGCGACGTTATATTTTTGATTAAAGGCAGTAATTGACTCAAATTTCCAAGCAAGCCATGAGCTATTGGGTTCTCTAAAAATTACAACCTCGCCGGCGATTCTGTCTATTTTTTTTGAGTTTTCAAAAATCTTTAATGCGTTACCTATCCAATTCACGTCTGGAATGCAATCGGAATCAGTAAAACCAATGAT
>CAYYBG010000049.1:0-9018 GCA_964470195.1 uncultured Methylophilaceae bacterium | reverse complement strand
GGATTGTGATTCCTGTTGTCGTGGGTTCGAGTCCCATCAGCCACCCCAATCATCTAAATTCAAACTGCGTCACAACTTTTCAAGCAAAAAAGCTTATTTAAGCGATCACAATTAAAACCCAATAATCTATTGTCAAATTAATAATAAGTTCTAATAAAGCTTATTTATTAAAGTTGGGAATGATAATAAAACCATCTTGATTATCACCAAAAGCGAGATATTGCTGAATAACAAAATGATCAGCAGATATAGAACATAATGCAGCATCAATAAAGTCTATATTATTTAACTGCTTGGTTTGATAGCCTAATTTTTGTAGGCTCAATGTTCTTAATTGTTTTTTATTAGCCAACTGCTGGCGTTGTTCTGTGCCCATCAGCATCTTCTCTATGGCATTGGGGAAGGTTTCAAAACATATATTCTTTTGAGCACTGTTGAGCGCAAACAAAGGATAGCCAATAGCCTCATAAAGGCGCATTCCGTTGAATACCCAATCATAGAATTTACTTTGTTTGGCTTGCTCTATGGTCGGTGTGGTGAAACATCGAATGCCGTATGCAATCAGGTCAAGTTCTGACTTTCTTGCTTTACCTGCGTGGGCAAATTTGCAGGGTGAGTCTATGGCAATTGCTTGTGGCTGAAAACTTAAAATCTTTGTTGCAACAAGGGCTGGTGAGCGCTCTTGGAAGTGAGCGAAATACTGGCCATCATGACTAATCACCACATGAAAGCCTTTACGCTCACCTCCGACATCGACTCCAGCAACAATTCTTGGCAAAGATTTATTCCGTTTGTAGTTTAGCTAGCAAAACAAGATTGCGCATACAGTTTGGTACTGGCTAGCGATTGTTTAAGATTTTCTCTGGGGTAGAAATGGGGCTCTTGAATATACATCGCTTCAATCATTTCACATTTTGATTTGCCAATTTTAATTGACGCTTCGATGAAGCATGCTGGATTTTGCAAAATCATTTCTTCAATGGTCATAGCGAGTTGCGCTTTTTGTTCAGGATTTGCTGAACGCAGCGCGCTATTTACCAATCTAGAAAATGATGCGGGTGCTGCACATTGATTGATTTGATTTAAGTATTGCTTTTGTAACATCAAGGTTTGGTGATCTGTCTGAGTAAAGGCATTGGCTGTACTAGCAAACAGAAAAGGGAATGCGGCGCCTAACGCCGATAAACGTTTCAACATGGTAATCTCCTCAAGCTTTTGGCTGCTGCAAACAAGGCTTGGATAAAGCCTGTGTTGCAAGAAACAAAATTAATTTGGGTAAAAATTGCTAGTGTTAGTGTTGATTGCGTTTAAAAAGTTCATTTAAATCATTAACATGATTATCTTTTTAAGGATTAAGCCAACTTTTTTGATAATCACCATGCGGGTCATATTCACGACATTGTTTATTCACATCAAATCTTCGCCCTCCGCGTGGGTCTGTGCCATAACCAGCGATATATAGCCAATTACCTTGGTTGCTATACACATCGTAATCAAGCAGTTGTGCTTCAAACCACGCTGCGCCCATACGCCAATCGCTGCGCAAATCATAAATCAAAAAGCTAGCCACGATTTGCCGTAGCCTGTTTGATAGAAAACCAGTTTGCTGTAGCTCTCGCATAGCTGCGTCAATTAGACGATTGCCACAATTAGCCTCGCGCCAGCGCTGGAAGTTATTGATATTTTGCTGAGGCAATAGACCACCTTTGAGGCCAGTCGCAAGATATAAGCGACGACCATATTTGATATGTAAAAATCTAAAATAGTCACGCCAAAGAAGTTCGAACCATATCCAATAGCTACCATCAGATTCACCAAACTCCGCTTCATATTGTTTTAAGGCGTGATAAATGGTTCTAGGTGATAGTGCGCCAATCGCTAGCCAAGGGGAAAATTTTGTCGAGTAATGCCAACCGGTTAATTGATTACGTGTCTGTTTATATCGCTTAGCTTGCTCACCACTAAAGTATTGTTTTAACAGATGCAATGCTTGTGTTTCTCCTGAGCTATCCCAGCTTTGAAAAGGAAAGCTACTATTTATCTGCTCACTTTTTGGCTTATCTATATGTGGTCTTGTCTGCTTCGCCAACAAGCCTTCAGGTAGTGCCGGAAACTTGTTTGGTGCAGACATTTCAGCTTTAGGGATAACAGTATTTTTTTCTACAGTAATTCTAAATTTGGTGAATACATCATCCACTTGGTGGGCTTTAAAGGGCAAATCCTCTGGTGCCAATAAACTCGACTGCCAAGTGCTAATGACCTGTATACCTAAATCACGCAAAGCCTCTACTTGAGCGGTTTCCTCAGGGGCCTGAATATCTTCACAGTAGATTTTTTTTATCTGAAATTGCTGACAGAGTTGATAAATTTCTTCAACAGGATTGCCAAGTAGCTCAACTAAACAACTTTTTTTATGTTTAATTTGCTCAGCTAAATCATCTAAACAAGAAAAAATAAATTGCTGGCGTAATGCACTGCAACATGGAAAGCCCCAACGATTAAGTTCATGTTGCTGGCTATCATGGCAATACACAGGAATCAGTTGATGCGATTGAGTAATGGCATTAATGAGTGCAGGGTTGTCATGCAGCCTAAGGTCGTTACGAAACCAATATATAGCAGATTGATCAGTCATTATTTGGCTTGGATAACTGCACAAGCGATTCTAGTACCTGCGTTCCCCGAAGGTTGTGAGCGATAATCGTCAGCTTGCTGATGGATAATCAATGCTCTGTCGATAATGCCATATTCACTATTATCCAGCTTAGCGCTATCGATAGTGAACTCAACTGTTGCTAATCCATTTTCATCTGCTTGTATATTTGGTAAGTCGCCTAAATGGCGTTCGTCTGACTGTGGGTGACCATGCAATTTATTGTGCGGGTTAAAGTGCTTCCCTGCACTACTGCCATCAGCCGCTGTGCAATCGCCAAATTCATGAATATGAATTGCATGTTTTTGATTTGCTTGTAAACCTGAAATATTGCCTGAGACCAAAAGATGGTCGTCCTCTGCTTGAATTAAAAGTTGTCCTGCTACTTTAGAGCCTGACTTGGCTTGAAGTACGGCAATAGCATCTGCATAGCAGTTAGCCGATAAACTAGTTAGCAAGATGCAAAATAATATATGGTTTGCTTTTAACATCTTTATATCTCCTAATTTATAGTGGTGATAAGACAATGCTTGCTAAAGCTATAAAAATTTTAGCTACGCGGCGATAAATTTTCTCTGCGGTTGAGTGGCTTAATCAATAGCATTTGCACATCACTCAATGCTCTTTCTTCGAATCCACCCTCGCAATAGCACAAATAAAAATCCCACATACGAAGAAAGCGCTTTGGGTAACCTAATGCTTCAATTTTAGCTAAATTTTTATGCACGTTGCTACGCCATGCAGCAAGGGTTTTGGCATAAGAAGCACCGATATCATGCAGATCATAAATACGCAAATCGGTGCTGTTGGTTAAGCTATTAAGAATCGCATTGCTAGATGGAATACAGCTACCGGGGAAAATATAGCGCTGGATAAAATCCACCGATTTAATTGCACTTTGGTAGCGTTGATCAGCAATGGTAATCGCCTGCAACAACATCATGCCTTGTGGTTTCAACAGCTGACTGCATTGGGCAAAGAAGGTGTCATAAAATTGATGTCCCACTGCCTCTATCATTTCTATCGACACCAGCTTATCGAACTGACCTTGTAAGTCACGATAATCTTGCTTTAATAGAGTTATTTTTTTACTTAAACCAGCCGCATCAATTCGTTGTTTTGCTAAATCAAATTGTTGTTGTGAGATGGTGGTGGTGGTCACATGACAACCGTAGTTTTTTGCCGCATAGATAGCAAAACCACCCCAACCAGTGCCGATTTCAAGCACATGGTCATGTTTGCTTAACTGTAATTTTTGGCAGATGGCTTGAAGTTTATTGATAGATGCTTGATGCAGTTTATCCGTTGCTTTTGCATAAATTCCGCTGGAATACATCATGGTTTCATCTAACATCAGCTCAAAAAAGTCATTGCCCAAATCATAGTGGGCAGCAATATTTTTTTTGCTGCCAGATTGCGTATTGCGATGAAGAAAGTGGAAAAACTTTTGTATTGGGGTAGTGATTTTTGCCCAACCATGTTCAATGTTATCCAGCAAGGACTGATTTCTTACCATCAAGCGAATCAAATCAGTCAATGCATCACAGTCAAAATAGCCTTCCATATAGGCCTCCGCCGCCCCTATAGAACCACCAAACACCACCTCGGAATAAAATTGTGGCTTAAGCACATTAATCTGCACAGATAGATTTTGCATGCCTGTCACTTTGCACTGCTCACCAAATTGATATTTCTCAAGCCCATCAATCAGGGTCAAATGGCCCATTGTTAAGCCCGCCAGCTTATTAAGTAAAAGTTTCTTTGCAATTCCGTCTAAGCCTTTAGGCTTGGGGGTGGGAGAAGAAAGTAATGGTTGGATATTTGCTTGAATTTGACTCATAAACGACTACCTAAGGATGCGGATAAAAACGTACGCGTTTTACCCAGAGTTTGAATGCTTGCCAATAGATTGCACTAATGACTTTAATGGTCATCAATGGATACGAGATTAATACTCTGCGTAAATTTGCCTGATTTAATTCTTCTGCATGAATATTCATGGTGGCATCAAAGTGTTTCTCATTTTGAATATAGTTTTCCATATGAATTTTCACACTGCGCTGTTCAAAATGAAACTCCCAGCGATATTCCATTTGCATAGGCATAAACGGAGAGATATGAAATTGCTTGTCAAAAATATATTTTCCCTGAGCCTGTTTGCTGCAGTCCAAAACGTAATGAAAGCGCTCTCGCCAAGGCGTATTGGTAATTTCAGCAACGATAAATTCAGGTAAATTGTTTTGTTCTGAAATGGCAAAATAAAAGGTAACAGGATTAAACACATGACCCAAATAGCGCGGATGGGTGAGCATAAAAATTTTACCTTGCGGTGTTTTACCAGTTTCCTGTGCGATTTTAGTTCTAACTGCTTGATCTAAGTCATGCTGCTGCCCATCCCAGTAATCAGTGGGATAAAAACTAGCCAAATTAAAACGTTGGTAAGACCATGCTATAAACGGCTTAAATATCTGACTGACTGTTGCAGTATTGAGCATTAATAAACATAAGCGATAGGAAAACTGATGCGGTACAGGATGAAATCTTCTGTGTCTTACCCAACCAAAATAAACGCTATCTTGCATCTCTTTGCTCGAAATCTTTTAGTGCGTTTAGCGCGCTCACTACACCATCTTCATGAAAGCCATTGCCCCAATATGCGCCCGCATAACAAGTTCTTTGCTGGGCATTCATATGATGGTGCTGCTGTTGTGCCCAAATACTTTGCTGAGTAAACACCGGATGATGATATACCAAGCGCTTGATAATTTTGTTGGGATCAATGTCATTCAAATAATTTAATGTCACTAGCAATGGTTGAGGTGCAGGCAAACTCTGCAAGATATTCATATTGTAAGTCACCGCTACCTTCTGCATCGCCTGCGCTGGAATATGGTAATTCCATGCTGCCCAAGCGAGTTTGTTTTTTGGTAATAATCGTTGGTCTGTATGCAAAGCAATTTCATTCTCTTGATACGGAATAGCTGATAGCACCTGCTGCTCAAGTTGGCTGGGCTGGTCTAAGATTTGTAGTGCTTGATCGCTATGACAAGCGAAGAACACCCAATCAAACTTTTCTTGACCTTGAGCGGTATGTAGCGTGACATGATTTTCTTGGCGCGTTACTTTTTCTACCTTGCAGTTTAATCTGACTTGCCCAGAAAAATCTTTCATCATGGCTTCCACATAACGCGCTGAGCCGCCTTTAATCACATACCACTGAGGCCTATCGTTGACATTCAGCATGCCGTGATTTTTAAAAAAACGGATAAAAAATTGTGCAGGAAAATCTAGCAATATTTCTGGCACGGCTGACCAAATCGCCGCGCCCATAGGCACGATATAGTAGTCTATAAATTGTTGATGGTAATGATGTTGGCTTAAGTATTGTTTGAGCGTGAGATTATCGTGTGCATGGTCGAGAATTTTGGGCGCTTCACGGTTAAAGCGCAAAATCTCTTTAATCATGCGTAAGAATTTCCAATTAAATAGATTTTTCCTTTGCGCAAACAGGCTATTTAACGAGGTGCCGTTATACTCCAAGCCTGAATTGATATCAGTCACGCTAAAACTCATCGCACTTTTTTGTTCAGCCACACCAAGCTTGCTTAGCATCTCAACAAAATTTGGATAGGTTTGATGATTGAACACAATAAATCCTGTATCAACAGCATATTGTTGTCCCATCAATTCAATTTGATGTGTGTGGGTATGCCCACCGAGATGACTTTGCGCTTCAAATAAGGTGACTTGATGTTCACCATGCAAGCGCCATGCAAGGGTATTGCCAGCAATACCTGAGCCGATAATTGCGATTTTCATTGATGGAAATGCTTTGCTCTAACAGGGGCAGGTACTTTTTTTAGATCCCAAACCAGACCCAGCCATGACATTATTTTTAACATGTAATAGGTGAGATCAATTTCCCACCAATAAAATCCCTGTCTAGCCGCCCCTGGGAAGTGATGGTGATTGTTGTGCCAACCTTCACCCAAAGTAAATAAGGCAATCAGAAAATTGTTTCTACTATCATCACTAGTATTAAAACGGCGGTTTCCCCACAAGTGTGCTAAGGAGTTAACAGTGAAGGTCATGTGGTATAGCAATACAGTTGAGATAGCGAAGCCCCATACTAATAGCTGTGCGCCATTGGTGTTAAGCGAGGGGTAATGAGTCTCCAACCACGCACCAAGGCAATATAAACTCAACATCAGACTAATAGGTGCAATCACGTCGAATCTATCGATAAATCTTAGCTCAGGATAATGGACTAAATCACGGATTCTTTCGATTTGGGTATTGAAGTTATGACTACGTAGAAACCAACCCATATGACTGCTAATAAATCCGTGATGCTTAGGCGAATGGGGGTCGTTACTGGTATCTGATTTAGCATGATGATGGCGATGATGAGAGGCCCACCATAAAGGCCCACGCTGTGCGGCAGAGGCGCCAATAAAGGCAAACAAAAACTGTATCGGTCTAAAGGTTTTGAATGTTTTATGAGAAAAATAACGATGATAAAAACCGGTAATTGCAAACATTCTAATCAAATATAAACTCATCGCCACGGCAAGCGCGAAATCGCTGTAACCAACCAGCCAAACCAAACCACAAGCCAGATGCAAAATAATAAAAGGGATGATTCTGCTCCAAGCGATATTGCTGGCGTTTTTATCCCTTATCAATTCATAAGCAAGATGATTATCAAACCAAGATGCAATCGTTTTTAACAACATTTAAAAACTTCCATTAAATTACGCAAAGATGTAATGATTTTAATCATTCTGAATTTTAATCAATTGCTTAGTATCATAGCCAATATTGGCAATAATACTAAGCATATTTTGATAAGTTTCTGAATCCATTGTCGGTTTGCGTGACATTAGCCAAACATAGTCACGTTTATCTCTGGCAATCACGGTAATTTGATAATCATTGTCTACATAAGCGATTTTATAGTCTGCTTTGAACGGCCAAATAAATTGCATGCCCCACACTGCATTTCCTGTATCCGGCTGTATATAGCCTGTAGGGGTATATTTCTTTTTCGGCCCGTCTGGCGCACCTTTGTTAAAAGTGAAGGTGGTCGCAATCTTATTGGGTGGAATAAATTGGTAGCTTTCCACTGCATTGTAGATATTTTTTTCAATCACGGTGGGAATGCAGGCAATTACATACCAATCTCCCATAAAGCGTGGGATATCTACTTGGGCCACATGTTTTACTGGGGGCACCGATGAGCAGGCAACGGCACTTAAACAAGTCATGATGAATATTCCTTTTTTAAAAAACTGTTTCAGGCTAAACATAAAATTAGCACCTTATATGGATAAGAAAATATGCCTACTATGATTTTGGAAACCATGGAAAAAATGCATTGGTCGATTGTATATAAGCTTGATAATCTGGATGTCGATGCGTGATGTCTTTCTCCATCAATCCAACCCCTGTGTAGCGCATTAATAAAATAATCATGACTGCTACACTGATTAACGGCCAATAACTTCCGCCTGCCACTGCAAGCAAGCCATAAGCAAGCCATACTAAAGATTCACCAAAATAGTTAGGGTGTCGGCAATAACGCCATACGCCTGTGCGTAGTAGTTTGCCTTGATTATTTTTGTTGTTTTTAAAGCTTGCCAACTGGCAATCAGCGGCACTTTCCCACAAAAACCCTATCAGCCAAATCAGCAAAGCTAATGCATCTAACCAGTATAGTGGTGAGCTTGATTGCATGGCTGCATGTAGCGGCGGACTAATCAAGGTGGCTAACACAAGTTGAAAGAGAAATACTAAATACAAACTTTTCCAAGCAAAACCAGGTTGATTACGTTCGCGTATCGCTACATAGCGCCGGTCTTCTGCTTTACCTAAATTTCGCCATGCTAAATAAGTCGCTAATCGTAGCGCCCATATACTGACTAATATCAGCACTAGCCAAGCTCTTGCTGTGATCACAGGGGAAAGTGCGAAATGAATAAAACACGCCGATAGAAAGAATAAACTCCAAAAAATATCGACAAGATCAACATTGCGCTGATGACAACTTAACATCCATGCCAACAACATCAAAGGAAGCGTATACAAAAAACTGTAGCCAAGCATAGATATCTGCATTGAACACCTCTACAAGTGACGATTTTTTAAATAGCGATTTGCTCGCAAAAGAATAAATACTGCAAAAGTCCAAGTAATAGCTAAATAAATAATCGTTTGCCAGCCTGGTGTCATTTGCAGTGCTGCCAGTTTTTCACCGGCTATATAAGCCAATGGTCCGCCTATGGCAGCGCCGATTAAGCCTATCAATGGGTAGTCATTAATCCACTTGAGATAGCCGTTAATCGTTGTGGCAAACAATGCCCATA
>CAYYBG010000048.1:0-9883 GCA_964470195.1 uncultured Methylophilaceae bacterium | reverse complement strand
GTAACTTTGATAGTGTGGATGTGATTGAAGTACTGGTCAAGCCGGGCGACAGCGTTGCTAAAGAAGACCCCTTGATTACCCTAGAATCCGATAAAGCATCGATGGATATTCCAGCGCCACAAGCAGGTTTGGTGAAAGAAATCAAACTCAAGGTTGGCGATAAAGTCAGTCAAGGTAGCGTAATTTTGATACTAGAAAATGCTGATAACAGCGCTTCTGTCAGCGCCGCCCCCGCTACCGAGAAAAGCTCACTAAGCGAGGCTAGTAATGCATCCCCCACTCCAGCTCCATCAACTATAGCTGCCGCAGCCTCCAGCACTGCTGCTAACAGCGACATACAATGCCAAGTAGTGGTGTTAGGCTCTGGGCCGGGAGGCTACACTGCCGCATTTCGCGCTGCCGACTTAGGTAAACAAGTTGTCTTAATTGAACGTTACTCAACTCTGGGTGGCGTTTGCTTAAATGTTGGTTGTATTCCATCAAAAGCACTATTACATACCGCCAAAGTGATTACCGAGGCTGAACAAACCGCCCATCATGGTGTAAGTTTTTCAGCACCCAAGATAGATCTCAATCAACTTAGAGACTGGAAAGCCAACGATGTGGTGGCAAAACTGACTACTGGGTTAGCAGGTATGGCAAAACAGCGTGGTGTTACCGTGGTCAATGGCATAGGAAAATTTACTGGCCCACACCAGATTAGCGTGACGGCCGAAGATGGCACAGTAACAAGTATCGCCTTTGAACATGCGATTATTGCCGCCGGTTCGCAAGCCACTAAATTCCCTGGTGCGCCTCAAGATGAGCGCATTATGGATTCAACCGGGGCCCTTGCTTTGGCTGACATTCCTGCACGCATGTTGGTGATAGGTGGTGGCATCATCGGCTTAGAGATGGGTACGGTGTATGACGCGTTGGGTAGTAAAGTAAGTATCGTCGAGTTTACTGATGGCTTGATTCAAGGTTGTGACCGAGATTTAGTGCGCCCATTGCAAAAACGCATGGAGAAACGCTTTGAAGCAATTATGCTGAACACCAAAGTAGCCAAGATAGAGGCTAAACCTGATGGCATTTATGTCAGCTTTGAAGGCGTCAATGGCAATCAAGATGCCCCCAAAACGCTAGAAAAATATGACCGCGTATTGGTGTCGATTGGTCGTCGCCCAAATGGACATCTGATTGGTGCCGAGCTCGCAGGGGTCAATGTAGACGAGCGTGGTTTTATCGCGGTGGACAAACAAATGCGTACCAATGTACCGCATATATTTGCCATCGGTGATATCGTTGGTCAGCCTATGTTGGCGCATAAAGCTACCCATGAAGGTAAAGTAGCTGCTGAAGTGATTGCTGGCGAAAAAGTTGAATTCCAAGCGATGGTGATTCCATCTGTAGCTTATACCGACCCAGAAGTTGCGTGGGCTGGGGTGACCGAGAGTGAAGCCAAAGCACAAGGGTTAGAAATTGAGAAAGCCAGTTTCCCATGGGCCGCCAGCGGTCGCGCCTTGTCGATTGCACGTACTGAGGGGATGACCAAATTAATTTTTGACAAAAACACCCACCGGCTAATCGGCGCTGGCATCGTCGGCACCAATGCAGGTGAGTTATTGGCAGAAGCGGTATTAGCGATTGAAATGGGCGCAGATGCCCATGACCTCGGCTTATCTATTCATGCTCACCCGACGCTGTCAGAAACGATATGTTTTGCGGCAGAGATGAAAGAAGGCACGATTACTGACTTGTATATCAAAAAGCGACCATCCTGATTCCATGACAAAAGCCCCTGATTTTTGCCAACAGGGGCTTTTTTAATTTTACGGAACTTACCCATAATAATAGTTGACTAAAGCGTTAAGGTATTATAAGATAAACGCCGTTAGAAATGGCGTCATTATTGACGTTAACTCATTATTGCAGGGACATTACCATGCGCTTAACTACCAAAGGTCGATTTGCAGTCACCGCTATGCTGGACTTGGCGATTAACGAGGCTAAAAAGCCTGTCACGCTGGCCGGTATAAGTGAACGGCAAAACATTTCACTGTCTTATTTAGAGCAGTTATTTAGTCGCTTACGTCGTAGTGGCTTGGTAAAAAGCGTCCGTGGTCCAGGTGGCGGTTATCTTATCGCCAGAGAGTTAAGTCTGATTTCAGTATCCGAGATTATCAGTGCTGTCGATGAACAAATCGATGCCACACAATGTGGCGGCAATGAAAATTGTCACGACGACAAACGTTGCATGACGCATGATTTATGGACCAGTTTAAATGTACAAATTTTGCAGTATTTGTCTGGTATTTCTTTGGCTGACTTAGTTAATAACCACGAAACGACTGGCCAAGATAAAGCAGTGCCAGTGCATTTTAGTGCGTCCAAGGCGGGTGCAGTATTGTCCAGTATTGGTGGCAGTTAATGAGCGCATCGATTTTTTTCGATAACAACAGTACGACGCTGCTAGACCCAGAAGTCCTCGAGGCGATGCAGCCATACTTGCATCACCAATATG
Organism: uncultured Methylophilaceae bacterium; assembly: GCA_964470195.1. Classification (GTDB taxonomy): domain Bacteria; phylum Pseudomonadota; class Gammaproteobacteria; order Burkholderiales; family Methylophilaceae; genus RFPI01. The sequence goes on along the minus strand of CAYYBG010000048.1, from coordinate 7,380 downwards.
GCAACCCAACCAGTCGCCACGGTTTTGGTCGGGCGGCCAGGCAAGCGATTGATTTGGCGCGTCAACAAGTGGCTTATGCCTGTGGCGCGCATCCTACTCAAGTGATTTTTACCAGCGGTGGTACTGAGTCAAATAATTTCGCCTTGTTTGGTATGAGTGCTCAGGGCTGGTCCAGCAATGACAGTCAAGCCCACCAAATCTTGATAAGTGCGATCGAACACCCCGCTGTGACTCGTCCAGCTTTTGCTCTGCGGCGCTTCGGTCATCGTATAGGGGTAATTGCCTGTGATCATCAAGGTCGCCTGATGGCTGATAGTTTAACTAGCAACCTTGAGCGCCCCACCGCTTTGGTATCGATGATGTTGGTGAATAACGAAACTGGGGTCATTCAAGATGTTGCCAGCTTGGCCAAGATTGCCAAACAATATGGCGCATTGGTGCATACCGATGCAGTACAGGCTTTAGGAAAAATCCCGCTCAATTTTAATGAGTTGGGCGTCGACGCGATGACTTTATCATCTCACAAAATTTATGGCCCTCAAGGGGCAGGTGCTTTGATATTAGATAAGCGCGTAGATATCCAACCGCTTTTACATGGCGGTGGACAAGAGCGCGGATTGCGTAGTGGTACAGAAAATGTCGCGGCCATCGTTGGCTTTGGTAAGGCCTGCGAACTCATCAGCGCGCGTTTGCACAGTAATCAAACCCATTGTCGCCAATTACGCGATCGACTTGAGCAAGGCTTGACGGCGATGAGCGCCACTATTTTTGGTCAAGGGGCAGAGCGTGTGAGCAATACTAGCTTTTTTGCTTTCGAAGGCATAGAAGGTGAAACATTGGTGGTTGCTTTGGATAATGCCGGTTTTGCGGTTGCCAGTGGCTCGGCTTGTTCCAGCGATAGCACAGAGCCCAGCCATGTGTTAATGGCCATGGGCGTCCCTAGCGACTTAGCTCGTGGTGCGGTGCGTATTAGCCTGAGCGCACAAAACACTATGGCGCAAATTAATGAATTTTTAATGGTATTGCAACAGCAGCAGCAACGCTTGAAATCGTTGGCTGGTGTGGCAATGATGTAATGGAAAGAAGGTAATCATATGACAGCAAGACATCCCATCTATTTAGATTATTCCGCGACGACACCGGTTGATCCTCGTGTTGCAGAAAAGATGATTCCTTATTTGACTGAACATTTCGGCAACCCTGCCTCACGCAGTCACAGCTTTGGCTGGGAGGCAGAGACTGCTGTAGAAGATGCTCGCGAAGAAGTGGCTAAACTGGTCAATGCTGATCCACGTGAGATTGTTTGGACCTCAGGAGCCACCGAGTCGAATAATTTGGCAATCAAAGGTGCCGCGCACTTCTATGCACCCAACAAAGGTAAACATTTAATTACTCTGCAAACAGAACATAAGGCCGTGCTTGATGCTGTGCGCGAATTAGAACGTGAGGGCTTCACTGCAACCTATTTGCAACCTGAAGCCAATGGTTTGGTAGACATAGAAAAATTCAAGGCGGCAATTCGTCCTGACACTGTATTAGCCTCTGTGATGATGGTGAACAACGAGATTGGAGTCATTCAAGATATTGCTGCGATAGGCAAACTATGTCGTGAAAACAATGTGATTTTCCATGTCGACGCAGCGCAGGCAACGGGCAAAGTCGAGATCGACCTTGAGCAATTGCCTGTCGATTTAATGAGCTTTTCTGCGCACAAAACTTATGGTCCGAAAGGGATAGGCGCTTTATACGTGCGTCGTAAACCTCGCATCCGTATTGAAGCTCAAATGCATGGCGGTGGCCATGAACGTGGTATGCGCTCTGGTACTTTAGCTACTCACCAAATCGTTGGTATGGGTGAGGCTTTTCGTTTAGCGCGTGTTGAAATGCAAACAGAAAATGAACGCATACGTCGTTTGCGCGACAAACTATTAGCAGGCTTGCAAGAAATTGAAGAAGTGTACGTGAATGGCGACATTGAGCACCGCGTTCCGCATAATCTCAATATTAGTTTTAATTTCGTTGAGGGTGAGTCGCTGATTATGGCAGTGAAAGACATCGCTGTTTCTAGTGGCTCTGCCTGTACTTCCGCCAGTTTAGAGCCAAGTTATGTATTACGTGCTTTAGGTCGTTCTGACGAACTAGCGCACAGCTCTATCCGTTTCTCAATTGGGCGTTTTACCACGGATGAGGATGTGGATTACACCATTCAATTGATGAAAAACAAGATAGGTAAACTACGTGACCTTTCCCCATTATGGGAGATGCACCAAGAGGGTATTGATTTAAACAAAGTTGAGTGGGCAGCCCACTAAGGAGTTTGAAATGGCATATTCAGATAAAGTAATTGATCACTATGAAAATCCTCGCAATGTTGGTTCATTAGATAAAAATGACCCACATGTAGGTACCGGTATGGTTGGCGCCCCAGCCTGTGGTGACGTCATGAAGCTTCAAATCAAAGTGAATGATATGGGCATCATTGAGGATGCAAAATTTAAGACCTATGGATGTGGTTCTGCCATAGCTTCCAGCTCATTGGTAACAGAATGGTTAAAAGGCAAAACACTGGATCAAGCTGGGCAAATCAAAAACTCAGAAATTGCCGAAGAATTAGCTTTACCTCCAGTAAAGATTCACTGCTCAGTTCTGGCAGAGGATGCCATCAAGGCAGCTGTTGAAGATTTAAAAGCTAAGCAACAACATAATTAAGCGAACGACGAAAAGACGGAATATCACATTATGGCAATTACGCTGACCGAGAATGCAGCCAAACGGGTAGAGAAATTTCTCAGCCATCGCGGCAAAGGAGTAGGTTTGCGCCTAGGAGTTAAAACCACAGGTTGTTCCGGCATGGCCTATACCCTAGAGTTTGTTGACGAACAGCTTCAAGAGGACATGATCTTTGAAAGTCATGGCGTCAATATATTTGTCGACCCCAAAAGTTTGGTTTATATCGATGGTACTGAGCTTGATTTTGTCAAAGAAGGCTTAAACGAGGGCTTCAAATTTAACAATCCTAATGTGAAAGATGAATGCGGTTGTGGTGAGAGTTTTACGGTTTAAACACCGTCTCATAGAATTGCATTATTAAGCGCTGATGATGTCTGTTTTACAACAAAACTTTTTTGAGCTGTTTGGATTACCAGTTCGCTATAGCATTGACAATCAAATGCTTGCGCAGGCCTACCAACAACTGCAACGCCAGTACCATCCTGATCGCTTTGTCAGTGCAGACGCTCAACAACAACGCGAATCTCTACAAATTGCCACCTACGCCAATGAGGGTTATCAAACACTAAAACAAGATACTGCCAGGGCGCGCTATTTGCTACAACTGCAAGGAATCGATACTTTAGATGAAAGTAACACCGCGATGCCAGCAGATTTCTTGATGTTACAAATGGAATGGAGAGAGGCATTAGATGATGTCTGTTTTACAACAAAACTTTTTTGAGCTGTTTGGATTACCAGTTCGCTATAGCATTGACAATCAAATGCTTGCGCAGGCCTACCAACAACTGCAACGCCAGTACCATCCTGATCGCTTTGTCAGTGCAGACGCTCAACAACAACGCGAATCTCTACAAATTGCCACCTACGCCAATGAGGGTTATCAAACACTAAAACAAGATACTGCCAGGGCGCGCTATTTGCTACAACTGCAAGGAATCGATACTTTAGATGAAAGTAACACCGCGATGCCAGCAGATTTCTTGATGTTACAAATGGAATGGAGAGAGGCATTAGATGATGCAAAACATGCACATAATCTCTCTGCACTGTTAGATTTGTCTGCCGATATTCAACAATATGCCGTTCATATTAAGCAAAATTTACAACAAACACTCGATCAACAACAGTGGATACAAGCTGCTAGTTTAGTTAGAGAATTGAGCTTTATCGATAAAATCTTGTCAGATATACAACTGATATCAGAGCAGTATTAGAAAATATACTGAATAACTTATGGCCTTATTACAAATTGCTGAACCAGGACAAAGCTCGGCACCACACCAGCACAAGTTGGCTGTGGGGATAGACCTTGGCACTACCAATTCTTTGGTGGCAACCGTCCGTAGTGGTATGACTAGCGTTATTCCTGATGAACAAGGCCACGCGCTTTTGCCATCCGTGGTGCAATATCGTCAAGATGGATCTATCGAGGTTGGGCACACAGCGCTTGCCAGTCAAAGCCAAGACCCACTAAATACCTTTAGTTCAATTAAACGCTTTATGGGACGTGGCATGCGTGATATCCCCGATATCACCCATATCCCCTATCAATTTCGCGACCCTGATGGTCAAACAGGGGGCATGCTACAAATTGAAACACGAGCTGGCGTTAAAAGTCCGGTTGAGATTTCTGCTGAAATTTTAAAATCGCTTAAACAACGTGCAGAAAATGCTTTGGGTGGAGCGCTGACGGGTGCAGTGATTACCGTACCCGCTTATTTTGATGATGCACAGCGCCAAGCCACAAAAGATGCAGCACGTTTGGCAGGCTTACATGTGTTTCGTTTGCTCAACGAACCTACTGCAGCAGCGGTTGCTTATGGTTTAGATAATGCTACTGAGGGTGTGTATGTCATTTATGATTTGGGGGGTGGTACCTTTGATGTCTCGATACTGAGACTGGCAAAAGGGGTATTTGAAGTGCTTGCCACCAATGGCGACTCGGCCTTAGGTGGTGACGACTTTGATCATCGAATCTTTTGTTGGATATTGGAGCAAGCGCAGCTACCGCCACTCAACCAACAAGATACCCGCTTATTACTTAGCAAAGCACGTGAGGCAAAAGAGTGGCTGACAGAAAATCCGTTTGTCGATATCACTGTACTGCTTGGTGATGAGAGATTAGGCGATAAACGCTTGGTCAATCTTAAGTTGAGTGCTGAGACTTTTTTTCAAATTACCTTGCCGCTAGTAAATAAAACCCTCAACCCTACCCGCAAAGCTTTGCTAGACGCTGGTCTTTCCATACAACATGTGAATGGCGTGGTAATGGTTGGTGGTGCGACTCGCATGCCTCATGTACGACATGCCGTGGCAGAGTTGTTCAAACAAGAGCCTCTTACTAATTTAGATCCCGACAAAGTCGTCGCGCTGGGTGCTGCGATTCAAGCCAATACCCTAGCAGGCAATCGAAGTGATGATGATTTGTTGTTACTCGATGTGATTCCTCTGTCCTTGGGGATAGAGACTATGGGGGGCTTAGTAGAACGCATTATTCCCCGCAACTCCACCCTACCGGTTGCCCGTGCACAAGAATTTACCACTTTCAAAGATGGCCAAACTGCCATGAGTATTCATGTGTTGCAAGGCGAGCGTGACTTGGTCAATGACTGTCGCTCTCTGGCAAAATTTGAATTGCGCGGGATACCGCCTATGGTGGCAGGTGCAGCGCGTATTCGTGTCACTTTCCAAGTGGATGCCGATGGTTTGTTATCGGTTTCTGCACGTGAACAATCTACAGGAGTCAGCGCAGAAATCGTGGTCAAACCCTCGTATGGCCTATCAGAAGCGCAAATTAGTCAAATGCTTAAATCCTCTTTTGATGGTGCTGAGCAGGATAAAAAATCGCGTGCTTTGCGTGAGGCAATCGTTGATGCAGAGCGATTGTTGGAGGCCATACAAAATGCGCTTAATCAAGATAGCGAGCTATTGAGCGAAGTGGAACTGATTGAGATTCAGCTACAAATGCAAACATTGCGTGAGTTACTAAGTAGCGACAAAAAAGAGCCCATAATTGCTAGCATGGAAGCTCTGAATCAAGCTACTGAGAGATTTGCAGCAAAGCGCATGGACGCATCTGTCAAGCAAGTATTGGCTGGACAAGATTTAAACCAATTGAATATCTAAAAATTCTGAGCAAAGGAATCAACATGCCACAATTAATTGTTCTTCCCCATGAAGAGCTCTGCCCTGAGGGAAAAGTAATTCAAGCCACCAAAGGGGTGTCTATTTGTGACAGTTTGCTTAACCACGATATTGATATTGATCATGCTTGCGATAAAGTATGCGCCTGCACCACTTGCCATGTCATTGTGCGAGAGGGCTTTAAAAGCCTTAATGAAATGGAAGAAAAAGAAGAAGACTTATTGGATAAGGCTTGGGGTCTAGAACCTTTTTCTCGCTTATCATGCCAGGCTATGGTGGGTGACACAGACTTGGTGGTTGAAATTCCTAAGTATTCTATCAATATGGCCAAAGAGGGTCATCGCTAGGAAGACTGGCTTTCTAATCTTAAAGTCTGTTAATTAGGCTATGTTTTACAGCCTAACTTTGCTAACCAAGAAAAGTATCCTCAAAAAACTTTACCTTACCAGTAGAGAGATCATAACTAGCTCCAACGATACCGATCGCTCTTGCCTCTAATTGTTTTTGAATAATTTCACTCTCGGTGACAATCTGATTCATCTGATGACGAATATTCAGCTCGCACACTTTCATAACAAAATCCGCATTACCTGAATTACGTGTTTTTGACTCGGTTTTTTCCATGTTTATAGCAGGTTTAATCAACTCGATTAATTGGGTGATGTGGCCATCTTGAAAATCGTCACATGCTGCCTTGATCGCACCACAACTGCTATGACCTAGTACGACAATCAGTTTACTGCCTAAGTACTTGGTACCAAACTCCAAACTAGCAATAGCATAGTTAGTCGCAATATTCCCTGCCAAACGAACGCTGAAAATATCTCCCAGCGCTTGGTCATATAACATTTCCACAGGTGCACGAGAATCACTGCAACTCAATACTGAAGCAAAGGGATGTTGCTTATCTTTGGTAATTTGTAATAGTTGTTTCATATCACGATTTGCTGTGACATTGTCACTAAAGCGACGATTTCCTTCGACCAAAATCTCGAGAGCCTCTCGCGGTGTGATTTTGTCTCGATCTAGCAGTGGATGGGTATACATAATTTCCTTATATACCTTTCGTTTCAATTTCAATATTTTTCAATGATGCATGCAGTTGAAAATTCTCAATCACCTCAATAATGTCGGGGTCAACATAGTGGGATTGTGATGCATCGATAATGACTTTACTGTTATTCGGCAATTTTTCTAATTGCTCAATAATACTTGCCTTGCTGAAGAAGGAAACTTGGTCTGCCAACTGAATATAGTGCACCTTATCACCATTTTCATCTAATAAGCTTTCTTTTATATGGTGAGAATTGAGATAGCTTTGGTACAGAGTGAAAGCCAGACTGACAATCACTCCAGTGACAATCCCGCTCAGCAAATTGGTCAACAATATAGCCAACACGGTCACCAAAAAAGGCAAGAACTGTCTATAGCCCTGCTGAAAAACATGTTTATATAAATCCCACTTGGTGAGTTTATAACCCACCATCATCAGTATCGCCGCTA
>CAYYBG010000047.1:0-10270 GCA_964470195.1 uncultured Methylophilaceae bacterium | reverse complement strand
TGGCGGCCGTGGTGAGGCACGTGCTTTGACAGCACGTGATTTAGAAATTGCTTTGACGGTCGGTAAAGTAGCTAAACAAAAAGGCTTGATGTTGGTTGGCTTGGATGTGATTGGGGATTATTTGACCGAAATTAATGTCACCAGCCCTACCTGTATGGTGGAAATCGCAGCACAAAGCGAAAGTCGCCCTGCAGCCCTGATGTTGGATGCCTTGGAGCAGCTTTGATTAAACGGTTTTGGCGTTTTTATAGTATCTGCTTAATTGCTACCGCCTTAAGCGCTTGTGGCTCAGGCCCCAGCCCAGCGATTGAGTCATATGTGTTCGGTACCATGGTGAGTATCAGCTTGCCTGATCAATCTGCTGAGCGTGCACAACAACTTGCCAGCGAGGTGAACCATGAGTTTTCTCAACTTCATCAGCAATTACACGCTTGGCAATCTGATAGTGAATTAAGTCAATTAAACCGCGCTATCGCTGCAGGGCAGTCTATGCAAGTCAGCCCCCTGTTGGCGCATATGTTGAGACAAACTCAGCAGTTGTCAGCCCAGTCTGATGCGCTATTTAATCCTGCCATTGGCCAATTAATAGGACTGTGGGGTTTCCATCGGGATGAGTTTTCCCCTGTCAAAATTAATCCTGAGCATATTCAACGATTGCTGAATACGCATCCAGATATGTCACAACTGCATATAGATGGGCAGCAAATATCTAGCAGTAATTCTGCTGTACAGTTGGATTTTGGTGGTTATGCTAAAGGCTATGCTTTGGATGTTGCGGCTAATTATTTGCGCACACAAGGGGTAAGAAATGCATTGGTCAATATTGGCGGTAATATCATTGCACTGGGTCAGCATCAGCAGCGTGCATGGCAAGTGGGCATACAACATCCACGTCAGTCAGGTACCTTAGCCACGGTGGATTTGCCAGATGGTTGGGCGATTGGTACCTCGGGAGATTATCAGCGCTACTTTATGCTAGAAGGACAACGCTACTGCCACATTATTGATCCACGTAGCGCTTATCCAGTGCAAGCTACTCAGTCTGTGACGGTATTAATTCCTCCCTCAGCGTCAGCAGGAGTATTGTCCGATGTCGCCTCTAAACCGATTTTTATTGCCCAAGATGAGTCGGCGCGTGTGCGTGCGGCAAAGCAAATGGGGGTTGATCATTTTCTGATTGTCGATGCAAATGGCGATATATTCATTAGCGCTGCCATGCAAAAACGCCTGCATTGGAGCAAGCCACCTGCTCATCTCAAAGTCATTGCAGAGTCACAGCCGTCATGAAAAAGACAGCGCCCTCAATCCGACCTCTATCAGGAGACTATCTCATCTTGGTGTTAGCGTTACTTTTTATACTTTGGCTATTTAGTCATTACTGGACTTGGCAATCAGCTACACGTTTGCAAATTTATCAAGGCGGCCATTTGTTTGCCACTTTGACTTTGGATCAGCAACGCGAAGTGTCTATCCATGGCCCATTAGGGCTTACTTTGATTGAGATAGATCATGGTCGTGCGCGCGTTCACGCTTCTCCTTGTAGCAATCAATACTGTGTTCACCAAGGGTGGCTGGCGCATGCAGGGCAAGCAGCTTTTTGTGTGCCTAATCGCGTGAGTGTTCGCTTAATGGGTGACAGTCCAAGCTTTGATAGTTTAAATTATTAGACAGTCATCTCATGTCCTCAACTCCACTCATTTTGCGCCCCAATCATGAAGACCATCAAATCGCCAAATTGGCAGCTTATGCGATTTTGTTGCATGTCATGGAGGCCATCATTCCTTCGCCTTTGCCTGGCGTGAAACCTGGAATCGCAAATATCATCGTGTTGTATGTGCTTTATCGGGACGGTTGGCGTGCCTGTGCTTGGGTAAGTCTGCTAAGGGTATTGGCGGGTAGTCTGATTTTAGGCAGCTTTTTAACACCAACCTTTATGCTGAGTTTGTGTGGCACTTTAAGCAGTTTGTTATGTTTGGCAGCGACACAATACCTGCCCCGTAGCTATTTTGGTCCGCTCAGTTTAAGTGTGCTGGCTGCATTAGCGCATATGACTGGACAGTTGTTGTTGGTGCGTGGGTGGTTAATTCCCAGCCCAGGTATTGTGTATTTATTACCTTTGTTGATGGGTTTTGCTTTGCTATTTGGTCTAGTCAATGGGGTGATTACTGCGCGTCTATTGCAACTTGCAAGTCGCTCTGAGCCAGCCTAGTCATTGCATGCTAGAATACGCATACTTTTTGAGGGTATTCGATGCGCACTTGGCTTTTCATTCTAATCACAGTGACGATTTGCACCGCTTGCGGTGTGAAAGGGCCATTGTATCTACCTGAAAATCGCTATCCTCAACCGGGCAGCGACACTAGCCCATCCTCTGAACCTATTAAACAAACTGATCCAAGTGAGTAATTTCCATTATCAAAATGGCGAACTGTTGATTGAACAGGTCGCTTTGCGTCAAATTGCGGAGCGTTTTGGCACCCCCGCTTATGTTTATTCGCGCGCTGCTTTAACGCAAGCTTATCGTGCTTTTACCGCAGGCTTGCAAGGACATGATCATCTCGTATGCTTTGCCGTGAAGTCAAATCCTAGTTTGGCTATTCTTAATCTGTTTGCCAGAATGGGGGCGGGCTTTGATATCGTTTCTGGCGGGGAGTTGGCGCGTGTATTAGCGGCAGGCGGCGATGCTGGCAAAGTAGTATTTTCTGGTGTGGGTAAAACTGCTCAAGAGATGCGAGATGCGCTGCAAGCTAATATCCGTTGCTTTAATATTGAGTCGGCTGCCGAGCTTGAGCGGCTGAATCAGATAGCTGCTGAAATGAATAAAGTGGCACCAGTATCCTTCCGTGTTAATCCAGATGTCGATGCCAAAACTCACCCTTATATTTCCACTGGATTAAAAAACAACAAATTTGGCGTGGCCTATGAGGATGCGACCGCACTCTATCAACGTGCTAGTCAAATGTCACACATTGCGGTGCATGGCGTTGATTGTCATATCGGTTCACAACTGACCGAGTTATCACCATTCTTGGATGCCTTGGATAGAGTGTTATGGTTGGTAGATCAGTTGCATGATTTAGGCATTGATATTCAGCATATTGATATTGGTGGTGGTATTGGAATTTGTTATCAAGACGAAACACCTCCTGAATTTGTTGATTATGCCCAAGCCATTTTGCAAAAAATTGCACAACGTAAAATTCAATTAATATTTGAACCGGGGCGTGCCTTGGTTGGTAACTCTGGGGTATTACTGACGCAAGTAGAATATTTGAAACCAGGTAGCAGTAAGAATTTTGCTATCGTCGATGCCGCCATGAACGACCTGATGCGTCCGGCTCTGTATGATGCGTATCATCATATCCAGCCTGTGGTGCAACACCAAGGGCTGAAATCAGTACTATATGAGGTGGTGGGACCGGTATGCGAAAGTGGTGATTTTCTTGGACATGACCGAGAGCTCGCGATACAACAGGGCGATTTATTGGCCATTATGTCAGCCGGTGCATACGGAATGAGCATGAGCTCAAATTACAATACGCGTCCGCGCGCCATTGAGCTTATGGTAGATGGGGATCAGGTTCATGTGATTAGAGCGCGTGAACAAGTGAGTGATTTATTTGCCCTCGAGAAAGTCCTAAAGACCTAGCGGATTTCAAGATCTGTCATCTAAATAAGAAAATAAAAAGCGGGATTTCCCCGCTTTTTTATTGCTTGTTCGATGATGATATTCAAATTATCAATCAAAAATGACAGTCTTGTTTGCGTACAACAATATTCTATTTTCGATATGCCAACGCACTGCACGCGACAAAACGATGCGCTCTAAATCGCGCCCCTTTTGTATCAGATCCTCGACTTGATCGCGGTGCGAAATACGCACAATATCTTGTTCAATAATCGGTCCTTCATCCAGTACCTCAGTCACATAATGGCTGGTGGCACCTATCAATTTCACACCTCTCTCAAAGGCACGATGGTAAGGGCGTGCGCCGATGAATGCAGGCAAGAAGGAATGGTGAATATTGATAATACGTTGTGGATAGCGCTCAACAAATGCGGGTGAAAGAATTTGCATATAACGTGCCAAGACGATGAGATCAATGTGGTAAGCATCGAATAGTTTGAATTGCTCTGCCTCTGCTTGCACTTTGTTTTCTTTATTCACCACGATGTGATGGAAAGGGACGCCATAAAATTCAGCCAAACGCTGACAATCTAAGTGATTGCTGATAATCAGGGCGATATCACAAGCCAGCTCTCCGCTTTGATAGCGATGTAACAAGTCGGCAAGACAATGATCATATTGCGATACCATGATGGCAACTTGCGGACGTTTTTGTGACAATTTTAGTTGCCATTGCATATCAAAGCGTTTGGCTAAGGGAGAAAACTTCTCTGCAAAATTATCTGTATTCAACTGCGCGCCTGTTAAATCCCATTCCACACGCATCAGAAATAAATTGTTTTCAGCGTCTTGGTGCTGATCAGCATGCAAAATGTTGGCAGAATGCTGGTAAAGAAAATCAGCGATACCCGCTACTATCCCCTTTTGATCAGGACATGTAATAAGCAGTGTGGCGGTATTTTTTGTGCTCATGGCCAAACTTAAGAATTAAAAAAACAACATTATAGCAAATATCTTGTTGCTCCCTTTGTGATGTGAAATACAGTGCTAGCGCTGAGTTTCATATACATTGACTATTGGCTTGTGGTATCTTTAGGGCTATTTGAGAATAGGCAAAAAAGTCAGCAATTGAATAAGCATTTACGTTATTTTGTCATCTACTGCGCCATCCCCATCATCGCCGTTTTATGGTGGTGGGGCTTGTTCTCGAGTGCAGAGATAGTTGAAAAAAATGCGCCAGCCTATCGTTATGCCTATCTTGAAGTGGAAGGACCTTATTCCAAATTGTCCAATAAACAGGCCGAAGTTGCAGCTTTGTTGAAGCAACAAGATATTGAATATACAAGCCCTATCACGCTGATGATGAGTGACCCACGGGTTACACAGTACAAGCAGCGTGTAGCTAGAACGGGGTTTTTGCTAAATGCTGATGGTGAAGTTGCGGAGCCACTCAAGCTTGATACCTTGCCAGCTCGAACAGTGGTCAATGTCAGCATCAAAGCGCACCCCTTGTTTGCCTATGGCAAGGCTTATGGTGCTCTGGTGAAATATTGTGAGCAACGTGGTGCAGGTCTGCAATTGCCTACTGTTGAAATCGTCGAGCACAGTCAATTGACCGTGCAAATGCCGCTTAGAAAGGAATAAGTCTTGAAAGCCATCGCACTCTTTATCGCATTGGTTTTGCAGTTCTATCGTCCACGCAATCAAAACCGAAAAGGTTGGTACCTCGGCTATGTGAACTGGTTGCAACGCATATTTAATAATAATAGTGCGCGTCAGGGAATTTTGGCTTGGTTAATGGCGGTTGGTTTGCCTGCGCTTTTGATGATTAATATTTACTTTTTAATTTTATTCAAATTTGGTTTGTTAGCAGCATTAATAGTCAATATTGTCGTGTTGTATTTTGTTTTGCAATTCTCCAAGTTTGGTCGTGAAGCAGAAAATATCTATCAAGAGTTGAGTGCAGAAAAATTAGACGATGCGCGTTTAAGTTTTTCTACTTGGCAGAAAAAACCCTTGGAAGAATATAGCGAGTCACAATTGGCATCATTGACCATTGAGGCTACCTTGATTCGTGCCTATCGTGGTTTGTTTGCGCCAATCATGTGGTTCGTTTTGCTTGGCCCAGCCGGTGCTGTGCTATACCGAGCTAGTGATCAGTTGCAACAAGCTTGGCCAGATTCTTCCAAGCAACCATTACATCAATTCGCGCAACGTATTCATCAATGGATAGATTGGTTGCCTGTGCGTTTCACCGCCATTTGTTTTGCTATCGTGGGTGATTTCGAGGATGCTGCTTACTGTTGGCGTAACCAAGCTGGCCAGTGGAGTAATCGCTCACTAGGTATTTTGCTGACCAGTGCGGCAGGGGCGCTGGATATTCGCTTGGCCGATAAATTACCTGATCATGATAAGGAAATCGAGCGTGCTGAGGCAGGTATTGGCGATGATCCCAGCGCTGATGAAATTTATGCAACCTTGGCCATGATTAGACGTGTACTGTTGCTGGTGATTGGTCTCGTTTTCCTTTTAATCTTTGGTTATTGGCTTGGTAGTTAGATGAAACAAATTGCATTAGCCAATCCGCGCGGATTTTGTGCGGGTGTTGATCGTGCCATTGTGATTGTTGAGGAAGCACTACGCAAATTTGGTGCGCCTATTTATGTGCGTCATGAGGTGGTTCATAACAAATTTGTGGTCGAGGAATTAAAAGCCAAAGGTGCAATATTCGTTGACGAGCTAGACCAAGTTCCTGGTGGTGCTACCGTCATTTTTAGTGCGCATGGAGTCTCCAAGCAAATACGTCATGAAGCTGATCAGCGTGGTTTGCGGGTATTTGATGCAACTTGTCCTTTAGTTACCAAAGTGCATATCGAAGTGGAAAAGATGCGTACCGATGGCAAGGAAATCGTCATGATTGGGCATCGAGGACATCCCGAAGTAGAAGGAACCATGGGTCAATCTCAAGGTGGTATGTATTTGGTTGAGAATATTCAAGACGTCGCCAATTTGCAGGTCAAGGATCCAAATCAGTTGGCTTATGTCACTCAAACGACACTTTCAATCGATGATGCTGCGGAGATTGTGGCTGCCTTGCAACATCGTTTTCCCAATATCACCCCACCAAAAAGTGATTCGATTTGTTATGCCACACAAAATCGCCAAGATGCGATTAAAGTGTTGGCGCAACAATGCGAGGTGGTCATTGTCGTGGGCTCGCCTAATAGCTCAAATTCAAATCGTTTGCGCGAGGTAGCTGAATTGCAAGGAGCGCAAGCCTATATGGTCGATAACGCCAGCTATTTGCAGGCTGCTTGGGTAGAAGGTAAACAACGTATTGGTGTTTCTGCTGGCGCCTCAGCCCCTGAAATTCTGGTAAAAGAAGTGATTGATAGTCTACGAAGTATGACAAACGCGGAAGTCATGGAACTGGCAGGGGTAGAAGAAAAAGTAGTATTTCAGCTTCCAAAAAATTTACGTGAGGCATAAAAAAGGCGCCCTAGGCGCCTTTTTTTCGGCTTTATTTTTTCCAGTTATCTAAACTAAATGCAGTCACAGGATTGTTGGCCAAAATTAACAATCCACCCACGATTGCCAAGTACTGAAACGGTGATAATCCCAAAGCTAGGGATATAAAAATGGCATAAATGGCCATGCCTATAGCGGTTGCGCGGGTTTTGTAGCCCAACAAAAGCAAGGCACCACCCACTAACTGCACAAAAATAATTAGCGGAGCGAAAATGCCCGGTAATCCTTGATGACCTAAGGCATTTTGGTAATCCACATAGCCATTGGGATTGTTGCTAAAGCCATAAATTAATACGATGACTTGCAACAAAAATAACTGCGCGATCAGCACGCGACCAAGAAAACTAAATGCTTTGTTCATGATTCCATCCTATAAAATTAAGCGTGGCATGAGTATATGTGAAGTTGATATGCTCGGCAAACTAGGCAAGTAATCATTGGAGTGTTGCAGTGCGCTACCCCGAACCAAATTTAAACATTGTGAGTTGGCAACAAGCCGAAGTTTCATTACGGCAGATTCGCGAGCAGGTATTTATGCAAGAGCAATCAGTGCCTGCTGAGTTGGAATGGGACGGTTTGGATGCAGAGGCTAAGCATCTATTGCTCAACATCGGTCAGCAACCGGTGGCATGTGCAAGATTATTGCCCACACAGCATTTGGGACGTATGGCGGTTTTGCCCGATTGGCGTGGCAAAGGACTCGGCAGACGGCTAATGCAATGTGCCATTGATTATGCGCAACATCACGCATGGCATGCTATTCATATATCCGCACAAATTCAAGCCCAAGGTTTCTATCAACAATTTGGTTTTACCGTCACAAGTGAGCCTTATTTGGATGCAGGCATATGGCATTGCGATATGCGCTTACAAATTTCTCCAGCATGATTTGCTGATGTATGCTGGCTTGGGTAGAATACGCACCTCGAATTTTTGCTTCTTTCTTCAGTTTTTTTCAGGAATCTAAATTATGTCCAAAATTATTTTTAAAGCGGGTGAAGCGACTGTATTCAGCCCAGGTAAAGATGTCACTGCTGCTATGCCAGAGATTTTGATTGGCGCGGTGGATGGTCCAGTTGGCGCTGCTTTTGCCAATATGATGGCACAAAGCAAAGGCCATACGGCCATGTTTGCTGTGCGTGATATCAATCAATTGGTGCGCCCAGCATGTATGATGGTGCCAAAAGTAACGCTTAAAGATAGTGCCAATATTGAATTATTTGGTGGTGTGGTACAGGCCGCTACCGCAGATGCCATTTTGGATTGTGTGATTGAAGGCATTATTCCAAAAGATCAAGTGAATGATTTGTGCATCATCAGTTTGGTTTGGATTGACCCAGGTTGCGTTAAAGAAGCCAACTTGGATAAAGCGGATATGTATAAAAACAATTACGAAGCGACTAAATTGGCGATTAAGCGTGCTCTGAACGATGAGCCTAGCATTGACGAGTTAATCAAAAATCGTAAAACCATTAAGCATTGTATGTGGGACGAAAGCTGGGGCGAAATTTAATTGCTCGTCTAGTAAAAAAAAGCAGTTCGTTTGAACTGCTTTTTTTATGTCTGCTATTCCACTAGTTTTAATCACGCTGAGCGGAGGATTGATATGGTCTCAAATCTAATGGTGGGGAGCGCATGATTTTATCTATCACCAAACGCGCCATGGCCCAGGCGCGCTCCTCACGCATCAGTTCTAACTCATGCTCCTCGTAGGGAAGATAACGGCCCCCATGAGTGAGAGAATAGCGCACAGAATTTTCTGGCTTGGCATATGCCAGAATCACATCCTGCACACGTTCAGCGCGACTTTTGTATAAGCTAGCCATTGATCATTCACCAAAACGATAATCAAAATTTGAATTAATACATAAGAGTTTATACAGGCTGTATCAGATTTAGCAATATTTTTCTTACTGGGGTCGGAATAGCCGCATTGACGGCCTCATGCAGTGGCAGCCAAAGTAGTTGAGGTGCGTGCAATGTGCTTGCGGATTGAGAGAGGTGCATAGGTTGTGGAATGATATTCAGCTTGAAATGTGTAAAGCTATGCGGCACTTCTGCTAGCGGTTCACTGGCTTGGGCTTTCAAGGCAAATCGCGTTTGCAGCACTTGGTCGGGAATCTCTTGTGGTGATATCTCCGGCAAACTCCATAAGCCTCCCCAGATTCCGCTGGGAGGACGTTTCTCTAACAACACCTCATCGCCATCCAAGACGATTAACATCACCGTATTTTTTTGTGGCAGGCTTTTCTTTGGCTTGCTGGTGGGTAGGCTGGCGACCATTTGTTGTGCATAGGCTTGGCAACTGCTTTGGATAGGACATTCTGTACAACGCGGTTTACTGCGAGTACACAGTGTGGCGCCTAAATCCATCAGACCTTGGGTATAGGCTTGGATATTGTCCTCAGGTAACAACTGCTCGGCGAGGTGCCACATTTGTTTTTCCACTTTGGGTAGACCAGGCCAACCAGAGATCAAAAAGTAGCGGGCAAAAATACGTTTCACATTGCCATCCAAAATAGCTTGGCGTTGTTGAAAAGCGAATGCACTAATCGCTGCCGCAGTAGAGCGACCTATCCCAGGAAGGGATTGAATATCCTGCATGGTTTGTGGAAACTGTGCGGCAAATCCATCAACGATTTTTTGCGCTGCATCATGTAAATTTCTAGCACGCGAATAATAGCCCAGTCCACTCCAATAACGCATCACCTCGTCTTGCGGTGCATTAGCCAAATCAATCAGTGTAGGAAAGCGTTGCATAAAGCGTTGATAGTAGCCAATTACCGCTTGTACTTGGGTTTGTTGCAACATGATTTCAGATACCCATATCGCATACGGGTTGTGGGTATTTTGCCATGGCAAATGATGGCGACCATGGACTTGTTGCCAGGCGATAATCTTTTGTGAGAAATCAGTTTGCGACATCGAAAATCACTCTGCGCTTATACACAAATCTCTGATTGAAGATTAGAGAAAGTAGCACAATACGATGATGCCTAATACGATTCGATAATAAGCGAACAGTTTGAAATCATGCTGGGCGATAAAACGCAAAAAAGTTTTGATGGCCAACAGCGCTGAAAAGAATGCGGCAATAAAGCCCAAGCCGAATAC
>CAYYBG010000046.1:0-10394 GCA_964470195.1 uncultured Methylophilaceae bacterium | reverse complement strand
ACCATCCCCTTGGTCTTCGCATCAAAGCCCACTTAATGTGGGCTTTGTTGTTTATGAGTAGGTCGTTATAATGATTGAGTATTGGGCTGTTTAGCCCATTTTTTATTTTTAGCGGGTATGAATTGCAAAATCTAAACGCCATTATCGAAAAGACAGTCACTCAACTTGGATATGAGTTAGTTGATTTTGAGCTTCAAAATCGTGGCCGTTTGTTACGTGTTTTTATCGATAGACCTGAAGGAATTAGCATTGATGATTGTGTATTAGTGAGTAATCAGATTGGCAATGTTTTAGCAGTAGAAAACGATTTTGACTATGACAGACTAGAAGTCTCCTCACCCGGTCTAGATCGAGTGCTTAAAAAGATGTCTGATTTTGTTAAATTTATTGGGCAGGAAGCTAACATTAAATTGCGATTGCCTGTTGATGGTCGTAAAAACTTTGTTGTAACCATAGTTGCTGTAAACGATGATATTTTGGATGTTGAGGTGGATGGAAAAATCCACAAATTTAACCTGCAACAAATTGAGAAGGCACGATTAGTGCCTAAGTATTGATTAGCTATTAGCCGGAGAGAGTGATGAGTCGCGATATTTTGTTATTGGTTGATGCATTAGCACATGAGAAAAATGTAGATAAAGACGTCATCTTTACTGCACTTGAGTTTGCATTGGCGTCAGCAACAAAAAAACGTTTTGCCGACGATGCAGAAGTACGTGTTGCGATAGATCGCGACACAGGTGAATATGAGTCATTCAGGCGTTGGGAAGTGCTAAATGATGATCAAGCATTGGAAAATCCTGGTGCACAGATGTATTCAGATGATGAGCGTTTAGAAGGTAAAGTGATATCTGATGACAATATCTATGAAGAACCACTTCAATCTGTGGAGTTTGGTCGTATTGGTGCTCAGGCAGCTAAACAAGTTATTTTGCAAAAAGTGCGTGAAGCAGAGCGCGAGAAAATTTTAGAGGACTTTTTATCACGCAAAGAGCATCTAATATCGGGTGTGATCAAACGCATGGAAAAAGGTAATGCAATTATTGAAATCGGCAGAATGGAAGCTATTTTGCCCCGTGAATTAATGATTCCAAAAGAAAATTTGCGTGTTGGCGACAGAGTGAGAGCATATCTTGAACGTATAGATCGCACTGCGCGAGGTCCACAGCTGATTTTATCTCGTATTGCTTCTGAATTTTTAACACGTCTATTTGAGTTAGAAGTTCCAGAGATCGAAGATGGCTTATTAGAAATTAAATCAGCTGCAAGAGATCCTGGATTGCGCTCAAAAATAGCAGTGAAAGCCAATGATCAGCGTCTGGATCCTGTTGGTACATGTGTGGGTATGAGAGGTTCACGTGTGCAGGCAGTCACCGGTGAGTTGGCCGGGGAACGTGTAGATATCGTTTTATGGTCTATGGAGCCTGCTCAATTCGTTATTAATGCCATGGCGCCTGCAGAGGTATCGAGTATTGTGGTCGATGAAGATGCCCATGCTATGGATGTAGTCGTTGAGGAAGAGCAATTGGCACTAGCGATTGGTCGTAACGGTCAAAACGTTAGACTTGCTTCAGACTTGACTGGCTGGACATTGAATATATTAACTGCTGAAGAGGCAGCTAAAAAGAATGCTGAAGAGCACCTAAAAGTACAAGAATTATTTATGTCTAAGTTAGACGTGGATGAAGAAGTAGCAGATATTTTGGTACAAGAAGGCTTCACAACTTTAGAAGAAATTGCTTATGTTCCAATTGAGGAAATGAGTGAAATAGACGCTTTTGATGAGGATACAATCAACGAATTGCGCAAACGTGCTCGTGCAGCATTGCTCACGGAAGCAATTGCTAAAGAAGAGAAAATTGGAGAGCCATCTGCCAATCTATTCAGTATGGAAGGCATGGATGAGGCGACCGCCCATCTGTTGGCTTCTAAGGGTGTTGTCACTATGGAAGATTTAGCTGATTTAGCAGTGGACGATCTGGTCGAATTGACCCAAATGGACGAGGAGCGAGCAAAAAATTTGATTATGACGGCTCGCGCACCTTGGTTCGCTTAAAGTAGGTTGGTGTCATAACAGGATTGGAGTAATAAATGGGGACAAGCGTACAACAATTTGCTGCAGAACTTAATTTGCCTGCTGAGTTACTTTTAGAACAGCTAAAAAGTGCTGGCGTTACCAAGCAAAGTGGCGCAGATCAGTTAACTGAGCATGATAAAGAACTATTACTGTCTTATCTGCGAAAAGAGCATGGTGAACAAGCGCCCAAGAATAAAATTACCCTGACCCGCAAACAAAGTACAGAAATCAAAAAGACTGATAGTACTGGAAAAGCACGTACCATACAGGTTGAAGTAAAGAAAAAACGTGTTTTGGTGCGCAATGAGCCAACGGTTGTGCCTGAGCCAGAAATGGTTGAGCCAGAAGAGGATATTATCCCAACTGAGCCAGTGGCTGAGGTTACAGTTGCTGAAGTGATAGAACAACCAGTTGTGGAACAGCTGGAGACAAATACTTCTAATCGCAAAGGGATCACTCTAACTGCTCAGGAGCTAGCACAGCGTGAGGATGAGGCTAAGCGGCATGCTGCACTGATGGCAATTCAAGAGGAAGAGCTGAGGAAAAAACAAGCAATTGCTCAGAAAAAAATGGAAGAAGATGCTAAGCGTGCACAAGTATCTGCACCCAGCAATCTTTCCGAAGGAACACTTCATAAACCTGCAGGAAAAGAAGGCGTTCGGCCGGAAGATAAAACTGCAAAAAAAGGTACTCAGCGTGACAGTGACTGGATGGAGTCTGAGAACAAAAAACGTGGAATTAAAACTCGTGGCGATGCAGTTGCTGGGATGAATCAAGGGTGGCGCTCACAAAAAAGTAAGAAACCTTCAAAACAGCAGGACTCTCAACACACTTTCAATGCCCCTACTGAACCTATCGTTCGTGAAGTATTGGTTCCAGAGACTATTTCAGTGGGAGATTTAGCTCACAAAATGTCGGTTAAGGCTGCCGAGGTAATTAAGGTGCTGATGGGTATGGGCATGATGGTAACGATTAACCAAGTGCTAGACCAAGATACTGCGATTATTGTCGTTGAGGAGATGGGGCATACTGCAAAAGCTGCCGCACCAAACGATCCAGAAGCGTTTCTGGACGAAACTGAAGCGCATGAAGCTACCTTACTACCGAGACCTCCTGTGGTGACTGTGATGGGCCATGTAGACCATGGAAAAACCTCCTTACTGGACTATATTCGTCGAAGTAGAGTGGCTTCCGCTGAAGCCGGTGGGATTACCCAACATATTGGCGCTTATCATGTCGAAACTGCTCGAGGCATGGTCACTTTTCTTGATACTCCAGGCCATGAGGCATTTACTGCCATGCGTGCGCGAGGGGCAAAAGCGACAGATGTAGTTATTTTAGTGGTAGCGGCTGATGATGGTGTTATGCCACAAACGATAGAGGCTATTCACCATGCTAAAGCAGGGAAAGTACCCATCGTTGTCGCGGTAAATAAGATTGATAAAACAGAAGCCAATCCTGAGCGTGTTAAACAAGAACTTGCCAGTCAGGAAGTTGTTCCAGAAGAATGGGGTGGTGACACCATGTTTATTGAGGTGTCTGCAAAAACTGGTAAGGGTATAGATGACTTACTAGAGGCTGTTCTATTACAAGCTGAAGTTTTAGAATTAAAAGCAGCAAAGGACTCTCCAGCGAAGGGGCTAGTGATTGAAGCTAGATTGGACAAAGGGCGTGGGCCAGTATCTACTATTTTGGTTCAATCTGGTACCTTGAAGCGCGGCGATGTGTTGTTAGCAGGTAGTGCTTATGGTCGTGTTCGCGCCATGCTAGATGAAGCTGGTCGTGATATCAAAGAAGCAGGCCCATCTATTCCCGTCGAAATCTTGGGCTTGTCAGATGTTCCCAATTCAGGAGATGAAGTCATCGTATTGAATGATGAACGCAAAGCTCGAGAAATTGCATTATTCCGTCAAGGAAAATTCCGCGATGTGAAATTGGCAAAACAACAAGCCGCTAAGCTTGAGAATATGTTCGAACAAATGACGGAAGGTGAAGTGAAATCTCTACCTTTGGTTATTAAATCTGATGTTCAAGGTAGTTATGAGGCGTTAGCAACCTCCTTACAAAAGCTCTCTACCGATGAAGTAAAAGTAAATATTATTCATACAGGTGTTGGTGCGATTACAGAGTCGGATGTGAATCTATGCGTTGCATCAAAAGCAGTATTGATTGGCTTTAATGTTCGCGCAGATGCTGGCGCTAGAAAGTTGATTGAAAGTGCGGGTGTCGATGTTCGTTATTACAACATCATCTATGAAGCTGTGGATGAGGTGAAAGCAGCTCTTGGTGGCATGCTGTCACCAGAGAAGAAAGAAAATGCTATTGGCTTAGTAGAAATTCGAGAAGTCTTCCGTATTTCTAAAGTTGGTAGTGTTGCTGGTTGTTACGTACTAGACGGCATCATTAAGCGCAATGCCAAAATACGTTTGTTGCGCGATGATGTTGTCATATTTACTGGCGAACTAGACTCTCTGAAGCGCTTTAAAGATGATGTAAAAGAAGTTAAAGCTAATTTCGAATGTGGACTTTCATTGAAAAACTACAATGACATTCAAGTTGGTGATACTTTGGAAGTGTTTGAAGTAGTTGAAGTTGCAAGAACACTCTAATGGCTAAGCATTTCACCAGAAGTGACCGCGTTGCTGAGCAAATTCAGCGAGAGTTGGCGGACTTGTTGCAATTTGAGATCAAAGATCCTCGGGTGCAACATGTCACGCTGACAGAAGTAGAGGTCTCTGGTGATTTGTCTCATGCAAAAATCTATTACAGTGCGCCACAACAATCGGCACAGGGCTTATCCGAATTGCAGATAGGCTTGAGTAAGTCTGCCGGTTTTTTGCGCTCCCAGCTTTCTAAACGGCTAATGCTAAGAACTGTTCCCCAACTGCATTTTGTCTATGATGTTTCGATAGACAGAGGAATGCAGATCAGTCAGCTAATTGAGCAAGCGCTAGACCATTCCTCTGAATAGTTTCCTCTTAATTTGCAAACCAAACGCTTTAAACGTGAAATCAGTGGAGTCATATTGCTAGACAAACCTCTAGGTTTATCCAGCAATCAGGCTATGCAAAGAGTAAAGCATATATATCAAGCTGAAAAAGCGGGTCATACAGGTAGCCTAGATCCCCTTGCCACTGGATTATTGCCTGTTTGTTTAGGTGAAGCTACCAAGTTTGCTAATTTTCTGTTGGATGCAGATAAATCTTATCAAGCAACGGTAAAACTGGGAATTACGACTTCTACTGCTGATGCAGAAGGTGAAGTATTAATACAAAGGTCGGTCGATGTGAAATTGCATGAGATAGTCTCAGTACTGAATCAATTTATTGGGGATATTCAGCAGACTCCTCCTATTTATTCGGCATTAAAAGTTGCTGGTAAACCTCTGTATGCTTATGCAAGGGCTGGCCAAGATGTAGAGATTAAATCGAGATGGGTGACCATCAATGACATTCATCTCAATCATTTTGATGGAGATGAATTAGTCTTCACTGTGTCATGTAGCAAAGGAACCTACATTAGAACTTTGGCACAGGATATTGGTGAGAAACTAGGCTGTGGAGGGTATTTAAAAGGTTTAAGACGATTAACTTCAGGGGTTTTTGATTTGAGAGATGCATTGACATTGGAGCTACTAAGTCAACTTAGTTTAGATGAATTAGACGCAAAATTGCTTCCTGTTGATATCAAAATTCAACACTTACCTATGCTGACACTCAGCTTGGAGCAAACTCAGATTATTCAGCACGGCCAATCAATTCAATCTAACTTCGAAACATTACCTAATGAATTCATTAGGTTATATGATAATAATAGAAAATTTTTAGGGTTAGGTCAGAAACAAATAGATGGAAAACTTCATCCCAAGCGATTATTGAGACAAAAAAATTAATTAACCAACGGTATTACTTGATAATTACATGATTTTAAGGGTAAAATGCGCGGTTCAAAATTAGGAGAGTGCAATGTCAATTTCGACAGCTGAAAAAGCCAAAATTGTTGGCGAATATCAACAATCTAAGACCGATACTGGCTCCCCAGAGGTGCAAGTTGCTTTGTTGACTAGCCGTATTGGTGTATTAACAGAACATTTTAAATCCAACGCTAAAGACCATCACTCACGTCGTGGTTTGTTGGCAATGGTAAGCCAACGTCGTAAATTGTTGGACTATCTAAAACGTAAGAACGCAGACCGCTATCGTAGCTTAATCGAGCGTTTAGGTATTCGTAAATAAATATATTCTGTGCAGAATCTTGACCGAAAGCATAGCGCAATATTTTGTGCTGTGCTTTCGGTTTTTTTGTTGTAGCGTAAGCTACATTGTTGAAATCTGTTATTAGCGTCGTAAATAGCAGAACGTTTGTGTAAAGGAAATAAGATGTTGAAAGCAATTAAAAAGAGCATACAGTATGGTGCTCATACTTTAACTCTAGAAACAGGTGAGATTGCTCGTCAAGCTGATGGTGCTGTGATGGTAAGTTATGGCGATACCGTTGTACTGGTTACTGTCGTTGGTAAACATGATGTCAAAGAGGGTCAAGATTTCTTCCCATTGACAGTAGATTATCAAGAGCGTACTTACGCAGCCGGCAAAATTCCAGGTGGATATTTCAAACGTGAAGGTCGTCCATCTGAAAAAGAAACATTGACCTCTCGTTTGATTGATAGACCTTTGCGTCCACTCTTCCCTGAAGATTTTTATAATGAAGTCCAAGTTGTTGCTACGGTGATGTCCTCTGATAGCGAAATTGATGCAGACATCCCATCCATTATTGGGGCTTCTGCTGCTTTAGCGATTTCAGGCATCCCATTTTATGGACCATTAGGTGCTGCGCGCGTGGGTTATATCAACGGTGAGTATGTGTTGAACCCATCAGCTAGCCAAATGAAAGAAACAGAATTAGATTTGGTTGTCGCTGCGACAGCGGATGCGGTGATGATGGTTGAGTCTGAAGCGAAAGAATTGCCAGAAGATGTGATGTTGGGTTCCGTGGTATTTGGCCATGAGCAAATCCAAGCAGTCGTTGATTTGATTAACGAGCTTGCCGCAGAAGTTGGCAAAGAGCCATGGGATTGGACGCCTCCAGAGCCAAATACAGCGATTATTGACAAGGTCAATGCTCTGGCAGCAGCAGAAGTAAATGCTGCATACAAAATTAAATCTAAGGGTGAGCGTTCCACAAAATTGGACGAAATCAAAGCTAAAGTGTTTGAGGCCCTGATTAATGAGAATACCTCGACACAAGAGGCTAACGAAATCAAATCAGCTCTATTTAACCTAGAAGCTAAAACGGTGCGTAGCCAAATCCTAAATGGCGAGCCACGTATTGATGGTCGTGATACTCGCACGGTTCGTCCTATCAATATTCGTACCGGTGTACTGCCAAGAACCCATGGTTCCGCATTGTTTACCCGTGGTGAAACACAAGCGTTGGTAGTAGCTACTTTGGGTACTGGTCGCGATGAGCAAATGATTGATGCTTTGGAAGGTACCTATAACGATCGTTTTATGTTGCACTACAACATGCCTCCATATGCGACAGGCGAAACCGGTCGCGTAGGCACGCCTAAGCGTCGTGAGATTGGTCATGGCCGTCTAGCAAAACGCGCTCTAGTAGCAGTGTTGCCTAGTCAAGAAGAGTTCGGTTATACGCTACGCGTGGTATCTGAAATTACCGAATCCAATGGCTCCAGCTCTATGGCCTCTGTATGTGGCGGCTGTTTGGCATTAATGGACGCTGGTGTACCAGTCAAAGCCCATGTTGCCGGTATCGCCATGGGTTTGATTAAGGAAGGCAATCGTGTCGCAGTGTTAACCGATATTCTTGGTGATGAAGATCATTTGGGCGACATGGACTTTAAAGTTGCTGGCACCGACAAGGGTGTGACTGCCTTGCAAATGGATATCAAAATAACAGGTATCACTGCAGAAATTATGAAAGTTGCGCTATCTCAAGCCAAAGAAGGTCGTATGCATATTCTTGGATTGATGAAACAAGCGATGAGTAGTTCACGTGAAGATTTATCTGAGTTTGCCCCAAGAATTATTACCATAAAAATCAATCCAGATAAGATTCGCGATGTGATTGGTAAAGGTGGCGCCGTGATTCGTGCGATTACGGAAGAAACCGGAACGACTATTGATATTGACGAAGATGGCACAATCAAAATTGGTTGTGTGAATGCTGAAGCAGGTCAAGAAGCGAAAAAACGTATAGAAGAAATAGCAGCAGAAATAGAACTAGGTCAAGTTTATGAAGGTAAAGTAATCAAGCTACTAGACTTTGGTGCAGTAGTGAGTTTGCTTCCCGGAAAAGATGGCTTATTACATATTTCTCAGATAGCGCACCAGCGTGTCAATGCTGTATCTGACTTCTTGGCAGAGGGTCAAGTGGTTAAGGTAAAAGTCATTGAGGCCGACGAAAAAGGTCGAGTGCGTTTGAGTATGAAAGCACTGATTGATCCACCCGCAGATTCAGAAGCATCTGAATAATCAGCGATAAAAAAGCCCAGTTTTTACTGGGCTTTTTTTATTACTCATTACCATTCACCATTAGCCTGCAACTTGTTTTTCGCGGATTTCATCCAAAGTTTTACAGTCTATACATAATGTCGCAGTTGGTCTGGCCTCGAGTCTTTTAAGACCAATTTCCACACCACAGCTGTTGCAATAGCCATAATCACCTGCATCAATTTTAGTGAGTGTTTCATCAATTTTCTTGATAAGTTTGCGCTCACGATCACGATTACGTAACTCCAGAGTCATATCAGATTCTTGGCTTGCGCGATCATTTGGATCAGCAAACATAGTGACTTCATCCTGCATGGTATGTACCGTGCGGTCAATATCCTCACTTAATTCTTTCTTCCAGTCATTAAGAATTTGACGAAAGTGGTCCAGTTGCTTTTCGTTCATGTACTCTTCGTTTGCCTTCGCATTGTATGGGGCAAACTGCTTTTTCGTGTTTTCTGCCATGATGATTGAAACCAATAAAAATGTTGTAGTTAACGAGCTAAATTGAAGCGCGGGAAAGTGTACACTTATTCATACGCTTGTCAAAGAAATAATTGAGTTGTCTTATGTTGCTATTCTAAGTGACTGAGCCAAAATAGTATTTTCCATCAGTGTTGCAACTGTCATAGGTCCTACACCACCAGGAACTGGGGTAATCCAAGCTGCGTGTTTACTCGCTGAGTCAAACTCAACATCACCACATATTTTCCCATCACTTAGACGATTGATACCAATATCAATTACAATTGCACCCGATTTAATCCAATCACCTTTGACTAAGCCGGGTTTTCCAGCGGCGACCACGACTAAATCAGCGCGTCGTATATTACTCTCGAGATCCTTGGTATGCCTATGACAACAGGTTACCGTACAACCAGCAAGCAACAACTCTAATGCCATAGGGCGTCCGACATGATTAGATACGCCGACTATTACCGCATCTAAACCCATGGGGTCAATGGAGTATGCCTCAAGCAATTTTATCACCCCAAAAGGAGTGCAAGAGCGTAAGGTCGGCTGCCTTACGGCTAGTTTGCCAATATTGTAGGGATGAAAACCATCAACATCTTTGTGCGGGTGAATGCGCTCAATAATGTCTTTTTCATTAATTTGTTCGGGCAAGGGAGACTGCACCAAAATACCATCTATGGATGCATCTTGGTTAAGGCTATCAATTAAATTAAACAGCTCTTGCTGGGAGCTAGAGGCTGGTAAATCATAAGCAATCGAGGTAATACCAACCTTTTCACAGGCAAGTCTCTTGTTTCGAACATAAATACTTGAAGCGGGATCATCTCCTACTAAAATAACAGCGAGTGCTGGAGCACGAAGCCCTTGAGCGACATTCTGTTCAACTTGTATTTTTAGCTTTTCTAGCAGTTGTTCGGCAATCATTTTGCCGTTAATAATTTGCGCTGACATAAAAATCGGACAACCAGATAAAAGGTAGCATTTTAACAGGCATTTAGGCTTATTGATTGACCAGCAGGGCATAATCAGTTATATTTGCGCCCTTCGGGGTGTAGCGTAGCCTGGTAGCGCGCCTGCTTTGGGAGCAGGATGTCGGGAGTTCGAATCTCTCCACCCCGACCATATTCCATCAACTTTTGTTTGTCTGACAATCTGCCCGTAGCTCAACCGGATAGAGCACCAGCCTTCTAAGCTGGGGGTTACAGGTTCGATTCCTGTCGGGCAGGCCAAGTTTGATTACTTGTTCTGATGGTGGCTGTAGCTCAGTTGGTAGAGTCCTGGATTGTGATTCCAGTTGTCGTGGGTTCGAGTCCCATCAGCCACCCCACCTT
>CAYYBG010000045.1:0-10473 GCA_964470195.1 uncultured Methylophilaceae bacterium | reverse complement strand
AACTGGATCTGCTCCCAGAGTTTGGCTGCCAACTTGTTCCTGCGAACTACGATCACCGGCATATGGCGGGGCTTTTTGTCTGCTACTAGTTTTAATTCACTTATTACAGTCATCATGTTCTCCTCTTTTAAGGTACTTGCAATAAGTGTGTGATCGATTGATGTTTTGGACGACCTCTTTTTGGTCGATGGGCTGATTTGGCTCATTTTGGATGGGAAAAATACGGTTTTTATTAGCAAGAGATAAATATTTACGAGTCGCAAAGTGAGTTGCTATATGAGTTGCTAAGAGAGGCGTATAGGAAGTGGTTGCTAGATGCGGCAGTTGGGTGCAATTGGGGACAAATGAGTAGCTCTGAACTCAATACCCGCATCCAGTGCAACAGCAACCAGTTCTTGGATCTGCCTCTCTTAGTAACTCAGGCAACACTGCGACTTCTTTCAAACTTAAAGGAGATTAAAAATGAAAGAAATTACCGCTCGCTTATGGGATAACCCCAAATTTGGAACCACCTATGGCAAAGGCCAATATCGCCGAGCCATCTACAACGGCACTTTAGAGGTGAGCCAACCCCGCAGTAAATATTTAGTGGATTTTGAGGAGATCGAGACCTGGTTTCACACAGCCAAAGCACCAGTGCATGTGAGCATGACGCAACGCTTGGATGAATTACCCGTCAATGAATCCGGTGTGCTCATGAGCTGGATCTATCGCTATGAACTATCCAATAAGATTCCAGTACGGGGTTATGCGGCACTTGATCTCAATCACCATCGCTTGATCATCGAGATCGAAGATGCGGATACCCAAATCCATGAATCGTGGAACTTGGCTGTGCGAGCTTGCATTGCGAGAACCCCCGGAAAACCCACTCCCACGCTGATCGCTACCAACGCTACGTTGCTGGATTCACCTCAAAATCCGTCTACAAACGGTGCTTTTGTGGGGGCGAATGCGCGAGCACTTGAGGAGCCGGCGCACCGCGCACAGGGCTGATTTGAAGCATTGCTGCACAAACGCCCAAAATCGTCGTCTTTTCGCCACGAAAAACGGGGTTTTGGGATAAATACTGACAGAGAAATACAGGTTAAGAAAATGTAACTTTTCTTAACCTGCTTTGTAAGTCATTGATTCTTGGAAGGACTTTTTTGTCGGGTTTTCCGACAAATTCCGGTCGACCTTTTGTTGATAAGAAAACATACTGTAAACACACTTTTTATTTATGAAAGGACTACCAAAATGGCACAAGCCAAAACCCTAACCACCCAAGAACTCGAGCAAGTATTTGCGTATGTAGATAAGAACCGATACGCGGAACGCAATCGCGCGATATTAGCCATGAGTTTTTATGCTGGACTGCGTGTGGCCGAGATCGCCAGCCTTCGTATGGGTGACGTCTTGAACTCCGACGGCACGATCAAGAGCGAGATTCGCCTAAGTGCAGCACAGACCAAGGGCAAACATCCCAGAACCGTGTTTGTATCGCAGCGCTTACGGGCTGAACTAGAACACTACATCATGACCCGCCATGTCAAGAACCCCGATGTGCCCTTTTTCCATACCGAGAATCGCTTGGGTTTCACACCCAATGGTCTATGCGTATGGTTCTTTCAGCTATACAAGAAGGCCGGGATCAGTGGCGGCAGCAGTCATTCAGGAAGAAAGTTCTTCATCACCACTTTGGCCAACAAAGGCATTGGGGTGCGAATCTTAGCCAGCTTGGCAGGTCATAAGAACATCTCAGTTACACAGCGATACATTGATGTCAATGATGAACAGAAACGCAATGCGGTGGAGTTAATTTAATTTATTTCGTTTTTGATATAACTCAATGAGCCGAGCTTTTTCCTTTTTCTCCCAGGCGTTTTTTCGTTGAATGCGTTTGGCTAAATTGGGATAATCAAAATCAATGGTGTGTAATGCATCTTCAACTGGGAATCGCCCGCGTGCAGCATTTTCAGCAATAAATTGATATTTTTTTAAAGCACGATTCGTGGTTCGCGCCATAATGTTGCGATCGTCTGCCTCAAGACTATTGGTTGTGCGTCTTGGGGCATTGATATCCAACACCTTAGCGTAAGGTTTACTCAACTCTGCAAATACTCCCAAACGCCAATCCTCCCACTGCGGCTTGGCTGCTTTAAACCAAAGTAAGCGAAGTCCATTAAATAAAACGTCTGGTCTTAAACGCTGGCCTTCCAATTGTTTGACTGGTTTTTTTACAGATTGCTTTTGCGCTGTACTCTGTAGCAGTATTTTTTCAACCTGTCGCTTTACTTCTGCTTTTTTTAAACCCAAAGGGATAGTCACCAGCACCGCTCCTGGCAAACCTTGATCTCTGCGGACATCCTGTAAGTAATGGTTAATTTCAGAGCTAATTTGATCAGACGTAATATCCTGACCACCATTTAAATCTACCACCTTGTGAACCTTGGGTTTTGCAAATGGATTGCCAAAAACCTTAATACCAATCTTGATCCACCATTGACGAAAAAGAATGCGTTGCACATCGCCAAATAATTCATAGGTAGTAAGTACTAGATCAAAATCAGGCGGTAAATTTTTCTTCTCAGCGGCACTTAGACCTTCAGCATGGTATTTGCGAGCTAATTCATAGCTTGGACTCAAGCGAATAAATTCAAACATTAGCTGATAGCCAACGGTGGGGCGCGTGTGCCAGTCCTTGGTGTAAAAGTCTCCGCCACGCACGGACCAGGGTAGCTTTGGTTTTGCCATTTTTCTACAAATAAGAGTGAAATCTTATTTGAATAATAACTTATTTGTCTAATTTCTTAAACTCTAATCAGGCTTAGATAGCGCCTTTTCAAATATTTGCCTATTTGAAGACAAAAAGTCGGGATTCCCGACAAAGCCTTTCCCAGGCAGCAGGCTAAGGAAAGTTTTAGTAATTTTGAATACAAGGAGGTCGTATGACCCAATTAGTAGTAGAAAAAAGAGCGGTAGATCAATCCTCTACCACTGGCCTAGCAGACCGAGTCAGTCTCTATGGCCGCAAAGAAATCAGTGAGGTGATTGCCAACCTCATTGCCGAGCGCAAGCATTGGGAAACCAATGAATTTGCCAGTAGCAATAAGCGCAAGTATCAAATTCTGCAAAGCTGCTATGTGCTCTACAAGGACATGGTGGGCATTACTGCAGAAAAGCTTGCCCTCAAGCGTGCCTTTAACAAGCATTGCGAAGAACTCGGTCTGGAGTTTAAAGACAGTACCCACCTAATGGTTCGGGTAGTAACAGCTGTATTTGGTAATCAAGACCGCCGTAGGGTCTCCAGCTACGCCAAAGCATTACGCATCGCCGCAGAAAAGAATATCGGCAGTATGGATATTCCTAAATTCTTAAGCGATGCCGGTGGCGTTGAAGAAGTTCGACGTGAGGGCAAAACCGTCAGGGTCAACATTAAGGAAAAGGCCAAAGTTGGTTTGACATTGATGCAGGGCAAAACGCTAGCGCAAGCACAAAGTGATGCTCTGAATGCGGAGTTTGATGAAGCAGCCTACGATGGCGCGGCGTTATTAATGTCAACCCGTGAAGTCGATGGCAGTTTTCACATCAAGTACGTGCTGCAAAACGGCGTACTCATTACCAGCGCCCTTGCCCATTTGCCTACCCTCTTAAAAGACAAAGAGGCCTTAAAGGCAGAAGAGCAAAAGGCAGCCAATGATGAGGCGATTCGCGCTGTAGCGATTAAAGAGGCGCAAGCCGCCTAATCCCCAGGCGCTACTCAGTCGTCAACAAATAGGCAAATTCAACACTGATAGGAGTCCACATGTCACTCGTTATTAATCCACCCCAAACCCTGGATGACTTTCCACTCATGCCGCAGTCGCGTCAAAAGATCAAGATGATCCTCAATGGACAAATCACCTTTCCCGACCAAAAGAAAAGTATCTTGCTCTATGGCGTCTACGGTACGGGCAAAACCACCATGGCCAAATTACTGCCTGGTTGGCTCGAAACCACTAAGACAACCCTCGGATGGCAAAACCATCCCGTTGAAAAGCTCATTGATAGTACAAATCCACACTATGGCATTCACCCGTGTGCCTCGGGTCAAAATGGCGTGAGCTTAATCAACCGCATTCAAACGCAAACCAGTTACATGAGCTTTAACACCAGTAACTTGCATTACGTGATCTTGGATGAATTTGATTTACTCACTGATTTAGCGATTGCCTCGTTTAAAGCGATTATGAATCGCGAAGATGTGGTTTACATTCTCACTACCAATCACCTCAACAAAGTAGATCGTGGCGTACAAGATCGATCCATCTTGATTGATATGAATGCCCCACCACCCACTGCTTGGGTCGCCAAGTTAAGAAAGATTTACTCGGATTCCGGAGTCATCGCGCCACCAGATCATGCCCTGGAAGGTATTGTGACTGCTGGGAATGGCTCTGCCCGCAATATCTTGACTGATATTCAAATCGCCGAGGCTGGACGCTTGGAGATCCTGCCAAATGGTTAACCAAGACTTGATAACCCGGTTGAAATTTTTTGCCGTCAAAGTTTTTGGCTTTATTTGCGATAGCTCAATGGATATTTCAGAGTTTTTGCATGAAGCTGAAATCTCTTGCAAAAATCGTCGGATTGTGGGGCCATTTCAATTTGAGGAAATGTGGCAAAGTCATTTGCCAGAAAATCAAACCCCACATATTTTTATTCAATTTAAGTTCTCACCAGTGGCTTTTAATTATTGCCACGGAAATGCAGGTGACTTTAATCAGTTTAGCTGGGCCTTTGTATTGCCCACTATTCATGATCTCAAAGCCGAAGCCATTCCCGCGGACACAGTGGACTATCTCCTTCTGGGTTCTGTTCACATTTTGTCTAAGAATGAAGAGACTTTTACTGAATCTGGTGCCCTACAAATTCTTGATGGGTATGTCACTCATTCAAGCCGTTAATTTTATGAAAGGATTTCTTATGTCAAAGAAAGTAAAAAACAATGTGGTTTGGGTTGATTTCAAATCCAAGCGTGCGTATGACCTGAGCCGATTAGGTCATCCTGAGGTGTCCAAACAACCCGTGCCATATCTTTGTCAGCCAAAAAAAGCTGCATCGAACCTCAAAGGGAGAACATTATGAATGGACTAATTGGCAATATGCCTTCTGCAAAATTTATCTTGTTAGCTTGTTCTGATGAATCTTTGCTACCGACCAAAAAGGATATGACCGACTTTTTTCCCAATCATCAGATGAATATCTATAAAGCTTGGGGCTACTTTAGCGGTAATTTTGATGATATCCAGGTCTATATCAAAATAAAACAACTAGGGGTCGCATCCCATGCTAGCTATGGACCCGGTAATGGCCACATCAGTATTAGCCATGCCATTCGCCTTAACAATCAATCCAAGAGAAATTCTTTTTTTGATTTGAAATACGGCGGCATGGTCATTGATTACCTGCACCTGACACCACAGTCTCTTAAAGATTTATCCCTATTGCTAAATCAAATTCGGGAAATGAATGCTCGTATTGATTCTGTACTGGGATGCAAAAGTGACCTAGAAAGTGCGGAAAAAAAAGCGATTGCTTTGCAATTACAAGATCAAAAGATTCTGTGTCCTGACATTACGGCAATCAACACGCTTTTTGATCAGTACGGCGACCAAGCGCGTCAGCAGCTTGAAAATCGTTTGGATCAGTGGAGGCAATCGGTTATCTGGAACTAAAGCGATGTCTTTTAAGTTCCGATAAATGCATATCAATCAACTTAATTAGGAGGAATTGTGTTACAAGATCAAGACGAAATAGACGTAATCATCTTAGACGATGGTGAAACTTGGGGTTTGACAAAAAATTGCACAATCATTTTTAGAGCAATTTATGATGAATCGCAAAACCTAGCATTTCCCGGGAAAGATAGCATGGCCATAAAACTTGATGAGTTAATCCCATTAGCTCTTCAACAGGTGCTGAGGAATAAAGCAATCAAAATCTATCAACCACCCACCTCACCTATCCCTTAGGTATCAACTTTTAACTATAGCCAGCACCGCTGGCTATAAAAATTTAGGAGAATTTATGAATACATATGAAGTAGCCTACTCATTACTAGGATCTGGGACCATGGAAATAACTGCTAGATCTAAGAAACAAGCGGAAGAAATCGTATTTGATTTAAGTGATGATGAGTTAATAGCCAACGCAAACTTTCATAAATCACTGGAAATCGAGTCTATTGAGAAATTAACTTAAGCCAGTCGCTCAGCACAAATCATAGGAGTCAGCTTTGAGTAATGCTTTTCCAGCATCACCACCGAAGTACCCATCTGCCGGGCCACGGTGTGGATATCTACACCAGTGGCCAAGGCTTGGGTGGCATAGGTATGGCGCAGGCTATACAAGGTTCGGATCTGATTGGTCTGGGGATCACGGAGTAGTCCAGCATCCTCTAATAAACGTCGAAACACCCCATGCAGACTGTAGGGTTGGTCTCCCGCAGGGAGCACAAACACCTTACGATTCAAGCCTGCCGCAATCAGCTGATCCAAGGATTCATACGCCAGTTGTTGCCAACGCATGAGCCTTTCAAGTGTCACGATTAAGGACGCTCGGGCAATCAAGTGACGAGGCCCTGTTTTACCCGATACCCAAAGCTTCAAGTATTGCTCACCACCTGCTCGATGCCATTGGATGTCTTTCCAGCGGATGGGCATGGATTCAGTGCCCTGCCGGATACCGGTATACAGCAGGAATTCAACATAGCAACGACATAACCTGGCCATGTCATGAAAGCGTTGCGTTCGCCCGGCTCGTCGTTGAACTTCCCACCCAGGCATAAAGGCCAACAAGCGATCCACTTCCTCGGTACTGAAACTGGGTCGGGATTGGGATCGATCCCCTGCCACATTTAAAGTAACGGGCTTGGCAAAGCGATTGAGCAAGCCATGGTTACCGGCTCGCGCCATGACCCGATTGAAGGTCGTGGCGTGATGGCGCTGAGTACTAAATCGTGGTTCACGACCCATTTGGGCGATTCGCCAGCTATCAAATTCATCTACCTGGCTTTGCTGAATATCGGCCACAGATAACTTGCCAAAGAATGGAATCAGATAGTGCTCTAGCACATAGATATGATCCCGAATGCTTTGGCGATTCTTGGCCGTTTCAAGTTGAGACCGCAAGGATTCAAGTTCTTGAGTGGCCAACCACGCAAAGGTTCGGGTTCGAAGAGCCTCTTCATTGGCATAGCGTTCGTGGATCTGATGATGCAGTTCAATGGCTCGGGTACTGGCTTCAGCCACTTGATCACTGGCGGTAGTACAGGCAAACCATGATCCGTTGTCCAGTCGAAAACGGCATTGCCATTGGGCGCTATTAGCCCTTTTATAGAGCACGATGGCGCCATCAAGCAGCGATATGGTTCGAGATTGGGCGGTAGCAGTTTGATTGAAA
Organism: uncultured Methylophilaceae bacterium; assembly: GCA_964470195.1. Taxonomy (GTDB): domain Bacteria; phylum Pseudomonadota; class Gammaproteobacteria; order Burkholderiales; family Methylophilaceae; genus RFPI01. The sequence continues at coordinate 3,048 of CAYYBG010000045.1, read as the reverse complement.
AGGTATTGCAGATTGTTCACAGTCAGCGTCCCTGGGATAGACGCTTGCTAGCTTAACTTCAGATTGAAGTTAGGGCGACCGGGTTATTTTTTATCAGATAAATAGGGATTACTGCGCGTAGTTTTTGCGGACGCTTGCACTACTCATTTTTAGGATATCGAAGTGAGACAAAAGTGTCGCTGTAGCCTAGTCCTGAATAGATAAAAGCAAAAGTTTCATGGGGTCAAGCCAATCTATCAATCATAAAAAGAGATTACAGCGATGTGCTCCCTTTCCTTTTAGTTAAATGGAATGTAGTAACTTCTGTTTGAAACAATACTGGATCTATTCAACCGTGATGAGTCAGGATGGAAGACGCTGGGTGGAGACTGGTAAACCGTTGGCGTCACGAAACACAGAATGTTCAATGTAAAACAATCGCTTTTAGGAGCTTTAAAACTCGATAAACAATAGCCCCTATTGACTGCGCAAACAAGCCTACAAAGATACATACAAATGCTGTCAACCAAGGATCTGGCGAATACATCCCGAAGATTAAAAATGTAACTGCACTTATTGCCAATCCAAACCCAATTGCAGCCTTTTGTGGCACCCCATGAATTCTTGGTCCAGGAGGGATATATTCCACTTTAATTCCTTTATGTGCAACATCAACCCAAACGCCTGGGCCACTAGCCGATGGTGGTATGGCGGTCAAATAAGTCATAGAAATTTTTTGACCCCTATTAAATACTGGTAATTTATATTCTCTGCTCTTGTTATAAATATCGTACTGCTGTTTTGTTGGAGTACTGCCTGGTTGAACAAACATTAGCTGTTTGAATGCTGGAGACCATTCAACAATTCTAGGCGTGCCAATGATTTCAGTTCTTTCAGTCAAAAGAATGGTGTCACCTGAATAAACTTTGAAAATAACATCAGAAAAATCACGACTAGTATCGTTCGTTAATTCAACCCTACTAGTATACAAATTAGAGACTGGATTTCCTTGCCAGGTTGCCTGAATCGATCCAAAAATAGGATCAATTGAAGAAGAGGCTATACGTTCATGGTGAACCACATACTCAAGTCGTCTCACTCTATTACGAAGGTACAGAACGAGCGCGCCAGCAAAGGCGGCAAATATATACCTTACGAATTGATTATGAAAAATATCTTTTAAAAAGGAAAAATCCATCTTTTTTATTCTTCTGTATTCTTATTCGAATTCTTATAAAGCAGAACTAACCCTGCAATTGGGGCAAAGAAGAATCCCAAAAAAAACCAAAGCCAAGCATTACGATTAGTTGTCTGAGCCCAGTAAGCACAGAAGACGCCAAATAAGAAAAAGCCTATTCCAGAGTATTCATTCATATTAATTTACAAGTTCCAAAAGCAATTCCACCACGACCATTATTCTCAACAAACTTCATGTTGGGGAGGATTCAGTACGTATTAGCCTCTGCTGGAAAACTCGCCTGATATTGTTTGATGGCCTCTTCAAGGGCGAATTGGTACAACATCCCTTTAACCAACATTCCATTGGATCGATACATCGTCAGAACACCAGCAATGGTCGAAACAAGACACTTTGCCTCTAAGTTGGCCTCGTCATTGGCCAAAACATCCTCTATGTAGGCGTCAGCATCGGTATAGTAATCGTTGGGCTTTGGTAGCTTATTTCTCTTAAAGCCATTGAGAATCGAGTCAATCATCTCCTTCTTGGCTTTCCATTTATAAAGAATGACTGCCATGAGGGCATTCTTCAGGGCAAGGAATATTTCAACAGCCCACAAAATCAATAAGCCAATAAATGCCTCGCCGAACTTATCGCCTTTATCCCACTCACTAGCGAAGATCTTGAGCAAAATATAGATAACGACATATTCAATCAAAATTCTCACGCCATAGGCAGTCCAAAGATTGCGCTTTTGCTGACTCTCAAATTTCATTGGGAATTCCTAATTATTATGATTTTTATAGTTTATACCCGCCAAATGACCAATAGAACCTATTTAATGGTTTTCCAGGGGAGTCAAACGCAATCCGAGAGTCGCGTTTCGAGACACTTATTCCAATATAGTTGCATAGCTAATTAATATCAGTTACACTACCCCCATGTTTGAACAATGCCTTTATTTCAATACCACTAGCTTAGCTCGCCAGCTAGAGCGGGAATGGACTAGTGCATTTAAGCCTTTTGGACTAACCCCATCACAAGCCTTCATGCTCAGAGTAGTACTAGATAAGTCCCCGCTTTTACAAAGCGAACTAGCCTCAGAAATGAATATCAGTCGCCCTACTACTACTAGAGGATTGGATGGCCTTGAGAAATTGGGTCTGATTAAGCGCCTTGCTTCCGAGAAGGATGGCCGTGAACAAGAAATTCACCCCACTAAGAAGGCTGTCGAGATTAAAGATGCTATTAATGCCGCCAGTGGAGCCGTGACAAAGCGCCTCAAAAAAGTAATAGGCACAAACCATTTTGAAGAGGTTGTTGGACAACTTCGGGGCATTAGCTCTGCCCTGAAGTAACTGGGACTCTTTTATTTCACTAATAGTTGCATAGCTAACTTATTTTATTAATCAATTAAGGAGAATTACATGCCAATCTTGAACGTTAAAGTCAGCGGACAAAAGAATATCAAAACCACTAAAGCAATTAATGGGCTATTGCTTGATTTAACCCACCGTATTCTGGGTAAGAAAAAAGAACTGACTGCCATCGCTATTGAATATGTGGAGCCGGATTGCTGGTTTGTTGGCGGCAAGCCGCTGAGCGAACAAGGCAAGAATAGCTTTTACTTTGACATCAAAATTACGGATGAGACCAATACCAAGGACGAGAAGGCTCAATTCATCAAAGAAGCATTTGAAGGCTTTGAGCGAATCCTAGGTAATCTTCATGAAGAGAGTTATATCTATGTCGAGGATGTCAGAGCTACTAGCTATGGATATGGTGGAAAGAGCCAGGAATATAGATATCACCGATAAGCAAGTGTTTGCAACGAAAATTCTAACTTGTCGGGTTTCCCGACAAATTCCACAATCCACCACTAGATGCCAATA
>CAYYBG010000044.1:0-11704 GCA_964470195.1 uncultured Methylophilaceae bacterium | reverse complement strand
TGTCGGCCAACCTGGTCAGGTCCGGAAGGAAGCAGCCACAACTGATTATGCAAGTGCCGGGGGTTAGGCTCGCCTCTTTTGTTTTAACTTTTTCAGCGTTTTGCGCTAAAGTAATTTCCACTCGTCAATTTCTTTATAGACTGACTTTATGAGTTATCAGGTTTTGGCCAGAAAATGGCGTCCCAAATCGTTTGATACCCTCGTGGGTCAAGAACATGTCGTGCGTGCTTTAAGCAATGCACTACAGCATCAGCGCTTACATCATGCTTATTTATTCACTGGCACACGAGGCGTAGGAAAAACAACGATTGCGCGCATTTTAGCTAAGTCGCTGAACTGTCAAACTGGTATTAGTGCACAGCCTTGCGGTAGCTGTCCTGCTTGTGTCGAAATCGATAAAGGTCGTTTTATCGACATTATTGAAGTAGATGCTGCGTCTAATACGCAAATCGATAATATGCGTGAACTCTTGGACAATGCACAATATGCGCCAACCGCTGGGCGCTTTAAGATTTATATCATTGACGAAGTGCATATGCTGACCCGCAATTCGTTTAATGCTATGCTCAAGACGCTTGAAGAGCCTCCCGAGCACATGAAATTTATTTTGGCCACCACTGATCCACAAAAAATTCCTGTCACGGTGCTGTCGCGTTGCTTGCAGTTTAATCTTCGGCAGATGTCAGTCACTTCTATCGTGCAACATTTGCAATCTATCTTGCGACAAGAGGAAATTCCATTCGAAGCACCAGCACTTCAATTAATCGCCAAAGCTGCCTCTGGCAGTATGCGTGACGCATTGTCATTACTGGATCAAGCAATTGCTTATGGCCAACAAAGCGTTCATGAAAGCGAAGTGCGCGCTATGTTGGGGGTGATTGATAGACATTATCTGTTTGACTTATTGGATGCCTTGGTGGCCAATGATGGCAATAAGCTATTAGCCCAGATTCAGCAGATGAGTGAGCGCAGTATTTCTCTTGATGGCGCGCTATCCGACATGGCCACTCTATTACAACGCCTGTCCGTTGTGCAGTTATTGCCTCAGCAAATTGAAACCGACGATCCTGATCGCGAGCGACTATTACATCTAACTCAGCAATTATCCGCTGAACAATTACAACTTTATTATCAAATTGCGATCTTAGGCAGACGAGATTTGCCTCTGGCACCAGACGAATTTGCTGGCTTTAGTATGACCATGTTGCGTATGTTGGCGTTCAGGTCAATCGAACAAGTCAATGCCCCCGCAAGCTCGGCTCCATCATCCAATATTCCGCATAAACCTGCCGTCCCTGATAGCGTGCGACAAGCAATCAAAACAGATCATTCCTCAGGCTCTATCTCTACGACTAGTGAAGCTCAGCCAATAGTAGTTTCTCAAGAATTAACGGTAACGGATACAGCACCTCATCAAGAAAGCCAATCAGTGCAGGTCACTGAGCATCATGATGATGTTGAAATTACAACTTCTGGCTCGAGCAAATTTGAAACAGCGCAAGTGCAACATGTGAACGAAATACCTGTTCAGCTTGGTTCTCAATTGGAGATGCATTTCGATGGCAATTGGCGTGGCTTAGTAGATAAACTCAAACTCGGATTAGCCCGTACTTTAGCGCAAAATAGTGAGTTGGTAAGTTATGACTCAACAGAAATAGAGTTGCGACTTAGTGAAGACTGCAAGCCACTCCTAGATCTTAATTATCAGTCCAAGTTAGAGCAGGCTATAAATGAGTATTTTGGTCGTAAAATTCGTCTAGTAATTAGCTTGGGTGGTGCTGAAAATACGCCAGCCAAGCAAATTTCCAACGAGCGTGAACAACTTCAGGCGCAAGCAGAATCTGCCATACATCAGGATAGTTTCGTGCAAGCACTGGTCAATGAATTTAATGCACAGGTTATTCCCTCTAGTATTAAACCTATTCAATAGTGTTGCATATTTTTTACAAGGATTTTTTCTATGTTTAAAGGTGGTGTGGGTAATTTAATGAAGCAAGCGCAGATGATGCAAGAAAATATGAAACGCGTTCAAGCTGAGCTTGCCAATGTTGAAGTTGAAGGTAGTGCTGGAAATGGTCTAGTAAAAATCACTATGACTTGTCGCAATGAAGTCAAGCGTGTTGCGATTGATGACAGCGTCATGGATGACAAAGAAACATTAGAGGATTTGTTGGTTGTCGCAATTAAGGATGCCATCAGTCAAGCAGAAAAAACCTCTGAGTCGCGTATGGCTGGTCTAATGCCACCTGGCATGAAAATGCCATTTTAATTTTATCTATTAAATCGTCTTATATGCACTCCCCTGCCAGCCTAGAACAACTCATTGCTGCACTGCGTTGCCTGCCAGGGGTAGGGCCAAAATCAGCTGTACGTATGGCATATTATCTTTTACAGCGAGACCGCAAAGGTGCTGCGACGCTTGCCCAAACACTGGACAATGCTTTACAAGTAGTCAGTCATTGTCAGATGTGCAATACCTTTAGTGAAACCCCTATCTGTCCTATGTGCGCCTCTGGCAAACGTGATCACAGCATGTTATGTGTGGTTGAGATGCCAACCGATATGATGTTGATGGAGCAGACCCAAGCCTACAGTGGAATGTACTATGTTTTGATGGGACGATTGTCACCACTTGATGGAATAGGCCCTAAAGAGATTCATCTGGACAAGTTGATTAAGCGTGCACAAGTTGGAAATGTGCAAGAAGTCATCTTAGCGACCAATTACACAGTAGAAGGCGAGGCAACAGCACACTATATTAGCGAGCTTCTAGCAAAGCAGGATATTCGCATTAGCCGAATTGCGCGCGGGATGCCCATGGGTGGAGAAATTGAACACGTTGACGCTGGAACCTTGGCACAAGCGATGTTAGAACGTCGTGGGGTAGTTTGAAGCAAATTTATTCTGGGCTAAGCGCCTATCAACTCACATCCAGAGAAATTTTTTGCCCATCCACCAGGATATATAAGTTCCATGCTTGCTTGCGCAACTGTTCAATATATTCATATGGCAAGCTAAATTCATCCAAGCCTTGAATGAATGTTCTTGAATAAGCAAAAAGTACTTGCCCTTGTGCCGTCTCAATTTGAAACTGATAGTCCTGATTGCGGTGTTGTGCCATATTGATTTCTAGCTTTTTAAAACGATAGCCTCCCAGCGCGTCTTGGCCAGTATTCAGTTTAGATGGTGGCGCAAATGCAGTGATTCCCTCCCCCTGATGAATACTGTCATGCATCAAGCAGAATGGCTTAATTCTTGGCCAAATATAGGCTGCCAAAAAGTCTTGGTCTGCGTGAGTAGGATGTAGCGTCTGAGTTTTGACAAACTCATCTATCCAGACCCGCATATGTGCCAACATGGGCGCATATGCTCCCCATAAACCTGCCAAAATTAGGTCCATATGCGAATACCAATCCCGCATCAGGTGAAATGGTTGACCACTTTTCATCCATTGCATTACTAAAGCTTGCTCTCTTAAGCCCACGATAGAATCGACATCACGAAACAAGACATATCTTACTTGTGGCAAACATACCGCATAAAATCGCCAGAAAGTTCCTGGCCAATCAGCGATGCCTAAACGATCAACTGAAAGAGTTTGCACGCCTAAATCCTGCAAGCGCTGAATCACTTGCGATGGCACGCTATCGTCATGAAACAATAACATTTGCCAATCAGGATAAATATCGCCCATTTTTTCAGCATTGATGATGGCTCCCTCACAATATCCAGGTTCAGCGCCAAATAATGAATAGGCCACCACATCGCGATTCAGTAGAGTGAACTGGCAAGCGTTGCTGTCTTTTTCAGCCAGTATTTCATTGCCTATGCGTTGTTGTATATCAAAATCATCATCAGCAACATAGCTCGTACTATCAGTGGGTTTTTTCATGAGTGGATTTTCGCTTGATTGAAAAATGCTTGTTTTATTGTGATTAGACTATTTTAACGACAAAAGATGACTATTGTCATCGTGATTGCAGATAAAAAACCCAAACAATATTGGTATTGAGTTACCAATTTTGCTTGGGTTAAAGATAAATATTATTGACGAATCAGATAATCAAAAGCACCTAAAGCAGCTTTGGAGCCTTCGCCCATCGCAATAATAATTTGTTTATAAGGGACTGTCGTTACATCACCTGCAGCGAATACTCCTGGCATGGAAGTAGCTCCATGATCATCTACCAAAATCTCATTAAACTGGCTCAAATCAATCGTTCCCTTGACAAAATCAGTATTGGGTAACAAACCGATTTGTACAAAGGCAGCAGCCAAATCTAAGTGAACAGTATCTCCACTTACTCGGTCTTTGTAATTCAAACCAGTCATCTTCTCACCATCGCCTACAATCTCCATAGTCTGTGCATTCACATGCACAGTGACATTTGACAAGCTGTTGAGCTTTTCTTGAAGTACAGCATCAGCTATCAACTTATCATCAAACTGTAATAATGTGACATGACCAACAATACCGGCCAAATCAATAGCAGCCTCCACTCCAGAGTTTCCTCCACCAATCACCGCCACATTTTTACCTTTAAACAAAGGGCCGTCACAGTGTGGGCAATAAGCCACACCTTTGCCACGATATTCTTTTTCACCGGGCACACCAAGTTCACGCCAGCGAGCGCCAGTGGCGATAATGACTGACTTACTTTTAAGTGTTGCGCCACTGTCTAAATCAACTTCAATCATGTCATTTCTACGTATTGCCTTAGCGCGTTGTAGGTTCATGATATCCACATCATAGGATTTCACATGTTCTTCTAATGCCATCACTAATTTAGGACCATCAGTTTCTTTGACAGAAATAAAATTTTCAATCGCCATGGTGTCCATGACTTGACCACCAAAACGTTCCGAGACTATGCCTGTTTTGATTCCCTTGCGTGCAGAATAGATTGCCGCCGCTGCACCTGCTGGACCACCTCCGATAATCAAGACGTCGAATGCTTGTTTTGCATCAAGTTTTTTCGCCTCACGCGCAATAGCACCTTGATCTAATTTAGGAACAATTTCCTCTAATGTCATACGACCAACGCCGAATAACTCGCCATTCAAATATACGCTCGGTACTGACATGACTTTGCGCTCGTTGACCTCATTTTGGAATACTCCGCCATCAATCATCACATGACGAACATTGGGATTAATCACTGCCATCATATTAAGCGCCTGAACCACATCCGGACAGTTGTGACAACTCAGTGATATGTAAGTCTCAAAGTTAAACTCACCTTCTAATGCTGCAATTTCGGCGATTTTTTCCGCATCTAATTTAAGCGGATGACCTCCAACTTGAAGTAATGCTAATACTAAAGAAGTAAATTCATGACCCATGGGAATACCAGCGAATCGAATCGAAACTGGTTTAGCAGTCACATCTTGCGGTTTGATGCTGAAGCTTGGTTTGCGTGCGTCGTCACCGTGAGTCAGATTAATCTTGTCTGACATTTCGACGATTTCATTTAGCAAATCCATCATTTCGTTGGATTTTGAGCTGTCGTCTGTGCTGGCCTCAATGGTAATGGGGTGCACCAATCGTTCCATATACGCTTTAAGTTGTGCTTTGATATTGCTATCTAATGCCATGAAAAACTCCTCAACTTTTCTGTTGCTGCCGATTAGGCTTTATAAAATGGGGAGAACTGCTTTTGGCTGTTCTCCCCATTTACTACTGCAAAAATACCAATTAGATCTTACCTACCAAGTCCAAGGAAGGTGTTAATGTTTCCTCACCTGGTTTCCAAGAAGCTGGGCAAGCCTCATTAGGATGCGCAGCGATATACTGAGCAGCTTGTGCTTTACGCAACAAATCTGCTGCAGAGCGGCCAATACCCAAATCATTCACTTCAATCGCCTTGATAACGCCTTCTGGGTTAATCAAGAAAGTACCGCGTAGTGCAAGACCTTCTTCTTCGATCATTACACCAAAGTTACGGGTAATCGTGCCAGTTGGATCGCCAATCATTGGATACTTGATCTTTTTGATGGTATCCGAAGCATCATGCCAAGCTTTGTGAGTGAAATGTGTGTCAGTCGATACTGCATAGATTTCCAAACCAATCTTTTGGAACTCGCCATACATATCAGCCAAGTCACCTAGTTCGGTTGGACATACAAAAGTGAAATCAGCTGGATAAAATACAACAGCAGACCATTTGCCGCGAAGATCAGCATCAGTCACTTCAACAAACTTACCATTGTGAAAAGCTTGCGCTTTAAATGGCTTAACAGAGGTATTTACTAAAGACATCATGACTCCTTTACATCATTAACAGGTTAAAAAAATTATCACTTTATGTTCACAATTTATGTTGTCACATCTTGATCACGAAGCGCATTGTAGAGATGCAATAAAATAAAGTAAAATTTATTATTTAAATGTTTTTAATAAATATTACTTATGTTAAGCATATCTAATATATGAGTCTAAAAAGGCTAATTAGTTGTCAAAATAATAAAAAAAGGCCACCTCATGGTGACCTTTTTTATTTGGTGGAGCCGGGGGGAATGCTCAGCCATCGCATTGCATCTGCGATGACTTCGGCCTTTCAGGCCCGCTCCACTACGTTCCGCGTCCAAGCAAGCCGTGCTTGCTTAGTCGAACCCGTGGGGGTTCTCATCCTCCCCTTCACAAACAAAAAAGGCCACCTCATGGTGACCTTTTTTATTTGGTGGAGCCGGGGGGAATCGAACCCCCGTCCGCAAGCCCTCTACAGACAGTTCTACATACTTAGCTGTGTTGTTAAATTTAACCTGAGACCGCGTCAACGAGCAAACATAGCTCAGGCGAGTTACCTTGGATCTCGTGACATGTTAAGTAACCCAACATCCCACATATCCCGTGTATATGACGCTGCCATGGCTTGCGCCATCCACCCCACGGGAGAGGTGGTGCAGCGTCCAGCCGGATTAAGCGGCTAGAGCGTAAGTTTCGTCGTTTGCGACTATACTTTTTCAGCTGTATTTACGAGGGAACTGAGCCTCGGTATGCCCTGCACTGCTTTGCAACCCACGTCGAAACCGGGTCGGCCCCGAATTCATGAATGATATTTGTGTGAGTGTTTTTAAGTTGGGGATGAAAAGTTAAATTTCAACTCAACATCATTATTATACGCTTTTAATTGATACTGCTTGGATTAATCATTGCGCTAGACTTGATTGATCAAGCTGATTATTTTTTATTGTGACTCTTCATAATGGCGCCCTGCTCTCGTTTCCAGTCTTTTTCTTTTTCTGCCTGACGCTTGTCATATTGTTTCTTACCCTTGGCCAAACCAATTTGAATTTTGATTCGCCCATTTTTATAGTGCATATCCAATGGCACCAAGGTATAGCCTGCTCTTTCAACTTTTCCTATTAGTTTGGCAATTTCTTCTTTATGAAGCAGTAGCTTGCGAGTGCGAATAGCATCAGGTCTGACATGGGTAGAAGCTGCGCCAAGTGGTGTCACATGGCAACCAATCAAATAGATTTCACCACGTTGAATAATGACATAAGCCTCTTTCAGATTAACACGATTATCTCTTATCGCTTTCACCTCCCAGCCCTCTAATACAATACCGGCTTCATATTTTTCCTCGATAAAATAATCGAAAAAAGCTTTTTTATTTTGTGCAATGCTCATGGGGACAGGAATAGTGCTGATAGCTTAAAATAGCTATTTTACTCTAGACAACGAAAAGCAAGAAAGCACGTCCTATATAAATGGTTAAAGTTGAAAAAACAGTATTGGTACATCACACTGCCGAGCAAATGTTCAACTTGGTTGATGATGTAGAACATTACCAACAGTTTCTGCCTTGGTGTGGTGGAGTTGAAGTACATGAGCGAACTGAGTCTGTCACACACGCCACCATCCATATTGATTACCATGGTCTCAAACAATTTTTTAGCACCCGTAATCAAAAGCAGTTTCCTCATCAAATGCAAATGCACTTACATGACGGCCCATTTAAACATTTCCAAGGCAATTGGGACTTTATTCCTTTGGGCGAGGGAGCTTGCAAGATAGTATTTGTTCTAGACTATGAGTTTTCCAATCCAATTTTGGGTAAAATCATCTCCCCAGTATTCCATCATATTGCGAATACATTTGTAGATTCCTTTGTCAGCAGAGCGGATCAAGTGTTTAAAGGCTAATCAATTGAATCCTAATAGTGAAGAAAAAATGGTTGAAGTAGCTTTTGCGCTACCAAAAAAACAGGTCATTATTCCAGTTAAATTTAAAGAGGGAATGACCGCCGAACAGGCGATACGACAATCCAAAATAATCGATCAATTTCCAGAGATTGATTTAACGGTGAATAAAGTGGGTGTGTTTGGCAAGCTGGTATCACTTGACACGGTGTTGCGCCATATGGACAGAGTTGAAATTTATCGCGCCTTAATTGCTGATCCCAAAGAGGTTCGTCGTCAACGCGCAGCTGAAGGAAAAGTAATGCGCAAAGGTGGCGGAGAGGCCGAAGAGTAAATCCAGTTCACTTTTATTTGCCTAATCAATCCTCAGTCAGGGTTTGTCCGATTACACATAAATCGGTATAATTTGCTTTTGAAACAAGGAATATCAATATGCGTTTGATTCAAAATGCGCTCACTTTTGATGATGTATTACTCGTTCCTGCACACTCCAACGTGCTCCCTCGCGAAGTCAGTCTCGCCACCCAGTTAACCCGCACTATCCGTCTCAATATTCCCTTGGTATCTGCTGCCATGGACACAGTCACCGAAGCCCCATTAGCGATTGCTTTGGCCCAAGAGGGTGGCATCGGTATTATCCATAAGAATATGACACCGGAAATGCAAGCTGCGCATGTAGCGCGCGTCAAACGCTTTGAGTCTGGAGTGGTCAATGATCCTATTACCATTCAACCGAATATGACGGTACGTGATGTTTTAGCACTCACTAAACAACACAAAATATCAGGTCTACCTGTGGTAGATGGTTCAAAAGTGATTGGTATCGTGACCAATCGAGATTTGCGCTTTGAAACCAATTTAGACCAAGCAGTTAGCCATATTATGACCCCGCAAGAGCGCTTAGTGACAGTCCATGAAGGCGCCAGTCGTGAAAATATTATGTCCTTGTTACATCAACATCGTCTTGAACGCGTATTGGTCATCGATAAAGATTTCAACCTCAAGGGTTTAATCACCGTTAAAGATATCCAAAAGTCCAGCGATCACCCCTTAGCCTGCAAAGATGAACGCGGCCGTCTCTGTGTCGGTGCAGCAGTCGGTGTCGGTGAAGGTACTGAAGAGCGGGTTGCGGCGCTGGCTGAAGCAGGTGTGGATGTGATTGTGGTAGATACTGCTCATGGTCACTCGCAAGGTGTGCTTGACCGCGTGAAATGGGTGAAAAACAACTTCCCAAAAGTACAAGTGATTGGTGGAAATATCGCCACTGGCAGTGCTGCCAAAGCTTTAGTAGATGCGGGGGCTGATGGTGTTAAAGTTGGCATAGGTCCTGGTTCTATTTGTACAACCCGTATTGTAGCTGGTGTAGGTGTGCCTCAAATTACTGCAGTGGCAAATGTGGCTGAAGCACTAAAAGATACTGGTGTGCCATTTATTGCGGATGGTGGTATCCGCTACTCAGGCGATATTGCCAAAGCAATTGCTGCGGGCGCTTATTCAGTGATGTTGGGTGGCATGTTTGCAGGCACAGAAGAAGCCCCTGGTGAAATTGAATTGTTCCAAGGTCGCTCCTATAAATCCTACCGAGGTATGGGTTCAATCGGTGCAATGCAAAAAGGCTCAAGCGATCGTTACTTCCAAGACACTAACGGCAATGCCGACAAATTAGTCCCAGAAGGCATTGAAGGACGCGTCCCTTACAAAGGCAGCATGATTGCTGTAGTACATCAACTTATGGGAGGTCTAAGAGCCTCTATGGGCTATGTGGGTTGTCAAACCATTCAACAAATGCGAGAAAAGGCAGAGTTTGTTCAAATCACATCGGCTGGAATGCGTGAGTCGCATGTGCATGACGTACAAATTACCAAAGAAGCCCCAAACTATCATATTGATTAATTCATATTGTCTATTTAGCAAAATACTGCTGAAGCAATATCAACCCTGATAAAGCGGAGTCACCCTCCGCTCATTTTTTATGGCACATGACAAAATACTGATTCTTGATTTCGGCTCTCAAGTCACCCAACTAATTGCTAGACGCATTCGTGAGGCACACGTTTACTGTGAGGTTCATCCATGTGATGTATCTGATGAGTTCGTGAGAGATTTTGCCCCTAAAGGCATCGTGCTGTCTGGCAGTCATGCAAGTGTTTATCAAGAGGATACCGATTTAGCACCTGTAGCAGTTTTCGAGTTGGGGGTCCCTGTTTTGGGCATCTGCTATGGGATGCAAACTATGGCACAACAACTTGGTGGCAAAGTCGAAGCTGGTCATAAACGTGAGTTTGGTTACGCCGAAATGCGTGCTAGAGGACATTCCGAATTATTTAAAGATATTCAGGATAAAACCAACGAACAAGGTCATGGCATCTTGCAAGTTTGGATGTCGCATGGTGACAAAGTGACTGAGTTGCCCCCTGGATTTCAAGTAATTGGTAGCAACGACACCACGCCCATCGCAGCGATGGCTGATGAAAGCCGACAATTTTATGCGGTGCAGTTTCATCCAGAAGTGACTCACACAAAACAAGGCGCCGCCATACTCAACCGCTTTGTATTGGATATTTGCCAAGCAAATCCAGATTGGATCATGGGTAACTATATCGAAGAAGCTGTGGCCAAAATTCGCCAGCAAGTGGGCAATGAAGAAGTCATTCTCGGCCTATCTGGTGGTGTCGACTCAAGCGTAGCAGCTGCTTTGATCCATCGTGCCATTGGAGATCAACTGACCTGTGTGTTTGTTGATCATGGATTGTTGCGTTTAGATGAAGGCAAAATGGTGATGGAAATGTTTGCTGGTCGCCTGCATGCTAAGGTAATTCATGTCGATGCCACTCAACAATTCATGCAGCAGCTTGATGGCGTTGCAGACCCTGAGGCGAAACGAAAAATTATTGGCAAAGAGTTTGTCGAGGTCTTTCAAGCCCAAGCCAAACAACTCAAAAATGCTAAATGGCTGGCACAAGGAACGATTTATCCTGATGTGATTGAATCAGGAGGAGCGAAGTCCAAAAAAGCAGTCACTATCAAGAGTCATCATAATGTCGGTGGTCTACCAGAGCAGTTAGGTCTCAAATTGCTTGAGCCGTTACGCGACCTCTTTAAAGATGAAGTACGTGAGCTTGGTGAAGCTTTAGGGCTACCACATGATATGGTGTATCGCCACCCCTTCCCTGGGCCCGGCTTAGGAGTCAGAATTCTAGGGGCAGTCAATCAACATTATGCCGACCTGTTGCGCCGTGCAGATGCCATTTTTATCGAAGAGCTGCGTAATATGCGCGATGATGCGACAGGCAAAACTTGGTATGAGTTAACCAGTCAAGCATTCACGGTTTTTCTGCCAGTCAAGTCTGTGGGAGTCATGGGGGATGGTCGCACTTATGACTTTGTAGTGGCCCTAAGGGCAGTGATTACCAGTGATTTTATGACCGCACATTGGGCAGAATTACCCTATAGCTTATTGGCTAAAGTGTCTAATCGCATTATCAATGAGGTTCGTGGTATTAATCGGGTTGTTTACGATGTTTCAGGCAAACCTCCTGCTACAATTGAGTGGGAGTAG
>CAYYBG010000043.1:0-12884 GCA_964470195.1 uncultured Methylophilaceae bacterium | reverse complement strand
TGAATTTCAACCATATGTCTGACTATCAACACAAAAAAATCATCGCGATTGCGGCGACAAGTTAAAAAATTTTCATTTTTGGGGTGCAGAAATACTAACAAACACTGTATATTTAACACGCTAAAAAAACGCGAATAACAGCGTGGATAACCGTGGGGAGTAATCAACAATGAGTGCTATTGAATCAGTATCGCATGAGACTCGAGTTTTTAATCCGAGTGAACAAACCGTCAATAATGCTGCAATTAGCAGCATGGACGCCTATCATGCTTTGTGTCAAAAGGCTGAAAACGACTATGAGGGCTTTTGGGGCGAATTAGCGCAGCAGCTAATCACTTGGAAAAAACCATTTACCAAGGTGCTGGATGAAAGCAAAGCACCTTTTTATCGTTGGTTTGACGATGGTGAATTAAATGTTTCCTACAACTGCCTAGATAGACATTTGGCTGCGCGTGGGGATAAAACTGCGATTATCTTCGAAGCCGATGATGGCACTTCCAGTCAAGTCAGCTACCGCCAACTACATCAGCGCGTTTGTCAATTTGCCAATGGCTTAAAAACCCTAGGCCTCAAGGCTGGTGACCGTGTCATTATTTATTTGCCCATGGGCATTGAGGCTATTGTCGCCATGCAAGCCTGCGCTCGTCTGGCACTGACACACTCAGTGGTATTCGGTGGATTTTCTGCCAAGAGCTTGCAAGAACGTATTCAAGATACTGCCGCGCGGATCGTGATTACCGCCGACGGTCAATTTCGCGGTGGCAAAACTATCCCACTGAAACCTGCTGTTGACGAAGCCTTAGCGATGGCAGGATGTGAGTCTGTTGAACAAGTGGTGGTATTTAAGCGCACTGATAGTGACATTCATTGGCATGCCAACAATATTTGGTGGCATGATTTGATTCAAGGTCAAAACACTGACTGTGAACCAGTTTGGGTCAATGCCGAGCACCCACTTTTCTTGTTATACACTTCTGGTTCGACAGGCAAACCAAAGGGAGTTCAACATGCTTCAGCGGGTTTCTTGTTGCATGCTGCCAATACCATGCGCTGGACTTTTGATATCAAAGACAGCGATATATTCTGGTGTACCGCTGATGTGGGTTGGATTACTGGACATACCTATGTTGCCTATGGTCCCCTAGCGCTGGGCGCTACCCAAGTAGTATTCGAAGGAATCCCCACCTTTCCTGATGCGAGTAGATTTTGGCGCATGATAGAAAAGCATCAGGTCACAATTTTCTATACTGCGCCTACCGCCATCCGTTCACTGATCAAATTCGCTGCTGGGGACGCTAATCTGCACCCTAACAAATTTGATTTATCCAGCCTGCGCTTGTTAGGTTCAGTAGGCGAGCCTATCAATCCTGAAGCTTGGATGTGGTATCACGAACAAGTTGGTCAAGGTCGTTGTCCGATTCTAGACACCTTTTGGCAAACCGAAACAGGTGGGCATGTAATCACTCCATTACCCATCACCCCGCTAACGCCTGGTTCATGTACCTTACCTTTCCCCGGCATTATGGTGGATGTGGTAGATGAAACTGGTAAGGATATTGAATGGGGTAATGGTGGCTTGTTGGTCATTAAACGTCCATGGCCGTCTATGATACGCACCATCTGGGGAGACCCAGAACGCTATGCTAAATCCTATTTCCCTGCAGATCTTGGTGGCAAATTATATTTAGCTGGAGATGGCGCAGTACGCGATGCCAAAACAGGTTATTTCACCATCATGGGTCGTATCGATGACGTATTAAATGTTTCAGGACATCGTTTGGGTACCATGGAGATTGAATCGGCGTTGGTCGCTAACCCCATCGTAGCAGAGGCCGCAGTTGTAGGCAGACCACATGATGTCAAAGGTGAATCTATAGTGGCTTATGTGGTACTGAAACAAGCGCGGCCAAGCGGTGAAGAGGCAAAAAAAATTGTCGCTGAATTGCGTGAATGGGTAGGTAAAGAGATTGGTCCAATCGCCAAACCAGATGATATTCGTTTTGGTGATAATCTTCCCAAGACACGTTCTGGTAAAATTATGAGACGCTTGTTAAGAAGTCTAGCCAAGGGTGAAGAAATTACCTCAGACATTTCCACCCTTGAAAATCCTGCGATATTGGATCAGTTAAAACAATCCGTATCGTGACTATTTAGCCAGCCTGCTAACACAAAAAGAAAGGGCGACAGCGCCCTTTCTTTTTGAGCATAATCGAAAATGAAGAGTCAGTTAAAAGCACAATTTGAAGTAGATATAGTCTTGGTCGGCGCCGGTATTATGAGTGCCACTTTGGCCTATTTGCTGCATCGCTTGCAACCAGAGCTAAAAGTTCTGCTGTTAGAGCGTGCCGACCATGTCGCTAGTGAGAGCACTAACGCTTGGAACAATGCTGGCACAGGTCACGCAGGCTATTGTGAACTCAATTACACGCCACAGTCAGCAGATGGCAGTATCCAAATAAAACGTGCATTAGAGATTAATGCTGCTTTTGAACAATCCCTTGAGCTTTGGGCACATTGTGTACAACAAGGAATTCTGAAAGCCAGCGACTTTATTCATGCCACACCTCATATCAGTTTTGTATGGGGTGAAGAAAACGTGACATTCCTTCGTCAACGTCATCACTTATTACAACAGCATCATCTATTTGCCGATATGCAATACAGTGAGGACCCCAAGCAATTGTCCGCGTGGATGCCATTGGTGATGCAACATCGTAAGCCGGCCAAAAAATTAGCGGCTACCCGTGTAGCCTATGGAAGTGATGTGGATTTTGGTGCCATTAGCCAAGGACTGATCCGCTATTTGCAACAGCAGGACAACTTCCAAATATTACTGCGTCACCAAGTGGAGAGTTTGCATCAGCAAGCAAACCGAGACTGGCATATTAAAGCAAAAGACCTAAATAAGCGTCGTATAGTAAGAATAAACACCAAGTTCGTGTTTTTAGGTGCAGGGGGGGCTGCACTATCCTTGCTACAAAAATCTGGCATCCCAGAAGCTAAGGGTTATGGTGGATTTCCTGTCAGTGGTTTGTGGTTAGCCAGCCATGATCAAGATCTGGTTAAACATCATCAAGCTAAAGTCTATGGCAAGGCAGCACTTGGTGCGCCACCCATGTCGGTTCCGCATTTAGATACCCGCTATATAGACGGTAAACCCGCCTTGCTGTTTGGTCCCTTTGCTGGCTTTACAACCAAATTTCTTAAGCACGGTTCGCTATTTGATCTAGCTAAATCGGTCAAAACCAACAACTTGAAACCTATGCTTTTTGCCGGTATGCGTAACAGGAAGTTGACCCAATACCTGATCAAAGAGGCGTTAAAAAATAAATCCAAGCGGATGAGCAGTTTGCGGGAATATTTTCCCCAAGCGCAAGATCAGGATTGGCATATTGTCAAGGCAGGCCAACGAGTACAAATCATCAAACAATGTGATGAACAAGGCGGCAAATTAGAATTCGGTACTGAAATAGTTTGTGCTCAAGATGGATCGCTGGCTGCGCTATTAGGCGCATCACCAGGCGCTTCGACTTCTGTCAATGCTATGTTGGGTATTATCCAACGCTGCTTTAGCCAAATGGGACAGCAAGATTGGCAAAGCAAGATGCAAGCAATGTTGCCTTCTTATGGTAAGAGTTTGATAGAAGATAAAGCACTACTGCAAAAAGTAAGAAAAGCTAATTTAGCGATATTGGGACTTGATCAAAAATAGCCCAACAGCGCTATCCAAATCAAGCTTAGTTGAATACCATCATGTAACTCTTTTATCTAGGCAAACTTTTCTTCATTCACTATTTTTTGCATCAAGGCTTTCAAACTCTCGCCACACTCAGGATGGCGCAAGCCTAGGCGAATAGTGGCCTCCAAGTAACCCTGTTTAGAGCCACAGTCATAACGCACACCATCGTAACGATAGGCTAATATCTTTTGCTCTTGCAATAGTGCAGAAATGGCATCTGTCAGCTGTATTTCGCCACCCGCGCCAGGTTGAATGAGCGATAAATAGTGAAAAATCCTTGGGCTGAGTATGTAGCGTCCGACCACCCCTAGAGTAGATGGCGCATTTTCTGGCTTAGGTTTTTCGACAATGGCTGTTACTTGTTCGAGTTTGTCGTTAATGGGATTGCTGGCTACGATGCCATAGTTCTTGGTCTGCTCCAGCGGCACATTTTGTACCCCCAATACTGAGCATTGATGAGCTTGATAGACATCCACCATTTGTTTTATCACGGACACTTCAGCATCCAGCAGGTCATCAGCCAACAATACCGCAAATGGCTCATCATTCACTACTGGCTGTGCCATTTTCACAGCGTGTCCAAGGCCCAGCGCTTGTGCTTGGCGCAAATAGATACAGTTGATATGTTTGGGAATAATGTTCTGAACGATTTTTAATAACTCTTTTTTGCCATTCAGCTCTAATTCTGTTTCCAATTCATAAGCCATATCAAAGTGATCAGGAATGGCTCTTTTATTTCTTCCTATGATAAAAATCATATCGGTAATGCCAGCTTCTATGGCCTCCTCAACGGCATACTGAATCAAAGGCTTATCAATGATTGGTAGCATTTCCTTTGGGTTGGCTTTGGTCGCCGGCAAAAATCGTGTTCCTAATCCTGCCACTGGGAAAACTGCTTTGCTGACTTTTTTCATTACTACTCCCCAAGAGATAATCGACGAGCTGGGTTTAATACCATGTTGATGATTAAAATCTTTTTACAGCCGCCGCTGTTTTTAAATGGTCAGTCAAATGCGGTTGTAGCACTTGCAAAATTTGTGCAAAAATTTTGGGATTACCTGCCACAATATTGCCTGAGTGTATCCAGCTCTCATTGCCCTCAAAATCGCCAACAATACCACCTGCTTCTTGAATCAATAAAGCCCCTGCTGCGATATCCCATGGCGAAAGATTGATTTCCCAAAAACCATCAGTCCATCCTGCTGCCACAAAAGCCAAATCGAGGGCAGCAGCACCAGGGCGTCTGATACCAGAAGTTTTAGTAATCAGATCTTTCAACATCGCCATATAGGTATCAAGATGCTGAAATTCGCGGAAAGGAAAACCTGTACCAAGCAAAGACATTTCCAGTTTTGCACGTTGACTAACCCGAATGCGCCTGTCATTTAGAAAAGCACCGCGTCCCTTAGTCGCTGTAAACAATAGATTATTGGTCGGGTCATACACCACGGCTTGGTTTAATTGGCCGTTATGCAACAAAGCAATAGAAATGGCATATTGAGGAAAGCCATGTAAAAAGTTGGTAGTGCCGTCAAGCGGATCAATAATCCAGAGATATTCTGAGTTATTCAGTTGTTGGCCACTTTCCTCACCCAAAAAGCTATGGTTGGGATAAGCCTCTTTCAGGGTTTCTATAATCGCTTGCTCTGAGGCATGATCGACTTCACTGACAAAGTCGTTATAGGTTTTATTCATCACCTTGATGGTGCTGACATCTTGTGCTGCTCGATTAATAATCGCGCCCGCCTTACGTGCCGCTTTAACGGCATTGATCAACATTGGATGCATGCTTAACTTTCTGAAATCTTTGCTTTTGCGTAGCCACAATTTTACGCCAGCGTTAAAGAACGTGAATAACTGATAAAATGGCATTTTAAAGCTTTACGCCTGTCTCTCCAACGATTAAATAAACCATGAAATAGACTATGTCACTGCAAAATTTCCGTATCGTCATGAGCAACACCAGCCATCCTGGCAATATTGGTGCCGCTGCTCGCGCTATGAAGACAATGGGGATTAGGCAATTGTATTTGGTACAACCCAAGTATTTCCCCGCACCTGAAGCCACCGCAATGGCAAGCAACGCTGATGATGTATTAGCCAATGCTGTCGTTTGTAACACGCTAGAGGAAGCGCTGACTGGATGTGTCTTGTGCGTCGGACTTAGTGCCAGAAAGCGCGAGCTTTCGCATCCTTTGGTCGACGTGCGCGAAGCCGCTATCCGTGCCGCCACTGTGGCCCGCCATGAACAGTCTGTCGCCTTGGTATTTGGTAATGAAATGTCAGGATTAAGCAATCGTGAGTTAGATTTATGCCAGTTACTGGCGATGATACCTACCGATGCTACCTTTTCATCTTTAAATGTAGCAGCGGCCATACAAGTCATGTGCTATGAGTTACGCATGGCTACGCTGGGCTCTACGCTTCCGCAAGTGGATACCCCGGTATTGGCCAATACAGAAGAAATGGAAAGTTTTTATCAACATTTAGAACAAACCTTGTTACATATCGGCTTTCTAAACCCTCAAGCTCCTCGTCGATTGATGACCAGAATGCGCAGAATTTATGCGCGGGCAAGTCTTGAAAAAGAGGAACTCGATATGCTGCGTGGTATATTAAGTTTGACCCAGAACCCTTTGCAGAAAACCCCTTTAAAGTAACCCTGAGCGATTGAGGTGGCTATGTTAGAAAAATTAAAACAAGATATTGCAGTGGTATTTGAGCGCGATCCTGCGGCAAGAACTTATTGGGAGGTGCTAACCACATATCCCGGACTGCATGCCTTGATGATTCATCGATTCTCGCATTTGCTTTGGATGTGGCGATTATACTGGCTTGCACGTTTCATCTCGCACCTCGCTCGTTGGCTGACGGGGATTGAAATTCACCCCGGTGCAAATATTGGACGACGCGTGTTTATCGACCATGGTATGGGGGTAGTGATTGGCGAAACCGCGGTTATTGGAGATGATTGTACTCTTTATCACGGCGTCACCTTGGGTGGCACCTCTTGGAATAAAGGCAAACGCCACCCTACTCTGGAGGCTAATGTGGTGGTCGGCGCTGGAGCTAAAATTCTCGGACCTATTATTGTCGGTGCCGGCGCTAAAATTGGCTCGAATGCTGTCGTGGTGAAAGATGTGCCACAAGGTGCTACAGCGGTTGGTATTCCCGCCCGTATCGTCGACCAAGAAAGCCATCAACAACGCGACAAAATGGCGGAAAAAATTGGCTTTGCCGCTTACGCAGTGAGTGATAATGAAAACGATCCTATGTCCAAAGCCATCCACGCACTACTTGACCACGCGATTGCACAAGACGCTAAACTACAAGAAGTGATGCAACAATTAAATAAATTGGGTGCAGATATGGATGCCGATGCCGAGGTGGGTAAAGCCTTTGATGTCGATACCTTTAAAAAAATCTAGTGGCAAATCACACATTCGCTAAATCTTACCCTCTAGAAACACCATCAAACTTGGATATTGATAATCACTGATTCGATACATCCAATCATCTGTCGCGGTTAGAAATCGGTTGCGATTGCGTGTGTCCGCAGACAACAGATTACGCCCGACGATACGCAGATTGAGATTGGAGTCGAGTTGATATAAGAAGTATCCATCTAGCAGTGTGCGTGCTTTAGTAAAGGCATACTGTTCATTTGGCAAAGCCGTTTCACTTCTGCCAGAAATTTGCACATCGACGCCAAAGCTAGATTTCCATTGAGGAATCGTCTGATCCAAACCAAAAGAAAGCGTATAAACTGGTGTCTCTTTGGCTCGACGAGATAAATCTAAACGTTGATCTTGAACGCTGTTGCGAGGGATTAATAAATGCGAGCGCAACGTGCCTCCTTGCCACGCCCAGCCATCAGTCTTGAGCTTAGCATCCAGTTCCAAACCCCAATGCACACTATCGCCAACGTTTTGTGGTCTGTCTATCCAACGATTGCCTTCTTGAGAAATAATACGCTCGGTGAAGTTTTGCGTTGAACGCACATAGCCATTGACGGATAGCACACTATTTTTGTCGCCAAGATATCGCTCTAAAGCCAATTCAAAATTAATATTACGCTCAGGTTTGAGATTAGGGTTACCACGCACATCAGCATCCAGTGGTGTATTAATGCCCACACTGGGCACCGCTGCGTTAGTTATTTCATTTAATTTAGGTGTTTTTAAACCCGCCCCCAATGAGCTTCGCATGACATAGTGCGGATCAATTTGCCAGCGATAGGCGATGGAAGGTAACAACGCAGAGGTTTGATTCTCACTGCCATTTGATGACAAACGAATTTGCTCTAGGCGCAAACCACTGGTCAGCGCATGTTGCTCATTCAGATTCCAAGCATCCTGAAACCATACAATATGCTCTATAGATTGCGAGCTAGTATTGCCGAATGCAACTGCCAAGGAGGCGGCAGCCTGTTCGTCGGCTCGGCGCAAATTATTAAGCTCGGCGGAAAATGATAAATAATGTTCTGCCCAAGGATGATCAAAGCGCAAACTGGCATTCAGCTCGTTTTCTCGATTGATGTTATTAAAGCTACCAAATACAAAACCTGATGGCTCGTTGGAATAGCGCGATATATTGCTATCGTTGAGCCTGTGGTTAAAAGATAAACGCGAAATAAGTTTACTCTCACCAAAATATTTATCTGCATTCATGCGCAGACGATAAATTCGACTAAATACGTCCTCATGCAAACGTCGGAATGATGTGCCAGGAGGATCCGCTTGTATATTGGCTTCGCTATCTTTGGAACTTGGTCCCAAAAATGCCATCGGCATCAAGGTGATACTGTCACGACCAAATTTCCATACTAACTTTGGACTTACCCCATAATGGGACATACGCGAGATACCGTCGGTTTGCTCTTGCCAATTGAATTGTGGTGCAGTGCTATCTTTGTATTGCCATGTATTTACTGGGGTGCGGCTGCTATACAGCGTAAATGGCAGAGACCAAGAAAAATCTTTATCGCCACCATTCCAGGTATAACTCACTTGATAGTTGGGCTCATCCTTACGAACCCCCAGTCCTAGCTTATATTCACTGGCTTGTTGAGTAATGGCTTTTTTCAGCACTACATTTACACTGATCGCAGACGCACCACCGAACTCTGCACTATTGCCACGGTGAATTTCAACTCGTTCGATTTCACTGGCGGGCAATCTTGACAACATGCCCATGGTGCCACCTGACTGACGTTCACCATCTACCAGCATTTGGACTGAGTCTCGTGACATGCCTCGCGCTCGATGCCCTCCATTAAAAGCCTCGACGCCGGGAAGCTTGCCAAGTACATCACCCACCGTCACCACCCCCATATTGTCAATTTGTTGGCGGTCTATCACTACTTTTTGGCTAAAAGCATTCAACTGTTGACTGGTGGCATTTGCATCGCGTACATCAACAGTGTCTGCACGTACTGCGGTGTCAGCCGCATACAACGCCATTGGTGCGCAGAAAAGCATAAAAATCAAATAACGCATAGATAGAGATTAGAGGCCTAAATCAGACAAACTTGGATGATCTTCTGGTCTTACCCCAAGCGGCCAATGGAACAGCCTTTGGCTCTCGCTGATAGACAAATCGTTGATACTGGCGTAACGCGCTCGCATCAAACCATGGTCATTAAACTCCCAGTTCTCATTGCCATATGAGCGGAACCAATGTCCATGATGGTCATGCCATTCATAAGCAAAGCGCACAGCAATTCTATTATGCTGAAAAGCCCACAACTCTTTCATCAAACGATATTCCATCTCTTGCGCCCATTTGCGCGTCAAAAAAGCAATAATTTGCTCACGCCCATGAATAAATTCATCTCGGTTTCGCCAATAACTATCTTTGCTGTATGCCAATGCAACTTGATGCGGGTTGCGCCCATTCCAGGCATTCTCTGCCATACGCACTTTTTGCTTAGCTGTGTGCGCATCAAATGGAGGCAAAGGTGGCTTGGTTTGCTCAATCACATTCAAATCCCTAGCGTTATGGCATACAAAAAAATCTTTAACTGAATTTTGACTGGCTTCCGAGCAAATAAATTCCCTGCAAAACCAAGTGTGGAATCAGCTCGAACGGTATTTTTTGCTGTGCCAATCCTGCTGCAATCATTTCAGCATCGCCTCCGCTCAAGATACAACAGACTGGTTTTTGGGTGTGGGTTTGAAGCTGATGATATTGAATGCTAATGGCCCCAATCAGCGCCTGAATGACCCCAGAAAAACAAGCGTCGATAGATTGATTGGGGAATGCACACAGTTTGCCTTGGCTCAAAATAGGATTGTTCTCAGATAGATCAAAGTTTGCTTGAGAAAATGCCAATTGGGCTAAGGACTCTGTTTGCAGGCGTGCTCCGGGAACAATCAAGCCCCCAATAAAAGTGTCTTGGTGAATAGCATCTATGGTCAACGCTGTGCCTGCATTAATCACCAAGCAAGCAGTTTCGGATTGACGTAGCTGTAAAATTTGCCATGCCGCGATTCCAGCACACCAGCGATCTATCCCGAGTTGTTGTGGTTGCGCATAGGCATTTTGCAAACCCAAATCGGCATCCCCTACTTGCATGACTTGAATCGGCACTGCCAATGACTGTAATCGCTGCTCGAGTAAACGTTGGATTTGTGGACCCGCAACATTTGCTATCCAAATGGCATCTGCCTGATAAAACTCAGTAGGCAAATCCAGTTGCGGCAGAGCGTGGTAATCGATAATCCCATGAGTGTTCAACTCACCTGAGTCAGTCATCAAAGCCCATTTACATCGGCTATTACCTGCATCAATCAGCAACTTCACAGCGCACCTCGCATACTAATCTCCCCTGCCGCCAATCGTTGTTCGCCTTGCGCAGTATTGACTAATAAAATTCCATCCTCGCCGACCCCTGTCACCTGTGCTAGGTGTTCACGTCCATCAGGCAACAATAGTTTTACTGGTTGTTGATGATAGGCATGATATTGCAACCACTCATCGCGTAATCCGACAAATCCTTGTTGCTCAAATACTTTGAGTACTTCAGATAAATGTTTGAGCAAGCTACCTAATATTTGATTGGCATCAAGCGAAGATCCCAGATATTGATACAAGTCACATACAGGCTGGTCAATCTGCTGTTTGAGATCGTCCGTTAGCTGCATATTCATCCCAACGCCTATCACTGCAGCGCTAGGGCCATCCATGTCTCCTTGTAACTCAATCAAAATTCCAGCTAGTTTTGTCGGTAAATCATTCTGCCAAACCAACACATCATTTGGCCACTTCAATTTAGCCTGAGTCAGGCCCAAGCCATGTAAAGCCCGAATTAAACCCACCCCTATCGCCAAACTCAGTCCAGATAAAGCAGCAGCACCGCACTGAAAACGCCATAACAGGGAAAAAGTTAAACTGGCACCTAAGGCTGAGCGCCAGTCTCGTCCACGCCTGCCTTTGCCAGCAGTCTGAATCTGCGCCACCACACAAGTAGCATGAGGTGCAGCATGGGCAAGATTAGGATGTGCCACTTGCATCAAAAAACTATTGGTGGAAGGCAAGCTATCGTGAAGTTGTAGATGAAACCATGCACGTTCACTGCCTATGGCTTGCAAAATTGCTTGTTCATCCAACAGTTTGACAGGTCTAGGCAGTTTATAGCCCTTACCACGCACCGAAAAAACTTGCACACCGAGTTGCTGCGCTGATTGTATGGCATGCCAGACAGTGGTTCGTGTCACCGAGAACTGCTGGGCAATCTGCTCGCCGGAATGAAAGCGACCATCTGCAAGCAATCGCAAAATAGGGAATGTCAAAGGATGACTCATAGATTACAAGTTTAGCATGCTGCTGATTGTCGATTAGAACAAACTCGCTTGTGGTGTGTTGTTGGATTGGTCGGTTTTTTTAGCATGACGCCAATGCGCTGGCACTTGAAACCATTGTCTATTTAAATCGAGTCGCTCATCTTGCATGTCCAATTTTTGACAGATACGTTTAAATCGCTGGGCCAATAATTCAGCAAAAATCCCTTCCCCTACCATTCTTTTACCAAATTCAGACTGATAGACTTCGCCACCCCTGCTCTGCCTGACCAAGCTCATCACATGTTGCGCCTTGAGGGGAAAATATTGTTGCAACCACTGCTCAAAAAGGCCATGAATTTCTAGTGGTAAGCGCAAAAAAACATAGCCTGCGCGACGCACACCTTGGGCATAAGCCGCTTCAATAATTTTTTCTAACATGGCATCGGTCAGCGCTGGAATCACAGGGGCCACCATTACTCCACATGGAATGCCATGCTGAGATAATTTTGCCAAGGTTTGTAAGCGTCGCTCAGGTGCTGCCGCACGAGGCTCTAATCGACGCGCAACTTGTCTATCAAGCGTAGTGATAGTAAGCCAGATACTGACTAGGCCTTTTTCAGCCATAGGGGCGATTAAATCTAGGTCACGTTCCACCAAAGACGATTTAGTGACCAATGTGAAAGGGTGATTCGCCTCCGCCAATACTTCGATAATTTGTCTTGTCAGCCGATACTCCCGCTCTATCGGTTGATACGCATCAGTATTCATCCCCAAAGCGATAGGCGCACAGCGATATTGTTGTTTTGCTAGCTCATGACGCAATAGTTCAGCTGCATTTTGTTTCATCAATAAGCGCGATTCAAAATCTAGGCCTGGAGAGAAACCCAAATAAGCATGACTGGGGCGTGCATAACAGTAAATACAGCCATGCTCACAACCGCGATAGGGGTTAATGGTACGATCGAATGGAATATCAGGAGAATCTATATAGTTGATAATCGATTTAGCATTATCCAGCATGACTTCGGTACGAAGCGCCGGCAGTTGCTCATCCAAACTACCCCAACCGTCATCCAAAAATTCGCGACTATGCCTCTCAAAACGACTCACCTGATTGCTATTGGCAGCGCGTCCTTTATAAATCAATGGTTTGACTATTTTATCAGTCATCCATACCTCTTCTTACCGAGCACTCAACAGATAGCGCTTTGAGTGAGCGACCTTGAATAATGTTAAAATAATGGACTTCATTTCGTGCAAAAGGTTGTTATGAGTCAGCTTGTGGAAATTTTGGTACCAGATATTGGTAACTTTGATAGTGTGGATGTGATTGAAGTACTGGTCAAGCCGGGCGACAGCGT
>CAYYBG010000042.1:0-13221 GCA_964470195.1 uncultured Methylophilaceae bacterium | reverse complement strand
ATGATGTACAGGTTTGTTTGTTGTTATTCAACCCTGGCACAAAAGTCGTGCGACAAAAGGTTTTTCGAGGATTATAGTCTAAATTGTTGCATTTATACTACTAAAAAATGAATAGATTTATCATTTAGCTAAATAACGACTAATAGAGAAGCGTAATGATTGGCTATCATCAGAAGTGAAACTAGATTGGCAAGCTTTGTGCTTGCCAGTGCGGAGAGATTAGCGCGTGTAAGAGATTATTTGACAGGATAAACTTGATAACCAGCCTGACGCAGGCGATTCAACAATCCGTCTTGACCACCCAAATGAGAAGCGCCAACCGCAGCGAACACACTATGCTCTTGGCTTTGTGCCAACAAACTCTCTGTCATCGTTTGGTTGCGCTCAGTAATCAGTTTTTGTTTCATACGTTGCCACAATGCTTTTGGCAACATATTGCCAGTAATTTCATCATCTACTGCGGCAATTTTGTCCAAATGACCAGACTGATAGACTGATAGAAGACGTTCAAAATCTTTTTCTTTACTTTGCTGACTTCGCTTTAATACCGCACGCAACATAGCCAACTGTTCTTCCATAGTAAAGCTATCTAATACTGAAAAGTGAGCTTGAGTATTTTCCAAACCTACCACCAGCTTGCCTTGTTCACTCGCGTCAGCCATCAAAATTTCATCCATGGAGTACATGGCTTTGGGTTTGGGCAAGTCAAATATGACCGCCAGCAACCAAGGTTTCATTCGCATCGCTGCTTCAATGTGCATGGCGTGGAAATCGGCTAATTCGCGCACTTGGTCGAATTCTTGCTCGGTAAGCATAGAAGATATGTCGCCTTGTTTTAGTAGAAAAGCGGCGGGACTCCGAGGAGGCAAGGCCTCTAACATAAAAATCTCAGCGCTATTAAAAGCTTGTTTAATAGCAGGGCTGAACTCAGTAATACGCTT
Source organism: uncultured Methylophilaceae bacterium (assembly GCA_964470195.1). Taxonomy (GTDB): domain Bacteria; phylum Pseudomonadota; class Gammaproteobacteria; order Burkholderiales; family Methylophilaceae; genus RFPI01. Next base: position 12,280 of record CAYYBG010000042.1, on the reverse strand, counting down.
ATCGTCACTGTGCATGGTACCTAGCAGATAGCTGGTACTGCCTTGTGGGGATTCAATTTTCCATAACAAACCTTGGTCTGCCGCCCAAGCAGAAGAACCCAACATGGTTGAAATAAAAAAAACAATGGCAAGCAAAAAACGTGGGATATACACCAAGCGGTCTCCAAAGCGTGTTGAAAGTGACAAATCTTGGTTATGACTCAAGCAAGGCAATGATGGTTCCACGCTGAATTAATCTAATAGCATGGCGAAAAAAGGAAAATACTTAAGCGACTTAGGAGTGCGGCTTTTTAGCAAGCAATTTGCCAGCACGCCCCTTGGCAGTCTGCCTAGTTGCGAATTTTGTCAACGGCTTATTTGGTGTGGTTGGCTTATTGTTTGATAAGGGTTGATAAGCAGGGACCAAGTGCTTTTTTCCATTGCCAATCAAATCGGCCCTGCCCATACGTTTCAATGCTTCACGTAACATAGGCCAGTTGGCTGGATCGTGGTAGCGCAGAAAGGCTTTATGTAGACGGCGTACACCTCCTGCTCTAGGGATAGGCACATCCTCACTATCCGCTGTCACTTTACGCAGTGGATTTTTACCAGAATGATACATCGCAGTGGCCATCGCCATTGGCGTAGGAGTAAAGGTTTGCACCTGATCAAGACGGAAATTGTTTTGCTTTAACCATAAGGCTAAATTCAACATATCCTCGTCTGTAGTTCCCGGATGTGCCGCGATAAAGTAAGGAATCAAAAATTGTTGTTTCCCAGCTTGCTTGGAGTACATCTCAAACATTTGTTTAAATTTGTGATAACTCCCCATCCCTGGCTTCATCATCTTGGACAATACATTGTCTTCGGAATGTTCAGGAGCAATTTTCAAATATCCCCCTACATGATGTTGCGCTAATTCCTTGACATACTCTGGCGAAGTCACGGCCAAGTCATAACGCAAGCCAGAACCTATCAAAATCTTTTTAACGCCTTTGATATTTCTCGCCTTGCGATACAACTGTATCAAAGCACTGTGATCAGTATTCAAATTCTCGCAGATACCAGGATAAACGCAGGAAAGCTTACGACAGGCTTTTTCAATATCAGGCGACTTGCATGCCATACGATACATATTAGCCGTGGGACCGCCTAAATCTGAGATAACACCAGTGAAGCCATCGACTTTATCTCGAATCTCTTCAATCTCATGAAGGATACTTTGCTCAGAGCGACTTTGAATAATGCGACCTTCGTGTTCGGTAATCGAGCAGAAAGTACAGCCACCGAAACAACCTCGCATAATATTCACCGAAAAACGAATCATTTCCCATGCCGGGATTTTGGCATCAGCATAGGATGGATGGGGTTTGCGTGCATACGGTAAATCATATACATAGTCCATCTCTTTGGTACTCAGTGGGATGGGCGGAGGATTTAACCAGACATCACGCTCACCATGTCTTTGCACTAAAGCACGGGCATTGCCTGGATTAGCTTCAAGATGCAAAACACGAGAAGCGTGGGCATATAACACTGGATTTTCAACCACTTCTTCAAAGGACGGTAGACGAATTACTTGCTGGTCACGTGGCACCCTACTGCGACGTTGGAATTGCACCACTTTGCTTTGCTCGGCTGGATTGGCGCTGGCAGAGTCAGCACTCGCACAACTGGCTTCATTGCCCATTTTCATTTCATAGGGGTCAGGATGAGCCGCCACTGGTCCAGGCCGATCAATTTGCGTGGAATCAACCTCCAACCAAGCTTCTGGGATTGCTTTACGAATAAATGCAGTGCCTCGGATGTCAGTAATATCATGAACTTTTTCACCACGCGCAATACGATGCGATAACTCAATTAGGGCCCGCTCAGCGTTGCCAAAAAGCAGAATGTCCGCTTTGGCATCAATCAACACGGAACGACGCACCTTGTCTGACCAATAATCATAATGGGCAATACGACGCAAACTCGCCTCAATGCCTCCTATCACCAGCGGCACATCACTAAAGGCCTCACGGCAACGTTGACTGTAAACCAATACTGCACGGTCAGGGCGTTTGCCAGCGGCTGCATGAGGGGTATAGGCATCGTCAGAGCGAATTTTTCGGTCGGCGGTATAGCGATTGACCATACTATCCATATTGCCTGCTGTGATGCCGAAATATAGATTAGGTTTGCCTAGTGCTTTAAAAGCACTAGCATCAGACCAATTTGGTTGAGAGATAATCCCAACTCTAAACCCTTGTGCCTCCAACATTCGGCCAATCAGCGCCATACCAAAGCTAGGATGATCGATATACGCATCACCGGTAATCAGAATAATGTCACAGCTGTCCCAACCCAGCGCATCCATTTCCTCACGCGACATGGGTAACATAGGAGCCGTGCCATAACGTTTCGCCCAATATGGCCGATAAGAGAACAACGGTTTAGCTAATAAATTTGGAGCAGTTTGCATAACTTGAGTATTTTACTCTGGAATGTAAATCTCGCCAAAAAAAGACATGATGATTAGCCCCAATCAAGCAAAATATCATGCTTCAGCAAGCGCATTAGGGCTCAAACTTGCTGGAGAGGAAACTTATCTGGAAATTTTTCTTACTTTAGCTAAATCATCCCAGTTGCCATCAAGATTGGCATGAAAGCCTTGCACGAATTTGCTATGCGCGACCACCTGCCCCTCATACCATAGTGGAATATAAGGCAGCTGCTGGTGTATGCGTTGCGTTGCCGCAGGCCAATCACGTTGTTCTAGCATCTGGTCCAAGCGCTTATCTGCATAATGGCCACGGTTAAATCCTTGAGGTGGGATTGCCGATGAAGCAAAGGCTTTGCCATAGATATCTGGGGTTTTAATGCCTACCCAGGTCAAACCATAGATTTGAAAGTTTCCTTGTTGAATATCGCCAAAGAATGTTCCCCAGTCATGACTATGAATATTCAGTTGTATACCAGCGCGACGCATCTGTGCTTGCAACATGGTGGCCAAGCGCAAGCGTTGTGGATCACTGGAAGTTTTGTACTGTAATGACAATGGGTTCTTGATACCGGCTTGTTCGAGTAGTTTTTTTGCATAGGCTGGACGATAGTCATAGGGTTGCAATTGCGCATTACCTGCCCAATGTTGTGGTGGCAGTATAGCGCTAGCTGGGCGAGAACCGGGGACTAAAGCAAAGCGCACGATAGATTGGCTATCGATGGCATGCGCTATGGCCTGTCTCACTAAGGGCTTACGTAATATTGGATCTTGAAAATTTAATCCAAGATAAGAATAATTCGCCCCTTCACTGACCGAAAGTTTAATGGCGTTTTGCTGACCTAGATAAGTGACTAACTCCGGTGGCAAATCTCCCTGTAAGATATCGACCTCTGCATGCATTAACTTAAGTACCCTGACAGTGGGATCTTTAATTTCCATCAGACGAATATACTGGCCATCATGCACACGCTGTAATAATAAGCTGGCATCCTGACGCACAAATCGCAGTGGCCCTGAGCCTATCGGCTGCTGATTAAAATCATGTCCCACATTGATGGCGCTTGCAGGCAAGATGCCAATCACCAATTTAGCAACAAAATCTGGATCAGCCTGTTTCAATACAAAGCGTACCTGCTGTGAATCAAGTGCCTCGAGCTTGGCTATGTTGCTAAATTCTGCCGATAATGGCGAGGCAATCTGCTGCATGGATTGATATGTAGCAACCACATCAGAGGCTGTTAGCGGCCTCCCATCATGAAAAACATGGTGATCAGATGTGAGGGTAAATATAAATTCATGTGGACTGATTTGTCGCCAAGTAGCCAGCTGGGCTTGGGGCTGGAAATGCGCATCAAATTGAATCAATGATTGGTAGAGCAATCGATTAATCCTAGCTGATGCGGCATCCGTGGCAAAACGCGGATCTAGATTGATGACTGGCTGGGCGACTGCCATACGTATTTCATTCGACTCACTGTTTTTTTGTGAGTGGCATGCCGCTAACATGACACACAGCAAACACAATATCAGCACAGAAAGTTTGTTCATCCAGCAAACTCAAACAATGCAATCGATTCGACATGGGCAGTGTGGGGAAACATATTAATCACCCCGGCCGCGCTAAGCTGATAGCCTTTTTCGTTGACCAATATGCCTGCATCTCGCGCCAAAGTGGCGGGATTACAGGAGACATAAACGATACGCTGCGGTCTATGAGCTTGTCGCACTTCCGCGCTGGGCAAGGCTGACACAAGCGCCATTGCGCCGTCGCGCGGTGGATCTACCAACCATTTATCGAACTGGGGTAATGCTTGTAAAGCGCTATCGGTCATATCGAACAAATTTTGTACCATAAAACTTGTTTGACCATGCAGATCGTTGAGGCTAGCACTTTGTTGGGCACGTTGTACCAAGCCCGACAAACCTTCATACCCCCAAACCTGGGCACCACTGCGGGCAATTGGCAAGCTGAAGTTGCCCAAACCACAGAAAAAGTCAGCAATCTTTTCTCCTGCCTGTGGTTTAAGCAAACTCATAGCTCTACGTATCATCACCTGATTAATCCACGGATTCACTTGGGTGAATTCAGTCGGGTGAAATGGATAATTCAAATCATATTCAGCTAGTCGATAATTCAGCGCTGGAGCATCCAATGGATAAAGCGCTTGAACAGTATCTAAGCCCTTGGTCTGGGTCCAAATCTGTACTTGATGCTGATCGGCAAATTGTTTCAGAATCACTTCGTCCTCAGGCAATAAGCCTTGCAAGATACGAATTACCAATACTGTACTTTGTTCACCAACGGCCACCTCAATTTGCGGGATATGTTCGCGTAAACTAAGTTGCATGATACAAGTTTGCAAAGGTGCAATCAGAGCCGAGACATGGGGTGGCAATACACGACAGTGCAACATATCCGCCACATAGGGGGTGGCTTTTTCGTTAAATCCCACCAATACACGCTGTTTTTTTGCAACATAACGAACCCGCAAACGAGCCTTATGTCTGTAGCCCCAAGCAGGCCCATACAAAGCAGGCAAAATATAAGCCGGTTTAACCTTACCAATATATTGCAAATTGTTTTCCAGCAGTCGCTGTTTTGCTGCTACCTGTGCAGAAAATTCAAAATGTTGCAGCGCACATCCCCCACAACGGCCAAAGTATTCACAGGCGGGACTCACTCGTTGACTTGAACTTTCAACTAACCCTGTCATGCTGGCAAATGCATAACTAGATTTGTCGCGACCCAGACGATAATGCACTAACTCGCCGGGCAAAGCACCCTCAATAAACAGTGTTTTACCCTCTAACCGTGCGACACCGCGACCTTCTTGATCCAAAGACTCCACACGCACCGGAGCGGATAAGGCAGACTGGCTCATTTATTCACCTTTTAGTTTGTTTGTTATGTCGTTGGCCATGCGGCCAAGAATTGTTGCCAATGCGGGGCATCCAACTGTGCCAATGTTTGACGGATCAATTGCAGTTCTTGTTGATAATGGTCTTGTTGGATGACACCACGCATTAACTCAAAACGCAGATAAACCAAATAGGTATTCACCACATCTGTTTCACAATAGTTGCGGATAGCTTGGATTTGTCCTTGCTGATAAGCAGTCCAAACTTGACTTCCATCCATACCCAACTTACCAGGAAAGCCACAAAGCTGGGCAATCTCATCCAAAGGCGCATTGGCACGCCCTTGATATAAGGCCAATAAGTCCATTAAATCCAGATGGCGAGTGTGGTAACGACTAATGTAATTATTGAATTTAAAATCTCGATCTTGCTCACCCATATCCCAATAACGGGCAGCATGTACTTGATGAATCAGCCCACGGTAATGCAATACCGGCAAATCAAAGCCATTACCATTCCAAGAGACCAGATTCGGGGTATAACGCTCAATGCCATCATAAAAGCGCTGAATTAATTGTCCTTCTGGCTCCTCTGGGTTACCCAATGACCAAACGCGAAAGCCCGTGCTATCACGCAGCACACATGAAATCGCGACGACACGTTGGTGTTGTAAGGCGAGAAACTCGCTGCCATTTTGCTGTCGACGTTGATGAAATGCGACATTTGCCACCTCCTCATCGCTGGTTTGTGTGGGCAGCTCTAACAAGTGACGCAAGCCATCGGTATCTGGAATGGTCTCGATATCAAATACCAAGGTAGGTATCATTTAAAGACTCCTGTCGACAAATAGCGGTCACCACGATCACAGACAATAGAGACAATCACGGCATTTTCTAATGTTTGTGACAATTGCAAAGCCACATGCAAACCACCGCCAGAGGAAATGCCAGCGAATATACCTTCCTCTTCCGCCAAGCGTCTGGTCATATGTTCTGCATCCTGTTGGCTGACATAACGTAATTGGTCGACACGATGCGCATCATAAATTTCTGGCAAATACTCAGCTGACCATTTACGAATACCAGGAATTTGAGCGCCCTCTTCGGGCTGAACACCAATAATTTGTATCGCTGGATTCTGTTCTTTCAAAAATCTAGAAGTCCCCATGATGGTGCCTGTGGTACCCATACTGGCGACAAAATGAGTAATGCTGCCAGCTGTGTCACGCCAAATTTCTGGTCCAGTGCCCTCATAATGCGCCAAAGGATTGTCTGGGTTAGCAAACTGGTTCAGCGCCCTACCTCGTCCCTCGGCCTGCATTTTGAGCGCTACATCTCGCGCCATTTCCATACTGCCCTCTTTGGGCGTCAAAATCAGTTCGGCACCAAAAGCTCGCATTGTTTGTCTACGCTCCAAGCTTTGATTTTCTGGCATGATGAGTATCATCTTATAACCCTTCATTGCCGCTGCCATGGCCAATGCAATCCCGGTATTGCCGGAGGTGGCCTCAATCAAAGTATCTCCTGGGCGTATCTCACCACGTGCCTCGGCTTTGCTTATCATGGATAAAGCGGGACGATCTTTGACAGAACCAGCAGGGTTATTACCCTCGAGTTTGACTAATAGGGTATTACTGGTATTGCCGGGAATACGTTTAAGTTTGACCAATGGGGTGTTACCGACAAAAGCCTCGATAGGATTAAACTGCATAGCGACGCTCTCTTATGATCAGTACAGCAAACAAGGCCAAGGATAGAAAAGCTATCAATGCCAACTGCGGTAAAGTTAATCCCAAAAATGTCCAATCAATACTGGCGCAATCACCCGTGCCCCGAAAGATCAAAGTCATTATTTTTTTGAATGGGAAATTTTCAAACATATAGTCGAAACCTACTCCGCAATCTACCCACATTTGCCCCTTATGAGCCTGTATCCACCAATGCCGGATAGCCACACCAGCGCCTGTCAAAGCGATGATGATTTGCCCCAAACCCAACAGAAGATTGATAAGTGTGTGACGCAAGCACATAGATAACAAAAACGCCAAGCCTAAGCCCATGAATATCATCCGTTGCGTGATGCAGAGTGGACATGGTTCAAGCTGATAAGTAGTTTGAATCACCAAGGCCAAAATCACCAAGGCAAAGCTGATAGCAAATCCGGCAAAATCAGCCCAAGCACTCAACAAAAAACGTTTCATTATCGGTCTCCTAAAGGCGCTTATTTTAACATTGAGCAGGTAGACTGCACGGGTTTATCGCATCCATTCAGCACAACAGGTAAAATGGCAATATGTCCAATACTGATTACGATGATCTACTCTATCCCAGCGCCCCAAGACCAACAAGCCAAACTGCAAAGATTTGGTCGGTCAGCGAGCTGAATCAACTTGCCCGACAACTATTAGAAAACAGTTTTGCTGATTGCTGGGTAAGCGGAGAAATCTCTAATCTCACCCGCGCCAGCTCAGGACATTGGTATTTCTCGCTGAAAGACGCTCAAGCACAGGTGCGCTGTGTCATGTTCCGTGGTCGTAATCAATCTGTCGATTGGGTGCTGCAAGAAGGCGACCGAGTAGAAGCCCGTGCCAGTGTGACACTGTATGAAGCCCGAGGTGAGTTTCAACTGAATATTGAACAACTACAACGTGCTGGGGCAGGGACTTTATTTGAAGCATTTGAAAAGCTAAAACTAAAATTGCAGCAACAAGGTTTGTTTGACCCTGCGCGCAAACGTAGCATCCCTATATTTCCCAAACAAATTGGCATCGTCACCTCCGCCGATGCAGCCGCCCTGCATGATGTATTAACCACTTTCAAACGGCGCATGCCGAATATCCCAGTGATTATTTATCCAACGCCAGTGCAAGGCAAAGGGGCAGCAGAAAAAATTGCAGCTGCGATTCGTTTAGCTGACCAAAGACAAGAATGCGACGTACTGATTATTTGTCGAGGCGGCGGGAGTATGGAAGATTTATGGCAATTTAATGAAGAAGTGGTCGCCTATGCCTTGGCGGATTGTCGTATCCCCACCATTAGTGGAGTCGGCCACGAAGTAGACTTTACTATTTGTGATTTTGTTGCGGATGTTCGAGCTGCCACCCCCACCGCAGCAGCTGAGTTGGCCAGTCCCGCGCGTCAATCATTGTTGCAACAATTAGCGCAAAATCGCTCACGATTACAGCGTCTAATCGACAATACATTGCTACAAAAAAACCAGATGCTAGATTTTCTGGCGCGTCGATTAATTTCGCCACAACAGCAATTAGCCATACAACAGCAACAACTCACGCAATTCAGTATGCGACTAAACAGTGCCATACAACAGCAAATCCAGCGACAACAGCAACAATTAAATCGTCTACAAAACGGCTTAAACCATCTCAATCCAGAGGCGGTGTTACAACGTGGATATGCATTGGTGCAAAATAAGGCTGGAGAAATCGTGCGCGAATATCAACAATTAGAGATTGGTGAGCAAGTGCAATTGCGCTTTAGCAAAGGTAGCGCTGAGGTCGAAGTAAAAACCACGCAAGATTAATTAAATCGCTGTGCCAAACATTGCAAATTCAACGATTCAAGTATTTCTAATAGGCGCTGTTTGGCATTACCACGGGGCGCATCTTGACGTTTGGCGATAATCAATTCGTTTTTCATGGAATGTTCCCAGCCTACCAACTCGGTGACTGTCACCTGATAACCATGTGATTCGAGTTGCAAACAACGCAATACATTGGTCACCATACTACCGAATTCACGGGTATGAATGGGATGACGCCATATTTCCGCCAACGCTTTTTGACTCAAAGACATACTTTTGTTTTTTCTCAGCGCTTCAGCGACTTCGGCCTGACAACAGGGCACCAAAACAATAAATTGGGCATTTTTCTGCAAGGCAAAACCAATAGCGTCATCGGTAGCGGTATCACAAGCATGCAAAGCGGTGACAATTTCTACATGATCGGGAATCAGCTGAGAGCTAGAGGCTTGTTGTACCGTCAAGTGATGAAATTGCATACGCGAAAAACCTAACTCTATTGCCAAGTTATGTGACTTTTCTACCAACTCCTGCCTAGATTCAATACCGATCACAGAACCACTATCATGTTGTTTCATAAACAAGTCATACAGAATAAAACCCAAATAAGATTTACCAGCACCATGATCAACCAAAACAGGCGCATTTCCTTGTTGCATCAACTGTTGCAATAATGGCTCAATAAAATGATACAAATGATAGACCTGTTTAAGCTTACGCCGACTATCCTGATTGAGTTTGCCATCTCGGGTGAGAATGTGTAGCGCCTTGAGCAAAGCGATGGATTGTTGTGGTTTGATTTCTGCGATTTCAGCCATGGTGGCATTGTAACTGATGCCCGCAACGAATACCTAGTAGCGATCCATCCTAGCTGACCTCACAAGGCCAAACAGCTAGCCAGCCAGAATGGTAGAATAACGCACATTCAAGTAGCAAAAAAATGGATTAAGCAGAATGGCGATACAATGGTTTCCAGGACATATGACTCAGGCGAGAAAAAAAGCCGAAGAGACGCTTGCCCATATTGATGTCGTCATTGAGGTAGTAGATGCTCGGATTCCAGCTGCAAGTCACAACCCCATGCTAGAGAAGATGCGATTATTTCGCCAACGCCCATGTCTCAAGATACTCAATAAAAGTGATTTAGCTGACCCTCAAATCACCCAAGCTTGGTTGCAGAACTTTAATCGTCAAGAAAATATTCATGCTGTGGCGTTATCCTGCAAAAAACCTGGTGATGCCAACAAAATTCCTAAGCTTTGCGCCCAATTAGCCCCACATCGCGACTCTCCTATCAAACCCTTGCGTATGATGATTATGGGTATACCCAACGTGGGTAAATCTACCCTGATGAATGCACTTCTCAACCGACGCATAGCCAAAGTGGGCGACGAGCCAGCGGTGACCAAATCGCAACAACGTTTTGACCTAAGCCCATTGATGAGCATCACTGACACGCCAGGAATGATGTGGCCCAAGATAGAATTAGAAAGTGACGGTTATATGCTAGCTGCATGTCACGCCATAGGGCGCAATGCGGTGATAGACGAAGATGTCGCCATCTTTTTAGCGGATATCTTGTTGCAACGATATCCGCAACAATTGCAACAACGCTATCAATGTGATGCCAACACAGCTGATGGCGTTGCCCTACTAGAACATATTGCCAAACGAAGGGCATTTAAATTGCGCGCTGGTCTGTGGGATATGGAAAAGACTGCCATGACCTTGCTAACTGAGTTTAGGTCAGGCACATTAGGAAGAATCAGTCTTGAAAGCCCCAACAGCCGCGCAACACTTATCTCACAGCATCTCGCCAATCCCTCTCAAGATAGCCTGCAAGACCAGCAGTTCGAGACTACAAATGACGCACAGAGCGAATAATCACCGCTTGCCCCAATCTACCCAAATCTAATTGTTCAGGATCAAACACATTCCAAACCGTCGCGCCTTGAATCTCAAATCGACTACCATCATGGGCAATACGAATGCCACAGTAATTATCGACAAAACCGTGCGCCGTCACCTGCTGTAAAAAGCCAGCTCTATCCTCGCGCAACACAGCCTCAGCAGAATATCTCGAGGGCAAACCAAGCAACTGCTCAGCAGACATCTTAAACAATGACAAAGCGCGCAAATTTGCAAAATTGAAACACGGGTCTGCTGAAATATCATGAGAAGCAATGGCGAATTTACAATGCATCACTGCCTCAACAGCGTCTTGCTGATCAGCCAAATCGACTAAAGCATGCCCTAACCAATGCTGATAGCTTTGCATCAGACGGCGCACATGTGTTCGCAAAAATTGTTGATCGTGAAAATCTGCAAGAAAACGATGATCATTTGGCAGCATGGAAAATGTATTCCTGACAAATTCGACAAAACATCGAGATTAAAGCAGAAATCTGCGACAGTCCACAGCAACAACCATAACATCATGGCCGTTTAGCTTGTTAGTTTGTCGCGCGGTTGCGCCATTCAGCACCCCACGTCATTCCCGCGCAGGCGCTAATAACGGTGGTGGAAAGCGGAAATAACGACAACCCCTCCCTTGTTAGGGGGAGGGATTGTGTCAGTTGATGCTAAGGGAAAAACTCGGTTAAATAATCACTACACTCGTTTGGATAAGCAGTTGCGCGGCTGCAGTATTGTGATTCCATACATCATAGTTGACGCTGCCATCACTTACGCTACCAGTCGCTTTCGTCCAAGCACTTGTATCGATATCCACTGTGTCAGTAGCGCCACCCGTGATTGCGAGTTGATGTTTTGCCACCGAGGCACTGAGTGCTGTGCCACTAGCGACATTGCTCCAACCACTGCCTATACTGGTATTAAACAAATTCAAGCCTGTCATATCCAGCACATCAAACAAGCCCAAAGTGAGGGTATTGGCACTGGTATCCGTGGCCAAATCAATACGCTCGATGCTGCTAATGCGACTGCCAATTTCTGGATTGCTGGCGGCGATTTGGCTGATATTGCTCAAATTCAAGTGAGCGCCACCTGCCACGCGCAAGGTGTCGATACCAGCACCACCATCGATGCGTGCTAACTGACTCAGCGTGATGCCAGAAACATCGATGAGGTTGCTAGGCAATGAAACGAGTGCGCTGATATTACTGCTATTGACCACCAACACATCGTTACCTGCACCGCCATACAGCACATCATTACCACCGCCACCAATGAGCGTGTCGTTCCCTGCGCCACCAAGCGCAATTTCATTGGCAGTCGTGCCAGTCCAAGTGTCATTGCCTGAGGTGGGGCTATGCGTGATGGCGAGAGCGGTATTGCCATCTCCACGCGCGACATCGGCCAGATTCACGGCATTGGTATCGGTCTTGCCGAAGATGACATAGCTGCGCCCTGTGAACTGCGTTTAAAATTAGTACCAGTGTTATTGAGAGTTTTATCTTACAT
>CAYYBG010000041.1:0-15366 GCA_964470195.1 uncultured Methylophilaceae bacterium | reverse complement strand
TTCACGTGCGGCTTGGTACGTTCAAATTTGCCTTTCGCCATAATGTATTTCCTCTCGAATTAATTGATGTTTATTTCTTGTTCATCACTGCATCAGCAACATTTCTTGGGGCTTCTGCATAATGCTTGAATTCCATTGTATAACTGGCACGACCTTGTGACAGCGAACGCACTGTTGTGGCATAGCCAAACATTTCTGATAATGGCACTTCAGCTCTAATTGCTTTACCACCGCTAGCCATATCGTCCATACCTTGGATAACACCGCGACGGGATGACAAATCACCCATAACATCACCCATATAATCTTCTGGCGTCTCAATTTCAACAGACATTATCGGCTCAAGTAAGATTGGATCAGCTTTACGCATACCATCCTTAAACGCCATCGATGCAGCCATCTTAAAAGCGTTTTCATTCGAGTCAACATCATGGTATGAACCATCAAATAGCGTCACTTTAACGTCAACTACAGGGAACCCAGCGAGAATACCACTTGGAATTGTTTCCAGTAGGCCTTTTTCTACTGCTGGAATAAATTCGCGTGGCACTGTACCACCTTTGATCTGATCAACGAATTCAAAACCCTTACCTGCATCGTTGGGCTCCAAAGTAATCCATACATGACCATATTGACCTTTACCACCGGACTGCTTAACAAACTTGCCTTCGACTTCAACTTTTTTCTTGATCGCTTCACGGTAAGCAACTTGAGGAGCACCAACACTCGCTTCAACACCAAACTCACGCTTCATCCGATCAACGATGATATCTAAGTGCAATTCACCCATACCTGAGATAATAGTCTGGCCGGACTCTTCATCAGAGCGCACGCGGAAGGAAGGATCCTCTTGAGCCAAACGTCCTAATGCAAGACCCATCTTTTCTTGATCACCCTTAGTCTTTGGCTCGACTGCCACGTGAATCACGGGCTCAGGGAATACCATGCGTTCAAGGATAATTGGTTTTTCTGGTGAACATAATGATTCACCCGTTGTTACATCTTTCAAACCAATACATGCGGCAATATCGCCAGCAAGCACTTCATCCACCTCTTCTCGATTATTCGCATGCATTTGCACAATACGGCCAATACGCTCTTTACGACCCTTCACAGAGTTATAAACAGTATCACCTTTTTTCAATACGCCGGAATAAACGCGGATAAAGGTAAGTTGACCCACAAAAGGATCGGTCATCAATTTGAATGCAAGCGCAGAAAATCCTTCATTATCATCTGCTTTTCGACTAATTGCTTTGCCACTTTCATCCTCGCCCTGCACATCAGGGATATCAACTGGAGATGGTAAGAAATCAATCACAGCATCCAACATACGTTGAACGCCTTTGTTCTTGAAAGCGGTACCACATAACATTGGCTGAATTTCCGTTGCAATGGTACGAGTACGCAAGCCATGGATAATTTCGGCTTCAGTTAAGTCGCCGCCTTCCAGATACTTATTCATCAACTCTTCATTAGCCTCTGCGGCAGCTTCCAGCATAAATTCACGCCACTCTTTAGCAGTATCTGTTAATTCAGCTGGAATATCGCGGTAATCGAACTTCATACCTTGAGATGCTTCATCCCAGAAAATTGCTTTCATCTTTATCAGATCAACCACACCAGTAAAAGTGTCCTCTTTACCAATTGGTATTACGATAGGCACAGGATTGGCTTTTAAACGCTTGCGCATTTGCTCAACCACTTTAAAGAAATCTGCACCTGAACGGTCCATTTTGTTCACAAACGCCAAACGAGGCACTTTGTATTTGTTGGCTTGACGCCAAACAGTCTCAGATTGAGGTTGTACACCACCCACAGCACAATAAACCATACATGCACCATCTAGTACACGCATAGAGCGCTCAACTTCGATCGTGAAGTCAACGTGCCCTGGAGTGTCAATAATATTGAAGCGATGCTCTTGGCGAGCATTATCCATACCCTTCCAGAAACAGGTTGTAGCAGCTGAGGTAATCGTGATACCACGCTCTTGCTCTTGCTCCATCCAGTCCATGGTAGCCGCACCATCGTGCACCTCACCAATTTTATGGTTCACACCGGTGTAATAGAGAATACGTTCAGTTGTCGTTGTTTTACCAGCGTCAATGTGCGCACTAATACCGATATTACGGTAACGTTCAATTGGAGTTTTACGAGCCACAGCGAGTACCTTCTTAATAAATCTTTTAGATTAAAATCGGAAATGAGAGAAAGCTTTATTAGCTTCCGCCATACGGTGAACTTCTTCACGCTTTTTCATGGCAGCGCCACGACCTTCAGACGCTTCAACCATTTCAGCGGCCAGACGTAGGTCCATGGATTTCTCACCACGCTTACGGGCTGCATCACGCAACCAGCGCATTGCCAACGCACTACGACGGTTTGGGCGAACTTCAACCGGCACCTGATAATTTGCACCACCCACACGACGACTCTTAACCTCAACCACTGGACGAAGATTGTTAATAGCCAGAGTAAATACCTCTAGCGCATCTTTGCCACTCTTGTTGGAAACTTGATCAAAAGCACCGTATAAAATACGTTCTGCTACAGACTTTTTACCACCTGTCATCAGTACATTCACAAATTTAGAAACTTCCTGACTACCGAATTTTGGATCGGGCAGAATGTTACGTTTAGGGACTTCTCTACGTCTTGGCATTTATCTATTCCTCTATCTGGCGGCTAATAATTAAGCCTCTTTAGGGCGCTTAGCACCGTATTTGGAGCGTGACTGCTTACGATCTTTCACACCAGCAGTATCCAAGCTACCGCGAACCATGTGATAACGCACACCTGGCAAGTCCTTAACACGACCACCACGAATTAATACCACACTGTGTTCCTGCAAATTATGGCCTTCACCGCCGATGTAACTAATGACTTCATAGCCATTAGTTAGTCTTACCTTAGCCACTTTACGCAAAGCAGAGTTAGGTTTTTTGGGGGTAGTGGTGTAAACGCGCGTACAAACGCCACGCTTCTGAGGACAACTCTCCAGAGCTGGCACCTTGCTTTTAACAACTACTTTTTGGCGCGGTTTGCGCACTAATTGGTTGATGGTTGGCATAACCTATAATCCTGTAAAAAGTACGGGACGGCGAAAAGGCCATCCCGGAAAACATAGCATTCTATTTAGCGTTGAGTTTTATGTCAAGCTATCTCAGTGTTTCCTGCCTCTGACTCAGGCTGTTCGGAAACTACGTTGTTTTGCTCCTCGAAGACCTCAACCACTTCATCCATGGTCGAAGGCTGGGTCACTCCACCACGCTTACGCGTTTCGTGATAAGCCAAACCTGTACCTGCTGGGATCAAGCGACCAACAATCACATTTTCCTTCAGACCACGCAAATCATCGCGCTTGCCAAGTATCGCAGCCTCGGTGAGAACTCGCGTAGTTTCCTGGAAGGAAGCTGCAGAAATAAAGGAGTCTGTGGACAAGGAAGCTTTAGTAATACCCAACAGCACATACTCAAAGCTTGCAGGACGCTTGTTTTCGGCAACCACTCTTTCGTTTTCTGCCAACACATCTGCACGTTCCACTTGCTCACCCATAATGAAGGAGGTGTCACCAGCATCGGTAATACGTACACGACGCAACATCTGCCTTACGATTACTTCGATATGCTTGTCATTAATCTTCACACCCTGCAAACGATAAACATCTTGAACTTCATCGATGATGTATCGCGCTAGGGCTTCGCGACCTTGCAGACGCAGGATATCTTGGGGATCAGCTGGGCCGTCCACAATACTTTCACCCTTAGTGACGACTTGGCCGTCGTGCACGGTGACGTGTTTATCTTTTGGAATCAGATACTCATTAGTCACTCCGTCTAAGTCAGTAATGATCAAACGCTGTTTACCCTTGGTATCTTTACCGAAGGATACGGTACCAGTAATTTCAGCCAACATACCGGAGTCCTTTGGTGAACGAGCTTCAAACAACTCTGCAACGCGAGGAAGACCACCGGTAATATCACGTGTTTTAGATGACTCTTGTGGAATACGAGCCAATACTTCACCAACCCCTACTTCTTGGCCATCCTTCACTGTGATAATACAACCTAATTGGAAAGTAACATTCACTGACACGTCACTGCCAGCAACTTTGACTTCATTACCATTACTGTCCAACAATTTCACCTGTGGACGTAAACCTTTACTTTGACCAGCACGTTGTTTAGGGTCAATCACAACCAATGAAGACAAACCTGTAACTTCGTCGATTTGCTTGGCAACCGTTATACCCTCTTCAACGTTCTCAAATTTCACACGACCAGCATACTCGGTAATGATTGGACGTGTATGTGGATCCCATGTAGCAACTGGCTGTCCAGCTTTTACTTGTTTACCGTCTTGAATAATCAAGGTTGCGCCGTAAGGAATCTTGTGGCGTTCACGCTCACGACCATTATCATCTAATACAATGGCTTCTCCATTTCGAGAAATCACCACTTGCTCATTTCTGGCATTGGTAACATAGCGCATAGTTGAAGAGAAACGCACTGTACCATTAGATTTACTTTCCACTTGACTGACCGAAGCTGCACGCGATACGGCACCACCAATATGGAAAGTACGCATTGTTAGCTGAGTGCCAGGCTCACCGATGGATTGCGCTGCAATCACACCAACTGCCTCTCCCATATTAATCAACTTGCCTCGACCTAGGTCACGACCATAACACTTAGCACATATACCGTAGCGAGTATCACATGTGAGCGCTGTACGAACTTTAACTTCATCAATACCAAGCTCATCAATTCGCTCAACTTCATCTTCACTCAATAGTGTTCCTGCTGGATAAATGACCTCCTGTGTTTCGGGATGCAATATATCTAATGCAGCAGTACGTCCCAAGATACGGTCATGTAATGGCTCGACCACTTCACCACCTTTAACCAATGCTTTAGTCACTAGACCTTCGGTAGTTCCGCAGTCATGCTCTGTCACTACCAAGTCTTGAGTGACGTCAACTAGTCGACGAGTCAAGTAACCCGAGTTGGCGGTCTTTAAAGCAGTATCTGCAAGACCTTTACGAGCACCATGTGTAGAAATGAAGTACTGCAATACATTTAGCCCATCACGGAAGTTAGCAGTAATCGGAGTTTCAATAATTGAACCATCTGGTTTAGCCATCAGACCACGCATACCAGCTAACTGCCTTACCTGAGCGGCAGAACCTCGAGCGCCAGAGTCAGCCATCATATAAATGGCATTGAATGACTCTTGACGCAAAGGTTTACCATCTTTGTCATTGACTTGCTGACCACTAGCGCTGAAAACAGCTTCTTCTTTAAGCTGCTTCATCATCGCATCAGCAACTTTGTCACCTGCACGACCCCAAATATCAACTACTTTGTTATAGCGCTCACCTTGTGTCACCAAACCAGATACATATTGGTCTTC
This sequence comes from uncultured Methylophilaceae bacterium, assembly GCA_964470195.1. Taxonomy (GTDB): domain Bacteria; phylum Pseudomonadota; class Gammaproteobacteria; order Burkholderiales; family Methylophilaceae; genus RFPI01. The sequence continues at coordinate 9,951 of CAYYBG010000041.1, read as the reverse complement.
AATTTCTTTCACTTCAGCTTCGGCCGCAGCAATCAATTGTGACTTTTCAGGTGGCACCAACATGTCGTTGATACTGATAGAGATACCTGCGCGGGTAGCATAGGCGTAGCCCATGCTCATTAACTTGTCAGCCAAAATCACTGTTTCACGGATACCAACTTTACGGAAACCAGCGTTAATTAATCTAGAAATTTCTTTCTTCTTTAGTGCCTTATCAATCAAACTGAAAGGCAAGCCAGCAGGCAGAATTTCAGACAATAAAGCACGTCCTACAGTAGTTTGATAGCGGGTGATTTTTTCTTGTTTACTACCATCTAATTCCAAATCATATTCTTGGATACGCACACTAATTTTGGCATGCAAATCTACTGCACCAACCGCATAGGCACGTTGTACTTCGGATACATCGGCAAAATACATTCCTTCACCGCGTGCGGCCAATTTCTCGCGCGTCATATAATACAGACCAAGCACGATATCCTGTGAAGGAACAATAATTGGTTCGCCATTGGCTGGAGAAAGCACATTATTAGACGCAAGCATCAAAGTACGAGCTTCCATCTGCGCCTCTAGGCTCAATGGAACGTGCACCGCCATTTGGTCTCCATCAAAGTCAGCATTAAAAGCTGCACAAACCAATGGGTGTAACTGAATCGCTTTACCCTCAATCAATACTGGCTCAAAGGCTTGAATACCTAAGCGGTGTAAGGTAGGAGCACGATTTAATAAAACTGGGTGCTCGCGAATGACATCCTCGAGAATATCCCATACTTCTGGACCTTCTTCTTCGACTTTTTTCTTGGCAGCCTTAATCGTAGTCGCTAAGCCTAAAATTTCTAATTTATGAAAAATAAATGGCTTAAACAACTCCAAGGCCATTTTTTTTGGCAACCCACATTGATGTAGCTTGAGTTGTGGACCAACAACAATAACAGAGCGTCCAGAGTAGTCAACACGTTTACCCAACAAGTTTTGACGGAAACGACCACCTTTACCCTTAATCATATCTGCTAATGATTTCAGTGGGCGTTTATTAGCACCGGTCATCACCTTGCCGCGTCTGCCATTATCTAATAGTGAGTCTACCGCCTCTTGTAACATACGCTTTTCGTTACGAACGATAATTTCAGGTGCTTTTAAATCTAATAGTCGTTTCAAACGATTGTTTCGATTAATCACGCGACGATATAGGTCATTTAAGTCTGAAGTTGCAAAACGACCACCATCCAAAGGCACTAATGGACGCAACTCTGGTGGAAGTACAGGCAATACTTCCAAAATCATCCATTCAGGTTTAATCCCTGATTTTTGAAATGCCTCAAGTACTTTAAGACGCTTAGCTATTTTTTTAATCTTTGCTTCCGAGCCCGTTTCACTCAATTCTTTGCGAAGATTTTCTATTTCTGAGTGAATATCCATAGTGCGCAGTAAATCACGAACACCTTCCGCACCCATCACGGCTGAAAATTCATCACCGTACTCTTCAACCTTGGCTAGGTAGTCATCTTCCGTCAATAACTGGCCACGTGTTAAGGGTGTCATTCCAGGCTCAACAACGATGTATGCTTCAAAATACAGCACACGCTCAATATCACGCAAAGCGATATCAAGCACCATACCTAAACGACTAGGCAAACTCTTCAAGAACCAAATATGCGCCACTGGGCTAGCCAGTTCAATATGCCCCATGCGTTCACGACGCACCTTAGACAAAGTCACCTCAACGCCACATTTTTCACAAATGACGCCACGATGTTTAAGACGCTTATATTTGCCACATAAGCACTCGTAATCCTTGATAGGGCCGAAAATTTTGGCACAGAACAAACCATCGCGCTCTGGCTTGAATGTTCTGTAATTAATGGTTTCCGGTTTTTTCACCTCACCATAAGACCAAGAGCGGATTTTCTCAGGAGAAGCCAAGGCAATTTTAATTGCATCAAACTCTTCTTCCTGTGTGACTTGCTTGAATAAGTCTAATAGAGCTTTCATTTAATCTCCTTTATTCGCTTCAGCGAATTGCTAACTGTTAGTTACGGTCAAGGTCAATATCGATGGCAAGAGAACGAATCTCTTTTACCAGCACATTAAAGGATTCCGGCATACCGGCATCAATTTTGTGCTCGCCCTTCACGATATTTTCATAGACCTTGGTTCTACCTGACACATCGTCAGATTTCACAGTTAACATTTCCTGCAATGTATATGAGGCACCATATGCTTCCAAAGCCCAAACTTCCATTTCACCAAAGCGTTGTCCACCAAACTGAGCTTTACCACCCAATGGTTGCTGTGTGACCAAACTGTAAGGACCAGTTGAACGAGCATGCATCTTGTCATCCACCAAGTGATGCAATTTCAGTACATGCATATAACCAACTGTCACTGGACGCTCGAAAGCTTCTCCTGTTCTACCATCTATTAGCATGACTTGTGTCTTGCCTGCAGAGAACTGAAGTTGCTGTGTTCTTGGATCTTCATCTGGATAAGCCAAATCTAACATGGCTTTGATATCCGCTTCCGTAGCACCGTCAAATACAGGGGTTGCAAATGGCACACCACCTTTCAGATTATGCGCTAACTCAATGACTTCATTGTCTGTCAAAGATTTGATTTCTTCTGACTTACCATTGCCACTGTTATAAACTTGATCCAAGAATTTGCGAACCTCATTCACCTTAGATTGTTTTTCCAACATTTCACCGATACGTTGACCCAACCCTTTAGCAGCCCAACCTAAGTGGGTTTCTAAAATCTGACCAATATTCATACGAGATGGCACACCAAGTGGGTTCAATACAATATCTACCGGCGTACCGTCAGCCATGTGTGGCATGTCTTCAACTGGCGCAATCTTAGAGATAACACCTTTGTTACCATGACGACCTGCCATTTTGTCACCAGGCTGAATACGACGTTTAACAGCAAGATACACCTTCACCATTTTTAAAACGCCAGCTTGCAGATCATCGCCCTGAGTTAATTTACGTTTTTTCTCTTCAAAACGTTGATCGAATTCAACACGGGCTGTCGCCAGGCTCTCTTTCAACTGCTCTAATTGACGAGCAGCTTCTTCGTCAGACAGACGAATATCAAACCAATCGTAACGACCTACTGCTTGCAAATAATCTGCCGTGACTTTCTCGCCTTTTTTCAGTTTGTTTGGACCACCGGTAGCTACTTTATCCTCTAACAAACGTTGAATACGTCCAAAAGTATCATCCTCAACGATACGCATTTGGTCGGCCAGATCTTGTTTGTAATGGTTGAGTTGGTCGTCAATAATTTGTTGTGCACGTGCATCACGCTCAATCCCCTCACGGGTAAATACTTGCACATCAATCACCGTACCAGACATTCCAGAAGGTACGCGCAAGCTGGTATCTTTAACGTCAGACGCTTTTTCACCAAAAATAGCACGTAACAGTTTTTCTTCTGGAGTAAGTTGGGTTTCACCTTTTGGCGTGACTTTGCCAACCAATACATCACCAGCCTCAACTTCGGCACCAATGTAAATGATGCCTGAGTCATCTAAACGACCGAGCATACGCTCTGATAGATTGGAGATGTCACGGGTAATTTCTTCTGGACCTAGCTTGGTGTCACGTGCCACCACTGACAACTCTTCAATATGAATAGAGGTATAACGGTCATCCGCAACAACACGCTCAGAAATCAAAATCGAGTCTTCGTAGTTAAAGCCGTTCCATGGCATAAATGCTACCAACATATTTTGACCCAAAGCCAATTCACCCATATCAGTAGAAGCGCCATCAGCGATGATGTCACCTCGTGCAATATGGTCACCTACCTTCACTAATGGACGTTGGTTGATATTGGTATTTTGGTTAGAACGTGTGTATTTGATCAGATTGTAGATATCGACACCGACCTCACCAGCGATGGCCTCATCGTCATGCACACGAATGACCACACGGCTAGAGTCCACATAGTCTACCACTCCTCCACGCTTAGCTTGAACGGTAGTACCAGAGTCCAGCGCGACAGTGCGCTCAATACCCGTACCCACTACTGCTTTTTCTGCACGTAAACATGGCACAGCCTGACGTTGCATGTTAGCTCCCATCAAAGCTCGGTTGGCGTCGTCATGCTCTAAGAACGGAATCAACGAAGCTGCAACAGAAACAATTTGACCTGGAGCTACATCCATATATTGCACTCGATCGGGCTGAGACATCATAAATTCATTGTGATGACGAGCTGAAATCAAATCCTCTTTGAATTGACCCTTAGCATCTAACTCAGAATTAGCCTGCGCAATTACATACTGGCTTTCTTCAATTGCAGATAAATAGTCAATTTTTGCACTCACTTTATTACCGTCGACACGACGATAGGGAGTTTCTAAGAAACCATATTTATTTGTACGCGCAAATAAAGCAAGTGAGTTAATCAAGCCAATATTTGGACCTTCAGGGGTTTCAATAGGACATACGCGGCCATAGTGTGTGGCGTGAACGTCACGAACTTCAAAGCCTGCACGTTCACGTGTTAAACCACCTGGGCCTAAAGCTGATACACGACGTTTATGCGTAATTTCAGAAAGTGGATTCGTTTGATCCATAAATTGACTCAACTGACTTGAGCCAAAAAACTCACGGATAGCGCTCGAAACCGGTTTGGCGTTAATTAAGTCATGAGGCATTAGATTTTCAGATTCAGCTTGACTCAAACGTTCTTTCACCGCACGTTCGACACGGACTAAACCTGCACGGAACTGATTTTCTGCCAACTCACCTACTGAGCGAATACGACGATTACCTAAATGATCGATATCATCAATTTCACCGCGACCATTGCGGAGCTCAACAAGAATCCCAATCACTGCCAAGATATCGTCATTGGATAGTGTAGATTTCCCCTCAGCACCTTGCGGGCCGATACTTTCGTAAAATTTACGCAACCAAGTGGCAGTTCGTTCTTCAACCTTTTCAGGGAATGCACGACGATTGAATTTCATACGACCGACTACAGACAAATCATAACGATCTTCATTAAAGAATAAACCATCAAATAAAGCCTCAACAGCCTCTTCTGTCGGTGGTTCACCTGGGCGCATCATACGATAGATAGCTACTCGAGCACTGTATTGATCAGGAATCTCGTCGACGCGTAAAGTCTGGGCAATATAATCGCCATGGTCCAAATCATTAGAGTACAAGGTGTTAATTTGAGTAATACCTGAATCACGTAATTTGGCGAGAACATTCTCAGTCACTTCATCGTTGGCACTTACCAACACTTCACCAGTCTGTTTATCAATAATGTTTTTAGCAATCGTACGACCAAATAAAAATTCCTCAGGCACTTCAATTTTGCTAATACCAGCCTTTTCCATATCGCGGATATGTTTTACCGTAATACGTTTATCTTTGGCGACAATCACTGATCCGTCTTTAGCCAAAATATCAAACTTTGCCACTTCTCCACGCAAGCGTTCTGGCACTAACTCAAAAGATACGGCCTTGGCTGTGATATGAAATGTATCTGTATCGAAAAATGTTTGCAGAATTTGCTCCGGGTTATATCCCAAAGCTTTCAACAAAATAGTCACAGGCATCTTACGACGTCGGTCAACTCGGAAATATAGGTAATCTTTTGGATCGAATTCGAAATCTAACCAAGAGCCACGGTAAGGAATGATACGTGCCGAGAATAGTAGTTTGCCTGAACTATGCGTTTTACCCCGATCATGTTCAAAAAATACACCGGGACTACGATGTAACTGAGACACAATAACCCGCTCAGTACCATTAATCACAAAAGAACCGTTTTCAGTCATCAATGGCAGTTCGCCCATATAGACTTCTTGTTCTTTGACTTCTTTTACCGTTGGTTTGGATGCTTCTTTGTCCATAATAGTCAAACGGACTTTAACGCGTAAAGGTGCCGCGTATGTCAAACCACGTTGCTGACATTCTTTAACATCAAAAGGCTCATCGCCTAAGTTATAACTAACAAAATCCAATCGTGCATTGCCAGAGTGGCTGACGATAGGAAAAATTGAGTTAAAAGTAGCTTGCAATCCGACATTTTCGCGTTTATCAGCAAAAACATCCGCTTGAAGGAACGAAGCGTAAGATTCCAGCTGCATAGCGAGCAAGTATGGAACTTCTTGCACGCTTTCGCGTTTGGCGAAACTCTTACGGATACGTTTTTTTTCGGTAAAGGAATAGCTCATAGCGTCTCCTAAGCAATAAAGGGCAGAAGGTAAAATACTTATCTGATCAAAATAACTTATCTTCTACCATCTTTAAAAATGGTTAAGGCTGACGGTTTCCCGCCAGCCCAATCGATTCAAAAAATCAATTATTTGATTTCAGCGGCAGCGCCAGCTTCAACCAATTTCTTCACGCACTCATCAGCATCAGCCTTAGATACGCCTTCCTTAATTGCTTTAGGAGCTGCATCTACCAAGTCTTTAGCTTCTTTCAAACCTAGAGCAGTGATTTCGCGAACAGCCTTAATAACGTTCACTTTGTTATCACCTGCAGAAGTCAAGATAACGTCGAATTCAGTTTTGCCTTCAGCAGCCGCTGGAGCAGCACCACCTGCAGCAGGTGCTGCAGCAACAGCAACAGCTGCTGCGGCAGCTGAAACACCGAATTTTTCTTCCATGTCCTTGATTAATTCAGATAACTCAAGAACGCTTAATGATGCGATTGCATCTAAAATATCAGCTTTAGAAATAGCCATTTGTAAAACTCCTGAAAAATAAAATTTAAATTAAGTCAGTAAATTAAGCTGCCTGCTTATCACGTACCGCTGCCACTGTGCGCACAAACTTACTTGGTACTTCATTAAGCGTACGAACAAACTTCGCGACAGGTGCTTGCATCGTGCCAAGCAATTTAGCCAACAACTCTTCACGGCTAGGCATTGTAGCTAGAGTATTAATTGCCTGAGCATCCATTACTTGGTTTGGCATAGCGCCAGCCTTGATAACGAAATTCTCATTGCCCTTAGCAAACTCACTTAATACCTTGGCTGCAGAGATTGGATCGGAAGAGATTCCGAACACCAGCGGTCCGACCATCTTGTCTGCCAAACCAGAGAAAGGTGTGCCATCAACAGCACGGCGTACCAATGTGTTCTTTAAAACACGTAGATACACTCCAGACTTTCTCGCTTTGGCACGCAATTCGGTCATTTCACCCACTTGCAAACCACGATACTCAGCAAGAATAATTGCCTGAGCGTTAGCGACTTGTTCGCTGACCTCACCAACTACTGCTTTTTTCTGTTCAAGATTAAGACTCAAGGTCTTTCCTCCTTCCGTTAATAAAATCTTCGAAACTTGTTCAAAGATAATCCCACGGCGACCTTTCGTCAGGAGTCATACAACAAATCCTGTTTCCGGGAGCGCCATCTGCGTAGGTGTTCGCCCTAGAAAGTCAGAGGAAAAAACTACTTTCACTTTTTTTCACCCAATATTCATCAGCAGACATTAAACCGACTGTCTCCAGTAATCGGTACCTACGGTCTTTGATAACCCTGATGTATATACATCAGGCCCAAAGCCCTTAGCAGGAGAATCATCAGACTCTCCTGCGAATTCATTATCCAGCAATACTGGATTGATCTACTCGAACACCAGCACCCATAGTGCTAGAAATCGATACTTTCTTTAAATATTGACCTTTGGAAGAACTTGGTTTTGCCTTATTCAAGGCGTCAACTAAGGCCAATAAATTTTGTTGTAATTGCTCAACAGTAAATGACGCGCGTCCGATTGTGCAGTGCACGATAGCGCCTTTATCAGTTCTGTATTGCACTTGACCAGCTTTAGCATTTTTTACCGCTGTAGCTACATCTGGTGTTACAGTGCCGACCTTAGGGTTTGGCATCAAACCTCTAGGGCCCAATACCTGACCTAAGGTACCGACAATACGCATTGCATCAGGCGTAGCAATAGCAATGTCAAAATCTAACATGCCACCCTTTACCTGTTCAGCCAAATCCTCAAAACCAACTAAATCAGCGCCAGCTGCTTTAGCAGCCTCTGCTTGCGCACCTTGGGCAAAAACCGCAACTCGCTTGGTCTTACCAGTACCATTAGGCAATACCAAAGCACCACGCACTAACTGATCAGACTTTCGTGCGTCGATACCGAGATTAACTACAGCATCAACGGACTCATCAAATTTGGCTGTGGCAGTTTGTTTTACCAAAGCCAAAGCTTCTGGCAACGGATAGGTCTGGTTACGATCGATTTTGCCTAGATTGGCGGCAACGCGTTTAGAAACTTTAGCCATGTTATACACCCTCCACTTCAATACCCATGCTTCGCGCACTCCCAGCAATCGTTCTTACTGCTGCATCCATATCAGCGGCAGTCAAATCTGGCATCTTAGTTTTAGCAATTTCTTCAGCCTGCGCACGAGTGATCTTGCCAACTTTGTCGGTATGTGGACGTGCGGATCCTTTGTCTAACTTTGCTGCTTTCTTAATTAATATTGTGGCAGGCGGGGTCTTCATCACGAATGTGAAGCTCTTATCTGCAAAAGCGGTAATCACAACTGGAATTGGCAAACCAGGCTCGAGACTCTGAGTTGCAGCATTAAACGCTTTACAAAATTCCATAATATTAAGACCGCGCTGGCCCAAAGCTGGACCCACAGGTGGACTTGGATTGGCCTTACCTGCAGGAATCTGCAGTTTGATGTATCCAATAATTTTTTTTGCCATTTCTTAGCTCCTAATACGGGTGCAAACGCCTGATTTCAGGCTCCCCAGTTTAGTGATTCGCAGCTTTACACTGCTCCCAGTGCTCTTACTAAGGATTTAGTAAAAGCAAAACCTCATTGTCATAAAAAAACAATGAGGTTATTTCTTAAACTTCTTTTTCTACTTGATCGAAATCTAACTCAACAGGTGTAGCGCGACCAAAAATGACTACTTCTACACGCAGTTTACTCTTCTCGTAGTTGATTTCCTCAACGGTGCCAGAGAAGTCTTTGAAAGGACCATCGATAACTCGTACAGACTCACCTTTTTCAAAAGTCATCTTCTGTGTTGGATTACTCTTACTGTCATCCATGCGTTGCAAGATGATTTCAACTTCTTTATCCTTGATTGGTGTTGGTTTTAGCGCTGAACCGCCAATAAAAGCTGTCACTCGGGGTGTGCTTTTGACCAAGTGCCAAGTATCATCAGTCATATCCATTTGTACAAGGACATAACCAGGGTAAAGCTTGCGCTCACTGATGGTTTTTTGTCCAGCCTTCATCTCGACCACTTCTTCAACAGGAACAAGAATTTGGCCAAACTGATCTTGAAGACCCGAACGCACGACACGTTCCTCTAAACTTTTCTGCACTGATTTCTCAAAACCAGAGAAAGCCTGCACGGCATACCATTTCATACTCATTATGCACCACGCTCCATCAGCGCTCTTACCAGCCACATAAAGCCGGTATCAATAACCCACAAAAATATTGCAACCAACAGCACCAATACAAATACTGCTATAGTGGTTTGGACTGTTTCTTTTCTGCTGGGCCAAACAACTCGCTTTGCTTCAGCAACAGAATCACCCACAAATGTGTAAAACGTTTGCCCAGAGGCAGTTGTTCTAAATAAAAGCGCAGCTAGTACTAAACCTACCAAGACAGCCAAAACGCGAAAAATCAAGGCATGACTCTCGAGGAAGTAAAAGCCAACAATTCCAGCAATCACCAACAGTACCGAAATAATCAGCTTGAATTTATCCATCATAACGGTCGCTTTTATATAAATTAAGTGGCAGGCCAAGAGGGTCTCGAACCCCCAACCCTCGGTTTTGGAGACCGATACTCTACCAATTGAGCTATTGGCCTATGCCTAAAACAAGCGCCGCACCGGGTTAGAGTGCGGCATCCTAAACAATCAACAAAAATTATTCAATAATTTTTGCAACAACACCGGCGCCTACAGTACGGCCACCTTCAC
>CAYYBG010000040.1:0-15923 GCA_964470195.1 uncultured Methylophilaceae bacterium | reverse complement strand
CAGAGGTAATGGTGGCAAGCCCTGCGATGCTCGCTCAGTAATATGGGTGTGGTATAGCGCCAGCATATCGCTTAAATCTCAAACATATTGACGAATTCATGCACAGGAGTAGCTTCTAGTGTTTTTTGTTGTTCACATACTGACCAAATAGCTTGCTGCTGTTTGGCAGGGAAACGACGTGCTAGATTCACTTTGAATTTCTTCACCAGTTCAGGAATGCCCTCTGCGCGACGGCGGCGGTGACCAATTGGATATTCCACTGCAACATTATCAGACTGGCTTCCATCCTTAAAGAATACCTGAATTGCGTTGGCAATCGAGCGTTTTTCTGGATCCAAATAGTCCTGAGTATATTGGCTATTTTCTACACATTGCATTTTGGCGCGTAAGGCGTCTATGCGAGGGTCTGCCGCGACATCATCCTCGTAGTCTGCAGCCGTTAAGTTGCCCTTCAATAAGCCGACAGCACTCATGTATTGGATACAGTGGTCACGGTCTGCTGGATTTGCAAGAGGACCAGACTTATCAATGATACGAATCGCAGACTCATGTGTGGTAATGACAATCTTATCAATCTGTGCAATTTTTTCTAAAGTATCTAGACGATTTGCAACTTGCTGATGTAATGCAAAAGCACACTCCACGGCTGTTTGCGCATGGAATTCAGCGGGGAAAGAAATCTTAAATAAAACGTGCTCCATGACATAACTGCCATAAGGGCGCTGAAATTTAAATGGCTGGCCCTTAAATAACACATCATAAAACCCCCAACCTTTGGCAGTAAGTGCAGAGGGATAGCCCATCTCGCCTTTCATTGCCATCAAAGCTAAACGAACAGCGCGACTGGTGGCATCGCCTGCTGCCCATGATTTTCTTGAACCAGTATTGGGTGCATGGCGATAGGTACGTAGCGCTTGACCATCTACCCATGCATTGGATACTGCATTAATGATCTCATCCCGACTAGCGCCTAACATGCCAGCAACCACGGCTGTAGAAGCAACTTTCACCAAAATTACGTGGTCAATTCCAACGCGATTAAAACTATTCTCCAGCGCCAATACACCTTGGATTTCGTGCGCTTTAATCATGGCGGTTAATACATCGCGCATCGTTAAAGGCGTCTTACCTTGGCTTACTCGAGTTCTTGAAATCCAATCAGCAGTGGCAAGTATGCCGCCCAGATTGTCAGACGGGTGGCCCCACTCTGCTGCCAACCAAGTGTCATTGAAATCCAGCCAACGTATCATGGCACCAATATTGAATGCAGCTTGCACAGGGTCAAGTTGAAACTGTGTGCCAGGAACTTTGGCGCCATTTGGCACGATAGTGCCAGGTACGATAGGCCCAAGTAACTTGGTACATGCTGGATACGATAGCGCCTCGAGACCGCAGCCTAAGGTATCCATCAAGCAATTGCGCGCGGTGTTGTAGGCTTCATCACTATCAATTTGATAGTTCAAAACATAGTCTGCGATATCGACCAATACTTGATCGGGATCGGGTCTGACATTAGAAATATGGGCTGACATGGTACTTTCTTTCGATAAAAAATTAACGTTTATTCATGGGGACAAAAGGGCGATTATCTGGTCCGTTGTATTCGGCATTGGGACGGATAATCTTGTTATCAATACGCTGTTCAATCACATGCGCTGCCCATCCAGTGGTACGGGAAATCACAAAAATGGGGGTAAACATGGCAGTAGGAACCCCCATCATGTGATAACTCGATGCACTGTACCAATCGAGATTTGGGAACATTTTTTTCTCACGCCACATGGTTTGTTCTATGCGGTCGGAGATGTTAAATAGATTCATATTGCCGCCTGCTTCACACAGGCGACGAGAGACTTCTTTAATCGCAACATTGCGAGGATCGGCAATGGTATAAACAGGATGACCAAAGCCGATGATGATTTCTTTATTGGCCATACGACGCATGATGTCGGCTTCGGCTTCATCAGGATTTTGATAGCGTGCAATAATTTCCATGGCTGCCTCATTTGCACCGCCATGTTTGGGACCACTCAAGGCACCTATCGCACCACTGATGCTAGAGTAAATATCTGCCAAGGTGCCTGCAATGACTCTAGCGGTAAAGGTAGAGGCATTAAACTCATGTTCTGCGTATAAAACTAATGAAGTATTCATGCATTCTTCATGAAGAGGTGATGGGCGTTTGCCATGTAATAGATGCAAAAAATGACCAGCAATAGAGTCATCATCGGTGACGCAATCAATACGTTTTTGATGGTGGCTAAAGTGATACCAATACAACAAAATTGAGCCAAAGCATGCAATCAGTCGATCTGCAATGTCTTTTGCACCGATGATATTATGATCCTCGGCTTCTTGCTCTAAAGTCCCTAGCATCGAACATCCCGTCCTCATCACATCCATGGGATGCGCGTTGGCAGGAATTTGCTCTAATACAGTTTTTAATGCGCTAGGTAAGTCGCGTAATTTTTTTAACTTTTGATGATAATTGGTTAATTGTTGTTGATTGGGTAATTCACCATAAATCAATAAATACGCGACTTCCTCAAAAGTAGTATGTTTTGCCAAGTCCAAAATATCATAACCACGATAATGTAAATCGTTGCCACTGTGTCCTACAGTACATATGGCTGAAATTCCGGCGACAACTCCAGAAAGCGCAACCCCTTTTTTGCGCTTAGGTTCGTTGATTGTGCTGTTGGCGGTAGTGGCGTTACTCATACATGTCTCCCGGCAAAGTTTTTGATTATTGTTGAAATAATTGATCTAGTTTCTGCTCGTATTCGTGATAACCAAGGTGGTCATAAAGCTCCATACGAGTTTGCATCAGATCCAATACATTTTTTTGGCTGCCATCACGTCTAACTGCTTGATAAACCTTGAGTGCAGCTTGATTCATGGCACGGAAAGCAGAGAGTGGGTAAAGTACCATGCTAACATCCGCGCTGGCTAATTCATCCACTGTAAACAAAGGAGTAGAGCCAAATTCAGTAATATTTGCTAGTACCGGTACTTTGACTGCTTGAGCAAATTGCTGATACATCTCCAGATTCGTCATCGCCTCTGGAAATATCATGTCAGCCCCTGCTTCGACACAAGCGCAAGCGCGGTCTATGGCGGACTGCAAGCCTTCAACCGCCAACGCATCTGTTCTCGCCATGATGACAAAATCTGCATCCGTTTTAGCATCAACTGCTGCTTTGATACGATCTACCATTTCTGCTTGAGTGACGATGGCTTTATTGGGTCGGTGACCGCACCGTTTGCTTTGAACTTGATCTTCAATATGTACTGCAGCAGCCCCCATTTTGCTGACAGATTTAATGGCGCGTGCAATATTAAAAGCACCACCCCAGCCAGTATCAATATCCACCAGCAAAGGTGTGTCGGTGGCATCAGTAATTCTTCTGACATCGGTTAAGACATCATCCATGGTAGAGATGCCCAAATCTGGCAGACCCAGAGATCCAGCAGCGACACCACCGCCGGATAAGTAAATCGCTTTAAAGCCACTTTGCTCAGCCAATTTGGCATGATAAGCATTAATCGCCCCTATAATTTGTAAAGGCCTCTCTTGCTTTAAAGCTGAGCGAAAGCGAGCTCCTGCGGATTGCATATTCATTTTTAGTCCCCTGCTTAAAAGAATGCCTGCGCCGCTGCTGCTGGAAGTGCGATTCCAGACAACTTGGCTTTTTGCAGGATTTCCCAGTAATAACGGTAGGTCGCACGGTCATGCAACTCACCCTTATGTTGTATCGGTCCCCAATTTGCTTGCTGAGCAGCAAGTAAGATGTCAGCTGCATCTTGTACCTCATCCAAATTCGGCTTCATTGCATCCACGATTGCTTGAATTTGTGTGGGGTAAATGCTCCACATCCTTAAAAAGCCGAATTCGTTGCGAGCTCGGCTTGCGTCATTAAAAGTGGCCTCGACGTTTTTCAGGTCTAATGAGACATTGTGTGCTGGCACGACTCCATGCATAAGCGCGGCGGCAACCACTTCCGCCTTGGCGCGTGCCAGCAAACGATGTTCAAATTGACCTGGACTGCGCATCGCGGAAGCAGGGATTGCTCCATGATGTCCGCTAACGAAATCCATCAGGCCAAAATCTAGCACTTGTATCCACGGCAAAGCGGCAATTTCAAATACCTCATGTAAAGCGCCGTGGGTTTCGATTAATACGTGGATAGGAATCTCACGTTGTATTCCGCATTCGCGGCATTTTTCTTGTATATAACCAATCATTTCGCGCACTTGCGCTGCATTGGTTGATTTTGGAATAGTGATATATGACACTACTTGGCCAATATGTTTAACGAAAATATCCACATCTTGACGCCATGCAGCATGGGTGTAGTCGTGTATGCGAACACCCGCCATTTTGTGTGTATTCGCCTCTGAGTTGAGAACGCGTACAATCATTTCAGCATGCTCGCGCTCTTGACCGGCAGCAGCGCCATCTTCACAGTCACAGGTGATGTTGAAAATTGGGCCTAACTCGGCTTGAATTTGTAATGCTTTCAAAATCAGTTTTTCACTGCCAGCAAAATGCTCACAACTAGGAATCACTGGGAAAGCTTTTTCGCCTTTAAAAAGCGCATCATTAGGATGTACGAGAGTATTCAAGATTCATTCCTTCAGGTTTAATTTGTATGACGTGGCATCAATACCGTGTAATCTAAATCTAGTACCACATTAGGCGGATAAATTCGTTTGCCATTTTGCTCATGCTGCGCCATGTTGATATCTTGCAGTCGCTCATTTTTCACACCCACTAGGCGTAGACGCAATGCGCCAACATCATCACGATTCGGCAATTGCCATTTGTCCAAAACCTGACTGTGGGCGTAAATGGTATCGCCAGCAAAAGTGGGGTTGCAGTGCGAACCACCATTAATGGCAGCAATGGACAGGGCATTTTCTAGACCCTCATAGCTAAGTGCTCGACAAACTGAAATAATATGCCCACCAAAAACCAGACGCTTTTGATAAGTAGATTGAGACGCATCAAAATGTAAGCGTGCAGGGTTTTGGTATAACTTAGTCGCAAGCGTATGATCGCTCTCGTCTATGGTCATGCCAGAAGGATGATGAATTTGCTCATTCACCTGATAGTCATCCCACATATGATGGCTGCCAGTGATTTGGCTATCAAATTGCTGATAGCTGATATCCCCAGCAACACTCAGCTGATTGACATCGACCACCTTGTCAAACTCAGGAATGACAGTATTCGGTGCAGCTACATTTAAGTCATGTTTACGTACCATTACCCAGCGTATCCAGCTCATTACCACTTGATGATTTTGATTTAGCGCTTGTGATTGCACATAGACCACGCCACTCTTTCCATCAGAGTTTTGCTTTAATCCAATCACAGTGGATTGGCTGCTAATGGTGTCACCTGCATAAATCGGACGAAGAAATTTAAGTTGCGCATAACCTAAATTAGCCACAGCGTTAATCGAAATATCAGGCACGGTTTTGCCTAAGGCGATATGAAATGCCAATAAGTCATCAACCACGCGATTTTGATAGCCCATGGCATGAGCCACAGTCACAGCGCTGGATAGTATATGTCTAGCGCCAGTGAGTGCGATATATAGCGCACTATCACCCTCGCTGATGGTTCGGGGTGTGGCATGGTGAAAAACCTGGCCAATAAAGAAATCCTCAAAGAAATTGCCCGCAGGACTTTTGCTATGAACGCTCAATTTCTGCCTCCAATGTTTGTATCATCTCACTCAAACGCAACAATCGTTTGGCAGCTTCAACTTGATGACGCTCAATTAGTCGACCTTCAACGACTACCGTACCACGACCTGCTGCATTCGCCGCAGCGAGTGCCGAGATAATCTCTTTCGCTAATTCCACTTCTTCACGTTTAGGGGTGTATGCATCATTGCAATAGTCCAATTGCAAGGGGTGTACTAGGGTCTTGCCATCAAGTCCGAGGTCACGTCCCATGCGGCAGGCATACTCAAAAGAGTGCATATCTTGTAAGTTGGTACTAATACCATCGACAATAGAGCGACCATAAGCACGTGCTGCCAGTTGCACTGTGGACAAGCTGGTTAATAATGGGAATCTTTCATAGGTCACGCGACCACGTAAATGGGATAGCAAATCAGAAGTGGCCATAACCATACACGCAATACGATCAGAAGCGCTGGCGATTTCTTCAGCGTGCAAAACAGCCAGTGGACTCTCTATCATCACCATGATGGGAATTGTACTGTTGCCAGCTTCGGCAAGAATATCTAATACGGTCAGCACGTCCTGTTTAGTATCAATATTGGGAAATAGAATAGCATCCGCACCAACATTGGCAACTGCATAAATATCATCCTTGCCCCAAGGGGAGTCTATATCATTGACACGTACGACTACCTCGCGAGAACCAAACCCACCTTGTTTAATTGCCTCCACCACATTAGTACGAGCCTCTTCTTTGGCTTCAATTAAGATAGGGTTACCCAAGTCCAAAATAATAGAGTCGGTGTGCACAGAGCGTGCTTTATTGATATATCGGGTATTGCAGCCTGGCACATACAGCATAGACCGTCTTGGACGGAATAGGCTGTTTAACCCAGCAGTATTTTCTAATGGTTGTGGTGAACTCATCTCAAACCTTCCCTAAATTTTTGAGCGTGATAAAACTTGAGCTTGTTCTGGATTTTATAGAGCAAAAAAAATCATGTCAATAAAAAGATATCTTATATAAGACATAAAACTATAGACTTTTTTAAAAAAGTTGTTGTAAACTTATATTCATGATGAATGTAACTGCAACTAATGTACTGAGTTATCAGCCTCTTTATGAGCAAATCAAACGTATGCTGACGCAGAGTTTGATTGATGGTGAGTGGAAAGCTGGTGAGATGATTCCTAGTGAAATGGAGTTGGCTACGCGCTTTCAAGTGAGCCAAGGTACAGTCCGCAAAGCGATAGATGCTTTAGTGTCAGAAAATATTTTGACACGACGTCAAGGTAAGGGGACTTATGTCAGCTCGCATAACGCAGAAGTGCAAAAGTTACGCTTCTTACGGCTAGCTGGACCCGACGGAAAAAAAGCATTACCACAAAACCAATTGATTTCTTGCTTACGGGCAAAAGCGACTGCCAAGGTAGCAAAAAAATTAAATATCAAAACTGGTAGTGCGACGATAGAAATTAAGCGTCTATTAATTTTTGATGGTCGCCCATTGATTTATGACTACATTGTTTTGCCCGCGCAAGAATTTAATGGTTTGAGCGGTAAGCAAGTGGAAGAATACAAAGGCTCTTTATATCGTATGTATGAAGAGTTGTATGGTATTGCGATGGTTGGGGCGCATGAGGAGATTAGAGCTGTTGAGGCGCCTGCAGAGGTTGCCTCCGCTTTGCAGTTAGAACTAGGTGCGCCGTTGTTACAAATTGATAGGATTGCTTATAGCTACGGTAATCGTCCGTTGGAATGGCGTTTAGGGTTGTGTTTGACCGACTATTACCATTATCAAGCTGACTTGGAATAGTGATCAGTGGCTAACATCAACATATCAGCGCCAACATGTATAAAGGGAGTTAAGGAATGTCGGATTTAAAACAACGGGCTTTGCATTATCATCAGTTTCCCAAGCCTGGAAAGCTGTCGGTAGAATCGTCTAAGGCCTGTGCTACTCAGGCAGACCTATCTTTGGCGTATACACCAGGAGTTGCCGAGCCTGTTCGTGAAATTAACCGCGACCCCGCCACCGCTTATCAATATACCAACAAAGGAAATTTAGTGGCGGTGATTACCGATGGAACCGCCGTTCTTGGTTTGGGCAATATGGGCGCACTTGCCAGTAAGCCAGTGATGGAAGGTAAGGCAGTTTTGTTTAAACGCTTTGCCGATATTGATGTGTTTGATATTGAAGTGACAGCACCCACTGTTGAGTCATTTATTGAAACCGTGGTGAACATCGCCCCAACTTTTGGGGGAATCAACTTGGAGGATATCGCTGCACCCCATTGTTTCCGCATTGAAAAAGAGTTACGTGAGCGCTTAGATATCCCGGTGTTCCATGATGATCAACATGGCACAGCCGTAATCGTCGGTGCCGCCTTGTTGAATGCTCTACATTTACAGGGTAAAAAAATATCGCAAGCACGTATTGTGTTCCTTGGTGCTGGTGCGGCTGGATGTGCTTGTGCGCGCTTGCTAAAAGTGATGGGTGCCGAGCATATTGTCATGCTAGATAAACAAGGGGTGATCCGTTCTGATCGTGCTGATTTGCATGAGATGAATCGTGGACTTGCAACGACACGCGATATCCATAGTTTGGCAGATGCGATGCAAGATGCCGATGTGTTTATCGGTGTTTCAGCTGCCAATGCACTGCCAGCTGAGTTATTAAAATCTATGGCGGCAAACCCTGTGGTCTTTGCTTTGGCTAATCCAGATCCAGAGATTTTACCGTCTGTTGCCCATCAGGTGCGTGATGATATTTTGATGGCTACAGGCCGTTCTGACTTTCCTAATCAAGTCAATAATGCATTGTGTTTTCCTTATTTATTTAAAGGCGCATTAGATGCGCGTGCAAAACAAATCACCATTGAGATGCAAGTGGCCGCGGCAGAAGCTTTGGCAGAGATAGCGCGTGAACCAGTGCCAGCTGAGGTGTTGGAGGCCTATCAACTGGACAACTTGGTATTTGGTAAAGAGTACATTATTCCCAAGCCGTTCGACCCAAGATTAAAAGAGCGTGTATCTGCGCGTGTTGCAGCAGCGGCAAAACGAGGTGAATGATGGCTAGGCAACAACGTCCAAAGAATTTGAATTTACTCACAATACGCTTACCAGTGCCAGCTTTGGTATCCATCATGCATCGGGTAAGTGGTGCCTTATTATTTTTGAGTTTGCCTTTGTGGTTATTACTTTTTTGGCTCACAGTCAGCAGCGAGCAGTCGTATCAGTTGGCCCAAGGATTCCTCCATTTCTTTTTGGTAAAACTGTTGCTAGTGCTGCTGGCGTGGGCGTTTTTTCATCATGCCTGTGCTGGCATTCGACACCTTGCTTTGGATGCTCACTTGGGTTTACGTCTTCGCTATGCACGTGTCTCTAGTATGGTGGTGTTGGCTTTAACAGGTTTATTAGTGATGAGTTTTGCGGTGGCGATATGGTGAAATCAGGACATGGATTTTCCGATTGGGCATGGCAACGTATTAGTGCCGGTTTGATGCTTATTTATTTAATCATGCTTACTTTACGTATCGGCATAGATGGTCCTCAAATACAGGCTGACGGTGTAATGCGTTATGCATTATGGCGTGCATGGTGCCAGCCATTTTGGTTCAAATTGAGCAGTCTGATTTTTGCCTGGGCATTAATCTATCACGCTTGGATAGGCGTCAAAGAAATCACCATGGATTATTTGCATCAGCCAAAATTGCGTGGCCAGGTACAGCGTGTCTGTGCAGGTTTGTCTTGGCTTTATGCAGGACTGATTCTGCTAGTGATTTTGAATACATGATAAAAAAACATTTGATGAGATTGATAGGTCGCGTATGAGTGCAATGCCAATTAAACAATATGATGCCATCGTCGTTGGCGGCGGTGGCGCTGGTTTGCGCGCTGCGCTTCAACTAGCAGAGAGTGGCGCCAAGGTAGCTGTTCTGTCCAAAGTATTTCCTACCCGCTCACATACCGTGGCAGCGCAGGGAGGGATTGCTGCCTCATTGGGTAATGTGGGTGAGGATAATTGGCACTGGCATATGTATGACACCATTAAAGGTTCGGATTATTTAGGTGATCAAGACGCCATCGAGTTTATGTGCAAAAAAGCAGCTGAAGCGATTTATGAGCTCGAACATTTTGGTATGCCTTTTGACCGTTTGGATAATGGCAAAATTTTTCAACGACCTTTCGGCGGTATGTCAAAACGCTATGGTGCCGAATCAGTTGCCCGTACTTGTGCGGTCGCCGATCGGACAGGTCATGCCATGTTACATACGCTGTATCAGCGCAATGTATACGCTAAAACAGATTTTTTGATTGAATGGTTTGCACTGGACTTAATACGAGACCAAGCGGGTGACGTGTTGGGTGTGACCGCGATGGAAATTGAAACCGGTGAAGTGTTCGCATTGCATGCTAAGGCCACCATATTTGCAACAGGGGGGGCAGGGCGAATTTTTCATGCCAGTACCAACGCTTTTATCAATACTGGAGATGGTTTAGGGATGGCAGCGCGTGCAGGTATTGCCCTAGAGGATATGGAGTTCTGGCAATTCCATCCCACAGGCGTAGCAGGGGCTGGGGTGTTGATTACCGAGGGTGTGCGTGGTGAAGGCGGCTATTTAGTGAATTCTGAAGGTGAGCGCTTTATGGAGCGTTATGCCCCTACAGCGAAAGATTTGGCCAGCCGTGATGTGGTCTCAAGAGCGATTGCTACCGAGATAAAGCAAGGTCGAGGCATTGGCCGTGATGGTCAGGCGGTATTGCTTAAACTGGATCATTTAGGCGAAAAAGTGATTGAAAGTCGTTTGCCTGGTATACGCAAAATTGCTATGAAATTTGCCAATGTCGACCCAGCACAATCTCCCATTCCTGTGGTTCCTACCGTTCATTATATGATGGGAGGCATACCGACTAACTTAGATGGGCAAGTGGTTGATGCTGGTGAGGTGGTCAACGGGCTATACGCTATCGGTGAATGTGCCTGCGTTTCTGTGCACGGCGCAAATCGTCTCGGTTCAAATTCCTTATTAGATTTGATGGTATTTGGACGTGCAGCTGGCAATCACACGGTCAAAACCATCGCCAATCAATCGCATAAGCCACTACCCAATGATTACGCTGACTTGACGTTGCATAGATTAAATCAAATCAATCAACAGCAAAATGGTGAAGTGGTAGCAGAGGTGGGTGATGCGATGCGTCGTTGTATGCAAGCACACTGTGGGGTTTTCCGCTTTCCAGATTTGATGCAAAAAGGGGTGGAGCAAATATTACAGATTGCTGAACGCACCCAACATTTACAAATTAAAGACAAGAGTCAGGTATTTAATACAGCACGTGTTGAAGCTCTTGAGTTACAAAATTTAATTGAGGTTGCCAAAGCCACCATGATAGCTGCTGAGGCACGTCAAGAGAGTCGTGGTGCCCATTGTCGCGAAGATTTTCCTAATCGTGATGACCAGCAATGGTTAAAACACTCGCTCTATTATCGTGAGGATAATCGTTTGGATTTTAAACCTGTGCGATTAAACCCCTTGACTGTAGACAGCTTTCCGCTTGTTGCCAGAACTTATTAAGCGAATATTTTTGAGGTTAGCCATATGAAATTTTCTATCTACCGATTCAATCCTGATACCGATAAAGAACCGTACATGCAGGACTATGAAATTGAGCTAACACCCGACACTCGTATGTTGCTGGATGCTTTGATACAAATTAAAGAAATGGATGACACCTTGAGTTTACGTCGTTCTTGTCGTGAGGGGGTATGCGGTTCAGATGCCATGAACATCAATGGCAAGAATGGCTTGGCTTGTGTCACCCCGTTAGATGAATTAAAACAGCCCGTGGTGTTAAGGCCTTTGCCAGGTCTGCCAGTGATTCGAGATTTGATTGTGGATATGACGCAGTTTTTTGAGCATTACAACTCAATCAAACCTTATTTAGTCAATAACGATCCGCCACCCACCACTGAGCGATTACAGTCGCCAGAAGATAGAGCCAAATTAGATGGACTGTACGAGTGTATTTTATGTGCTGCTTGTACTACTTCATGCCCATCATTCTGGTGGAATCCAGATAAATTTGTTGGTCCGGCTGGCTTGATGCAGGCTTATCGATTTATTGTAGATAGTCGTGATCAAGCGCAAGAGGAGCGCTTAGAAAACCTAGAGGATCCTTATCGTTTGTATCGTTGCCACAATATTATGAATTGTGTGGATGTCTGTCCCAAGGGACTTAATCCATCCAAGGCGATTAATGAGATTAAGGCGCTGAAGGTAAAGCGCAAATTGGCGCATGACTAGGCCAACATTGATTACCGACGAGGTTGTCATCGGTCGCCTTCGTTGGCGTTGTCGGCGCGGTATGTTGGAATTGGATTTGCTGTTTGTCGATTTTGTCACGC
Organism: uncultured Methylophilaceae bacterium; assembly: GCA_964470195.1. Classification (GTDB taxonomy): domain Bacteria; phylum Pseudomonadota; class Gammaproteobacteria; order Burkholderiales; family Methylophilaceae; genus RFPI01. Next base: position 3,816 of record CAYYBG010000040.1, on the reverse strand, counting down.
AACAGTTAGAGAGTTTGAGTGAGGGCGAACTTATCGCGCTCAATGATTTGCTGGATTTATCCGATCAGAAATTATGGCAACTAGTCAGTGTGTCGGATGAGGGTATGAACGATGACGCTAAACAGGTATTAGCAAAATTACGAGGCGACAACGCTTAATGGATAATCAAGAGGAAAAAACAATGACAGAGCAACCCTACAACTCTGACCCCTATGCCATAGCCGATTATTGTCGTGTGGTTTCACCACATGTGTTGGGAGACTATTGGCCAGGGATTCAACTGTATTATCCACCAGTAAAATATTCTCCTGCTCAGGGAATCTATGAGGATCTTGAGGCGGCTTCAAAGCGCATGAAAAAACATGCACTGAATACCAGTGCTCATACTTTGATTTTTGACCTTGAGGATGGCTGTCGTCAAAAAGAGATGAGTCGTGACTTGCTAAGGCAAGAGTTGCCTGCATTCTTCGATGTGAAAAAGAATGTATCAATCGCGGTAAGAATTAATCCTTTCCGTACAGAAGAATATGAGAAAGATATCGCCTTTATTCGAGACATGTCAGATGCCATTGATGTGGTGATGCTTGCCAAAGCCGGTGAGGCTTATGGTGCTGCCGAAGTGCGAGATTTATCCAATATATTGGCAGGCTGGAATGACAAAATTACCATACAGCCGATTATTGAACACCCACGCTCACTCAAAATTGCCCATGAGTTAATGCAATATCCCACAGTCAAACATGTGGTTTTCGGTATACATGATTTTTCTAAAGCCATGGGCATACACATCACACCAGAGCACTGGACAGAAGAGCTCAAATATTTCATGAATCAATTAATGTTTGAGGCACGTATTGCGGGTAAAGGTGTGATAGGAGGGGTGGAAACATTAATCGGCTCAAGCAGTATGCCAGAGAAATTTCTCGAGCCTAATGATGTGCGTCGCTGGTTAGATTTACATGGCGAAAATGAATCGCGCATCGTCTACAAGCATGCCTGTCAGGAGGCGGCGATGGGTTTGACTGGTAAGCAGGTCATCCATCCAGCCCATATTCATTTATGTAAGGTAGCTTACACTCCATCACCTACAGAGATTTCGCAAAAAATAAAAATCCTAAAAGCTGCGATAGAGGCAGATGCATTATTAGGCGGAGCGATACGCTTTGAAGGAGAAATGTTAGATCCACCAATGTTCGGTAAAGCGCTACAAACTCTATTACGCGCCAATGCTTTGCGTGCTTTGGGTCCACAAGACACAAAGTTTGCCTTAGAAGTGATGCAGAAATTGCCTACTCAGGTGATTAGTCAGAACTGGCCATATGGCTTGATTCTTTGAACGCGAATACTCACAAGGGAGTTGATATGAATCAAACGGCCAACATCAATCATTTGTCAACGCTAGCGGGTTTTGCTCCATTCCCTGCTTGGCAATGGCAGATACCAGAATTTTTTAACATCGGCGTTGCTTGTACTGACAGGCATCAAGAGGGCCCCAATAGTCAAGCCATCGCCATGATAGTAGAAGACGATACTGTAGGCACCAGCCAAATTAGCTTTGCTGAGTTGTCGCAGCGAACCAGTCGTTTTTCTCAATTATTACGTGATTTGGGTATCGCAGTCGGAGAACGTGTATTAATCCGCTTGCCTAATTGTTTGGATTATCCCACTGCCTTTTTAGGGGCCATGAAAGCGGGGGCAATCTCAGTGCCTACCTCTACCTTGCTGACAGCCGAAGAAGTGGCCTATCTCGCCAAAGATTCAGGCGCTAAAGTATTGGTCACCGATAAAGCTGCTTGGCACAGTTTGCGTGAGAGCCTGACCACAGAAACAGGGTTGGCTTATGTGTTGTTGAGCGGTGAAGGGGATTTTGAAGGTTTGTCAGGTATGCAAGTATTGGATTTAGCCGATACACTCCAGAGTATTAATCATTGGCAAGCGCCTCATGCTACCAAAGCCGATGATCCAGCCTATTTAGTTTATACCTCAGGAACAACAGGTTATCCCAAAGGCGTATTACATGCCCACCGTTCTTTATTGGGTCGTATGCCTGCCTCGCAGTATTGGTTTGATTTCAGTCCCAATGGGGACCGTATCATGCACTCAGGGAAATTTAATTGGACTTATGTGCTGGGCACTGGCTTGATGGATCCGCTATATCACGGCAAGACGGTCATCGTGCATGAAGGAAAGAATGATGCCAATACATGGCCAAAGTTGATTGCTAAACATCAAGCTACTATTTTTATCGGAGTACCCACTATTTACAGACAGATTCTGCAAAAGACCGAATTTGTCAAAGCAGATGTGCCTAGCTTACGCCATTGCATGAGTGCCGGAGAGCACCTATCTGATGAGGTATTGGAGCAATGGCGTGAACGCTTTGCGATTGATATCTATGAGGCGGTAGGGATGTCAGAGTTTTCATATTATTTATGTGAGACAAAATCACGCCCTATCCGTCCCGGCTCGGCTGGATTTCCACAACCAGGTCATGATATTCAGTTGCTCGATCCCGAAACCTTGAAGCCAGTTGCACAGGGAGAAGAAGGCGTGATCTCTGTGCCAGATCATGACCCAGGATTATTTCTGCATTATTGGAATCAACCTGAAGAAACCGCCAAATACAAGCATGACGGATGGTTTATTACCGGCGATTTTGCCCGTATGGATGAAGATGGCTATATCTGGTTTTTGGGTCGTAAAGACGACATTATTAAGAGCTTTGGCTATCGCGTTTCACCCTATGAGATTGAGCGTGTGATGAAATCGCACCCCGATGTTGCCGATTGTGCATCGGTGGGGGAAACCATTGAAAAAGACAAGGTATTAGTCGTAGCCTATGTGATTTTACAAGCAGGGGCAGAAAGCACGGCGGATGATTTGCTAGCCTATGCCAAGCAGCATCTCGCGGCCTATAAATCGCCAAAAGTGATTTATATTACCGAGCAGTTTCCGCGTACTAAAAACGGTAAAATACTGCGCCGTGACGTCAACCCCTCAATCGCAATTAGCCGGTCAAATTAATGAATCATCATACAGCCATTATCCATAAAGCCGATGTGGTCGCCAGTGTGGCGGACGCGCTGCAATTTATGTCGTACTACCACCCACTGGATTTTATTCAGGCATTAGGCAGCGCGTATGCGCACGAACAATCACCAGCCGCTAAGGATGCAATTGCGCAAATCCTAACCAACTCGCGTATGTGTGCTGAGGGCAAGCGTCCGATTTGTCAGGACACAGGGATTGTGGTGGTTTTTGTCGATATAGGATTAGAGGCACGATTTGAAGCAGGTGCTGATTTAGAAGCATGGATCAATGAAGGAGTTCGGCTGGCGTATACCGACTCGAATAATCCATTGCGTGCATCTATCGTCAGTGACCCAGCAGGCAAGCGCATCAACACGCGTGACAATACTCCAGCGGTGATTCATACCTGTGCAGTCCCTGGAAATCAGGTACATGTGATGCTGGCTGCTAAAGGCGGAGGCTCAGAGAACAAAGCCAAATTAGCTATGCTTAATCCCTCTGATGATTTGGTTGAATGGATAGCCAGCGTGGTCGTGGATATGGGAGCTGGTTGGTGTCCACCAGGCGTGTTGGGTATAGGGATTGGAGGAACGGCGGAAAAGGCCGTGTTGATGGCTAAGCAATCACTGATGCAACCGATTGACTTAGCGCAGCTACGCCAACGCGGTGCAAACAATCGAATCGAAGAACTACGATTGCAAATTGCCGATCGCGTCAATGCATTGGGGATTGGCGCGCAAGGATTAGGTGGTTTGACTACGGTATTAGATGTCAAAATTTTGGACT
>CAYYBG010000039.1:0-16900 GCA_964470195.1 uncultured Methylophilaceae bacterium | reverse complement strand
GACAGCGAGCGGCTGACTTCATAAGAAAAATCCACATGGCCGGGCGTGTCGATTAGGTTCAGTTGATACACTTGGCCATCTAAAGCGGTATAACGCAAGGCGGCGGTTTGTGCTTTGATGGTAATACCTCGCTCACGTTCCAAGTCCATAGAGTCGAGCACCTGTTGCTCCATTTCGCGTTCAGATAAACCACCACACAACTGAATAATACGATCCGCCAAGGTCGATTTACCATGGTCAATATGCGCGATAATGGAAAAGTTACGAATATTATTCATCTGTGGAAGATTATCTCAAGTCTAAAGAGGCTAGTAACAACAAGGGCGCTGACTAGCGCCCTTGCGTAAAACAATGCAAATTTTACAGGATTTTGGCTTGTCTCACAGCAAAAAGGTGCAAATAACTGGAACCAAGCTAACGACTATACTTAATTTGATTGTACTAGTGCCAAACATCTATTTTTAAGATCTTGATTGCGAATGCTGTAGCAATAGCTTCTTTGTTTTTTGATTTGTGCCAAGCAGTCATTTTTAGTATCTTGCTCGTATATTGAATAACAATAACTAGGCTGTTGCTTGGTTTGCGCTAGGCAATAATTTTTACTGTCAGGATTATTAATTGAGTAGCAGTTAGCGTAGGCAATACTGGCCAAGCCTAACAACATTAATCCTACAATCTTTTGACTCATATTGCCTCCTCACTTTTAGAAAATTTTCATTTCACTTGCAGGTCAAGTCTATCTGAACTAACACTTAAAGTTATTCCATTAATTCAAACTCTACTTGTTTTGCCACTTTTTTATCAAGCGTCACAGTCGATTCACACCATCTTGACTCATTTACCCTAGCAATTAATTAAATGATTAGCAAAATCAGCGTTAGAAGCTTTGAAGTCGGACAATGCTTTGCAAACCACTTTGACCTTTACTCGAGATTGTTGCTACTGACTTTTTATCTCCTAGAAATCCTTACTTTTATGTAAGCAATATACTTTCTCAAAAAAAAGAGCGCCATAAGCGCTCTTTTTTTACCACACCAAGAGAACTTTACTTGATCTCTGGCATCTTGATGGGAGCATACAAGGTATTTTCACCGCGCTGTATCAGCAAGGCGATATTTTTACCTGTTGGTATCGCTTGGATTTGCTTGGTGAATTGCTCCAAACTTTGTACTTCAGTGTTATTCAAAGCTAATATCACATCACCTCGACGAATACCCGCTTGCGCTGCCAAACCTTGCACTTCAACGACTAACAATCCATTTTTACCATTCAGTTTTTTCTTCTGTTGTGGGGAAAGCTCACGCAAGCCCAGACCTAATTTATTCTGATCAGGTTTGATATTACCTCGATTAGCATTGACTGCTTCATCACGCTCCACCGGCATCTCCCCAACTGTCACACTAAGTGTCTTGTTAATGCCTTTACGCAATACTTCCGCAGATACGGTTTTGCCCGGCTTGGTAGAGGCCACCACGCGTGGCAAGTCATTCGATGATTGTATCGGCTTGCCATCAAACTTGAAGATTACATCGCCTGACTCAAGCCCAGCCTTTTCTGCAGGTGAGGCCTTCTCTACCCCAGCAATCAATGCCCCTGATGTAGTTCTCAAGCCGAACGACTCAGCCAGCTCCTTAGTAATTTCTTGTATCGCAATCCCCAACCAGCCACGACTGATTTTTCCACCCACTTTGAGTTGATTAGCTATATCCATCGCTACATCGATAGGAATAGAGAATGACAAACCCATAGAGCCGCCGCTACGGCTGTAGATTTGTGAGTTGATGCCCACCACTTCGCCTTTTAAATTGAATAATGGTCCGCCAGAGTTGCCGGGGTTAATCGCGACATCGGTTTGAATGAAAGGAACAAAATTTTCTTGTGGCAAAGCACGACCTTTTGCGCTGACGATACCGGCTGTCATGGTGTTCTCTAGACCAAAAGGAGAGCCAATTGCTGCTACCCATTCACCCACTTTCAGTTGATTAGGGTCACCGATATTTACTTTTGCAAGACCATTGGCATCAATTTTCAACAAGGCCACATCGGTACGTCGATCAAAGCCAACAATCTTGGCTTTAAACTCACGTTTGTCAGACAATTTGACAATCACTTCCTCCGCCTCGCTGACAACATGCGCATTGGTTAACACATAACCATCGCTACTGATGATGAATCCAGAGCCTAAAGACTGTGGTTTGAAATCTGGTTGACCAGCACCAGGTCCACCTGGCATTCCTGGCATAGGCAAACCAAAGCGTCGAAACAACTCGTTCAGTGCTTCATCATTGGGCATCCCAGGAAAGCCGGCTTGTGCATTCCCTGATAATGCCTGTGTGACACTGATATTGACCACAGTAGGGCCCTGCTTATCTGCCAACTCGGTAAAATCTGGTAGATCTTTTGCCACGGCTAAACCATGACTGATAAGCATTAAAGTACTCAAAATTAAACTTATGGTTAACTGATAGAGTTTTTTCATGACATATCTTTCCTTAAGCTAATCTTCTTTGCAGATTGTTAAATACAGAATGAGGTCCAAACGAAAAATTTCAAGGGAGGGGATAAGCAGACTTAGCGTCTGATAACACCTTAATCATGTAAGGTTGATATCGGTTAAGGTTACTTAAACCATTGACTCGCCTGCGCAACAAAGCATAAGCCACAACAAATCCAATGACGGCGCCTATCAATGCATTGACATCGTTGCTATTGGTCAAGCGCACAAACTGCTGGCCAACAATACCTCCGACAAGCAACATTACTAGCGGCATCCCGTAGGCCAAACTTGCAATAGAAATGACTGTGCCATCCTCAACTGCCAAGATCACCCTATCACCAACTTTAGCCTGCAAAGTATTATCAATTGCGAAGCTACCGGTCTGATGAGCAAAAAGTTTTCCCCAAATGGATACCCCACAGCCTTTGGTTTGACCACAGATACCACATGGCTTTTGACGCACAATTTCGACTTGTGCTTGCTGACCTTGAATGGCGATGACGAGCGCATGTTGCTCTACCATATGACCTCTTACTTCTTTTTAAATTTCACAGCATTCACAAACTGCGTTACTGTGACTTGCGGAACCTCGCCGACCACCATGATTTGATGACCTTCAGCAATAGCACCCAACATATTAGTCGCCCCCATTTCGCTAAATCCTACGCGGGGATGGTTACCTCTGGTCATGGGTTCAACGAAAACTGAAACGGTTGCTAATCCATCGCTGTAAACCATTTGCAGCACTGGGTTAGGCTTGTTGTTCATGGCATGTTTAAGTTGGCTAATTCGTCGGAAGCCAAGCAATGTTTCGGACATTTCAAACATCGCTTCTTCACCTTGCAGATGACTTACCTGTTTAGCTTGCATCTCAAATTGCTTGCCTGAATCTAAATTGCTTGGGCGAAACCAATCTAACTTTTGCCCTGTCATGAATACGATTTGAGAAAATCCTATACTATCGATGACATTAGCAGTGTTATCCAAGGTTGCATATTTAAGTAACAATCCATACTCTTTGTCTAACCAAATTTTATAGGAAAAGCGATAGGTATCTTTGGGTTGTAATATGACAATTTGCGCATCCCGCCCTGCAATTCTTTCGAAGCCAGCAGACAGCACAAGATAGTTCTGCTTCACAGAATCAAAATCAAGGGGCAAAATAGCAGGAAAAGAGCTCTGTCCACGGCGTTTTTCAATCACCACTTTCTCTTGCTTTTGATTAAATATGACGGTATCCAATCCTTGGCTGAGTGCCTCACGCGGCTTACCATCTAGAACCAAAACACGCGCATATTCCCCTTGACCATAATTGACATGGGTCACTTGCACAGATTTAGCATGCTGTCCTAAGTGATAGGTATAGATACCGTCATAGCTGAGCTCATGAGCCGCTAAAGAAGCTTTTTCTAACTGGCTCCAGTTATCTTCGGCGAATGTAGCAGAGGCAATCAGCAAACATAAAACGATGATTAAGCTATTAATTATTTTCATACATTTGTTTTCAAACATCGCATGGCACTACATTAGGACCTACTTAAGATTTATTTTTCAAATGCCGCATTTTCTAAAAGATAGGCTGTATTGGATGGTGCTGCTGAATGATGGGCAAGCAAATAGTCATCTTCTTGCGCTGCATTCATCATAGGTTGTTGTGTTGGCTGAAGCTCTTGAACGACAACCCAAGCTACTAATGCCACCGCCACGACAGAAGCAGCGACAGCCCAAGCTGAGTGAGCCAAGACATTGGTACGTGATGGTACTGTGGGATGAATTGCTCGGGGCGCCAATACGACTGGTTGCTCAGCCAATTTGCGCATCACATTGGCAGTGAAGTCAGCAGAAAGCTCATACTCACCTCGAATCACATCACCAATCAAATGATACTCAGCCCAAGTATTTCTTAAGTGCTCACTGGACTCAAGCACATCCATAATTTGGGCAGCGTCTTCATTGTGCAAATCTGCATCCATCAAGGCTGAAATTTGTTGCTTCAATTGTTTCTCCTAAGTTGACTACCAGCGTTTGTTTTCTGGTGTGTCTAATAATGGTCTGAGTTTAGCTGCAATAGTTTCTCGTGCTCTAAATATACGTGAACGCACTGTGCCAATTGGACAATCCATGACTGAGGCAATTTCTTCGTAGCTCAAACCCTCGATTTCACGCAAGGTAATCGCTGTTCGTAAATCATCTGGCAGTGACATCATCGTGTCGTTGACCGTTTTAGCGATTTCCTTGGTCATCAGCTCGGATTCCGGGGTTGCCATAGAGCGTAGCTCGTCGGCATCCTCAAAATTCTCAGCATCTTCAATTTCAATATCTTTACTTACTTGTGGACGCCTACCCATCGCGACCAAATAGTTCTTGGCAGTATTGATACCGATTCGATATAGCCAAGTGTAAAAAGCACTATCCCCTCGAAAGTTGGGTAAAGCACGGTAGGCTTTGATAAAAGATTCTTGTACGACATCCTCAATCTCAGCTGAGTCGCGCATCATGCGTGATAATAATCGAGCAAGTTTGCGTTGGTATTTTTCCACTAACAAGCCAAAAGCTTGTTGGTCCCCACGCTGGGCTCGTTCGACCAATGCTTGATCAATCTCACGATTTGGGTTGATGCGATCGTGAGTTGCTACATTATCGGTGGTCGATTTCATGGCGCCTTCGCTTTCTGCGAACTTTGGTATATCTGAAGCAGTATACCCTGCTGAAGCCGTATCAACGAAATTTATATTTGCCACACCAATACTTGAGATAGTGCTTATGTCTTTAATATTCATGTTATCCCACCCTTAAGATACGTTTGCCTACATGACTGTTAGCACAGGCCATCGAATACAATGACGGTTCGGCGGCTTGAACATTCACTAGCCACAATTCAATGACAACGCTACACTTAACAAAGTTCATTGAAATGAGTTCTGCATGCAACAATTTGATGTGTTGATTATCGGGAGCGGCCTAGCCGGCCTGACTGTGGCGTTAAAAGTCGCCCAAAATAAAAAAGTTTGCTTAATTAGCAAACGTAACATTGATGATAGTTCTAGCAATTGGGCGCAAGGTGGGATTGCTGCAGCCCTGACTGATGAAGACTCTATCGAGGCTCACATACAAGACACGCTGATAGCAGGAGCGGGATTATGTGATAACGAAGTCACCCGTATTGTCGCTACCCAGGCCAAACAGGCAGTCCAATGGCTCATTCAACAAGGTGTCCCTTTTACCAAGGAAGATAACAGCGAGGATTACCATCTCACACGTGAAGGTGGCCATAGTTACCGTCGTATCATTCATGCGGCTGATGCAACAGGACAGGCTGTACAACTGACGCTAAGCCAACAAGTGTGTCGTCATCCCAATATCACGGTATTAGAAAATCATCTTGCAGTTGATCTCATTACATCCCGAAAACTCAACTCATCTCATCGCCAGCATGACATGCTTAGCAACGGCGACTGCTTAGGCGCATATGTATTGGATACCGGCAGTGGCAAAGTGATTACCATACACGCACAACACACAGTGCTAGCCACTGGGGGGGCAGGAAAAGTATATTTGTACACCACCAACCCGGATGTCAGCACAGGTGATGGTATTGCCATGGCGTGGCGTGCAGGTTGTCGTGTGGCGAATATGGAGTTTGTACAATTTCATCCTACTTGTTTGTATCATCCCAAAGCCAAATCTTTTTTAATAAGTGAGGTCGTTCGTGGCGAGGGAGGTATTCTGCGCCTACCCAGTGGCCAACGCTTCATGCATAAGTATGATAATCGATTAGAATTGGCACCGCGCGATGTGGTAGCACGCGCAATCGACTTTGAGATGAAAAAGAGTGGCTTTGATTGTGTCTTTTTGGACATCAGTCACAAGCCTGCTGACTTTATTAAATCGCACTTCCCCACCATTTATAGTCGTTGTTTAGAGTTGGGTATTGACATCGCACATGAGGCTATCCCGGTGGTACCAGCAGCACACTACAATTGTGGTGGAGTGATGACTGACCACATTGCTCGCACCGACTTGCCGCGCCTGTATGCAGTGGGTGAAACTGCTTGTACCGGTTTGCATGGCGCCAATCGCCTAGCCAGTAACTCATTGTTGGAGTGCTTGGTATTTGCTGATTTATGTGCTGCAGACATACTGCAACAACCAGATCGCCCTGCGATTGAGTTACCTCAATGGGACGAGAGTCGAGTTACCGATGCCGATGAGGAAATCATCATTACACATAACTGGAATGAATTACGTCGTTTTATGTGGAATTATGTCGGTATTGTGCGTACCAACAAGCGCTTAACACGTGCGATGCACCGAATAGGTTTATTGCAAGATGAGGTCAATGAGTTTTACAGTAATTTCCGTATCAGCAATGATTTAATCGAGTTACGTAATTTGTTACAGGTAGCAGAACTGATTGTAAGAAGTGCAATGGAACGCCATGAAAGTCGCGGACTTCATTTCAGTAAAGATTTTCCTGACATGCAAGAAATTGCTATACCCACGGTACTTGAACCATCCAATTACTTCAGTATTTTAGATACCCCTGACACAGCAAAACTTTACACTTAAAAGGTCGCTAGACCGAGCTTAGCAGTGCTTGGAGACGTTGTAGATAAGCAGCACTATCCAAGGCCTGTTGCTGGCGTTGCGCTTGCCAAATAGTTTCCACTAAACATTCCATCATGCTGTGCTGCACTTCCATCTCATCTTGATAGTGTTGCAATAGTTGCTGATAAATTGGGGCAATGCCGATTGGTTGGTTGATCGAGATTTGCTCAAGCAAAGATAAGTGTAAACTCATATGTAAAAAAGGATTTGTCTCACCTTGCTCTGGGAAATATTCCTGTTCTGCATACTTTTCTGGCTTATCCAGCACTGCATGGTACTCAGGATGAAGCAATATCACACTGAGGGCGAGCTGTTCTAATGGAGTGAGCTCAGTTTGTTGCTGATATTTACGCCATACCTCAAAAAAAAATACGCGTACTTGTTGGCGACTAGGATTAAAAATACTCATGCGAGCGCCTTCGCTTGATAGTCACATAAATCCTGGATTACACATTCTGTGCATTTGGGGTTACGTGCAGTACATGTATAGCGACCATGCAAAATCAACAGATGATGCGCATCACGCAAATAGGCTTTAGGCACATTTTTTATTAATTTTTTCTCTACCTCTAGAGGTGTTTTACCACGCGCAATGCCAATTCTGTTTCCAAGGCGAAATAGATGGGTATCAACTGCAATGGTAGGCTGGCCAAACGCAGTGTTGAGAATCACGTTGGCAGTTTTGCGACCCACTCCAGGAAGTGCCTCTAAAGCTGTTCGCGTATCAGGAACTTGACCTTGATATTGATCTAGCAGAATTTGACAGGTTGCTATTACATTTTTGGCTTTACTGCGGTACAAGCCGATGGTGCGGATATAGGACTGTAAACCAAGCAAGCCTAAATCCAGTATAGCCTGAGGTGTATTGGCAACAGGAAACAATTTAGCAGTGGCAATATTGACACTCCTATCGGTAGCTTGTGCCGACAACATCACGGCAATCAATAACTCAAATACAGAGCTATGCACCAACTCGGTGGTGGGATTAGGTATCGCCAGCGCTAGACGCTGAAACATCTGTAAACGCTTTTCGGCGTTCAACTTACCCTCATTGCCGATTGGGCCTGCTTAGCTGTAGTGCGGCGTTCGATGATATTTTTAATCGCAATCAAGCCGCCCAAACCAAAAAACGCACCAGGCGGCAAAATAGCCAACAGAAATCCTTGATAATTTCCCAAATGCCAAACCCACTGCTTGGCCTGTGAACCAAATACCAGATCAATGCCTGAAAATAATGTTCCCGCACCTAGAATTTCTCTTACCCCACCTAATAGCGCTAATACCAAGGCCAAACCTATCCCCATCATCCAGCCATCAAAAGCAGAGGGGGCCACTTCATTTTTGGCTGCAAATGCTTCGACACGAGCTAAGACGATACAGTTGGTCACAATCAAGGGAATAAAAATACCCAATACGCCGTGCAATGTATGCAAATAAGCGTGCATGGCCAGATCAATCACTGTCACCAAGGCAGCAATAATCAAGATAAATACTGGAATACGGATTTCACTCGGTACATGATGACGAATGGGTGACACAGCTGCATTACTGGCCGCCATCACAATCGCTGTCATAAGACCCAGACTAAATCCATTCACCAAGTTAGTGGTCATCGCCAAAGTAGGACATAGCCCCAGCAATTGCACTATGCCAGCATTTTGCTTCCATAAGCCATTAAAAAATATTTCCTTAAACTGTGACGGGGGCACCGCTGACGGTGGTTCGATTAATACTTGTTGTCCACTACTCATAGCGTTAACTCCTTGAATGTTGCTATCCAATCAGTTGCGTTTGATTGGGCAGAGAGAATATTTGCTGACGATGCTGATGATAAAACTGCAAGGCTTGATGCACAGCTTTAATCACTGCTCTCGGGGTAATAGTAGCTCCTGTACGGTAGATAAACTGACCGCCATCTTTTTTCACAGCCCATCCCTCATCGCCCAAAGCCAACGAGCTGCCACCGAATACTTCTATCCAATTGTCATGGGCAATATCAATATAGTCACCCAAGCCTGGCGTCTCTCTGTGGGCAATCACTCGTACAGCTAATACTTTGCCAGTATGATCAATCGCAATCAGCAATTTGATATCACCACTGTAACCGTCTGGCGCAGTCGCCTGCATCACTAATGCAACCGGCTTACCACCTTTGCTGGCTCGATATAACTCAGTACTCTCACGGTTATTCAATTTACCGCCGGCGGGTATGAGTAGGTAGTCTTTAAACAAGTCGTTGTCATAGGCGTCATGGCTTAATACTTGCCCGAATAGTCGCATACGCGTCTCATATTCGGCTTGTGCTATGGGTTGTTGGGTTTGCATGTACACGAAAGCCAGCGCTATCGTTCCCAGCAAGGTAAATATCACCATGATCTTAGCGGTTTTGACACTATGTTGAGAGATGGATTCACTCATTGCTTATGTCCAAATACGCGTGGCTGGGTCCATGCATCAATCAAAGGCACTAGCATGTTCATCATTAATACCGAAAAAGCCACACCATCGGGATAACCGCCATAGGTGCGGATGAGATAGGTCAAAATAGCAGCCCCAACAGCAAATATGATCTTGGCTTTGGGGGTGGTAGGTCCAGAGACTGGGTCAGTCAAAATAAAGAAAGCACCTAACATGGTGGCTCCAGCAAATAAATGCAGCCCTAAGCCAGCGTAGTATTCAGGCCGATACCAATGGAATCCAGCCGACATCAAAGCTATTGCTAGGATAAAGGCGATGGGCAAGTGCCAAGTGATAATTTTTTGCTGAAGTAAATATAGGCCACCTAATAAATAAGCCAGTGCTATCCACTCAGCCTGTTTACCCGCCAGCCAGCCAAATTGACTGGCTTGCATAATGCTGTCAACTGAATGATTGAGTTTTAATTGAGTTTTAATATAATCCAATGGCGTTGCCATACTCACCGCATCCGGCAACACACCGGCGGGTAACTCACCTGACAAGATAATATGCCACTGAGTAGACCAATCCAGCCCTACTCCAGCCAAACTGAGCGGCGCCGGCCAACTGGTCATGATGGCTGGAAAAGAGATCAGCAACACTGCGTAACCTACCATTGCTGGATTAAAAGGGTTATAACCTAAGCCGCCATACAAATGTTTAGCGACCACGATAGCAAACAAAGTCCCCACTACCACCAACCACCAAGGCGCTAGCGCTGGTAATGACAAAGCCAGTAGCCAGGCCGTCAACAAAGCACTGCAATCGCTAATAAATGGCCAAATAGGACGCTGACGCATGCGCAGCATCACGGCTTCAGCAAATAACGCAGTGACAGAAGCCAACAATAATACGAGCAAAATTCCTGCACCAAATACCCAAACATAGATAGTAATTGCGGGGATTAATGCCAGCATAACCTTTAGCATGATATGGCTAACGCTTGGGGCTTGGCTTACATAAGGGGATCGACTCATAGAATTATTCCTTATCCTTAGCTGAGCTATCCATATCCAATTTCGCTTCATCAAATAGCGAGGTTTGCACCTGAGGCGGTACTTGGTTAGTGGACTGAAGCACTGACTGTTTGGCCTGATCACGTCTAGCATCGATTTCAGCAATCTCAGCTTGGACTTGAGTGGGCACATCTTCCACATTTTTCGGTTTGATCTGTGCTTTTTGCGCTTTTGCACGCTCTATCGCCGCTTGGATTGCCGCTTTTTTGCTAGCAGCGTCGGCAGCGCTTGGGGCAGAATGAGCGGACTGATCGCTGTTTTCTTTGTTACCCAATGCTTTTTGCGCATGTCGCTGAGCACGCTCCTGTTTCTCTCTATCGATACGCATTAATCGAAATTCATTGCGCTCACGTGCTACATTTGCCGCTTCTTTAGCACGATCTTGGGCTATCGCTTCACTCTTGGCGAAGCGATAGTATTGAACTAAGGGAATATTGCTGGGACATACATAGCTGCAACAACCACACTCGATACAATCGAACAAATGATATTCACGCGCTTTTTCGATGTTTTCTGATTTGGCAAACCAATAAAGCTCCTGTGGCTGGAGTTGTACCGGGCAAGCATCGGCACATCGGGCACAGCGAATACAAGGTAATGCTTCTGGTGCAGAGGGAAACAAATCGGGTGAGCTAGCAATAATACAGTTGCTGGCTTTTGTTACTGGCACTTGAATACCTGGCAAGCTAAATCCCATCATAGGACCGCCCATAATAAAGTCATCCACGCCAGCTAAAGCTCCACCAGCTGCCGCAATTAAATCCGTCATTGGCGTGCCAAACAGCACATCAAAGTTTTGCGGTTTTTGTACTCTCCCTGTCACTGTCACAACACGTGACACAACTGGCTCACCAATATCAAAGTAGCGATGTAAAGAAAGAAGCGTTGCTACATTAAAGCATTGCATACCCACATCGGTTGAACGTTTATCATTGGGAACCTCTACGCCGGTTAATAAGCGTATCAATTGTCGGGCATCACCACTGGGATACATGGTAGCGACAATTTTTACTTGCACTGCAAAATCTGCTTGTTCAACTGCATCCAACATAGCTTGCAGCGCTTCCGGCTTGTTATCCTCGATACCGATAATGCAATGCTCTGCCCCCATAATGTGTCGTGCTATTGCCAAGCCCTGAATAATTTGCTCTGCGCGTTCACGCATTAACATATCATCACAAGTAATATAAGGCTCGCATTCGGCACCATTGACTATCAGGGTATGCACAGGACTTTTAGGGGTGGTACGCAACTTTACTTGGGTTGGAAAAGCAGCACCACCCATACCTACAATACCTGATAAACGCAGGTGTTCAATCAAACTTGCTGTAGATTGTTGTCGCCATGGCATGGGCTTTAATTCCACCCATTCATCCAAACCATCGGGCTTAAGCACAATGCACTGGTCGGGCAACCCAGAAGGATGGGGAATTAAATGATCCTGAATCGCCGTCACTGTACCTGAGGTAGTCGCATGGATGGCGGCAGAGATACTGCCCTCTGCCTCAGCAAGCAATTGCCCTTTTCTCACGCGCTCACCGACTTTAACCAACACCTTCGGCAAATGGCCTACATGTTGGCGCAAGGGCAAAATGATTTGTTGTGGAAGGGCTAATTTAGCGATCGCTCGTTGGGTTGACTCGAGCTTATGTTCGTCAGGATGAACACCACCACGTAACTCGATATCAGACCGCACGAGCGGTTGCTTGATTAATTCAGCAATACGATTTAAAGAAATCATTGAATACGATCTTTATTGATTCATCATTAATGCACGGCACTGGAGCCAGGTTGATTGGCGACAGCTTGAATGCGATACACCGGATAACGCCATTTCCAATTTTCTGGAGACTCTTTGGTCGGTTCCATGGTAATGCAATCCACCGGACATGGCGCGACACACAATTCACAACCAGTACACTCAGAGGCAATCACGGTGTGCATATGTTTTGCTGCACCCAAAATCGCATCCACTGGGCAAGCTTGAATACAGAGTGTACAGCCTATACAAACGTTCTCATCAATCACTGCCACAGATTTTGGCTTGGGTTCGCCATGCTCAGTGTTTAAAGGTTTGTATTCAACTCCCAACAAATCTGCCAGTGCACGAACTCCAGCATCACCGCCCGGTGGGCATTGGTTGATATCGGCTTCACCGCCTGCAATGGCAGTTGCATAGGGTTTGCATCCTGGATAGCCACATTGACCACACTGTGTTTGCGGCAAAATCGCATCAATTCTATCCACCAAAGGATCTCCCTCCACTTTGAATTTTACTGAGGAATATCCTAATAACAGACCCAAGGCCAAAGCCAAGGCTAGCATCACCCAAATCGCAGTCAACATCTAGCGTACCAATCCCGCAAAACCCATAAACGCAATGCTCATTAAACCTGCCGTGACCATGGCGATGGCAGCGCCCTGAAAAGCTTGGGGCGTATCAGCAGCTTCTAGACGCTCACGCAAAGAGGCAAAAATAATCAGCACCAAGGAAAATCCCAAAGCGCCAGCAAAACCAAACACCAGCGACTCCATAAAATTATGCTTTTCTTGGACATTTAAAAGAGGAATACCTAATACCGCACAATTAGTCGTAATCAGAGGCAGATAAATACCCAATACTTGATATAAAACAGGAGAGTTTTTTTCCATCCACATTTCAGTAAATTGAACCACACCGGCAATCACCACGATGAAAGAGAGTGTGCGCAAATAGAATAGTTCTGTACCAAGCAGATACTCACTGATCAAGTAGCTAGTCCCCGAGCCTATCGTCAGAACAAAAGCAGTGGCGAGCGCCATCGCAACCGATGCCTCAAGTTTTTTAGACACGCCCATAAAGGGACACAAGCCTAAAATTTTTACCAAAACGATATTGTTGACCAATGCCGCTCCGATAAAAAGCAAAAGATAGTGTTCAAACATAATGGCAATTAACTGAATAAAAAACTCAAGAATTATACCTGTTAACAGTGCGCTCGGGGGTAGCCAAGCGAATGCGCGAATATAAACAATTCATGAATGTTTCACAAATCATCAATACTTATACCCATATAATTGTTAATTATCAGCTTAATCCCTTAAAACATCCCATAAAAAGCATGGTTTCAGTTAAAATATTGAGCTTTATTGATTCAAGGTTTTCTTTCTCATGACGCTTCGGGGCAGTTTAGTCGCCATTGTGACGCCTATGCATGATGACGGTAGTTTAGACCATGATGCATTACGCCAGTTACTTGATTTTCATCTTCAGCAAAATACCGATGGCATTGTCATCGTTGGCACCACCGGCGAATCGCCTACTGTCAGCGTAGAGGAACATCTCAGCTTAATCGCGAATACTGTTCAATATATCAATGGGCGTATTCCGGTAATTGCTGGAACTGGCGCTAACTCGACAAGTGAAGCAATTGAGCTGACTGAAGCAGCAAAAAAATTGGGGGCAGATGCCGCACTTTTGGTAGCTCCTTATTACAACAAACCCCCACAACAGGGGTTATACCAGCACTATCGTGCAGTCGCCGAGCGCGTCGATATCCCGCAAATTCTTTACAATGTGCCTGGCCGAACTGGGGTGGATCTTCTAAATGACACCGTGCTACGCTTGGCAGAGATTGATAATATCGTCGGTATTAAAGACGCCACAGGGAATATAGAGCGTGGTTCCGATTTAATTATGCGAGCACCAAAAAACTTCACTGTTTTGAGCGGTGATGATGCTAGTGCAATGCCACTTATGTTGTTGGGTGGAAAAGGTGTCATTTCGGTCACTGCCAATGTTGCCCCCAAACTCATGCATGACATGTGTATGGCTGCATTGAGTCAAGATATCAGCCAAGCCTGCAGCATTAATCAAAAACTATTTGGCCTACACCAAAGCTTATTTATTGAGGCCAATCCTATTCCGGTGAAATGGGCATTGACACAAATGCGATTAATTCAAGCTGGCATTCGTCTTCCCTTGGTCCCCCTCTCGTCGCAGCATCATGCCCGAATATTGGATGCCATGCGTCAGGCTGAAATTCAACAATAGGTCAACTATGTTAAAAATGCGTGTTCAAAATATTTGCCTAATTACTTTACTGGCAACGCTTTTGTCGGCTTGCGAATCTGTTCCATTTCTCGACACCACCCCTGATTACAAATCTGCTGGCAAAGGCAAAACGCTTGAAGTTCCACCAGATTTAACCTCGGTTTCAGCCAATGATAATTACAGCATACCTGGCTCAACCAGCTACTCGACTTACAGCCAAATACAGCCCGATGAACCCGGCCAAAAAGAAAAATTATTACCCAACCCTGACAATGTCCGCATTGAGCGTGCTGGCTCACAACGATGGTTGGTAGTGCAAGCTAGACCAGAAAAAATCTGGCCTGTAATACGTGAGTTTTGGACTGAGCTGGGCTTTGCCGTGCGAGTTGAGAACACCGATACCGGTGTCATGGAGACTGAATGGGTGGATGCCAGCAATCTGAAAGACGACAAAGGCAACTACCTTGATAAATTCCAAGGTTGGTTAGATAAATTGAGCTCTTTGAACAACCGACAAAAATTCCGTACCCGCATTGACCGTGGCGAGGACCCAAGTGCAACAGAGATTTTCATCAGCCACCGCGCTATTGTCGATTTATCAGACGATGGAAAAGTACGTATAAAAAACACGCTGGGAGAGTTTGATCAAGGCTACGCTCCTAACAGGCGAAGCAAGCGTGACGAAGAACAATCTGAAGCTGAGGACCTTGATGCCGAATTATTGCGCCGCCTAATGGTGAGATTGGGAGTCGAAGAGAAAAAATCTAAAAGCATCTTAAATGCCAATAATTCTCCTTTACGTGCCTATATCAACAAAGAGAGTGATGGCTCAGTCAACTTAAGTATCAACGACGATTTTGATCGTGCTTGGCGTCGTGTAGGTTTGGCATTGGACCGTGTTGGATTTGTGGTAGAGGATAGAAATCGCTCTACTGGGATGTACTATGTGCGTTATACCGATATAGATGTGTCTCTTGGTGGCAATAAGAAAAAAGGCCTATTAGATTCGCTCAAATTCTGGGGTGATGATAAAGAAAAACCTGCACCTGCAGAGGAGAAGAAAACCGTATCTACTGGAGTGACCGAAAAACTTCAATTTTGGAAAGCTCCACCTGAGGAGCTGGTGGATAACACCCAACAATATCGTGTGAAAATTGAACAAGTGGCTGAGCGTAGCTCAAAAGTTACAGTGGTCAACAAAGCCGGTGAAGCCCTAAAAAATAATACAGCTAGCCAGATTCTTAGCTTGCTGTACGAACAATTAAAATAGCATGCGCTTTGCCAGCATAGGCAGTGGTAGTGGTGGTAATGGCTTGCTGATTCAGCAAGGCGATACCTGCGTGTTACTGGATTGTGGTTTTAGCCTAAAAGAAACTGAAATGAGGTTAGCTAGAATCGCCTTGGATGCCAGTCAAATCGATGCCATTTTAGTCACCCATGAACATCAAGATCATGCATCCGGGGTTACCCGTCTTGCAGCAAAATACCAAATCCCAGTGCTGATGACCTACGGCACGATGCGCGCGATGCAGCAACAATCAGCAAAACAGATTGATGCCCTTATTGAAGACGACTTACTCAATCTGATTGATAGTCATCAAGCTTTTGAAATTGCTGACCTGCTAGTTCAACCCTTCCCTGTTCCTCATGACGCTCGAGAACCTGTGCAATATAGTTTTTCCGATGGGCAAGCGAAATTCGGCGTACTCACCGATACAGGTAGCATTACCCCACATATCGTCTCATCACTCAGTGGCTGCCAAGCGCTTTGGCTGGAATGTAATCATGATGCGCATATGCTCTCAACAGGACCTTATCCGCCATCTTTAAAACAACGTGTAGCCGGAAGAATGGGGCATTTAGACAATCAAACCAGCGCTAAACTGCTGGCTGAAATTCATCACGATGACTTGAAATTTGTCATCGCAGCGCATCTCAGTTTGCAAAACAATACCCCAGACCTAGCCCAAAAAACCCTCAGCATTGCAATCAACTGGCATCCAGATCAAATCTTATTGGCAGATCAACATCTTGGCCTAGATTGGTTGAGTATCTAAATTGCTCGTCAATCCAACAAAATAGGCCTTTCGCAGACAACAAAAAAGCCGACTTAGGTCGGCTCTTTCGTTCATTGCTAAAAAGCTAGGATTAGTTAGCTTCAGCAGGAGCTTCAGCAGGAGCTTCAGCATCAGCTGCAGGTGCAGCATCAGCAGGAGCTTCAGCAGCAGGAGCTTCAGCATCAGCAGGAGCAGCTTCTTCTTTTTGACCACAAGCAGTTAAAGCAAGAGC
>CAYYBG010000038.1:0-17656 GCA_964470195.1 uncultured Methylophilaceae bacterium | reverse complement strand
TTCTTGCCAGCACCAATCATGGCAGCATGATGGTTAACCGTTTTGACTATCGTCTGGTCAATAATTCAGGATATGGAGTAGGTTTTCAGTTACTCAATCAAGCTGCATTTGACCCTGAAGAAATTCATATTGCCACTCAACTATTGCAGACACGAAGACAACATTTTGGTGATGGCGTTGTCGCTCTAGATTGTGGTGCCAATATCGGCGCGCACACCATAGAGTGGGCAAAAACCATGTTCGGCTGGGGGCAAGTGATTGCTATTGAAGCTCAAGAGAGACTTTTTTATGCACTAGCAGGCAACATTACTCTCAATAATTGTTTCAATGCTAAAGCGATTTATGCTGCCGTTGGCAGTACCGACGACAATATCGATGTACCGATTCCGGATTATTTCAAACCTGCTAGTTTTGGTAGTTTAGAAATTCGTCAAAAGCCAACAACCGAATTTATTGGTCAAGAGATAGATTATTCCGAAGCACATTGTGTCAAGACAACTTTAATGGCGATAGACAGCTTGAAGCTAAAAAGGCTGGACTTTATCAAGATTGATATTGAAGGCATGGAAATGGAAGCGTTGGAAGGCGCCAAGCAATCGATTGCCGCCTATCACCCTCAGCTACTGATAGAGAAAATTAAATCTGATGAAGCTGCCTTGCAAACATTTTTGCAAGCAATGAACTACCAAGTTTTTCAACTTGGCATCAATTTACTCGCCATTCATCATGACGACCCCGCCGTCCATATGATTCAGCAACAGAGTAAATAAGACTCACCTCAACATCGTAAAGCTGGGCAGAACAAGTACAGATGGGACATTGCAAATGTGCAGGGGACATAGTTTTCCTAATGATATTTTTAGAGATGTTATAAGTTGTTTTTATTCTACATTTTGGAATATATACTGACTTTGAAATCCATACAAGGCGGCGAGAATATGGAGACAAAACCTGCGATAATGCGGGGATGAAATTTCTCCATCAATCTCCCCAACTCAGCGCACTGTTATTAGGCGCATCAAGTGTATTAGGTTTCGCGCCTTTTTATCTTTTTCCTATTCCCATTGTTGCCCTAGCCGGTCTTTTTTGGCTATGGCTGAACGCCGATTCTGCCAAGCAAGCGGCTAAACTGGGCTTTATTTTTGGACTGGGATTTTTTGTTGCAGGTATCCATTGGATTTATGTCAGTTTGCACGATATTGGCGGGATGCCTTGGTGGATGGCCAGCATGGCCACATTTGGCCTATGTGCTTTTTTAGCCATGTTCCATGCCTTGGCTGGCTATCTGAGCAAACGTATGGGCAATGTGTTGTACCTAGCCCCTATTGTTTGGACGCTGCTGGAATGGCTGCGCGAATGGTTGTTCACTGGATTCCCTTGGTTGAATGTGGGTTATAGCCAAGTACCTTATAGTCCTTTGGCTAATTTTGCGCCTATTACCGGTATCCTTGGTGTCAGTTTTGCGCTTGCTTTAACTGCTTCATGGCTGGTCAGATTTTCGCAACAGTGGCGTGCAATACTCGCCACTTGGACGCTAGCCACCGCATTGGGTCTGATAAGTTGGAGTAGCGCTTCAGGACCAGTTTTGCAGTTTGCTCTATTGCAAGGCAATGTGCCACAGATCTTAAAATGGGATGCAGATGTCGCTGAACAAACCAGTCTGCAGTACTACCA
The DNA here is from genome assembly GCA_964470195.1 of uncultured Methylophilaceae bacterium. Classification (GTDB taxonomy): domain Bacteria; phylum Pseudomonadota; class Gammaproteobacteria; order Burkholderiales; family Methylophilaceae; genus RFPI01. The sequence continues at coordinate 15,982 of CAYYBG010000038.1, read as the reverse complement.
CATGATGCAAGTCGCCGTATCACAATCGAAAAAACCCGATGTACTGGTACTACCCGAGACCGCTCTGCCTTATGCCATCCATAGTGCAGAAATTCAGCAACACCCCGTTACCCAAGCTTTTGCTGAGTTTGCAACAGCACATCAGGTCAATCTTGCTGTCGGCGTGATAGAACAAGAGAGTCAGCAGTATTACAACAGTATGGTGGTTTTGTCTGGCGCAGGAGATTTACAAAATTATCGCAAATCACATTTAGTCCCTTTTGGTGAATTTATCCCTTTCAAACGCTGGCTGGATTGGCTCTATCGGGATTGGTTAAATATTCCTATGAGCGATCTGAGTCGCGGTGAGAAACGAGATACAGTGACGCTTTGGGGTCAGCAAGTCGGCTTTAATATTTGTTATGAGGATGTATTTGGCAACGAAATTCGACGTCAACTTCCGCAAGCCAATATATTAGTCAATGCCAGCAATGATGCTTGGTACGGTCATTCCATCGCTGCCTATCAGCATCTACAGTTTTCTCAGGCACGCGCTCTAGAAACTGGTCGCTGGATGCTACGAGCTACCAACACTGGGATTAGCGCTGCTATCAACCAATATGGAGAGGTGGTACAAGCGCTGCCGGATTTTGTACAAGACACGCTGTATATCAGCGTACCTAGTTTGACGGGAAGCACGCCCTACACAAGGTTTGGCAATTGGTTGATATTGAGCTTGTTATGGCTTGCGCTTTTGCTTTTGTGGGCAGGCAAAAACAAGTAAAATTGCGCCTTTGACAAATACACTGGCGAGTCGTGATGCTGACTTTTCAACAAATCATTTTAAACCTGCAAGCCTATTGGGATAAACAAGGTTGCACCTTGATGCAACCCTACGACATGGAAGTCGGTGCAGGCACCTCGCATACTGCGACCTTTCTACGTGCTATTGGTCCTGAACCATGGAAAGCCGCCTATGTTCAACCAAGCCGTCGTCCCAAAGATGGTCGCTATGGTGAAAACCCCAATCGACTGCAACATTACTACCAATTTCAGGTGGTGCTCAAACCTGCCCCAGAAAATATTCTTGAACTGTATTTAGGCTCTCTCGAGGCCTTGGGCTTTGATTTGAAACAAAATGATATCCGTTTTGTAGAGGACGACTGGGAGAATCCTACGCTGGGCGCTTGGGGCTTGGGCTGGGAGGTCTGGTTAAACGGCATGGAAGTGACCCAATTTACTTACTTCCAACAAGTTGGCGGGATTAATTGCAAACCCATCACTGGTGAAATCACCTATGGTTTAGAGCGTTTGGCTATGTACCTACAGGGAGTGAACAATGTATTCGATTTGGAATACAGCGCTGGAGTGAAATATGGCGATGTATTTCACCAAAACGAGGTTGAGCAATCCACCTACAACTTTGAACATAGCGATGTTGAATTCTTGCTGACCGCTTTTAATGCGCATGAAAAACAAGCCCAACATTTGATGCAAGAAAAGCTTGCATTGCCTGCTTATGAGCAAGTATTAAAAGCAGCGCACACATTTAATTTACTGGATGCACGTGGTGCTATTTCGGTCACCGAGCGTGCCGCCTATATTGGTCGCATTCGCAATCTCGCCCGTGCTGTCGCCGCCAGTTATCTAGACAGTCGTGCACGGCTAGGTTTCCCGATGGCACCAAAAGCCTGGGCAGATGAAGTGCTGACGCAAATGGAACAACAAAACAAGAAAGCCGCCGCATGAGTTCGCAAAATTTATTAGTGGAATTATTTGTTGAAGAGCTACCTCCCAAGGCGCTCAAAAAGTTAGGTGAGGCATTTGCCAATACTTTGTTCAGTGGGCTGCAACAACAAGGTTTGCTGAGTGAAACCAGCCAAGTGCAGGCGTTTGCATCGCCACGCCGTTTAGCCGCGCATATCAGCCAAGTGGCAGACAAAGGCGAAGACAAAGCAATAGCACAAAAATTAATGCCAGTATCCGTAGGTTTAGATGCTGATGGCAATGCCACTCCGGCACTACTCAAAAAACTACAAGCCTTGGGGGCAGACGCCTCGGTGGTCGGGCAACTGAAACGCGAAAATGATGGCAAAGCCGATGTGTTGTTTTACGACGCCACCATTAAAGGCGTCGCCCTCACGCAAGGTTTACAAGCAAGTTTGAGCGACACCTTGGCTAAGCTACCTATCCCTAAAGTAATGACCTATCAGCTAAGCGATGGTTGGCAGAGCGTGAATTTCGTACGCCCCGCGCATGGCTTGGTGGCGCTGTATGGCAGTGAAGTATTAGCCATTCAAATATTAGGATTAAGCGCAAGCAACGTCTCGCATGGTCATCGCTTTGAAGCCAGTCATGATCCTATCGTCTTCCAACATGCCGATGATTATGCCCAACAATTACGTGAGCAAGGCGCGGTGATTGCCAGCTTTACTGAACGTCGAGCTGAAATTGTCAGACAATTGACACAGGCGGCTCAGCTGCAAGGATTACAAGCGATTCAAGATGATGAGCTGTTGGATGAAGTAACCGCCTTGGTAGAGCGCCCGAATGTGTTACTTGGTCAATTCGAGCCAGAATTCTTGCAAGTACCGCAAGAGTGTCTGATATTGACCATGAAAGCCAACCAAAAATATTTCCCACTGTTGGACAGCCAAGGCAAACTCAGCAATCAATTTCTGATTGTTTCTAATATTTCGCCCAAGGATGCCAGCAAGGTCATCGACGGCAACGAGCGTGTGGTGAGACCGCGCTTGGCAGATGCACGCTTCTTCTTTGAGCAGGACAGAAAGAAAACCTTGCAATCGCGTTTGGCTGGCCTAGAGAAGGTGGTTTATCACAACAAATTGGGCAGTCAAGCGCAACGCAATGCTCGAGTAACGGCCTTAGCCAGTCAAATTGCCGAGCGCCTAGGGGATAGCCAATTAGTTGAACAGGCAAAGTTGGCCGCACTATTAAGCAAAGCAGATTTACTCACCGATATGGTGGGGGAGTTCCCCGAGTTACAAGGCATTATGGGACGCTATTATGCGCAACATGAAGGCTTGGCCGAAGACGTCGCTTACGCGATAGAAGATCATTACAAACCTCGATTTGCAGGTGACGACTTACCACGAAGCCGCGTTGGGATTGTCGTTGCGCTTGCGGACAAATTAGAGACTTTGCTTGGGCTGTTTAGCATAGGCGAAAAACCTTCAGGCGACAAAGACCCCTATGCTTTGAGACGGCAGGCATTAGGTATTTTGCGTATGTTAATCGATGCGCAATTGCCACTTTCTTTCCCGCAATTACTGCAAGATGCCTTACAGCAATTTCCTCAGGCTAATGCTGACACTGTGCCGACCTTAATTGAGTTCTGTCAGGATCGCTTGAGTGTCAATTTGCGTGAGCAAGGTGCCTCAGCACAAGAAGTGGATGCAGTGTTAGCCGTCAATCCAGAATATCTGCATCAGATTCCAGCGCGATTAGCGGCTGTACAAAGCTTTAGTCATTTAGCCGAGGCCCCTGCGCTTGCCGCAGCCAACAAGCGCGTCAACAATATTCTAAAAAAAATAGAAGGTACCTTATCTCAGCAGATTCAAACAGAGTTGTTACATGAAGCGGCTGAACAACAATTGGCGCAAACCTTGGCGCAAATTAAACCAAAAGCCGATACACTGTTTGAGCAAGGGCACTATACCGAGTCTTTACAAACCTTGGCAGCCCTCAAAGCACCAGTGGATAATTTCTTTGACCATGTCATGGTGAATAGCGAAGATGCCAAACTAAAAGCCAATCGGCTTGCATTGCTTGCATCCTTAAGTGCCACCATGAATCGTGTGGCTGATCTATCAAGATTAGCTGGATAATCGTATCACTAAGGAAAGACCATGAAATTAATCGTGTTAGACAGAGATGGCGTGATTAATTTTGATTCTGCCCATTACATCAAAAAACCAAACGAATGGATTGCCCTACCCGGCAGTCTCGAAGCGATTGCCTTGCTCAATCAGAATGGTTATCGGGTTGCTATTGCTACCAATCAGTCGGGGATTAGTCGTGGCATCTATGATGTGGCGACACTGAATGCTATCCACGACAAAATGTTTAACGCGTTGAGCAAATTGGGAGGCCGCATTGATGCAATATTCTACTGCCCCCACGCCAACGAGGATGGATGTACTTGTCGCAAGCCCAAACCTGGCATGATGCAAGAGATTGGTCATCGTTTTGGTCAAGAAATGCAAGGCGTGCCAGTGATTGGTGACGCATTACGTGACCTGCAAGCCGGTGTCGCTATCGGCATGCAACCCATCTTAGTTCGAACCGGGAAAGGCCAAGAAACCATCGCCCAGGGTGGTTTGCCAGCAGATACATTGATATTTGATGACTTAGCGGCCGCGGTACAGCACTTATTGGAGGCGAATCGCTAATGCAATGGCTACGCGCAACCTTATTCAATTTAGGCATGGTACTCAATACCATCCTATTCTCCAGCCTGACCATACTGTGCGCCCCGCTGCCTGCACTGCTCCACTCGCGTATTGCAAGCGGCTGGGCTTATGTGGGCATGTGGTGGTTAGCACAAACCTGTGGCTTACGATATCGCGTGCTGGGTGCAGACAATATTCCAGCTCACGCTTGTGTGATACTTAGCAAACATCAGTCTGCTTGGGAGACCATCGCCTTTCAAGTCATCTTTCCCCCGCAGGTTTGGGTGATGAAGCGTAGCCTGATGTGGATTCCATTTTTGGGCTGGGCGTTTGCCGCCTTACGTGTGATTGCCATCAATCGCAGTGCTGGGCGAGAAGCTTTGAAACAGCTATTAGTTCAAGGTCAACAGCGCTTGGCTAAAGGTTTATGGGTGGTCATTTTCCCTGAAGGTACGCGTATCGCGCCGGGTAAAAAAGGCAAATATCATATTGGTGGTGCTTGGTTGGCCGTGCATAGTCAAGCCACGGTCATCCCGGTCGCTCACAATGCTGGAGAATTTTGGCGTCGCAATGCCTATATCAAAACTCCAGGCGTGATTACCGTGAGTATAGGCAAACCTATTTCCACCAAAGATAAAACACCAGAACAGGTCAATCAATTGGTCGAACAATGGATAGAGGGTGAGATGCCCAAGCTCAATCAAGCTTCATGAGTGGATTTATATTACAAGGCCCAGATGGGCAACAAATCTCTTATGCACTAGAGCGCCGCCCACGCCGTACCGTGGGGCTAAAAATCACCGCTGGTGGTTTAGTGGTGCATGCTCCCAAACGCATCGATGAAGCCGAACTGAACCGCTTGCTATTGAGTAAATGGTCATGGATAGTCAGCAAAATTTCTCAGCAAAATCAAAGTCAATTAGCTCCATTACAATGGCAAGACGGTGAGCGCTTGCTGCTACTGGGCAATACGCTGTATTTAGATTTATTTGAAGATAATGCCAATCGCCAAGCCAAGTTGGACGGCAATAGTTTATCGTTGGGGGTGAAACAGCTAGATCATCAAGCCCATATCGCGCGCAAGGTGTTACTTTGGTATCAACAATACGCCCTACAAGACTTTCAAAGACGTGTCGCTTTGTACGCTACCAAACTCAATATCAACACCCCTCCAGTGCTTTTATCGAATGCCAAAGGGCGTTGGGGAAGTTGTAATAGTCGTCAGCAAATACGTCTAAATTGGCGCTTGATACAAGCGCCTCCCGCCTTGATTAATTATGTGGTGGCGCATGAATTAGCTCATACCAAACAGATGAACCACTCAGCCAAGTTTTGGGCAATAGTAGAGCAATTAGATCCTGAGTATCGCAGTGCGGAAAAAGCGTTAAAAGATTGGTCACATCGTTTGCATAGGATAGGCTGAACAATTATTTCAGCGTGGTAATGTTGAGAAATATTGCCAGAAATGCCAAGCACTCACATTTCATCAACGCAAGCGCAACGCATTTAATACCACCACCAGCGAACTGACTGACATGCCAATCGCCGCCATCCAAGGCGTCATCAAGCCCATCGCCGCAACTGGCAAAGCAACTAGGTTGTAACACAATGCCCAAGCGAAATTTTGCCGTATCACGCGCAGTGCAAAACGACTTTGTTGTATGGCATGTTGAATGTCCATTAAACGTTCAGACAATAGGATTGCATCGGCTGACACACGCGCCATTTGTGTGCCCCCTCCCATGGCAATCGAGACCTGGGCACCAGCCAATACAGGCGCATCATTAATACCATCGCCAATCATCGCGACTATCTCACCTTGGTCTTGCTGCTGTTTGAGATAGTGCAATTTATCCTGCGGTGAACACTGCGCGTGCCAATCACTAATCGCCAACTGTTGCGCATAAAAACTCACAGTGGCGCTGGCATCACCACTTAGCATGGTGACGCGTATCCCCTGCTGTTGTAATGCCTGCACTAAGCTAAGTGCATCTTCGCGCAACTGGTCAGCCAAATAAAAGCAGGCCAATAGCTGCTGCTCGTCACTTAACCAAATTTGCGTATGCGAGGGATTACTTTGTTGGTCTTGCACTGCTGCAAATGTGTGCGCTAAATGCTGATGTAATGCTGGATTACCTAGATAATAGCGATGACCTTGTATCTCAGCACTAATGCCCTGCCCGGCAATATTGCGGATATTGCAGCAGGCGAGTAACGGCGCCACGCTTAATGTAGGATGAAAAGCCTTGGCTAAAGGATGTTCTGAACACTGTTCTAGACTCATCGCGATTTGCAAACATGCTGACTCGGTTTTGTCCGACAACACCTGCGTTTGCATTAACTGCATTCTGCCTTGTGTCAGCGTCCCTGTTTTATCCAGCACCACATGCTGCACTTTAGCCAGCGTTTCCAACACGTGGCCTCGTGTTAATAAGATACCGCGTTTTACTAGGTGTGATCCTGTAGCAGCGAATGCAGCAGGTGCTGCCAATGATAAGGCACATGGACAAGCCACCACCAAGATTGTCAGCAATACTGGAAATATTTTGCTGGCATCCAACCACCACCATACCAGTCCCGCCATTAACACCAAGGCCAATACCAGCCAGCTAAAATACCTAGCAACTCGATCAGCAGTTTTGGCCAAGCTAGGTTTTTCTGCTTGTGCTCTGTCTAGCAAACGGCTGATGCTTGCCAACATAGTATCCTCAGCCAGCGCAGTGATTTTGATTTGAATCGTTGATTGATAATTCACGCTACCGGCAAACACCTGATCGTGCAGAGTTTTTGCGATAGGCAAACTTTCACCGGTGAGCAAAGACTCATCTACACTACTCGTCCCTTGGGTCAGTATGCCATCTGCAGCGATGGTCTCGCCCGGCTTAATCAATAACTGTTCCCCTAATGACAGTTCGGCCACCGCCACCAATTGGCTACTGCCATCAGCTTCAATACGAGTCGCTACTGCTGGGGTTAATCGCAACAAGTTTTCCGCGGCTTGGATAGATTTCTGGCGCGCATTGCTCTCCAAGAATCGCGTCGCCAACAGAAAAAAAATCAGCATGGTCATGGTGTCGTAATACACCTGACCTTGCCCATGCCAAGTAGACCACAAGCTACCTAGAAAGGCTGCCAATAGACCCACCACAATAGGCACATCCATGCCAATATGACGCTGCTGAAAATTACGCCAAGCCCCCTGATAAAAAGGCAAAGCGGAATACATCATGGCAGGTAGCGTCATCAACAGACTGAACCAACGCAATAATTGCGCCGAGGCAAATTCCAAACCCTGCGCCTCACCACCATAAAGCGGTCCGGCAATCATCATCACTTGGCCCGCACTCAAGCCCGCCACTGCCAAACGGCGAATATCGATTTTGCGCTGTTGCTGTCGCAACGCTTCTTGTTGTTGCGCGCTAAAAGGATGGGCGTGATAACCAATCTTGCTAATCTCGGCTAATATTTGACTCAGCTTAATCTTGCTGTCGTCCCAGCGCACTCTGGCTCGATGCGAGGTGTAATTGACACTGACATGGAGCACTCCAGGCAATTGCATCAAGTGACGCTCATTCAGCCAAATACAAGCAGCACAAGTGATACCTTGCAAAATCAGCGATGCCTCGCGCCATTCGCCCTGTTGCTGTACAAAACTTTTTTGTACTTCTGGGTGGTCATAAAGACTCAGTTGACGCAAAGTCTCAGGCACCAATTGCTCTGCTGTCTTGGGCATTTCGCTGCGATGTAAATAATAATCACCTAGGCCATTGTCCATAATAGCTTGCGCCACTGCGGCACAGCCCGCACAACACATATTGCGTGGCTGAGAAAAAATAGTGACCTGATAATGACTGGCGGATGGAATCGGCAAACCGCAGTGATAACAAAGCTCAGGAGAATCTTGCCTTGGTTCAGAGAATTGGACGGCGGACACTTAGTCTCCGACGATATTCAGACTTGCTTTCAGACTATAGCGATCATCACCACGCTGTATGCTAAGCAAACTCATCCAACGGCCTGCTTGCGGTGTCCACTGCGCCTGATATTGTCCGGCAGAGGTCTCCGCCAAGTCCAAACGCAAGTCGTCACGGCTATCGGCAATGCGCCACAACTCTAGAGTGACTTGTGCAGCACTAATCGCTTTCCCTTGTTTATCGACTAGGCGCAGCGAGATTGAATTAGGCTGTCCTGGTCGTAAATTGTTTAGCGCACTTGTATCCACCGCCCAGCCCAAAGCTTGTTGTTTGGCTAATTGATTCAAATGTGGCTCATAAGATTTATTTTTGTCATGTGGCATCACTCCAGGGAAAGCAGTATTCACCTGTTTTTGATTGGCATTTGGCAAGAAAAAACTTACCAAATAATGTGGTAAACCATGCATAGACAGACTGAGTAATACTGCATTCAGTAGTGTCAAAAATAAGAAAAAATAGATAATCAGTTTGGGTGCCCAGTGCATTTTATGTTGCTTGCCCTGTAAGTTGCTAAATGCCACCAAGATTCCTGCCGTGGCAAGATACACAACGACGTGAATGGCCAACACATCGCCGCTTTCCCAATGCTGAATAGAATAGACAAGATAGCCAACAACAGCGACGATAGCGCTGATAACCCCAGACCAAAATAAGGCCCAACCAATTCTTCGCAGCAAGAAAAACAGCAATATCATCAGCGCCATGCCGCCAAATAATGTTTCTGTCATCGTCCATTGAAAACCATGCATATCTAGCGTTTTTTCCTTAGTTTACTGAGTTATTTTACTATTGAAACTGACTTGCGCTTGGCTGGCTTGATCACCATTCGAGGGCGTCACGACAAAAACAAAGTGTTTTGTTTTGGCGGCAAGTTGCGCGGGCAAATCAATCTTGGCATTTAGATTCAAGGTCTTTCCAGCACGAATATGTATTTGCTTGATATGCCCTAAATCCAAGGCGTCTTCAGGAATACCTTGTACACTGACTTGATAACTGAGGTCTTGTTCCGTTTTATTGACAATATGAATGTTGTAACGATTGCGGACAGTGCCATCTGATAAATTGATAAACAGAGGTTGACGCACTTGCTGCACACTCAATTCGTGATGACTGCGATTCAGCACATTAAAAATCAACAAAGACATCATCAGTGTCAAAGCCACGGCATAACCCAATACTTTGAGACTTTTCCATTTAAGATGCGGTGGCTTGGGCGTTGCCGCGGCCAAATTTGCCTCTGAGTCATAACGAATCAAACCACGAGGATATCCGACCGAATCCATAATGCTGTTACAGGCATCGATACACAGACCACAAGAAATACATTGATATTGCAAGCCATTACGAATATCGATCCCGGTTGGACAAACCTGAACACAGAAGCCACAATCGATACAATCCCCATGACCTGCAGCCTGTCTTTCTTGTTGCGTCTTCAAGCCATTTTTAGGGGCGACACGACCCAACTCACCCTCGCCACGCCTAGCGTCATAACTCACCGCCAATGTATCTGGTTCATACATCACTCCTTGAAAACGTGCATAAGGACAGAAGTACATACAGATTTGCTCACGTGCTACGCCACCAGCAAGATAGGTAGTAACGGTCAAAACCACTATGGCCAAATAGCCACCACTGGCGGCATTCAGGGTAAATACATCTTTGACAAATTGCGGAGTATAAGTGAAATAGGCACTAAAAGTGACCGCAGTCCATAGTGACACCAAGATCATCAACAAATGTGAGCCACCCACTTTGACAAGCTTTTCTAAATTCCATGCTTGCGCTTTTAATTTCATCCGCGCTGGGCGTTCACCTTGCAACAGATGCTCTATCCAAATAAACAAGTCTGACCACAAGGTTTGAAAACAGAAGTATCCACACCAAGCTCGACCAAGCAAACCGGTGATGAAGAACAAAAAGGCGGCAGCAATAAACAGTAGCATGGCCAACCAAAATACATCTTGCGGATAAACAATCAAATCAAAAATAAAATAACGACGCGAAGACAGATCAAACATAATCGCCTGCGGTGCCCCACTATTTCGAGTCCATGGCAGCCAAGGTAATAAGAAGAAAACTGCATAGGCCAGTATCAAGACAGCCGTTTTAAAGTTTCTGAACTTGCCTTTGACTGATCTGGTAATAATAGGAATATGCTTTTGATAAAGCGGTTTTGCTTCTTGATGAGTATTCATAATGTAGACCTTATCAGCGTTGCAGGCTTGCGCCTCAATATCCGCTTTTAACAAAAAAGGCTCGCAAATATATGCAAGCCTTCTATGATGATTCAACGGGGAAACCAGCTCCCCTGTTTAACAATTACTTTCCACCACCAAGGCTGTCATGTACATAGACAGTCAGCAGCTTGATTTGCTCAGGGGTTAAGCGTGCTGACCAAGCCGGCATCACTCCGCGATTTACCCCTGAATAAATCAGATTGGTCAACAATGCCACTTTTTCTTGCTCATTGGCAGCACCTACCACATCGGCCCATAACCAAATCTTGTCAGTCAGATTGGCGGAACCCAACTCTACCTTACCTTTGGCGTCGTCACCATGGCAAATATAACAACCTGCTTTGGGTCCATGAAATATGCTCTTTCCAGCGCTGGCCTTGGCTGCATTATGTGGCTCACCAGACAAACTCAACACATAGTTCACCACTTGATTTAATTCGTCCGTATTCAATACTTGCTTGAATGCCGGCATGACACCATGACGACCACCCACAATAGTGGTATTGATTTGCTCATAGCCACCACCATATTGCCAATGGTCATCAATCAAATTGGGCGCGATTCCAATTTTGCCTTGGCCACCCGCTTGGTGACATGGCATACAGTTGTCAGTGAACAGCGTTTTTCCGGCAGAGTTAACGAACTGCATCAAATCGGCATCACTAGCCACGGCCTCATAAGAAGTGGCGGCGACTTTATCAAACCATTGTTTTTGCGAAGCCTTGAGCTGATTCATCTCGGCCATTAATTTAGAACGCATATTCCAATGCGTGGTTTTTTGTACTTCTTTACCATCCACCGTGGTGGCGGTATAGGTGATGGTATTCACCCCTGGCAAACCCTTGGTATATTGACCTGCGACTGGCCAGGCTGGATAGAGCATCCAATACACCAAAGCAAATACACAGGTAATATAAAAACCCCAGATCCACCACATAGGCAGTGGGTTGGTAAATTCCTCTAAGTCATCATCCCACACATGACCAGTGGTCTTGTTGTTTACGTTTCTTTTGTCCTGACTCATCATAAAGTTCCTACTTAATTGTCTTCATCTTGCAATGGTATATTCTTGAAGGATTCGAGCTTCTCACCACGCGCTTTATTGCCGTATAAATACACCACCACCCCAACAAAAACCGCGAAAAAAATAATCAGCGCCAAAGGCTTAGTATTTTCAAATTTGGTAAACCAAAGCATCCAATCCATATCCATATTCCTTATACAGCCATGTTACTCAGTAACCCGATTATCGGAATTGCACAAAGTAATCATCGTCGTACTTCTTAAAGTCGACCATGGTGCCTAATACTTGTAGATAGGAAACCAAGGCATCCATCTCCGTCACGTTGTCCGGGTTGGTGTCATAATTGCCAGTCTGAGCTTGTGCCAACAGATTTTTTTCCGCATCGGGGATATGCAGGTTGTGCGCTACTTCTTCGCCAAAATCCTTCACATTACGTTGATATTCGGCTTGATTGGCTGAATAAGGGACACCCGTTACACGCAAAGCTCTCATACGATCCTGAATATCGGAATAATCCAAATTGGTTTTAACCAACCAAGGATAGTTAGGCATTACAGACTGCGGGACCAAAGATCGTGGTGCGGTTAAATGTTGGGTATGCCAATCGTTGGAATACTTGCCACCTACACGAGCCAAATCTGGACCTGTGCGTTTTGAACCCCATTGAAATGGGTGATCATATTTAGATTCTGCTGCCAGAGAATAGTGACCATAGCGTAATGCTTCATCACGGAAAGGACGGATCATTTGCGAGTGACACAAATAACAGCCTTCACGAATGTAGATATCGCGACCACGCAACTCCAGTGGTGAATAAGGACGCACTCCATCCACTTTTTCGACGGTCTCTTTGATAAAGAACAGCGGAACGATTTCAACCATACCACCCACGCTGATAGCTAACATAGTGAGCACTAAAAGTATCCCTACGTTGCGTTCAATATTATCGTGTTTCATGCTTACTCCAGTTTAACTAGACTTCAATTTCTCTTAATCGATATGGACTTGGCTCATTGCCAAGCCCTGATTGGTTCGGGGATTAAACCTTACCGCCTCGGATCGTCTTGGTCATGTTATAAACCATGACCACCATGCCGCTGAGGAAGAACAAACCACCGATGGCACGCATCACATAAAGGTTGTGCGCGGCAGCGACAGACTCAATAAATGAGTATTGCAGATTGCCGAAGTCATCAAATGCACGCCACATCAACCCTTGCATAATGCCCGAGATCCACATTGCAGTGATGTATAGCAAAATACCAATGGTGGCCAGCCAGAAATGCACATTAATCAAACGATTACTGTAGGTCTGGGTATTCCAGAGTTTCGGGATCAAGTGGTACAAACTGCCGAAGGACACCATCGCTACCCAACCAAGTGCTCCAGAATGCACATGACCAATCGTCCAATCTGTGTAATGTGATAAAGCGTTCACATCCTTCAGGGACATCATAGGACCTTCAAAAGTAGACATCCCATAGAAAGACAATGCCACAATCAAGAAACGCATAATCGGATCGGTACGCATTTTGTCCCAAGCCCCAGACAGCGTCAGAATGCCGTTCACCATACCACCCCATGATGGCAATAACAGCATGATAGAGAAGGTCGCGGCCAATGTAGAAGTCCAATCAGGGATCGCGGTCCAATGAAGGTGATGGGCACCGGCCCACATGTACATAAACACCAATGCCCAAAAGTGCAACACCGACAAGCGATAGGAGTACACAGGACGCCCAGCCTGTTTAGGTACAAAGTAATACATCATGCCCAAGAAGGCGGCAGTGAGGAAGAAACCAACTGCGTTGTGACCATACCACCACTGCGTCATCGCATCCTGAGCACCAGAGAACAAGCTATAGGACTTCATCGAGAACAAGCTCACAGGCACAGCCAAGTTGTTAAAGGTATGCAATAAAGCGGTAGCCAAGATAAACGCCAAATAGAACCAGTTGGCGACATAAATATGAGGCTGTTTACGTTTCATCAAGGTGCCGACAAAAACTGCTAGATAAGCTACCCAAACCACTTCGATGAGCAAGTCGATTGGCCACTCCATCTCAGCATATTCTCGGCCTTGGGTATGACCCAAGACATCACCCAATGCAGCAAACACAATCACTGCCTGCCAACCCCAGAAAGTAAAGTTAGCTAAACCTTTGGCAAATAGTGGCGTCTGACAGGTGCGCTGAACGACATAATAAGAAGTAGCAAATAAAGCACTACCGCCAAAACCAAAAATCACCGCGCCGGTGTGGACTGGACGCAAACGTCCAAAGGTGATGTAGGGGATGTCGAAGTTCAGTATGGGGAAAGCTAGTTCTGAGGCGATATATACCCCAACCAACATCCCCACTACCCCCCAAACCAAGGTCATAATGGTAAATTTACGAATAATATCGTAATCGTATTGTTCCTGAATTGTCGTACTGGTTGTGGCCATCACCACGCCTCCTGCAACTTAATGAAATACTCAAAAAAAACGATTAATGGGGTACTGCTTTTGCTATTCAAACAAAAAGAAAAACAAATCTATCAAAGCAATAATTTCAAATCATGCGCCATGTCCTCGGGACTTTGGGCAAATTTAAAATACAGGGTTAACTGTCCTTGCTTGTCATACACATAAGCACCAGCGCTATGGTCAATGCTGTACTGTTTGGCATCGCCTACTGCTTGCTTTTGAGTAAAAATCTTATAATCTTTAGCCACGCTTTCAATCTGTTTTGCCGACCCAGTAAAACCGATAAAGCTCGCATCAAAACTAGGTACAAACTGCTTCAATACATCTACCGTGTCACGTTCAGGATCTAGCGTCACAAACATCACCTGCACTTGCGACTGATCCTGACCCAACAATTGCATTGTTTTAGCCAAGTCATGCATAGAGCTTGGACAGATGTCGGGGCAATGCGTGTATCCAAAAAATACCACCGCCACCTGTCCCTTGAAATCTTGCAAGCTTTTTTGCCTGCCATCATGGGCAGTCAGGCTGAAGCCGTGCGCAAAGTCAGCACCACGAATATCCGTTGCAATGAATGAGTCTGTTTTAGCAGAACACCCCAGCAATAAACTGAGTAGCATTAAAAGCCAAAAATATCGCACTTATGACCCCACGCTTTAGAAATAACCCTATTTAGCCCACGTTGTGAAAGGAGCAAATTGCCGACCAAGGTTACAGAGGAATAACAAATCATGATTTGATGTAAATCAACATAAACTAGAAAAATCTTAATTACGGCGCGCATTTTACTGCATATTGCCAGCTAGAAATATACTTTTTTCTAATAAAAAACTGTGAATTTTCAGACAATAAAAAATAAAGCACATGATTTTTCAGAGGGCGGCCAAAGTCAGGATGAAATCCCGTATCATTCCTGTCTAATGAGCCAGTTTATCTATCAACTCCATTGACAACAAATGTACAATTTCATTCCAATTGCTGTGACGTTTTTGTCTGAATATTTTGATAGAAGGATACCAAGGGCTATCCGAGCGATTCAATAACCAGCGCCAATCAGGCGTAAAAGCCAATAGCAAACAAGTCGGCCTGCCCAGCGCACCTGCCAAATGTGCAACACTGGTGTCTACGCTAATCACCACATCCACCAAATCACATAAGGCAGCAGTGTCGCGAAAATCCCTGATGTCCTTGGCGAAATACATCACACGACCATCATTCACCGCTAGCAAATCAGTTTCCCGCAGGCGATTCTGTAAACTCACTAACTGCCAATGGTGCGGCAAATATTCAATTAATTGTGATAATGCAATCGAGCGTTGTTTGTCGTTTTCGTGGGTTTCGCTGCCACTGCAAACCAAGCCAACACGTACTCCCTGTTTAACGCCAAGCCGCTTACTCCATAGTGCTCTGTGCTCGGCTGTACTGGCAAGATAAGCCTGCTGGCTGGGGATACTGTATAAATTGGTTCTGAATGCCAACGGCAATGACAACATTGCACATTGATAATCTAACTTTGGCATGACTTCACCCTGCTGAAGCAAATGGCATTGATCAGAATATTGCTCCAGCAAAGGCAATAAACTCTCCTGTACTTTTACAAGCACATGAGCTCCCAAAGCATGGACCAAGGGAATATAGCGGCAAAATTGCAAGGTATCGCCCAAGCCCTGCTCGGCATAAAGCAAAATAGTCCGGCCTTGCAGTGATTGGGTACCACGCCAAATCGGCGTATCGCGCTGGACAGAGACAAATTTAGGTAGCGCCATACGCCATTCATAATCTTGCCACCCCAGATCAAACTGACCATGCAAAAGATAGATATGCGCCCGATTCTGAACTGCGTTTAAAATTAGTACCAGTGTTATTGAGAGTTTTATCTTACATTT
>CAYYBG010000037.1:0-18088 GCA_964470195.1 uncultured Methylophilaceae bacterium | reverse complement strand
CGATCAATTCTGATTTGTTCACTTGAATCCCCTTTCGATGTTATGTTTATTGCAGCCAAGCGACTGCAGTAGTCTTTATATCAAGCGGCAAAAGACTGTGTCAAGGGCTAAACCTAAGAAATATGCCTATTCCAGGCATTTTTTAGTGTTTTGTTACCACAGTTATTTCTGCCGCTTGATTTTCTTTTATCGCTTCTTTGACGGGTAATTCTTCAGGCAACGCTTCAGGCATTTTTTCTAAGGCAAATTTCAACACCTCTTCTATCCATTTAACCGGATGAATTTCAAGGTTATTTTTTACATTATCTGGTATTTCTGCCAGATCTTTCAGGTTTTGATCAGGGATCAGAACGGTTTTAATACCACCTCGATGAGCAGCCAACAGTTTTTCCTTCAATCCACCAATAGGTAAAACTTCGCCACGCAGAGTAATTTCTCCTGTCATCGCCACGTCAGCTCGAACTGGTATGTTAGTCAGTACAGAAACGATGGCGGTAGTGATACCAATCCCTGCACTTGGACCATCTTTTGGAGTTGCTCCTTCTGGAAAGTGAATATGAATATCATTCTTTTCATAGAAGTCACTGGCAATCCCTAAACGTTTAGCTCGAGTTCGCACCACACTCATGGCGGCTTGGATAGATTCCTGCATCACTTCACCCAGTTTACCTGTTGTGATGGTTTTCCCTTTCCCAGGCATTACCACAGATTCAATCGTTAGCAAATCACCACCAACTTGAGTCCAAGCCAAACCGGTGACTTGTCCAACTTGATTCGCTTTTGCAGCCAAACCAATGTCAAACACCTTAACCCCTAGATATTCTTCCAAATGTTCGGGGAGAACCGTAATTTTTTCAAACGGCTCACTGCCTTTTTTCTGGGTTAATATTTTTTTCACTACTTTACGACATATCTTGGATATCTCACGATCAAGATTTCTCACCCCTGCCTCACGGGTATAAAATTGGATGATTTCCTTGACTGCAGACTCACTAATTTCCATCTCGTAGTCTTTAATTCCGTGTGCCTTAAGTTGTTTAGGCAACAGGTAGCGCATGGCGATATTCAATTTTTCGTCTTCTGTGTAACCGGCGAGACGAATCACTTCCATCCTGTCCAGTAGTGCATCAGGAATATTTAATGAGTTTGACGTCGCAACAAACATGACATCAGACAGGTCATATTCGACTTCAACATAGTGATCAGCAAAAGTATGGTTTTGTTCTGGGTCCAAAACTTCAAGCAATGCTGAAGCTGGGTCGCCACGAAAGTCTTGTCCCATCTTGTCAATTTCGTCCAGCAAAAATAGCGGATTTTTAACCGCTACTTTATTCATACTCTGCAAAATTTTGCCTGGCATCGAGCCAATATAGGTTCGACGGTGACCTCGAATTTCTGATTCATCGCGAACGCCACCCAATGCCACACGAACAAACTTACGATTGATGGCTTTGGCGATACTTTGCCCTAGGGAAGTTTTGCCTACCCCTGGTGGCCCTACTAAACATAATATTGGTGATTTCAGCTTGTCTACACGCTGTTGAACAGCAAGATACTCGACAATTCGTTCTTTGACTTTTTCAAGGCCATAGTGATCTTCATCCAAGATGCGCTGAGCGTGTTCCAAATCTTTGTTAATTTTGGTTTTCTTTTTCCATGGCAAGCCTATCAAGGTGTCGATATAGTTGCGAATGACGCTTGCTTCCGCCGACATAGGCGACATCATTCGTAATTTTTTCAACTCGGAAGTCGCCTTTTCAAAAGCCTCTTTAGGCATCTTAGCCTCATGAATGCGTTTAGTAAGCTCATCTAATTCGGCAGATTCATCTTGTTCGCCCAATTCTTTTTGAATAGCTTTAACCTGCTCATTTAAGTAATATTCGCGCTGACTTTTTTCCATTTGGCGCTTGACTCGGCCACGGATACGCTTTTCTACCTGCAAAATATCAATTTCAGCTTCCAGCTTGCCCAATAAATGTTCCAAACGTTCAGTCACACTGAACATCTCAAGTATGACTTGTTTATCTTCTAATTTAAGGGTGAGATGAGCCGCGATGGTATCTGCCAAGCGACTTGGATCTTCAACGCTAGCTAACGTAGTCAAAATTTCAGGCGGAATTTTTTTATTTAATTTGACGTATTGATCAAACTGAGTGAAAACCGCACGCATTAGCGCTTGTACTTCATTGCCTTCATGATCAGCATCCGCAATCAATTCAGGTCTTGCAGAAAAGCAATCAGCTGTATCGATAAAATCGGTGACCTTAGCACGCTGTACCCCCTCTACCAGCACTTTGACAGTACCATCTGGAAGCTTAAGTTTTTGCAGAATATTAGCCACAGTCCCCATTTCATAGAGGTCTTTGAAGGTGGGTTCGTCTTCATTTGGTGATTTTTGCGCTACCAAAAATATTTGTTTTTGACCTTCGGATGCTAAATCCAAAGCTTTGATGGAGCGCGATCTACCCACAAACAAAGGAATAACCATATGCGGGTACAAAACCACATCGCGTAGTGGTAATAGCGGTATTTGTCCGTTTTCTGGTGTAAAAGCAGGTAGTGTAGTCTCTGACATAGAAGCCTCATTAAAAACGCGTGTCTGAACGACACAAAATATTTACTTATCAGATGATGGGGACGAACTGAATTGATTCAAGTAATCACTTAAAAAAACTTCAGTCCGTCGATTGAATTAAATAATAAATCTTAGAGTTTAGCTAGCGGAATCTGCGGTTTTTGCCGCATCCTGATAAATCAGGATAGGCTGTCCGGTACCTTGAATAACACC
The DNA here is from genome assembly GCA_964470195.1 of uncultured Methylophilaceae bacterium. GTDB lineage: Bacteria > Pseudomonadota > Gammaproteobacteria > Burkholderiales > Methylophilaceae > RFPI01. The sequence goes on along the minus strand of CAYYBG010000037.1, from coordinate 15,300 downwards.
CTCATCCACAACGACTTTATGCAGATGTGGCATATTGGGTAATTCGTACATCATTTCTAACAGGGCATGTTCCATGATAGAGCGAAGACCTCTTGCTCCGGTTTTTCGCTCAAGCGCTTTTTGCGCAATCATCTTCAGTGCTGCAGGACGGAATTCAAGCTCCACGCCTTCCATCTCAAACAGTTTAGCAAATTGTTTGGTCAGTGCATTTTTTGGCTCAAGCAAAATCGACATCAATGCCGCTTCATCCAATGACTCAAGGGTTGCAATAGCAGGCAAGCGACCAACGAACTCCGGAATCAAACCAAACTTAATGAGGTCTTCTGGCTCTACATCCCTGAAAATTTCTCCGATAGCACGAGTATCTTCTTTGCTTTTGACCTCGGCTGCAAAACCCATTCCACCTTTTTCTGATCGCTGTCGGATGATTTTTTCTAGGCCATCAAATGCGCCACCGCATATAAATAAAATATTTGTGGTGTCTAATTGCACGAACTCTTGATTTGGGTGTTTACGCCCACCCTGAGGTGGAACAGACGCTGTTGTGCCTTCAATGAGCTTCAGCAATGCTTGCTGTACACCTTCACCAGAGACATCACGGGTAATCGAGGGGTTGTCAGATTTTCGAGATATTTTATCGATTTCATCGATGTACACGATACCACGCTGCGCTTTTTCAACCTCATAATCACATTTTTGCAATAGTTTTTGCATAATGTTTTCGACGTCCTCACCAACATAACCAGCTTCAGTTAGAGTGGTAGCGTCAGCAATGACAAATGGAACATTGAGTAATCTTGCCAGAGTTTGTGCCAGCAAAGTTTTACCAGAGCCAGTTGGCCCAATCAGCAAAATATTGCTTTTGGTAATTTCTACATCATCACTACCGCCTTTTTGATTAAGACGCTTGTAATGATTATAAACAGCGACCGCAAGACTTTTCTTGGCACGCTCTTGCCCGACTACATATTGATCCAATATGGCACAGATCTCTTTGGGGCTAGGTAATTTTTTTCCATCCCCAGAAATGCCGTCTTTGCTGGGTGCTTCCTCACGTATGATGTCATTACATAAATCCACACATTCATCGCAAATATACACCGAAGGACCGGCAATCAGCTTGTGCACCTCATGTTGGCTTTTGCCACAAAAGGAACAGTACATCATTTTTTCATCGGTGTTGTTTTTAGCCATATTGGATTTCCAAAAGGATAGCTTTCATTAAGCTTCGGTGCGGCTTGCAATCACTTTATCTATCATTCCATAAGACACTGATTGATCAGCGCTCATAAAATTATCTCGCTCCGTATCACGGTCAATTTCTTCAGCGCTACGACCAGTATGATAGGCCAAGATTTCATTTAGTTTGCTGCGAAGATAGAGAATCTCTTTAGCATGGATTTCAATATCGGTAGATTGACCCTGAAAACCTCCAGAAGGTTGATGAATCATGATTCGGGAATTAGGCAAACTAAAACGTTTACCTTTGGCTCCTGCCGCCAATAGAAACGCTCCCATACTGGCAGCCTGACCAATACATAGAGTACTTACGTCAGGCTTGATAAATTGCATCGTGTCATAAATTGACATCCCTGCTGTCACAGAGCCACCTGGAGAATTAATATATAAGTAGATATCCTTGTCTGGATTTTCTGCTTCAAGAAATAGCATTTGCGCAACAACCAAGTTGGCTGACATGTCATTCACAGGGCCCACAAGAAAAATTACACGTTCTTTTAACAGCCGAGAATAGATATCAAAGGCACGCTCACCTCGACCACTTTGCTCGATTACCATCGGCACATAGCCGAGATTGCTGGTTTCCAATGCGGACATAAATACTCCTAATTGAGGGCTTGCTAAATGGGTTTATGCGTTAGGGCCACGCATAAATTCATCAAAGTCTACTTTTTTATCGCTCACTTTGGCGGACGCTAATACCCAATCAATGACATTTTCTTCAGTAGCGAGTGCTGTTGGCTCCTCAAGACGCTTAGCATCGGCGTAGTACCAAGTAAGCACTTCAGCAGGATCTTGGTAGCTTTGAGCAAAAGTTTCTACCATCGCTTTAATTTGCTCTGGCTTGGCATGCAAACTGTTTTTGTGTACCACATCAGACAATACCAAACGTAGCGTTACTGTTTGTTTGGCTTGTGGTTCAAAGACAGAAGGCTCAAGATTCACAGTATTTGGGTCAACGCCTCGTCGTTGCAGGTTTTGCGCTGCAATTTGCAACAAACGCTGTGTTTCAGATTGCAACAAAGCTTTAGGCAATTCAAATTTCGCGTTTTCTACTAGCGCATTAAACACTTGGTCTTTTAAGCGTGCACGCACACGTCGCTCGACTTCTTGTTGCAAGCTGGCTTTAACTTCTGCTTTCATCTTTTTTACATCACCATCATCAACACCCAGTGCTTTCGCAAATTCAGCATCAATTTTAGGCAATTGCAGCTCAGCCACTTGCTTCACATTGACCTGATAAGTCACTGTTTTACCAGCTAACTCAGCTACTTGATGATCTTTTTTGTATTTGATTTTGAAGGTTTTATCTGCTTGAGCTTGAACCCCAATCAGGTTTTCATCAAACTCAGCCACTCGACCACCTTCGCCTAGCACCAAGTCTATGGTATTGCCTCCAGTGCTTTCAACTTCTTCTCCGTCAATGCTAGCACTGAGTGACAAAGTAATCTTATCGGTAAGCTTGGCTGCACGATTGACTGGACTGTAGGTTCCACGTTGTTTTTGTAACACTTCAAGAGTTTTATCAACATCTGCGTCTTTTAACTCTAAGACAGGGCGCTCAATTTTTAATTTTTTGATGTCACCCATTTCAACCTCAGGAAACACCTCAAAGGTTGCGATATATTCAAATTTCCCCTCAGCTTGATTGAAAGGTTTGTGTTCGATATTAGGAAAGCCAGCAACGCGCAATTTATTCTCATCTACGGACTCGCCAAAGCTTCGTTCGATGGCATTAGCTAGAGCTTCATCACGGACTTGTGCACCGTATTGTTGCTCAACAATTTTGAGCGGCACTTTACCAGGGCGGAAACCAGGCAACTTTGCGGTACGCGTCAATTGCTGGATACGCTGATGAATTTCTTCTTCGATTGGTTTCATCGGCACCGTCACCGTCATGCGACGTTCTAATTTGCTGATGACTTCAACATTTGCTGCCATGTTATTTCCTTAATAGTTCTGCCATAAGGCAATCAATGTAATTTGTAAATTAATCAACGATGGTGCGAAAGGAGAGACTCGAACTCTCACGCCTCGCGGCGCTGGAACCTAAATCCAGTGCGTCTACCAATTCCGCCACTTTCGCATCGTTTGGGGACAGCGCCCCATGAAAAGCAGGGCATTATAGCCTAAGCCTGTGTTTACTAAAAGCATGCGTAGCGCTAATTCAATAATATTTAGCAAATAGCGGCCAAAATCCCCTTGCTTAGCCATTATTTATGCTGAATGATTAGCAACTTGAGTGAGGAAAATATTGCTTGAATTCAAGCGCTACAGGTAATATCCGAAACTTATGAATTTTTCCTTCGCAAAATTTTCAGGCAAATCACACTTGCTTGCTCGGATCCTGATGGTTTCAATCATGACGGGCATCAGTGCGTGTCATTTCCAAATCTATCAAGCCAAACCGATACAGGTAGAAAAAAACACCAGTGATTTCCGCGACCGTAATCCGGACTCAGAGCAATTTAGAGCATTTTTACAAGCTCAAAGTATTAGTCCAGTAAGTTTTCCAATTCGTTCCTGGGATAGAGATTTATTAAGCTATTGTGCCTTGTTCTATCACCCTGATCTTGATCTGGCGCGAGCCCAATGGAGAGCGGCGCAAGCTGCCCAAATCACTGCTGGACAACGTCCTGAATTAGGAACAACGGGGAGAGTTGAGAACCACAGTCAGGATAATAATGGTTCGCCTTGGACTTTGGGTTTGGGCATCGACATTCTGATTCTTACTGCAGGGAAACTAGATATTCGTATCGATCGGGCTAGCAACTTAACTGAAGCAGCTAAGTTGAATATTGCCCAAACTGCCTGGCAAGTGAGAGCGCGTGCGCTCAGAAGTTTATTGGCATACCAATTTAATCAACAGCAAATCGCGCTATTAAAAAAAGAATTAGGCTTGCGAGAGGCGATGGTTGATATTTTACAAAAGCGCTTGGATGCTGGGATTGCCTCTAACGTTGATGTCAATAATGCACGTATCTTTATGCAAAAGACGGAGCAGGCCTATGTCACCGAACTTGGACGTGAACCTGCACTTCTTGCTGCATTAGCGAACGATATTGGCCTTAGCGCTGATCGTTTAAAACAGCAGAATCTGCCTAGTATGTGGCAAGAAAACCTTGCTGATGTCGATTTAAAAGAAAAAGATTTACAAGGCTATGCTTTGCAAAATCGTTTAGATATTCGTGCTGCATTGGCACGCTATGAAGCAGCTGAGTCGGGGTTACGTCTTGAGATTGCCAAACAATATCCAGATTTTGTGCTGAGCCCGAGCTATACGTTTGATCAAAATGATCGTATCTGGTCTTTAGGGATTAATAGCTTACTGACCTTACTCAATCGGAATCGTGGCTTAATTGCCGAGGCTAACGCATTACGTGATGTAGAGGCAAGTCAATTTTTTGTATTGCAAACCAAAGTGATACGTCAAATTGAAATGCAGCATGCCACCGTTTATAGTGTGCGCGAGAATCTCAAGCGCGCAGAGGAAGTGTTGATTAGCCAAGTTCAACGCTTCGAACAAACTCAACGCCAATTTGATACAGGCATTGCAGATCGTTTGGAATTGACCGGAGGACAATTGGAAATCATCATAGCCCAACTCAATCGTCTTAATCTAAGTTATCAATTACAACAAGCGATCATTGAGCTGGAAGATGCCATTCAACGTCCGATTGATGGCATGTTTAGTCTGCCCAATAATCTTCAAAGCAAAGGTAATCCGCTATGACGGAAAATACTAAACGTATCATCATTGTCCAGTTCATCTTGATTGTTGTGCTGTTCTGGCTCATCGTATTTTATGGTAAAGATGAATATGATCAATTTAATCTTGGTCAAGATGACGATATCGAAACCATCAACCGGGTCAAAATTGAACACGGAGCTACCTTCGTCATAGTGAGCCCTGAGGCCCAACAACAAAGTGAAATTCGCACCGAAAAACTGAGTGATACCGAACATCAACAGACCTTAAATGTTTTAGGTAGCGTATTAAATATTGATTTATTAATCGATATGCGAACACGCTACTTGAATTCAAAGGCTAACGCCAATATTGCTCGTGCAGCATTATTAAATAGCCAGCAAGAATATCGTCGTATGCAACAATTAAATCAAGATAATCGCAACGTGTCGGATCAGTTGTTACTATCGAAAGAGGCTATTTTTAAGGCTGATCAAGCGAAGTTGGCGGCGGCAGAATTAGAGGCAAAGAACTTGCAAGATAATATTCGCCAAAACTGGGGGAGCACTCTGGCCGACATGGTGACCTCGGAGCAAGGCAACCAAACCATGCAAAATCTACTGCGTCATCAAACCATGTTGCTACTAGTGGTGTTTCCTCTAGATGTCAAATCACCAGCTAACACTGTCAATGTTGCTCCGATTGGAGCTGACATCCCCCCTATCAAAGCTAGTTTATTGGCTGAAGCGCCGATTACCGATCCCACTATGCAAGGGGTAACTTATTATTACACTGCCCCTGCCGACCATTTGCGTGCTGACATGCGACTAAATGTACAGTTGGCAGAAAAAGCTACTAGTAACAAACCCAATAAAGGCTTATTGGTTCCCAGTAAAGCGGTGGTTTGGTACGGTGGTAAAGCTTGGATTTATAAAAAAACTCAAGCGGATCGATTTATGCGTTTGCCTATCAACACTGAGCAACCGGTTGCAGGAGGTTGGTATGTTGAATCCAGTCATTTATCCAGCGACAATCAGATAGTAATCAGCGGTGCGCAATTATTGTTATCAGAGGAACTTAAATATCAAATCAAAAATGAGAATGAGGATTAGCCAAGTATGATGTCAGCGCTAGTCAGATTCTCCATCCGCTTTAGTGGGGTAATTATTGGGTTAGCCACCTTGATGATTATCTACGGCATTTACAGCCTGACGCGCAGTAATATTGATGTATTCCCTGAGTTCTCACCTACTCAGTTGATTATCCAAACTGAAGCTCCTGGCTTGTCCACAGACTTAGTTGAAAAACTGGTCAGTCAGCCAATAGAAAATACAATTTCAGGCACAGTAGGCATCGCGATGATGCGCTCACAATCGATCCCAGGTTTATCCGTTGTGACGGTGATATTTAATGAAGGCACCGATGTATACCGCAATCGCCAAGTGGTGGCGGAACGATTAGCCACCCTTGCTGGCAGACTTCCAGCAAGAGTTATCCCCAATATCACACCGTTAACATCAGCCGCCAGTACCGTAATGGGCATAGGACTGACCTCAGATAAAGTGGATTTGATTGAGCTTCGCAGCATTGTCGATTGGGAGTTACGCCCACATTTAATGGCAGTTGAAGGGGTTGCTGATGTCAATGTTTTTGGCGGACAGATCAAGCAATTGCAAATTCAGGTCAAACCACAACAACTGATTTTGTATAAATTATCTTTACAAGAGGTGGTTGATGCTGCCAGCCGTGCAACGGGAGTTCGAGGCGCGGGTTTTATCGAAAATAATAATCAAAGGATAATATTAAACACCTTAGGGCAATCCACTACTATCCAACAATTGGCACAAACCACGATTGCTTATCGTAATGGACAGAGCATCAAATTTAGCGACGTAGCGACCATCAGCGAGGGAGCTCAACCTTCCATCAGTTCATCCTCTATTGATGGCAAAACTGGTATCTACTTATCCATACAAGGTCAGCTTGGCGCTAACACGTATGGGGTTACCCAGTCATTAGAGCGAGCCATTAAACAAATCCAACCATCTCTAGAGAGTCGCAATATACAGTTACATGAAGGACTTTTTAGACCTGCCAACTTTATTGATACTGCAATTTATGGCGTAAGAACCGATATTCTGATTGGTTCAGTTTTAGTCATCATCGTATTGTTTCTGTTTTTGTTCAATGCGCGTACCGCCTTTATCTCAGCCACCGCTATTCCACTATCATTGTTGACCGCGATTGTTGTACTCAGCTACTTCAAAATTGGTATTAATATTATGGTGTTGGGTGGCTTAGCGATTGCACTTGGTGAGGTTGTCGATGATGCGATTATTGATACAGAAAATATTTTCAGACGTTTACGCGAGAATAAGCTATTAGCAAAACCGCTTGCAAACCATCAAGTAGTGTTTAACGCCTCTATGGAAGTACGAAGCTCAGTGGTATATGCCACCATTATTGTGGCACTGGTATTTATGCCATTACTCACCTTGAGCGGGGTTGCCGGCAAGCTATTTGCTCCTCTTGGCTATGCTTATATCTCAGCGATTTTAGCCTCTTTGGCAGTAGCGCTCACACTCACCCCAGCGCTATGTTATTTGTTACTTGGCAAAATAAAACTTGACGGCGACGACCCTCCACTTATCGCTTGGATTAAACATCGTTATACGGCTCTTCTGTTTCGTATCGAACAACAATACAAACGCACCATTTTTATTGCCATTGCAGTGATTGCTATCGGCCTAGGTGCGTTGCCATTATTCAAGAGCCAATTTATTCCAAGCCTGCATGAAGGCCACTTTATTATGCACATGACCTTAGTCCCAGGCACTTCAGAGCAAGAATCTTTGCGCATTGGTAATCAAGTTTCCAAAGCTATTCGAGCTATTAAGGGGGTAAAAAGTGTTGTGCAATGGGTGGGTCGCGCACAAAATGGTGCTGATACTTTTGCTACGCATTACAGCGAATTTGAAATTGAAATTGGCACGCTTTCTGGTAATGAACAAAATCGAATTTTGAGCGAAATTCGCGAGCGACTTTCTGGACTACAAGAAGACCAAGAATCTGATGGTGATGGTGAGAAAGCACCAGGATTTGTTGGGATTAATTTTGCCATCAACACTTTTCTCACTGAGCGTATTGAAGAAACCATATCTGGTTATGCCGCTAGCAATGTCATCAATATTTATGGTAACGACTTAGATGCTTTGGACAGAGATGCACAAGCAGTCGCGAGTGTTGTCGCCAGCATACCAGGTGCAAGAGATGTACTGGTACAATCTCCGCCAGGAACACCACAATTAAGCATTCGACTGCGTCATGAAAAGCTTGCGCAATGGGGGCTGCAACCCACAGATGTGTTAGATAATATCCGTGCAGCCTATGAAAGCATGCCGATTACCCCCATCTATGAGAATAATCGTATCTTTTGGCTGGCTGTGGTACTAGAGCCCAATAGCCGCTTGGATTTAAATGCTATACGCAAATTACCTTTGTTTAACCGAGAAGGTAAGTTGGTGATGTTAGGTGATGTGGCGGATATCAACCAAGAAAATGGACGATCAAAAATCTTACATGCAGGAGCAAAACGAATTCAAACGGTGACTGCCAACGTTGTTGGTCGTGATGTCGAGAGTTTCTCTGCAGAAATTAAAGCGCGACTGAAAAAAGAAGTAACACTGACGCCAGGCAATTACTTAGCTTTTAGTGGAGAAGCGGAAGCCCAAAGTCAATCACGCGAGGATTTAATGGTGCATTCCCTCATTGCTACCGTTGGTATTTTCTTAATGTTATATATCGCCTTTGGAAACTTGCGTAACTTATTGCTCACCTTTGTCAATCTGCCTTTTGCACTGATAGGTGGAGTATTAGCGGTTATGTTCACTGGTGGCTGGATATCACTAGGCTCTATGGTGGGATTTGTCACGCTATTCGGGATTACTCTTCGAAACTCTATCATGCTGGTTTCGCATTATCAGCATTTAATAAATTTTGAGGGTAAAACTTGGAATATAGAAACTGCCATACAAGGAGCATCCGAGCGATTACCCTCTATTTTGATGACTGCGCTGGTCACCGCCTTGGGCTTGTTACCTTTAGCTGCCGGTAGTGGTCAACCGGGTCGAGAAATCGAAGGGCCGATGGCAATTATTATTGTGGGAGGTTTAGTCACATCGACGATACTCAATTTGTTGATCTTACCAACGATCATGTTGCATTTTGGTAAGTTTGAAAAAAATCAATTCGAGCAAAATTAAATAGCGCTCTCCATCACTGCCTTCCATAAGGCTTGCACTGCCTCAACTTGACCCTGAACTTGTTGCGCCAACAACTCTAATTTGTCCAAGCCTTGTAATTTCATAGCATGTTGGTGTTTGCGTAACTCCAAATAAGCTTGTGCAGCCTGTTGCGCAAGATTGTCAGGAATAATTTGCAACTGTGCCAAACGCTTCAACAAGGCAAAGTTGCCACAATTTTGGGTTAGCTCGGGATATTCATGAGCGTGTAATAACACCAAGTACTGCACGATAAACTCCACATCTATAATGCCCCCACGGCTATGTTTAATATCTACTTTGCCCTGACTGGTTCGATGAGCCTCATGCATCTTTTGTCGCATCGACAATACTTCTTGACGCAATTGTTGGGCTTGCCGAGGCAGTCGCATTACTTTTTGACGGATTTCTTCAAATCTCTGCCCAATCGCGCTATCCCCTGCACTAAACGCGGCACGGGTAATTGCTTGATGCTCCCATGTCCAAGCCTTATGCATTTGATAGTCATCAAATGCTTGTATCGAGCTGACCAATAACCCACTTGCGCCATCTGGACGCAACTGCATATCAGTCTCATACAACAATCCTGCTGCTGTCATACTATTTAACCAAGTATTAATTCGCTGACCAAAGCGTGCATAAATTTCACCCGCATTAGCGTGTGCATCATCATAAAGAAAAATAATGTCGAGGTCGGATGCATAGGCCAATTCTTTGCCGCCAAGTTTGCCATAGCCTATGATGGCAAAAAGTGGCTGCTCCCTATGTCTTCCTTTAAAGTGAGGCCATAATGTATCGATAGTGATTTGTAATATCAGATTTGCCAGCTCACTCAGGTAGTCTGATAAGGTGGTTAAAGGTAGATCACCTGCCACATCTTTGGCTGCAAAGCGAAAAATGGCAGCATGTTTGAATTGACGCATTAAATCCATTTGTCGCTCAATATCCCCTTCAGCCTCTTGCATGCGCTGCAGCAATTCCAGCCGCATCTGCTCGAAATCTGGCACCGCATACAAATGCTGCGTATCCAGCAACTCGTCTAACAACACTGGGTGTTGCGCCAGATATTGCGCTAACCAAGGACTTGCAGAAACCAGTCGAGTAAGCAGGCGCAATGCGGCAGGAAATTCTGCTAGTAGCGCTAAATAACTGGCTCGACGACAAATGCTTTCTAATAAATCTTGCACCCTGATTAAGGTTTGTTCGGGATGATTCTCTTGGGCAGCAAAGTGAATCAGCATCGGCATCAGTTGATCGAAACGTTGACGACTTAAATCTGGCAAAGTGCGGTAGCGATTACTTTGTCGCAAGCTAAGTAATCGCTGCCAGACTTCTTTTGATTGTTGATAACCAAGTTGCTCCAAAAGCGCCTTGGCATGTTGATCGTCACCCCGCCATTGCCATAAATCTGCATGATCATCATCCTCACTCAGCTGATTTGGAAGCTGATCTTGCTTGGCAAATACCGCTTTAAACTGGCTATCGACAAAAACGCGATGTTGCTCTAACTGGGTTAGCAAACTTTGCCAATCAGGGAAATCCAGCGCTAATGCTAATGCATCTTGTGCTGACAGGCTGTTGGGTAAATCTTGGGTTTGTTGGTCTTCTTGGTATTGAATCCGATGCTCAAGTTGACGTAAAAAATGGTAGGCGGTGATTAAGTTTCGTACAACCTCTTCTGGCAACAGTTGCTTTTCTGCCAATCGTTGTAGTACCTGTAGAGTAGGTCGAATTTGTAAACTAGCATCTTGCCCACCTCGGATCAGTTGAAAAACTTGGGCAATAAACTCAATTTCACGGATTCCTCCCCAACCAAGCTTGATGTTATCACGCATATCACGCTGATTTACATCTCGCTCGATTTGTTGTTTTAAATCTCGCATCGATGCAAACACACCAAAATCCAGGTATTTGCGATAGACAAAAGGCTGAAGAACAGCCGAAATAGCTTTGCTTGGGCCAGCAATGACACGTCCTTTAATCCATGCATAGCGTTCCCATTCGCGTCCTTGATTTTGGTAATAGTCTTCCAACATCGCCAGACTACAAGCCAGAGGGCCTTCAGAACCATATGGTCGTAAACGCATATCGACGCGAAACACAAAACCATCTTCAGTACGCTCATCTATGGCAGCAATCAGTAACTTTCCTAAACGGACAAAGAAATCATGGTTACTTATTGATTTTTGTAGTGAAGATTGAGCAAAACTCTCTCCATCCTCCTCATAAGCAAAAATCAAATCAATATCCGATGAAACATTTAAATCTTCACCACCCAGTTTACCCATCCCCACTACGATTAGTTGCTGAGCTTGGCCAGACTCGCCAATGGGTTGGCCGAAGCGTGCCACCAACATGGGATGCAATACATTGAGTGCATAAGACACAGCAAGCTCTGCCAAATCGGTCATGGCTCGCATCACTTCATGCAAATCAGCCAAGCGATTGAGGTCACGTAACATAACACGTAGCATGACGCGCTGACGTAATTGGCGTAGCGCTTTTTTTAGGCTGGCTTCATCAAAAATTGATTGCTGGTCAAGAAAATCCAACATCGCCTGACGAGTGAAGGGTAAATGTAATGACTGTTTACAATCCTCAGCAAGTGCAGCATCGGAAATGATTAATCGTTGTGCGAATTGACTACAAGCACAGGCATGAGCAACATATTGGTCGATCTGAAGATTAGAAAAAGTCATGAGCAGTAAATTCACCAGCGGATGTTTGCAAGTTGATTTATGTTAGCGTATTTAATTAAATTTTGTGTAGCCATGAGCTAAGCAAATTAACTGAATAGACTATAATCTTCAGCACTGACACCACAGTAAAAAAATAATCAGTCTTAGACTATTCAATCCCTTGTACCAATTGAATAATAAAAGGGTCGTTTTTATGATCAACAAAGTCCAGCAAGGACATTCTCATTCCATTATGCAACAGCTTGAAAAAGCACGACTATTGCATCAGCAACAAGCATGGCAACAAGCCAAGATAGCCTATCTGGCTATCCTTAAACAACACATCAATCACACCGAAACCTTACAGTTACTCGGCGTGCTCTATATGCAGCAACAACAGTATGAGCAGGCCATTCAAACCTTTGAACGTCTTCCATTGATGCAATGTAAAGATGCTCCAGTGCTGAACGGATATGCCCTTGCTCTGCGAGCAAATCAACGTCATCAAGAGGCTCTGATTTGGTTCGAACGTGCGATTAGCCTTCAAAAGGATTATGCCAAAGCACATTATAATCGAGGTCTTACATTACTTAGTTTGGACAGAGAGGATGATGCGTTAGCGGCTTTCCAACGCGCATTGTCTATTCAATCCGATTACCCATGGGCGCATTTTCATCTAGCCTCAATATTGCATAAAAAACAACAAAATAGTCTTGCAATAATGCATGCCCTAGCTGCAGTAAAAGGATTGCCAGAACAAGCAGAAATCTGGTTTATGCTAGCATTGATACAATATAGCGAGCATCTGTTGGAAGATGCATTAACGAGCTACAACCATGTCGTGCGACTTGCTCACAATCATGCACAGGCATGGCAGAATCGTGGGGTTGTGCTGAATGATTTAAAACAAACGCAACAAGCCATCAACAGTTATCAACGTGCACTCGCGCTTCAACCCAACAATCCAACCGGTCTCTGGAATCAATCTCTTTTGCTATTGATGGTGGGAGACTTTGCCAAAGGCCTAACCCAGTATGAAGCCAGATGGCAACAAGCTAACTTTGAAAAACTACGTCACAGCCAAGTACCCCGATGGACAGCAAATATTCCACTTAATGACAAAACAATATTGGTCTGGGATGAACAAGGACTGGGTGATAGTTTGCAATTCTGTCGCTACTTGAAATTGCTCAAGCAAATGGCGGGCAAAGTTGTACTTGAAGTAATCGCTCCTCTGGTTTCGCTTATGCAATCATTAGATCAAGATATATTGGTGTTTTCTCGCAACCAAGTAACAGAGCAGATTCACTTGCAAATACCAATGATGAGTTTGCCTTTAGAGTTAGGCACTCGTTTAGACAATATACCCGCACCAATCCCCTATCTATATGCCGATCCTATCAAGCAACAGCAATGGTCTAAATATCTCGGGAGCACAAATAAACCCAAAATAGGTTTAGTTTGGAGTGGTCGCGCCTCGCATTACAATAACTTTAATCGTTCCATCCCATTAAAATATCTGTTACCACTGAATGAATTAGACATTGAGCTACATTCATTGCAAATTGAATATGATGATGAAGATGCATTACTGATGGCCACACATAGTCGCATTCATACACATCAAACACATATTCATGATTTCTCAGATACGGCCGCCCTGATAGCCAATATGGATCTTGTGATTAGTGTCGATACCTCGGTAGCACATTTGGCTGGAGCGATGGGAAAACCTTTATGGCTATTACTGCCCTTCGTGGCTGAATTTCGTTGGATGCAGGTTATACCATCTACACCTTGGTACCCTCAAGCACGCCTGTTCAGACAAAAAAAAATCGCAGACTGGCAAACAGTGGTAAGTGAAGTTATCCAAGCATTGAAAAAATCCTTTTGAATGTAATCCAATTGCCCTAATAATCTACTCTGAATTGATTTGAATTTATATATCCTTTATCATTTTGATATGTTTTAATTGGTCGCAATTTAATTCACATTGATAAGGTTAAGCATGGCAACGTTGAAAGTTCAAAATTCTGGCACTATTTTCGCAATCAAACAGCTACTGCAAACGCTGGGGGCAGAACCATTGGAAAATGGATGGTTAGATCCAGAAGAATTACCATTTTTCAAGGATATGTTGTCACTACCCATATTGGCCATTCCGGGTACATTCAGAGTTTTACCGACAAATGAACCTGTTCCAACTATCACTAACACCAGTATGACGTCTACAGCCTATAAATTTACTACCACAGCGTTTGCTGAAGGCTCAGATGATTTAGTCACAGCTTTCACGCTAAGGGGTACTAAACTTTTGCCACTCAATGAAACTAGTCGGGGTGGTAATATGGATATTAAATTCGATTTGGTGCGCTATTTGTCGGAAGATAAATCTCCCAGCAACATCAAGAGCAATAGCGTTGGCACCTTAACTCAATACTTGCGTTACCTCCCTTTCAATTTAGCTAATGACATTGAAGGTGATAGTCAGATTAAATTTACTGGTACAAAATTTAACTCTAAATCGACTGAATATGAACTAAACGATAGTAATGAATTAATAACTTCCACTGGTACCAGCTCTCAAACCATGAGAAGCAATATCGACTTGAATGAGAATGGAACTTATAGCGGCAAAGTATTCAGCGTAAATTTAAGCGACCAATCCAAAGGGACTGACAAGTCTCTGTGGAAAAGTAACTTAGCTATCTCTAGCAAAAGCGGATTTAATATTAATAGCGAGAACGATTACTCAGGCATCATCAATTCCATTAAGTTTTCAATCACCTCAAAATCTGATGATTGGTTTAGCACCATCAACCTAACAGTTGCGAATACTAAGAATCAAGCCATTTCGGAGAAACTGGGTGATTATCTTGCAGGTACGACTACAGTCAGAGAAGTAGCCGAAGCAATATTTAGTGGTAATGATGTCATTACTGGCTCCAAAGGTGATAACAATCTCAATGGTTTTGCTGGCAATGATAGATTGATTGGTGGTACAGGACGTGATTATTTTGAATTCACCAGCGCTCTAGATGCTGCAAGCAATGTGGATAGAATTCAGAATTTTAATAAGAGTGGTGACGACAAAATTCTTTTAAGCAGTGAAATTTTTGTCGGATATTCTAATGCAGACAACTTTGTTTTAGGACCAGTTGCGCTGGATGCTGATGATAGAGTCATTTATGACAGAACAAAGGGGGCTCTCTTGTATGACAGCGATGGCAATGGAGACAGTCAAGCCATACAATTTGCAATTTTGGTGGGTAGACCAGAACTGACAGCAGCCGACCTTATCATTATCTAACTGCGTTTTACATATTAAGCTAAAAACATCAACTCGCTAGGGTTGATGTTTTTTTTGGCGGAGAGAGAGGGATTCGAACCCTCGACAGAGTTGCCCCTGTGCCAC
>CAYYBG010000036.1:0-19079 GCA_964470195.1 uncultured Methylophilaceae bacterium | reverse complement strand
CGTCGATATAGACCAATTCACCATCCCGCAAATGCGCTCGGATGCCACAGCGGCAGGCGCACATATAGCAGGTCGTGGTTTTTACCTCAGTCGCCGGGTTTTGCGAATGAATCGGATCATGAACTGGCTCAGAAGAAAATAATTTGAACATATACGGGATCAAGAAGTAATAACTATATAGAGGAATTGGTTAGATGCATTGCAAGGGCTGTAGAGGCAATACGAGAAAAGATGGAGTCAGAGCGGGAGGTTAATATGATGGGGACGCTTGCACCCAAAACTACACCAGCGCACTCAGCGCCACCAAGATACACCAAGGCTTTATAAAGAATATTACCTACCTGCAAATCCGGCACCAGAATTAAATCCGGATCACCAGAAACCGAAGACCGAATTCCCTTAATTTCAGCTGAAACGATTGAAATTGCATTATCAAACCCGAATGGTCCTTCAATGATTGCTCCCGGATAAATTGGATTAGTTTGATGGAGCTCTACCAGTTGGTTTGCATCGATTGTGGCTGGCATTGCAGGATTAATGACTTCGGTTGCTGCAACGATTGCGACCTTAGGGGATTTAATCTTTAGTTTGGCCAGCGCCTCTAGGCTATTTCTCAGAATATGTTTTTTTTGCTCAACATCAGGTGCTATGTTCACCACACAATCACTAATCCCTAATAACTTTGGATAGCTGGCGATATCAAAAATGAAGAGATGACTAATTCGATTTTGAGTTCGTAAACCATCGCGACTGACCACGGCAGACATTAGCTCTTCGGTATGAAGCGAACCTTTCATTAGAGCTGCGCATTTACCTTCCTTGACCATTTCTACAGCTTTTTTGGAGGCAGCAATTGGATCATCCTCTGTATCTACTATTTCAATGTTATTAATATTCAATGGCAGCTGATTGGCTAAATGCTTAATTTTTAGCTGGGGTCCAATTAATACGGGTATACATAACTTGTGGGCGAGAATATAAGAAACGGTCTCGAGAGAGGGTTGACTGAGTGGAAAAACTACGCCCAATTTTTGTTGGGTTTTTATCCCATCAATCAATTTTTCTAATCGTGAGTGTTTGATTTGGCTCATGCGTTTAGTGCAACGTAGAACTAATTTTCTCAGCAGCAATGAGTAATTTTGGAATATGTTCCATCGCTTGATTGAGCGGGAGGCGGGCAGTTGCCGCATGAATTGCAATTGCTGCAACGACCTCCCCATCACTATCTTTCACTGGAACAGCTATGCAAGATACCCCCAGTACATATTCTTCATTGTCAACTGCGTAACCGTTCATTGCAATGCGATCAAGTTCAGATAGAAGAATATTCCGATCGGTAATAGTACGGTGAGTAAATTGCTCGAGCGGTAAAGTCTCAATTAAGCGCGTTTTCTCGAAATCTGGCTTGTAAGCCAGCAGTAATTTTCCACTCGCACTGCAGTGGGGGGGCAAAACAGATCCAGGTGGTAAATGCAGTCGCAAAGGCCAGTTGGCTTCAACCCGATCCAAGTAAAAAAGTTCGCCACGTCGCAAAATTGCTAAATTACAAGTTTCTTTCAAATCTGTCACTAAGTTACGCAAGATTCCATGACGAACCGCCGAAACACTATCGTGACAAAGCGCTTCAATTGCAAGTCGTGAGAGTCGTTCACCAGGTGCATAGGTTTTACCACCCGGTTCACGAACCACAAGTCCTGCTTCTTCAAAAATAGCGAGGGTGCGATGCAAAGATGCTTTCGGCATTTTGGTAATTTGCATCAGTTGTGCAAGGCTTGCGGGCTGGCGCAATCCCACCAGGGACTCCAAAATCGTAATTCCGCGTAACATGGAAGAGTTCTCTGAACCCTGATCTTTTTTGGAGATTTCCCCAAAATCCAAAGTATCCACCTCGCTCATGTCCCAATTTATTCCATAATTTTAATTAATTTGTTCATTTTAACTGAACGATTAAAAAATAACAGCTAATTTTATCGGTATAAACACTAATATGAAACAACTTGTTCAGTTTAACTGAATATAATACGATTCAGCTATCCACGTTAACACCCTACCTCTAAAGGAGCAAACCATGAACCAAATGTCCAATCCCAATCGAATTGTTGTCGACGGGGTGCAAAAAATGACCCCATCCGAAGCGTTTATCGAAACTTTGGTTGCTCAGGGAGTTACCGATGTGTTCGGCATTGTTGGATCGGCATTTATGGATGCATTGGATATTTTTCCTGCAGCGGGGATTCGTTTTATTCCAGTTGCTCATGAACAGGGTGCCGTTCATATGGCTGATGGCTACGCACGTGTGTCCGGTCGTCATGGAGTTTGTATCGGACAAAATGGACCTGGCGTTACTAACTTTGTAACAGGTCTTGCAGCGGCTTATTGGGCGCATTCGCCAGTGGTCATGATCACGCCCGAAACCGGCTCGATGACCATGGGTTTGGGTGGCTTCCAAGAAACCGAGCAGCTGCCTATTTTTTCTAAGATCACAAAGTATCAAGCCCATGTGATGAACCCACGTCGTATGGCCGAGTTAACTTCGCGAGCATTTGATCGAGCCCTGCTTGAAATGGGCCCAACGCAGGTAAACATACCTCGCGACTTTTTCTATGGCGATATTGAATGTGAAATTCCTAAGCCGATTCGTGTCAAGTTGGGTGCCGGCAGTGAACAAGCCCTGGAAGATGCCGCTGATTTATTAGCAAGTGCTAAGTTTCCTGTAATTTTGGCAGGCGGCGGAGTCATTATGTCGGGCGGTACTAAAGAGGCGATCGCACTTGCTGAATTCTTAAATGCTCCTGTTGCAAATAGCTATCTCCACAATGATTCATTCCCTGCTTCTCATCCACTCTGGGTAGGACCTTTGGGCTATCAAGGTTCGAAAGCAGCGATGAAACTTATTTCTAAGGCCGATGTTGTTCTTGCCCTTGGTACCCGACTAGGACCATTTGGAACACTACCTCAGCACGGACTCGATTACTGGCCAAAGAATGCCAAAATTATTCAAATTGATGCAGATGGCAAGATGCTTGGTTTAGTAAAACCAATCTCAGTTGGTATCAATGGTGATGCAAAAGAAGCCGCTGCTGCACTCTTAGCAAAACTAAAAACGCGCAATGTTGTTGCTGTTCAGAATAAGGCCGAACGCGATGCGACGATTAAATCGGAGAAAAAAACCTGGGAAGACGAGCTAAATACTTGGACCCATGAAAAAGATCCCTATTCGATGGATATGATCAAGGATAGCAAAGCGATGCACCCGCGCGAAATGTTGCGCGCTATTGAAAAAGCATTGCCAAAGAATTCTATGGTTGCCACGGACATCGGTAATATTTGCTCAGTATCGAATTCATATCTGCGCTTTGATGAGCCCCGCTCGATGTTCGCGGCTATGAGCTTTGGTAATTGTGGTTATGCATTCCCAGTTGCGATTGGCGCCAAAATTGCTGCTCCAAATCGACCTGCATTTGCGTATGTAGGCGATGGCGCTTGGGGTATTAGTCTGAATGAGCTATTAACCTGTGCTCGCGAAAAGATTGGTGTTACAGTTATATTGTTCAATAATGGCCAGTGGGGTGCTGAGAAGAAAAATCACGTTGATTTCTACTCTCGCCGCTATCAAGGAGTTGAGCTCATTAACCCTAGTTGGGCAGCAGTAGCAAAATCCTTTGGTTGCGAAGGCATTACTGTTGATAAAGTTTCAGATATTGGTGCAGCTATTCAAACAGCAGTTAAAAATCAAGCGGAGGGTAAAACCACCGTTCTTGAAATGATGGTCACCAAAGAACTGGGCGATCCATTCCGTCGTGATGCATTAAGTAAACCTGTTAGACATTTAGATAAGTACAAGTCGTTTGTATAAAACCTGTTGATACAACCTATAGGGAGACAAAGATGGAAACTATTCGAAATAAAAAAGGGTTGATGTTCTTCGTTGCAGCAGTAACACTTTGGGCAGGTGCGGCACTTGCCCAATCTGGTAACTATCCGAACAAGCCGATTAAGTTCATTGTTCCTTACCCACCAGGTGGCGGCACCGATGTGATTGCACGCATTGTGCAAGAACCTCTGAGTCAAAATTTAGGTCAACAAGTTATCATAGAAAATCGTGGTGGTGCAGGCGGCTCAATTGGTAGCGAATTGGCTGCTAAATCACCTCCGGATGGTTATACCGTGCTATTTACACTTTCATCGCACACCATTAATCCTGCCATTTATCCAAAACTTGGATTTAATACAGAGCGTGATTTTTTACCGGTTGTTACTATAGCCTCGCTTCCTCAGATACTGGTTGCGAACCCAAATTTCCCCGCTAACTCAGTCAAAGATGTAATTGATATGGCTCGAGCAAAGCCTGATTCAATTTCATATGCATCTGTAGGCAATGGATCGCCAGGGCATTTGGCTGGAGCTATGATGGCTGGAGCAGCTAAAGTCAAGATGACCCATATTCCTTATCGTGGTGGTGGCCCGGCTGTAACGGATGTAATGGGCGGTCAAGTTCCACTTTTATGGGTTTCAATTCCAGCAGCTGCAAACTTTGTTAAATCAGGTAAGTTAAAAGCATTAGCGGTTTCAACTAATAAACGTTCGGCAGTTTTCCCCGATGTGCCCACCATGGCTGAGTCGGGTTTTAAAGACTTTGAAGTGGATTCATGGTATGCCATGTTTGTGCCCGCTAATACACCTAAAGCAGCAATTGATCGGTTAAATGCGGCTGCGAACAAAGTCCTTGCAATGCCTGATGTCAAAGAAAAACTGTTAAACCAAGGAGCTGAAGCAGTAGGAGGCTCTCCTGATGCGCTGGGTAAAGTAGTGAAAACAGAGCTCGCAAAATGGGATAAGGTTGTGAAGGAAAACGGTATCAAAGCTGAATAATGAACACCAATACAGTATCTCCCGTCGTTGATTTGGTTCAACGAGCCCAAGTGGCCCAACAAATTCTTAATGGGTACTCTCAAGAACAAGTTGATTTGCTTGTCCAATCGGTCGCTTGGGCAATTCTTGAGCCAAATCGTAACCGTGAGTTAGCAGAACTTGCAGTACGGGATACTGGGTTGGGTAATGCGGAAGATAAATTTAAAAAGAATCATCGCAAAACTCTGGGTCTAGTTCGCGATTTGAGAAGGGCAAAGACGGTCGGATTAATCTCACATAATCCAACTACGGGCATATCAGAATATGCACGTCCGGTTGGAGTAGTGGCTGCTATTACTCCTTCAACCAATCCTGGCGCAACCCCAATCAACAAAATACTAAATGCCTTAAAGTGCCGTAATGCCGTCATTGTGGCTCCATCTCCCAAAGGACAAAGCACTTGCGCGCGTTTAATTGAATTTGTTCATCATCAGCTTGACCGAGTAGGAGCCCCCCGTCATTTGGTTCAATGCTTACCTGCGCCAGTAACAAAAGAGGCTACTCAGGAGCTGATGCGTATGGCCGATCTCGTTGTGGCAACAGGGTCTCAGGCAAATATTCGAGCTGCATATTCTTCTGGTACGCCAGCATTTGGAGTGGGTGCCGGCAATGTAGCTGTCATCATTGATGAGTTTGCTGACCTGCAATCGGCTGCACAAAAAATTACCGTTTCAAAAACTTTTGATAATGCAACAAGTTGTTCAAGTGAAAACGGTGTAGTACTAATTGCTTCGATATATCAAGATGCGATTGCTGCCCTAGAGAATTCGGGAGGGGTTTTGCTTGATGCCGAGGATAAAAAACGCCTTGAAGGATTTATGTTTGCCAATGGCAAGCTTACATCAGCTTTTACCGCTCAGTCGGCCCCATATATTGCAGAGAAAGCGCAACTCAAACACCCGAATGCAAAATATGCACGCTTCTTTATGGTTTTCGAAACCGGTTTTGGTCCATCGGCACCATTCTCTGGCGAGAAATTAAGTCCTGTGTTAACCGTTTGGAAAGCAACTGACTTCAATCATGCGAAACAAATTGTGCAAGGCATTTATTCGTTTCAAGGAGCAGGGCATTCAGTCGGTTTACATACGGCAAGCTCTGGCAATATGATGGATGAGCGTGCCAGCCAATTAGCCCAAGAATTGCCGGTATCGCGAGTAATCGTCAATCAAGCCCATGCGATCGCAACTGGAGGCAGCTTTGATAACGGCCTGCCGTTCTCCTTATCAATGGGGTGTGGTACATGGGGTAGAAATAATTTTTCAGAAAACATGAGTTACAAGCATTACTTAAATATTTCTCGGGTGGTGCGCGTTATTCCTGAAGAAGTTCCAACGGTAGACGATTTGCTTCAAGAATACTTTCAGCGCTTTACTCACTAGGTAGAGCCTGTCAATTGCATCAAAACGCTGGTCATCTCCAATCGGTATTACAGTACTGGGCGCAAGAGCAAGCCAATCAGGTTTTGTTGTATGCTCCTGAGCCAAATTTAACGATTACCTACCAAGCGCTTTTAGTTGAAGCAGAGCATCTTCATACATGGTTAGATGCGCAAGGAATTAGCCCCTATGGCCATATTGGGCTCTTTATGCACAATGGTCGACAAACAACTACGCTTTTTTTGGCCACCATGGTTGGCGGTCGAGTGATTACCCCATTTAATTTATTAGCCCCTCCAGAGCAACTCGCATATGCATTAGATCACAGCGATATTGAGATTTTGTTCTATGCACCAAAAAATCGTGATGCTTTAAAGGCAGCGCTGCCGAATGTAAAGCGTCGTTTTTTGATGATTGAACTTGATCCTGATGCGGCAGTTGGTCCTTATATGGACTCCCAGGCTAAAACTTTACCGCCAGTAAAACCAGAGCAGGGTGCCTTACTGATGTATACCTCAGGAACCACTGGTACCCCAAAGGGGGTTCTCTTAAATCATGCGAATCTGATGCATGCTGGCAAGTCGGTTGGTGCATGGCATTCACTCAGTCAGCGCGATATTGTTCTTAGCTCACTTCCCATTTATCACATTAATGGCCAATGCATTTCTACCATCACGCCGTTTTATACCGGAGGTGGAATTGTTGCGCCTCATCATTTTTCGGTAAGTGCTTGGTGGAATCTAGCTATGCGTTACCAAGCAACATGGATAAATATGGTTCCAACCATCATCGCTTATCTTATCAACGCGGCCAAGTCATCGGGGATTAGGCCATCAACCGAAGATCTTAAATCCATACGTTTTGGACGCTCTGCCTCAGCGCCATTACCTCCTGAACAACACAAAGAGTTTGAGGCGTTGTTTGGAATATCTGTCATTGAGGCGATGGGGATGACAGAATCATCATCAATGGTCTTTTGTAATCCCCATGACGAGCAAAAACGTTATGGTAGTCCGGGCCTTCCTTGTGGGGTCGAGGCAAAAGTAATTGATAGTTCTGGAAATGAAATCAGCAATCAATTGATTGGAGAAATTTGCCTTCGTGGTGCAAACGTGATGCACACCTATTATAAGAATGATTTTGAAACTCAAAAGGCATTTGATGCAGATGGCTGGCTTAAAACTGGAGATCTCGGGATGCGCGATGATGATGGGTTTTATTTCATTACTGGACGATTAAAGGAACTCATTATTAAAGGCGGTGAAAATATTGCCCCGCGCGAAATTGACGAGGGGCTCTTAAAGCATCCAGCCGTCCTTGACGCTGCAGCGGTTGGCATTCCGGATGATAACTATGGTCAAGAAATTATGGCCTGCATCATTCTCAAAGAAGGGGCATCGTGCTCTGAAGAAGAGCTTCGGGGATTTTGTCATCAAACCTTGGGAAAGTTTAGAACTCCCAAAATCATGAAATTTGTGGAAGATCTTCCGCGCGGTGCTTCTGGCAAAGTCCAACGCCTAAAATTATTAGAGCTTTTGACGGTTTAAACTCGGTTATTTTGATCTTGCAAGATTAAATCGGCCGCTCTCTCGCCCATCATGACGGCAGGCCAATTCGTATTTCCGGAGGGAAGGGTGGGCATTGCCGAACAATCAACCACACGCAATCCTCCTACTCCACGAACCCGTAATTTACAATCTAGCACTGCATCTTTTTGGTGAGATGGCCCCATCTGGCATGTTCCAGTTGGATGAAATATGGTTGCCCCATTATTTCGACAAAATTCAAGCAGATCCTCATCGGATTCTGCTCGTTCTGGCTTGATCTCTCGACGGATTAGGCCTCGCAAGGGATTTGTTTGAGCTATTTTTCTTGCAAATTTGACTGCCGCTATGCTGGTGGCGCGATCGTGTTCCGTGGCTAAATAATTTGCAACCATTTTGGGTGGTGTCAATGGATCTGGGGAAGCAATCTCGACATAGCCTCTCGACTCTGGTCGTAACTGGCACACGGACATTGTAAATCCTGGAAAGGGATGCACCTTACCCCCCGCCATATCTGCAGATAGGGTTGCCAAATGAAATTGAATATCTGGCGTTTTTGATTGTGGCATCACTTTTGTAAATAAACCACCCTGATTAATCCCGATTGAAAGTGGTCCAGACCGAAACAGTAGCCAATCTAAACCAATCTTGATTCGACCCATGAGGGATGACAACTCTACATTGGTTGAGATATTTTGATTCAATTCATAAATTAATCGGTATTGCAAATGATCTTGTAAATTTTTACCAACACCTGGTGAGTCGTGAATGATTGGTATGCCAAATTTCTGCAACAATTTGGCTGGGCCAATACCGGAAAGCTGAAGTAATTGCGGGCTTTGTAGTGCGCCAGCACTGAGAATAATTTCTTTCTGGGAAGTAATTTGATGCTTACTACCCCCTTGAATATACTCGATACCGACTGCTTGCAGATCCTTAAAAAGAATCTTGCTCACTTGAGCGTTCGTAATAATGCTTAGATTTTGACGAGACTTAATGGGTTTTAAGTACGCTTTGGCAGCGCTACACCTTAGGCCATTATGCGTGCTTAATTGGTAGTACCCAACCCCCTCTTGTTGCAAGTTATTGAAATCATCGGTGGTGGGAACCCCTAACTGATTAGCGCTTTTGATAAACGCTTCGACTAGTGGATGAGGCTTTTTGATGGATGACGCGCGCAATGGGCCGATTTGAGAGTGAAGCGGCTCTCCGAGACGGTCATTCCCTTCAGCTTTTTTAAAGTAGGGAAGCACCTCATCCCATGACCATCCATCATTCCCTAAATCATGCCAATGTTCATAATCCTCTTTCTGACCACGAATAAAAATTAAGCCATTGATTGAACTGGACCCTCCCAAACACTTGCCACGAGGCCAATAAATCGGTCGATTATTCATTTCGAGGTCTGGTTCGGTATAGAACTTCCAATTTACGGATGGGTCCCACATGGTTTTTCCATAACCGATCGGCAAGTGGATCCATGGCGAGTAATCGGGCGGACCAGCCTCAATGAGGCAAACGGAATGATCGGGGTTTGCAGAAAGCCGATTTGCTAAAACACAGCCTGCAGACCCAGCACCAATAATGATGTAGTCAAAGGAGCGAATGGACGACAAGGGGATGGCTCAGCGTGCTAGACGAAGACCTAATAGTTGACGCGCTTGAGCACCAGTGGCGACGGGTCTGCCTCGATCATGTGCCATATTAGCAAGACGTTTAACGAGCTCTGCATTATCTTTAGCTACACGATTTTCATCAAAACGAATATTATCCTCCAAGCCAGTCCGGACATGGCCTCCAAGCTCAAGAGCCCATTCATTAACAACTAATTGATTTTTACCAATTCCTGCTGCTGTCCAAGTTGCATTCGGCATCACATCTTTCAATTCTTTAATTAAAAATTCAAGAATAGAGCGGCGTGCCGGCATAGCGTTCGGAACACCCATAACAAATTGCACATGAGGCGGCGGAATTAGCAGCCCTTTCTTAATTAAATTGGCTGCGTTATAAAGCATAGCCAAATCAAAAATCTCAATTTCAGGTTTGATTTCATACCTAATCATTTCGCTTGCTAAACCTTCAACAAAATCCGATGGATTCTCATAAATCCCAACTGGAAAATTTGTTGATCCAGTGGCAAGAGATGCCATATCTGGACGATGAAAGAGCATTGCCCCCCTGGCTGATTGATCTCGACCTCTTCCTCCGGTTGAGAATTGAATAATCATATCAGGGCAATATTTCTGCACACCCTGTTGAACCTCTGCATATAAATCTGGGTTAGAGCTTGGAGATTCATCAGAATTTCGAACGTGTATATGAACCAGAGAAGCGCCGGCTTCATATGCTTTCTGTGTTTCTTCAATTTGCTCTTTCGGCGTCACTGGCAAACCTGGACAATCCTTTTTACGTGGAATTGCTCCAGTAATTGCAACAGTAATAACGACTGGTTGTTGACTCATAGATACTCCTATTCCAATTCAATATCATCAATAATGCTTTTTTCAATTTCAAGTGCCGCTTCACGAAGTAAAAGCACCGACTTTTCAGCAAGCGCAAGATTAAAACGCGGCGTTGGACCATGTGCTGCGAGCGCAGCAAACACCTTTTGCTTTTGATCACGGACCGGAACAGCGATACAGACTGATCCCTCAAGGTATTCGCAATCATCCAAAGCATAACCTTGTGAAATGATTCTATCGATTGCCGGTAACAATGTTTTGTAATTAGTCATTGTTTTTGCCGTATAGCGGTCAAAAGGCTCGTGACCCAAAATGCCACGAATTTGTTTTTCAGTGAGGAACGATAAAAATAATTTGCCGCTTGCCGTACAATGCAAAGGTACACGCATTCCAGAATCGATATGCAAACGAATCGGTGCAGTGGTTTCAATCCGATCCAGATACAACACCTCATTGCCATCACGAATATTAAAGTTACAAGTTTCTCCTAGGGTAGTAACCAAGCGTTTGATGATGGCAATTCGTTCTGACCGCACTGAATCGCTACCTAAAAGTCCTATGCCCATTTGGCGAAATTTGGCACTTGCTTGAAAACGACGTCCGTTTAAATCGCGCTCAACGAGGCCCTGTGCTAGCAAGATATTCAATAGACGAAAAACCGTAGGTTTTGCAAATCCTAAGCGAGAGGAAATCGCCTCCAGAGTTAAAGGAAACTCAGAATTAGCTACTGTTTCCAGGATTAGCAAAACCTTCTCGGCCATGCTCGATTTGCTAGTTTCGAGTCGTGTAACCGTCGCCAAGCGTTTTATGTCATCGCTTTTTGTATTTAATGCGGTTGAACTGCTCATTTGGATATTAAGTTACAAAATGACTGGAAAGGAATTAGGTATAAACCCTTAAATTATTTCATCTGACGATACTATATATTTCATCTAAGAGAATACATCAATTTTATCCCCGTGGCGACCTCATCCAAAAAACAGTCAGGCAAGACTAAATCACCCCGTCAGAAGGTCTTGGCGGCAAAGCTGAAAAGAATGACCGCTAAGCCTGCAACAATGCTCACCATGCAGCAAGTTAAAGAGGCAATTACTTTATTGAAGGATGCTGGAACGTTTACGACGTTTTCTTACCGGACTCCAGAGTTTGAAATTGAAATTGAACTACAAAAAAAGATTGGGGCTCAACCGGTTGCGGAAGCGGTTTTGCAATTGGCCTCAATCCCTAGTGCTGCAGTACCTGAGGTGGCTGAAATCCGCCAAGCTCAATTAGAAACACACCGAACTGGGCTTTTTGAGATTAAAAGCCCGATGGTGGGAACTTTTTATCGACGTCCCAACCCGACTGCAAAGCCTTATGTTGAAGTGGGTAGCGTGGTTGAACCAGATACGCCAGTATGCATTGTTGAGGTGATGAAGTTATTAACTACCATTCCAGCTGGAATACATGGACACATTGCAGAAATTTGCGTTCCTGATGCCGCCAGCATTGAAACTGGTCAGGTGCTTATGAGGATTGACCCAACATAACCATGCAAAAAGTCACAAAGCCACAGGTCAAAAAACAGCCATTTCAAATGATTGATGTCACATTACGTGATGCCCATCAGTGCTTATGGTCAACCCGTATGACAACTGCACAGATGTATCCAATTCTCCAACAAATTGATGCTTCTGGTTATCAATATAACAATATATTAGGCGGCGCAGTGTTTGATGTGATGGTTCGATTTCTACGTGAGGATCCTTGGAAGAGAATGGCCTTTCTCAGTCAACAGTTGAGCACGCCTACCGATGCTTTAACTCGGGGGCAAAGTATCTATACCTTTGAATTGTTTGCTGACGACGTGGTTGATCTAAATATTCAGTTACTGGCTCAGTCGGGGATTGCCGTATTAACGGTCTACGATGCCTTGAATGACAATCGCAACATTGTTTCATCGGTTCATTCTGGTAAAAAAAATGGCTTACTCATTAATACAATGTTGACGTATGCTTTAAGCCCGGTTCATGATGATGCATATTTTGTGGAGCGCGCAAAAGAGTTAGTTGATCTAGAGGTCGACTTCATTTCATTAAAAGATCCTACAGGTTTATTAACTCCAGAGCGAGCTAAAACCTTGTTTCCAGCACTAGTCAACGCGGTACAAGGAATACCTCTTAAACTACACTCTCACTGCCAGTCTGGATTGGCACCTTTAGTTTACGAGGAAGCTATGAAAGCCGGGTTTGATTATGGGTATGTGGCTACTGATTGCTTGGCAAACGGTGCTTCCTTGCCGTCTGTGATCGAGATACTGGAGTTGGCAAAACGACATGGTCGTGATCCAACAATGAATATTCATGCGCTACAAGCGGTAGATGAATATTTTGACTGGGTTTGTACTCGTGATGGGCTGCCGCGTGGCATTAAACAAACTGTAGATCCCGCATTGTATGAGCATCAAATTCCGGGCGGAATGATTTCAAATCTTCGCGCACAGCTGGTTACTCTAGGCATCCCGCATCGAGAAAAAGAGATATTGGAAGAGACAGCGCAGGTACGCAAGGACCTTGGCTATCCAATTTTAGTTAGTCCATTTGCACAATATATTGTGACTCAAGCGGTTTTAAACGTGATGCAAGGTGAGCGCTACAAAACGATTCCAGACGAAGTAAAACTTTATCTAAAAGGGCACTATGGAAGGCTGGCTGGAAAACCAAGTCCTGAAGTGATGGCGCGAGCCAATGTGGATTATGACCCTAGTGAGCGCCCGGGTAATCGCTTAGCTCCAGCTATTCCTGCATTAAAGAAACGGTGGGGGAAGGGGTGCTCTCCAGAGCAGCTCTGTTTGCACGCTTTTTATCCTCCAAATCTTGCGCTGGGTCTAAAGGATGGGGCAACAGAGGCATTACGGCAAGGGACTGAGCTTCAGCCTTTTCGGGAATTATTCACCTATCTGAGACGGCAAACCAACTTTTCCAGAGTTAGAACTCGGTTTGGAAATGTCGAATTAACTATTTCACAATAATAAAGTGACAGCAATAAGGGATAACATGGAGATACAAGCAATGTAAATATGCTAGATTGAGTAGATATATTTCACGGTATGTTGTGATGTAGAAGTACTTCGATCAATAACGAGGAGACAAAAAATGAGTCAATTAAATGTGAAGCGAAGAGTTTTTAATACCCTTGCTGTCGTGATGATGGCAGGCGCAGCCTTACCCGCATGGGCCCAAAGTGCGCAATTCAATGACTATGGATGGCCAACTGCGGCCAATGAAAAAATCTCGGCAAAATCAGTTGCCTGGTTGAAAGAAAAGGGCTGGTGGCCAATACAGGTCGCTTTCCAACCTCCATGGTCTGGTCAAAATACCATCAACATGGTCATGGATAAAAGAGGTTTATTGGCCAAACGGGGCGTGGATGCCAAGTTTCAGGCATTTCCATCAGGACCGGCAATTAATGAAGTGATCATCTCAGGCCGTTTTCAGTTCGGGAACGGCGGTAACTTTCCATTCACAACACTGTTTGACAAAAACGTCCCCGTTAAATCGATTGCCATTATTAATGTCAACTTAATGCATGCAATCCTAGTGCCATTGGATTCCCCCATTAAGTCGATTGATGACTTTAAAAACCGTAAAGAGCCAGCCACCATTGGTATTGTTACCGGATCCTCGGCGGAGTTCTACATTCAAGCAGCTGCCAAAGTGCATGGCATTGTGGTTGGTAAAGACATCATTCTAAAGAACATGCCTCCAGGCGAGCAAATGGCTATGCCTAAGGGTATTGATGCTGTAGTTCCATGGGATCCAACCCCATCCATCATGGTGAATGAGCGCAAGAACGCACGCATCATTAACGATAGCTTCCCCTATAACATTTATGGCTCATCGTTCTATGTCCGCCAAGAAGTGATTGACAACGCACCAGACGTTGTTCAAGCCTTTACGGATGCAATCGTGGAGGCAACATTATGGATTCGTAAGAATCCAGACGAGGCTGTCAAAGCAATGCAAGAGGATCCGAATCTGAAGAACTTCTCTCCTCAAATTTTGCGTCAGCAAATTGACTCTTATAACAATCTTTATAAGCCAACTTATCTCCATCCACTACCACAGTTCTGGGGTAGGGCAAATGAGACTACCTATGAATGGTTATTCGAGAATAAGAGAATTCAAACGAAAGCAACCGCCGCTACCTACGCGGCCGCAGTCGATTCACGCTTCATGGATCGCACCTTCGCAAAAGTAGGTTGGGCTGTACCTAAGTTGCCTCCATTTTTACCGGCAACATTTAATGCGCCATTGGATAAGATACCTTATCCCACCTATTCAACTCCCTTGAATACCACTAAGCCGCAGGCTTTTCCTGAGAGAGGTGATTTAACCAAAGACTGGTCTTTTGATGGCAAGGTATTTAAGAAGCAATGACAAGTCTCTCGTGGGTATTAAATCTTCGCCGATTAATTCTGCTAACAGTACTGCTATGTTGTTGGGAGTTCGCTAGCCGTTTTATACTCGACAAAACCCAGGCAACGCTACTCCCCCCTCCTACGGGGGTAGTAGCTGGAGCCGTTGAACTCGCCAAGTCTGGTGAACTCTGGAAACATATCCGCGATAGTTTGAGACGCGAATTTATTGCGTTTTGCTATGCAAGTGTAGCGATACCACTTGGCGTGATGATGGGTTGTTTTAAATGGATTAATGAGCAAGTAGATCCGATCGTTGAGATCCTTCGTCCCATACCTCCAATTGCCTGGATCCCACTTAGTATTTTATGGTTTGGCGTTGGAAATACTCAAAATCAGTTCATCATTTTTCTAGGAATCTTTTTTCCAATACTGCTCAATACCATTGATGCTGTAAAAAATGTAGAGCCTAATTTAATACGAGCCGCCCGCTGTTTGGGGGCGACTAGCTGGAGCGTTATCACTCGTGTAATCTTACGTGCCGCATTACCGCAAATTGTGACTGGTATTCGAATTGGTTTAGGAGTTGGCTGGATGGCGCTGGTTGCCGCTGAATTGGTTGGTGCTAATTCGGGATTGGGCTTTCTAATTAACGATGCCAGAACAGTTCTTCGAACGGATTTCATTTTGGATGGCATGATTGCTATTGGACTAATTGGTTTAATTATTGATCGAATCATACGTATTGCTGCTCGAAGACTAATGCCGTGGTCACGTGCTCTTAATAATTAACTTGCTCGAGAGAAAGCGATTTTCTAAATGTCAGCGCTAAGCGTAAAAAATATTAGCAAGATTTTTCCTGCACTCAATAACAAAAATCAATCTGTTCAGGCACTTCAGGATGTTTCATTGGAGGTTAATGAGAATGAATTTGTTTCAATCTTGGGCCATAGTGGCTGCGGCAAGACAACATTATTAAATTTAATTGCTGGATTTGAAGCGCCCACCTCTGGATCGATTCTTTGTGCTGGGAAGGCTGTCAAAGAGCCAGGCGCTGATCGTTCAATGGTTTTTCAAGACTACGCACTTTTTCCTTGGTTAACAGTGCGCGACAATATTGCGTTTGGTCTTAATCTAAAGCGTATTAATTCAGCGTTAATTGAACAGAGTGTGATGCACTTTGCTAACTTGGTCGGTCTAAGTGCATTTGTTGATAGCTACCCCCATCAACTCTCAGGTGGGATGCGGCAGAGGGTCTCAATTGCACGTGCGTTAGCTGTTAACCCAACTGTTTTACTAATGGACGAACCTTTTGCGGCGCTCGATGCACAAAATCGCTCCATGATGCAACAAGAAATGATTCGCATTCTGGCTGAAGAAAGTAAAACAGTTGTTTTGGTTACGCATAGTATTGAAGAGTCGATTAATTTATCAGATGTAATTGTTGTAATGACCCGTCGTCCTGGTCGTGTGAAGGCGGTAATTCGTGTCCCTGAGCCTCGAAAGATGATAGAAGATACACCAAGTTATCTTGAGATTCGCAAAAAAATACGCGACCTGATAAACGATGAGCACGATATAAGCGACACTGTTTAATTTCAGTGGATTGGTTTTTAGTTGCTCTGTTGGCGGCCTGTGCCTTTTTAGCAGGCTTATTTCGTCGTCTTTCTGGATTTGGTGGTGCCATGGTGATGGCACCATTGCTTATCGGCTTTTTCCCTCTAGTTTATGTAATACCAATCGTAATGACGATTGAGTTGCTCGCCGGGATTTGGCTTGCAAAACATTGGGAGGTTGGAAAAGAGGATCGACCAAGGATTTATCGCCTGTTGGTTGCATCTACTATCACGCTTCCGTTTGGAATCTATGTTGGCGAACAAATTGATCCGCAACACCTAAAAATTATTGCAAGTATTGCGGTATTTTGTTTTTCACTATATTTGCTTTTACAGCCACATGTTCGACTTATACTTGGGTCTACTAAAGATCATTTGGCTGGCGCTGGCGCTGGATTTTTGTTGGGCTCCTGCGGTTTCGGTGGCCCGATTATTGCTCTATATTTGGGAGCAAGTTCGTTGGATTATCGACATGTGCGTGCTATTTTGTCCCTTGTGGTTTCGGGCTTAGCGCTGCTAGGAATCCTATTTGCTGTTTTATTTAATGAAAGCCTTTCATGGTTACCATGGCTTACAGTCGGCATTCCTGGATTTATGCTTGGTTTTGTGGTCGCGAGCTATATTGATCGTATGGGATTGATGACGGAATCGAGATTACGTCGCTTCTCACTCTATTTCCTGCTAATCAATGCCTTGGTTAATGGGTTTATTAGTCTGCTTTTACTTAATGACCAAATGACTTTGCCCACATTGCTTAATTAATAAATGTTATTTAAAAATACCGATGATTATCAGTAAGGGGAGGAGGGTTATTTTTTATCACCTTCAATAAAAATACCCTCCAAATTTTTAAGAAATAAAATAAATTAACTTATTAACAATGACCAATAAACCATGAACACCTCACCCCCAGTTACTATTCAAACTCTTCAGGCATTTTCAGACGCATGGAATGCACATGATATTGATGCATTGATGTCCTTTATGGCTTCTAACTGTATTTTTGAGACAGTTTCCGGTTCTGATATTTACGGAAATCGCTTTGAAGGACATGCTGCAGTTCGAGAGGCATTTGCCGCCGCCTGGAAAAATTTCCCGGATGCACAATGGTTAAACGGTAAACACTTTGTTGCCGGTGATCGCGGCGTATCCGAGTGGTTATTTGTTGGCACTGGTGTAGATGGCAAACGAGTTGAGGCAAACGGTGTGGATGTATTTACATTTGCTAACGGTAAGATATTAGTAAAAAATGCTTTTCGTAAAATGCGAACATAGCGATGAATACAACCACCCTTGATTTAACCTCGCAGCTCTACAACCCACGTTTTGATCCTCTCGTAGATCAGCGGGTTGGTCATGCAATGGCCTATGCGCCAACCTATTGGGTTGCAAGTGCTGGATCGCCTCCACCAAATGATGGGCCCATCACACACGATATCGAAGCCGATGTTGTAATTGTTGGTGGTGGTTTTACTGGGCTTGCAACCGCCTTATTTTTAGCGCGTGAGCACGGGATTAAAGCCACTCTACTTGAAGCTAATCAATCCGCTTGGGGCTGTACGAGTCGCAATGGTGGACAGGGTCAAAATGCCAGTGGCCGTTTGTATAGATCCCAGTGGATAGAGCGTTGGGGTCTTGATGTCGCTAAACGTCTTGATGCCGAGATTCGAAATGGCTTCGAAACGTTTAAGAGTCTTGTGGCAGAAATTGACTGTGACGCTCAGGATCACGGCCATTTATATGTCGCTCATCGTGACAAAAAAATGGCTTTTTTAAGTAACGAAGCAAAAGTGATGCGAGAGATTTTTGGCTACAAAACACGCATGCTATCTCGATCTCAGTTGCAAGAAGAGTTTTGTCATGATCAGGAAGCATGTGGAGCACTTTATGAGCCTGAGGGTGTTGGTGTTCATCCCTTAAAACTGGCATTTGGATATCAACGCTTGGCTCGCTCGTTAGGCGCGAAAATTCATACAGGAAGTCCAGTGATTCGTTGGTCACACCACGATGGGAAGCATTGTTTGGAAACTCCTGGCGGTAAAGTCTACGCAAAAGTTGTTGGGTTGGCCACAGGCGCATACGGTGGGCAATCACTATCACCTCATTTGCGTAATCGGGTTATGCCTATTTTGTCGAACTCAATGGTAACGCGCGTACTTACGGAATTAGAGCTTGCAGAGGTAGCAGTAAAAAAACCTGCTTTTATTACAGATACTCGCACATTGCGTTTTTATTACCGTCTTTTGCCTGATCGAAGAATGCAAATCGGTAGTCGTAGCGCCGTTCATGGTGCCGATGCAACCGCACCTAAACATTTAAAATTACTGCGCGACGGTCTTGCGCGAAAGTTCCCTAGTTTGAAAAATATCCCCGTGGATTACTCTTGGTGGGGCTGGGTCGATGTGTCCCATGACATGATGCCGCGTATTATCCAGCCCGATCCTAAGCAATCCGTTTTTTATGCTTTGGGTTATGGTGGTAATGGCGTGTCCTTTTCAGCCCATGCTGGAAGGCGCCTTGCTCAACGAATGGCCGGTAAGTCCGATTCGGTATTTGATTTACCCATCTATAACTCACCATTACCAGGACATTTGTTTGCACCGTTTCGTCGCTTAGGGCAATCTTTACTCTATCGCTGGTATTACTTAAGGGATGAAATTTTATAGGTTAGTAATAATTCTCTTTATTTCAATAAGTTATAGAATAACATTCAATCGATTTAAAGCTCATTTTATGAGCCTTTAATGAACCACAATGATCTCTCAAAAGAAGGA
>CAYYBG010000035.1:0-19308 GCA_964470195.1 uncultured Methylophilaceae bacterium | reverse complement strand
ACCATCCCCTTGGTCTTCGCATCAAAGCCCACTTAATGTGGGCTTTGTTGTTTATATTCCAGTAACAATGCCTTTATGTTTTTAAGTGATGAAATGCGCTGCGTATCTTGGGTTAATGCGTGACATAGGTAACAGGATGAACATGTCTGCTGTATTAAACTCCGGGTCCCAAGCGGGCTCCCCACATATGTATGCGCCTAATCTTAAATAACCCTTTAATAGCGCAGGACAGTCCACTTCGAGATTGGAATCTAGGCTTTCGATTGGTAATGGGCAGTGGGGAAAAACACGGTACTCCTGAGGCGATAAATATTCATGTTGTGATAAATGCTGATAGAGGCTAGCAGCCATATGTCCGCCATCAAGCATGCTCACACTTGCGCAACCAATCATGTATTGGTATTGATGTTGTTTCATATATTGTGCCAAGCCTGCCCACAATAAGGTGATTGTTCCACCAGTACGATAGTCCGGATGAACGCATGCCCTCCCGACTTCAACCATATTATTGAATAAATGCTGCAGTCTGGATAAATCAAACTCTCCAGCGGAATAGAAACCGCCTGCCTCTCCAGCCATCTGTGAGTTTAAAATACGATATGTTCCGACAATCCGTTGTGACATGTTGTCTCGAACAATCAGATGATCGCAAAACTCATCAAAGCCGTCGACATCCAAACCATTATGACCAATGTCTGCGCCCATCTCTTCAGCAAAAACTTTATACCGTAATCGTTGTGCTTCCTCAATTTCAAATAGATTTCTAGCAACACTAACCGTTAGTTTGCTACTGGAAATTTTGTTTCTATCGAGATCGGAACCTAAGGGGATATTTTTAGATAACTTCATTATTAATATTTCCATTTAAAAAAACTTTTAGTAATTTAAAAACTTCACATGACAGTTTTTTGAACTTCATTTGAATATTATGTGACGTGCGTACAAAATAAAATTTTTCATATTTCTGTCATATACCACTCATAACATACACAACATGCAAATACTAAACAGACAAAAAATTCGCGATTTCCCTCAGGATTTGGTGGAATACATGATGGAGTTAGATGCAAACATCTGTATTCAAATCAATCGCTTAAGCAAAAATCACTCTGTAAAAATTATGTTTAGAGTGATTAGTCGATTGGGAGATGGTGTTTTCTGGTACTTGTTGATGTCTGCCATGCTTTTAGCCTATGGCGATAACGCCCTATTTCCAGTTTTACATATGTTGGCAGCTGGACTGTCTGGCACGGTTATTTATAAGCTGCTTAAAAATAGCACTTCAAGACCAAGACCTTATGCGGTTCATCACGATGTTTGGTTAACCGGCCGACCATTGGATCGTTTTAGTTTTCCATCTGGACACACTTTACATGCCGTTGTATTCACCACGGTCATGAGTTTTTACTACCCCATGCTGATGTTATTAGTTTTACCGTTTACCCTGTTGGTCGGACTTTCAAGAGTTATTTTAGGTCTGCACTATCCCAGTGATGTTGCTGTTGGTGCTGGTATAGGCTATGCATTGGCACATGTGAGTCAATATCTTGTGCATATTGCATTGTGATTAGTAGCTTTTTTCCTAATTAAAAGTGCCTGATGGCATGGGGATTAAGCAAATGTAAGTCTTGCAAACATTTGCTACGCCAATAATCTAACTGAATATCATCTAAACCCAACAACTCCGCATTAAGATTCGGCTGTTTGCCGTTTATTACTTCTTGTATTTGCTTGAGCGCAATATGTGTTTGTGAAAGATAGTAAGTAAAATTTCTTGTTGTTCGTTTATCAGTGAGTTGAGCAATCAAATGAATCAATTTTGGAATTTGCAAGCGTCGAAGTAGATTGTCCCAAAAAATAAGGCGATTCAATGAACGATTGATTGACCGAATTGGTAAGTCAAGTGCTTCAGAGATAAAACTGACTATGGGTCGACTATTTTTTCTCATTAATGAAGATGGACTTTCATCAATGAGCGGATGTAGATATCCATCCATTGCCCATTCACAGGCAATATGACCAGTCATTCCGTATTCAAACCAAATCACTTCATGGGCAGGTACAAAATGATTATGTGCGATTACATCAATATATAAGTGGCTGATATAACCAAGCGCTATCGCTCTCTCTTCATCTGACTGAGCGTGTTTTAATAAAGTGAATGCTGTTTCCCACTGATGGGTTTGCGTGAGATTTTTATCCATAATGGTTAAATCAGGTAAACAAGCCCCCGCCATTACCAATCTTGAAAAATTGAGTGCTGCGCGCCGAAATTTTGGGTCTAATGCAGGCATTGCCCAAAGTAGAGAATGGGCAAAATATACGTGGGTACCCAATCCCCATGCACATGCATCATAGCTATGTAACAGCAAAGCAATAAGCCAAAGTATTTTACAGCGTGTATTCATACACCCAGTATCTCAGCCTAATGTGAATGATTAATGACATTTTTAATAGTGACTTAATTTGCATATGGAAACGGCTTAGATTGGTTGTTATACTCGCAAATCTTTTGCATTCGGAGCTTATATGGAAAGCCCTTTTAAAGGTAAAACAGGTCTGCGTAGACTGATCAATGCTTTTGGATATTCTCTGGCAGGCTTATCTGCAGCATATAAAAATGAGGATGCTTTTCGCCAAGAAATCAAGCTGGCGATTGTGCTGATTCCACTAGGCCTGTATTTAGGAAATACTGCCGTGGAAAGGGCTTTAATGCTGGCTAGTGTGATGCTGGTAGTGATTGTTGAGCTGCTCAATTCGTCGGTAGAGGCTACGGTAGATAGAATATCTTTAGATCACCACTTATTGGCTAAACGCGCTAAAGATATTGGCAGTGCTGCTGTGCTTATCAGTTTAATCAATCTAGCAGTGGTTTGGGGTCTTATCATATTTGGATAAGCTTTTAGTTATGACATGACTGTTCATCAAAATGTCATAAATCCTTCATAGAATAAGCTCACTCATTCATACCCTGATCGGTGCTTATCCATGAATATTCTGTTAATTTCAGACGTCTATTTTCCGCGCGTTAATGGTGTTTCTACTTCGATACGCACTTTTGTTTATCAACTTCAGCAGCTAGGACATCAAGTAACACTGATTGCACCAGAGTATCTACAAGATAATCAAGCGCAGCATACAGAAGATGAAGAATGGATTATGCGTATTCCCTCACGTGGAATATTTTTCGACCCAGAAGATAGACTGATGAAGATGGGGGCCATACTTGATAGTGTGCAACAATTGCAAAGACAGCAATTTGATATTATTCATGTCCATACCCCATTCATCGCACATAGCGTCGGCTTGCGTTTAGCTAAACTGCTTAATATCCCGATAGTTGAAACCTATCACACCTTCTTTGAGGACTATCTCCATCTATATCTACCAATCATTCCCAAAACGATTGCGCGTTTTATCGCTCGCTTGATTTCACGACGTCAGTGTAATGCTGTGGATGCCGTGGTTGCCCCATCCCAACCCATGCTAGAGGTGTTGCGTGAATATGGTGTGAAAGTCTATGCACAAGTCATCCCTACGGGATTGCAAAAATTGAGTTTCGCAAAATCATTACCCGGGCAATTTCGCCAACAATTTAACATTGCGCAAGACAGACCAATGGCGCTATATGTCGGTAGAGTGGCTTTTGAGAAAAATATCAATTTTTTGATTGCGATGTGGCAACATGTCATTAAAACAAATCCCAAGGCATTATTAGTGATAGCTGGTGAGGGACCTGCTGAAAAAAGTTTGCAACAACAATGTAAGCAGTTGGGACTAACAGAGCATATCCAATTTATCGGTTATTTAGATAGAAACACCATGTTAAATGCATGTTATAAAGCCGCCGATATATTCGTATTTGCTTCTTTAAGTGAAACACAAGGCTTAGTTTTGCTGGAGGCAATGGCGCAGGGAACGCCAGTAGTTGCAGTGGCTGAGCTGGGGACCAAATCGATATTATTAGAAGGTCAAGGCGCCCATATTGCACCATTGGATGAAGAAAAATTTGCTGAAAGAGTCAGTACATTACTCCAGCATGACGATACAAGAAACAGACTTGGTCGAGCTGGATTAAAGTATGTTCAGAGTCATTGGACTGATGAGGTTCAAGCAAAAAAATTAGTGCAGTTCTACCAAACTGTGATTAACCAAAATTTTCCTTTAGAAAATAATTTACAATCCAAATAATTACATCAAGTCACTGACCTATATTATTTTTTACGCTGCAATTGCAACCTTACTATTTGAATGTAAACAATCATCTAGGTCAGCTCTTACTATTACAAAGCATTTTCAAAACCCTAAAAACTTTACTTTTATTGATTGCACTATTAGGGATGAAAAATTAATGAAAAAATTGGCTTGAATAGGAGCAAAGTGTTTTGTGAACCCGAGAGAATAAGGGTGTTCTTGGAAACACTATAAAATCATCTAGCCGGTGAAATTGTAGATTAGCTTTTACAGGTCGCTTGGCATATTTCTACAAATGCTTTTGCATCCAGAGAACTGCGACCAACTAGCCCGCCATCTACGTCCGGTATTGCAAATATTTCTGCCGTATTAGCAGGAGTCAGACTACCTCCATAGACGATACGGATATGCTTGGCTACTGTTTTGTCACATCGCGCAATGCGCTTACGGATGAACTGATGCACCAACTGTACCTGTTCGGGTGTGGCAGGAATATCTGTCCCTACCGCCCATAATGGCTCATAGGCTAGTACTGCTTTAGCAACCACATTTGCACCAAATCGACGGAGGATAGAATCTAGCTGTCGGCCTATCACGTACTCGGTCCAATCGGCCTCGCGTTCTTCTTTTGATTCACCCATGCAGAATATGGGTGTTAATCCAACTTTAATAGCGACATTAAATCTTGCAGCGGCGGTATCATCTGTTTCGTGCGACTGCAAGCGACGCTCAGAATGTCCAATAATGACATGGCTACAACCATAATCGACCAACATACTTGCAGAAACCGCTCCGGTAAGCGCGCCATTTTCGTTAGCACACAAGTTTTGTGCACCCCAAGCTAAATTTGTACCCTGCGCCAAACTTTGTGCCTGTGCAAGATATGGATAAGGCACACAAACGACAAAATCTGCATGTTTTAAATCACTAACACCACTTATGATAGTTTCCAGCAAAGCCTTATTCTTATTGATACTGCCATTCATTTTCCAGTTACCAACGACTATCTTACGGCGCATTTTTTTACTCACTTTAATTTTTAAAGAATTTATTTAACAATCGGACTAAGCTCACCCTTGGCATATTTTGTTGCCATTGCATCCATAGAGATGACTTTAATTTGACTAGCACGACCAGCGCTACCAAAAGCCTCAAAGCGGAGCCTACACAGATGTTGTGCAGCTGCGATGGCGGCTTTGAAGTACACACGTGGATCAAAATCTTCTGGATGTAAGGCCATGCTCTCACGGATAGCAGCAGTCATGGCAAGACGAATGTCGGTATCTATATTGACTTTGCGAACACCATGCTTAATGCCTTCAACGATTTGCGAGACTGGAACACCATAAGTTTCTTTTATTTTGCCGCCATATTGGCGTATCTTATCCAATGCCTCTTGCGAGACACTGGAAGAGCCGTGCATCACTAGGTGAGTATTGGGTATGCGTTGATGTATCGCTTTAATTCTATCGATTGCCAACGTCTCTCCAGTCGGCGGATGGCTGAATTTATAAGCGCCATGGCTGGTGCCTATGGCGATGGCAAGTGCGTCCACTTGCGTGGCTTTGACAAACTCGACAGCTTCATCAGGGTCAGTAAGTAATTGTGACTCATCCAAAACACCAACCGCTCCGCTACCGTCTTCATCACCAGCTTGTTTTGTCTCAAGCGAACCTAAAACACCTAACTCTCCCTCTACCGAAACCCCCACAGCATGAGCAAACTCAGTGACTCGGCGTGTCACATCTATATTGTATGCGTAGCTGGCAGGGGTTTTGCCGTCTGTCATCAGTGAGCCATCCATCATTACGCTAGAAAAGCCACTTCGAATAGCGGCTTGGCATACCGCAGGCGATGCCCCGTGATCTTGATGCATACAAATTGGAATATGGGGATATTGCTCTATAGCAGCTTCGACCATTTTGCGTAGAAAAGGCTCACCTGCGTAACCGCGGGCTCCGGCTGAGGCTTGCAAAATTACCGGGCTGTCGACTTCATCTGCTGCTTTTAATATGGAGTGGATTTGCTCCATGTTGTTGATATTGAATGCGGGTAAACCATAGCTATGTTCTGCCGCATGGTCTAATAATTGTCTGAGTGAAATTAATGCCATTTCATGTTCTCCAGGGACTTATTGTCCATTTTTAATGCACATCAATCCTAAACGGATTGACATGTATATCAATGGCTTAGGCAAGCCGATTTTTCCATCAAGAACTACTGTAGTATTCATTTGCTTAACATTGAATTGTGCAATCTAGGTATGACATATCCATGTTGTGACAATCAGCAAGGCGAACCAGCCCTCTATTATTATTATTGGCAGTAGGAATATCTCTCAAAACCAATCGATTCAATCTGTCAACGATTAGCACGACTCCTATCAACACCTCTACATGCTTCACCACATGAGCATCTGACCGCAGATACACGCCATGTAAATCCTTTTTTGGATATTCACTCGGCAACAGGATAGCTATCATGTCGAAGAGTTATCGTGCCTGCCTTATCTCCATCAATCATACTCTCTTCATCACCATGAATACATATGCGTACTCTGTCATGCCCATTAACGTCTAACTGTGTAAATGTTTTTGCTGAATCTGGATTTAAAATGGATTCTAGGCCGAAATGGCGAGCGCTGAGCAAATTAAGGCGAATGACCTTTTTTTGCCTCACCAGAATCAAAATCCCAAGTATATTGCTCTACTAGAGATACTTCTTGTGAGGTGCCAATAATCACTGGCACCCGCTGGTGAATATGTTCAGGCTCAATCTCCAAAATGCGCTTGCTGCCAGTTGAGCTTTTGCCGCCAGCTTGCTCCACCAGCATGCTCATCGGGTTAGCTTCATACATCAAACGTAGCCGACCAGCTTTAATCGGATGCTTGTTATCGCGTGGATAGAGATAAATGCCACCTCGTAATAAAATTCGGTGCACATCTGCGACCATACTCGCCACCCAACGCATATTAAAGTCGCGCCCACGACTTCCAGCCGCGCCCATTTTGCATTCATTGATATAAGCAGCAATGGGTGCTTCCCAAAAACGCTCATTACTGGCATTGATGGCAAATTCTGATGTTAATTCAGCTACTTGCATATGCTGGTGGGTCAGTACAAATGTTTTAGTGTCGGGGTCTAAGGTAAAACCATGCGTGCCCTTTCCAACCGTCAACACCAACATAGTGGCAGGGCCATATAATGCGTAACCAGCAGCAATTTGACATGTCCCTGCCTGTAGATAATCTGCGATAACTGGCTGGCGATTTTCAGGCGCATTCAGTACCGAAAAAATAGATCCTACAGATACATTGATGGGCACATTAGAGGAACCGTCCAGAGGGTCAAAAGAGACAAGAAATTTGCTATGTTCACTTTGTCTGAAAGCACATACTTCATCTATTTCTTCCGAAACCACACCTGCCACCAAACCACAATTCTTTAGCCCTTCAATAAATAAATGATTGCTCAACACATCGAGTTTCATCTGTGTCTCACCCTGTACATTCTGAATATGTAGTTTGTCGGTAATATCGGCCAAAAATCCTTTTTCTGTCAGTGCTGCAATTTTTGTGCAGATACTAGCAATCTCAAGTAATAAAGCGCATAACGCATCATCATTTGTGGTGTCAGCTAAATGTAATTTTAGGAAATCAGCTAATTTCAATTGTTGTTTGTCCATGATGAAGCCTTTTTAAATATGCGCAGAGTAGGAATATCTATTTCAGTAATATTTGATAAATCTTCAATGGATGATTGCCAGACAAAGCTTCAATGATAGGGTTGGCGTGGCAATTTGCGCTGGGATATTGTTTTGCGGATAAATAATTTATTCTTAGATATCAATTGGACTTGGCATCAAGAATTTTTAAATTTTGCCTTGTCCGACTTAATCATTGTATTGATTGAATTGCCCAACAAAAATTAACCAAATTTCCCAGTGATGTAATCTTCTGTCTCTTTCTTGCTAGGACGAGTAAAAATTGTATCTGTGTCGCCATATTCCACCATCTCACCCAAATACATATAAGCAGTGTAGTCAGATACTCGAGCAGCTTGTTGCATGTTATGAGTTACAACAAGAATCGTCAGCTTGTCGCGAAGTTCTGACATAAGCTCTTCAATGTTCGCAGTAGCAATTGGGTCTAGCGCTGAGGTTGGTTCATCAAACAACATGATTTCTGGATCTGTAGCCAATGCACGGGCAATACAGAGACGTTGTTGCTGACCACCAGAAAGGTTAAATGCTAAATCATTCAAACGATTTTTTACTTCGCCCCAAATAGCGGCGCCTTTGAGCGCTTCCTCGACTTTATCATCAATCACACGTTTGTTTCTCTCTCCACGAACACGTAATCCATATGCCACGTTCTCATATATCGATTTAGGGAAAGGATTCGGCTTTTGGAATACCATGCTAATACGCATACGAACTTCAATCGGGTCGACTGCCTTAGCTAGGATGTTGGTGTTATCAGGGTGCAGTAAGATTTCTCCTTCGTACTGATTTCCTGGGTAGAGATCATGCATACGATTAAAGCAGCGTAAGAAAGTAGACTTTCCACAACCTGAAGGACCAATCAAGGCAGTAATGCGCTTTTCATGAAGCGGCATCGTAATATTTTTCAGTGCTCGCGTTCCATTGCTGTAAAAAAAATTTAGATCGCGCGATTCAGCTTTAATAGGTGCAGATGTGACCATATAAAATCCCAACAAGGTTGATTCAAAAAAAACTTACCATTTAATATTTTTGCGAATTTTGTAACGTAAATAAATTGCAGTACCGTTCATCAGCAAAGTTACCACGATGATAATTGCGCCAGTTGCTGCAGCATTGACATGAAAAGCATGATCCGGTCTAGACAGCCAGTTAAACATTTGAATTGGCATGACGGTAAAGCCCGAACTCAACCATTCAAAATTCAGAAATGGAGGCTGGTGAGAGATAGGGGCTGGCGGCAAAAATGAAATAAAGGTCAATGCCCCTATGGTAATAATGGGTGCCGTCTCACCCAGCGCTCGTGCCATACCAATAATCACGCCAGTTAAAATGCCACCATATGAGTATTTGAGTACATGATCATAGACCACTTCCCATTTTGTTGCGCCAACTGCGTAGGCAGCTTCGCGAATAGCAACGGGAATGGCGCGAATAGATTCACGTGTAGAGACAATCACGATTGGTAATATAAGCAAACCCAAGGTTAAGCCAGCGGTAAGAATACTCTGGCCAAAACCTAGACCGTAGACGAACAAGCCTAACGCAAGCAATCCGTAAATGATGGAAGGTACGCCGGCTAAATTGGAGACATTAATCTCAATCAAATCTGACAGCCAATTTTTGGAAGCATATTCCTCAAGATACAGGCCTGCGGCGACTCCCATGGGAACGGCCGCGATGAATGTGACCAACATAACCAAGAAAGAGCCAACCCAAGCAGATAATAAACCTGCTTGGGAGGCACGGCGTGAAGGAAAATTGCTGAGAAATTCTAGGTTAAAGCGGCCGCTACCATCTAACACTAAATCAGTAAATAGCACCAACAAAGTCACCAAGCCTAACATCAATGCAAGCAAGCCCACAAAAGCAAACATAGTGTCATTCAATTGATGGCGTTTAATCATAGCGCGAATTTGCGCTAGATTTTTTAGACTAGAACTACTGCTGACAGAAGGTGTAGATGCCATTTTTTTATCCTTTAATTTCATTGCAAAACAATGAAGGATGAATTAATAAGTCTCACGGAATTTTTTACGTACCACATGGCCAAGAATATTAAAGCTTAATGTCATCACAATGAGGACTAAGCCTGCCGCAAAAATACTCTGATAGCCTATACTACCGTGCGGTAGGTCACCCATTGCTACTTGAACGATGTAGGCCGTAATAGTGGCAGCACTCTCCATCGGGTTGAACGTTAGATTTGGTTGTTGACCTGCTGCGACAGCCACCACCATGGTTTCGCCTACCGCACGAGATATTCCAAGGATATAGGCGGCAACAATGCCAGAAATAGCAGCCGGTGTCACCACTCGAATCGCTGTTTGAAAACGCGTT
The DNA here is from genome assembly GCA_964470195.1 of uncultured Methylophilaceae bacterium. GTDB lineage: Bacteria > Pseudomonadota > Gammaproteobacteria > Burkholderiales > Methylophilaceae > RFPI01. The sequence continues at coordinate 9,053 of CAYYBG010000035.1, read as the reverse complement.
GCCCCCATGGCATAAGATCCTTCACGCATGCTCATAGGAACAGCCCGCATGGCATCCTCAGCCACAGAGCTGATGTAGGGGACAATCATTACTCCCATGACCAACCCTGGGCCTAGCATATTAAATCCTGGTAAATCAGGGAATACTTTTTGCAAAAGAGGAGTCACAAAGAAAAGCGCAAAATAACCAAATACAACGGTCGGGACCCCTACTAGCAGTTCCAAAATGGGTTTGACGATTTCTCTGGTTTTATGTGTGGCAAATTCGGATAAATAAATCGCGGCAATCGTACCAATCGGAACTGCGACCAACAACGCGATGATTGAGGTGGTTAAGGTGCCGGCGACGAGCGGCATAATGCCATAATGGGCATCCTCAAATAGGGGAGTCCACTCGGTATCGGTAAAGAAATCAACGATGGAGACGGTTTTAAAAAATCCCAATGACTCAATTAATAGAATGGCCACGATGGCAAAAGTGGTTGCCACGGCAGATAGTGCTGCCAACATCAGAATAAACTCAATAACACGCTCTTTCACATTTCGACGAATGTTACGTGCCAATCGAGCGCTCACCACTGAGGCTGGTTGATGATGACTGGGTGTTTGTTTATCCACGTTATTTGAATCCAATTTAATGACTTGATTCTCTGTGAAGTGAATATTGTAACGGAAACACTTCAATTATTCCTGGTCAGCGCATAAACAAAAAGGGGAAATTCCCCTTATTGTCTTTGCGATATTTATTTAATACGCTTGATCAAGTCTTGAATCTTGATTCCAACCTCAGCCGTACCATCAAAACCAGTACCAGGTTTCATTGCCTTAAAGTGCGAAGAAACTGCCACATAGTCTTCGGCAGGTAAGGGAACATATTTGACTTCTTTTACCAGTTTTGGAGCATTAGCTAAATAAAAATTTACGAATTCTTTAACTTCGGGTTTGAATGCAGCAGCAGTCGCATTGACATAAATGAACAAGGGGCGAGCAAGCGGTTGGTATGAGCCATTCATGACTGATTCTGCAGATGGCATCACTGCAGCTGCACCAGCTTTGGCAACGATAGGAATGGCACGTAACTTATCTTTGTTTTCTTCGTAATAGGCATAACCAAAATAACCAATACTGCCTTTGTTACTAGAAACACCTTGGACTAATACGTTATCGTCTTCTGATGGAGTAAAGTCAGAGCGACTTGATTGCGCTTTACCATTGATAGCCTCGGTAAAGTAATCAAATGTTCCTGATGCTGTACCAGGGCCAAATAATGCCATTTTTTCATCAGGGTATGCGCTGTTAACTTGTTTCCAAGATTTGATGCTTGAGCCAGACTTCCAAATTTGATTCAGCTCAGTCACGCTCAAACTCTTCACCCAGTCATTTTTACTGTTCACCACGACTGTCAGTGCGTCGTAGGCAATCGGCAGTTCAATGAATTGAATACCTGCAGCTTTACATTCCTCGATTTCTTTTTGTTTTATTGGTCTTGATGCATCAGAGATTTCTACTTCACCACGACAGAATTTTTTGAAGCCACCGCCAGTTCCAGACTCACCAACGGTCACTTTAGTTTTGGAAACTTTTTGGAACTCTTCAGCAACGGCCTCTGTAATTGGATAAACAGTTGACGAACCATCAATTTTGATGATTTTCTCGGCAGCGTTGATTGCAGTCGCTGAGCATGCAAGGGTTAAAGCTGTCAGTCCGCATAAAAGTTTTGCGTTCATTTTTTCTCCGATTGATAATTAAACTAACGATGATTAAATCATATTAAGCATGAATTGTTACAGATTTATGACATTGTGATGAATGTGGTCAAAAGCTTTGTTCGCTTTTTTTGTCAGCCCTCAACCCTAAGTTAGAAAGGCAAGTTAGTATGTTGTCCAAATGAATCATTTTAAAAAGCCATGATTTCAACACGCTATTATTAAACCCATTAACACTTTCTCTAGTCTTGAAGGCGTGTTTATTATGAAGGTTTGATGAAAAATGAGTATTTTTTTCGCTCTTTTGACAAAAAATAATATTCGCCGTGATGATTAACTGTAATAATAAATTCATCTGATAAAACTATGATGGATGTTTAGTTTAGTTACATACCAATTGATTTGCCACCATACTAACCCGCATTTATGTTGAATTTTCATGACCACCAATAGCTATCAAAGTGCTCGAAATCTTTATGACGAGGAAAATCTATATTCAGAGATTGCCGCGGTTGATCTTGGATCAAATAGCTTTAGATTGCAATTTGCTAAAGTGGTCGATGATCATCTTATTTTTCATGATTCCATGAGAGAGTCGGTAAGACTTGGAGCAGGGCTCACTGCAGAAAAAATATTAGATGAAGACAGTCAAAAAAGAGCAATTCATTGTCTTGAAAAATTTGGAGAACGTTTGCGAGGTCTTCCTCCTCAAGCTGTGAGAGCTGTTGCTACCAACACCTTTCGTGTCGCAAAAAATGCGCCGCAATTCCTTAACGAAGCACAGAAAGCCCTTGGTTTTCCTATCGAGGTGATTGCTGGTAGAGAAGAAGCGCGGATGATTTATGTAGGTGTTTGCCATGGATTACCAAGGGTGGACTCGCGTCGTTTAGTGATCGATATAGGCGGTGGTTCTACTGAATTTATTGTGGGTGAGGGACTTGAGCCTCTCAGTATGGAAAGTCTATACATGGGGTGCGTTAGTTACAGCCGTAAATTTTTTGCGGACGGGAAAATAACCAAGTCAGCCTTTGATAAAGCCATTATTTCTGCCGCATCAGAAATTCGTAGTATTGCCAAAAGTTTTAATGCCAAACAATGGCAACAAGCTTATGCATCTTCTGGAACAGCGCGAGCCGTTGGTGAGGTACTTAGACTGAACAATATCACCAATGGGCAGGTTAGCAGACAAGGACTGCATACTCTTAAAGAGATATTGATTCAATTTAAAGAAACCAAAAAAATTCGTCTGAATGGATTAAGCGCTGAAAGGGCTGATGTGATTAGTGGAGGGCTGGCTATTCTGATCGCTGCATTTGATGAATTAGACATCAATGAAATCTATATCGCCAATTCTGCTTTGCGAGAGGGTGTATTGTATGAACTGTTGGGCAGGTTTCAGCACCACGACACTAGAGAGCTCACGGTTGAAAGTTTTATGAGACGTTACCAAGTAGATCAGGAGCAAGCAAAACGAGTAGAGAAGCTTGCTTTGAACTTACTTGAAAACTTCAAAACAGTTTTAAACTTAAGTTACAACAACGCAAAACACTATATTTCTTGGGCTGCCAAATTGCACGAAATTGGGGTAACAATTGCGCATAGTGGATATCATAAACACTCAGCTTATATTATTGAAAATGCAGATATGCCTGGCTTTTCAAGAATGGAGCAGGAGATTATTGCCAGCTTGATTAGAGCGCAAAGAAGGGCATTAAACAAATTGACTTTGCCCCATAGTATCGATGATAAATGTATATTGATTGCAGTTTTCAGGCTCGCTATTTTGTTTAACCGAAGCAGGCAGGATTTTCATATGCCTAATCTAAAATTGAAAGAGAGCAAGACTGGTTTTGAATTAGCTGTGGAGAATCAATGGCTTTCTCAAAATCCACTTACTCACTCCGAACTTCAATCAGAGGTCGAGTATTGGAAAAGCACTAAATTCACCTTTGATATCAGTGAGTATTACAACTGATTGATTGCGTTTGTTTGTTCACTCATCAAGTCCATAAGAGATTGTTGAGCACTAAGTGCTTTGCCCCTTTTTGCTCGGTGTTGATATGAACCATCTGAGGACATCACCCAAGAGTTAAGGTTGTCTTTCATATACACCTCAAGACCTTCCTTAATCACGCGCTTTTTCACTTTAGTATCCAAAATAGGGAAGCAGATTTCGATACGTTTAAAAAAGTTTCTATACATCCAATCTGCGCTAGAGAGATAAACGTGGCGCTGACCTTGTGAGTAAAAATAGAAAATTCGAGTATGCTCCAAATAGCGACCGATGATAGACCTAACTTGAATATTTTCAGACACGCCTTTTATCCCAGGTTTCAGAGCACAAACTCCACGAATGATCAGATCAATTTTGACTCCAGCACTTGATGCTCTGTAGAGAGCAGAAATAATATCCTTATCTACTAGAGCATTCATTTTGGCAATAATATGGGCTTTTTTCCCTAATTTTGCGTATTCAGCCTCTTTGTTAATGGCTGCAAGTAAATTGCTATGAAGCGTAAATGGAGACTGCCATAAATGGGTTAATTTATTCGATTTACCTAAGCCTGTAAGCTGAGCAAACACATCATTCACGTCTTTGCATATACTTTCATTGCAGGTAAATACCCCAAAATCTGTGTACAGTTTGGCGGTTCTTTGATGATAGTTTCCGGTAGAAAGATGAACATATCGACGCAGTTTGCCTTGCTCACTTCGAACTATCATGGCCATTTTTGCATGCGTTTTATGACCTACTACCCCATAAACTACATGTGCACCAGCATCCTCTAATTTAGCCGCCCAATTGATATTAGCCTCTTCATCAAATCTAGCTAAAAGCTCTACTACAACCGTTACTTCTTTGCCACTTTGAGCTGCCTCAATCAGCGCCTTCATTAGATGCGAGTCTGCGCTGGTGCGATAAAAAGTTTGTTTGATAGCGAGTACCTGTGGGTCTTTGGCGGCTTGAGTAATGAACTCAATCACTGAGTTAAAGGATTGGTAAGGATGGTGAAGCAGGATGTCTTGTTTTCGAATTGCTTTAAAAATATTTTCTTCTTTAATCAGCTCAACTGGGATGCTGGGGTGGTAAGGCCCGTATTTCAAATCTGGACGATCAACAAGCTCAGGAATTTGCATAAGCCGTACCAAATTCACAATGCCATTCACCTGATACAGGTCATCAGAGGACAATCCAAACTTACTTAATAAGAATGTGGCCATAGCGGCAGGACAGCTGTCTGCAACTTCTAAACGAACACCATTGCCAAACTGACGATGAGATAACTCATTTTTTACCAAAGCACGAAGGTCTCTGGCATCTTCCTCTTCCAAATACAACTCTGAATCACGTGTAACGCGGAATTGATAGCAGCCTTTAACCGTCATGCCAGAGAACAGCTCGTGTACATGGGCGTGCAAAATAGATGATAGGAACACGAAACTATTACTGCCACCACAAATTTCCTCAGGCAATTTGATGACTCTTGGTAAAGCTCTAGGCGCCTGAACAATTGCGATTCCCGAGTTTCTTCCAAAAGCATCTTTGCCCTCCAGCTCTACGGCAAAATTTAAACTTTTATTCAGTACGCGCGGAAATGGGTGAGATGGATCAAGACCAATAGGGGTAAGTATGGGCATCAATTCGCGAAAAAAATAATTCTCAATCCACTGTTTTAAGTCTTGATTCCAACTTGAACGTCTAAGAAAGTGAATATTTTGTTTGGCGAGTTCGGGCAGAACAATATGATTAAAAATTTTATATTGCTCATCAATTAACTTGTGAGCCTCATTGCTGATTTTATCCAGCGCATCTCTAGGGCTTAATCCATCTGGTCCGGTCTGCATATTATTTAGTCTAATTTGATTTTTTAGACCTGCAACACGCACCTCAAAAAATTCATCCATGTTGCTACTTACAATACAGAGAAATTTGAGTCGCTCTAGTAAAGGAACATTTGCGTCTGCAGCTTGTGCAAGTACGCGACGATTAAAGGCTAATAACCCTAGCTCACGATTTACAAAATATTCTTGGTTCAATTGATTAGCAACTTAACGAAATTAAATTGAATAGCTTCATTTAGTGAAAGCACACGAGTCATGATGAATTTTAAGCTTTTTTGAGACGAGAGGTAGATTTTCTAGACGCCGTTTCATCGGATTTTAATGTTGAATTGGTGATACTTTGTGAAATAGTTTTCTTTGCCTTGGCTTCTGCAGTATTGGATTTAGACGAGTTTTTAGCGGCTGTTTCAGATTTATTCAGTTTTGCGTCTTTGTTCTGATCCTTGGGGGACTTAGACTTTAAAGTGGACATGATTAAACGCCATTCCTGGAGTTGCTCATCTTCAAGCTCCAACTGAATTGCAAGAGCCTCCTCTCTTGACAGTCTGTCTTTAAGTAAGCGCTTGGGTAATTTACCTGTCATTCTAGACAGTAAGCGCTCTTGCTCAGCGGTGGAAAGTTTCTTTGCTTTGTCTAAGTAGGATTTAGTTGCTGATTTCATTCACATATTCCCCAAAATACTATTTTTATAATTGATAAAGTTTATCGATTAATGAAGGTGTTGTGTGTGACATATTTATTACATTTTTATTGGGTAATGATAGTAATAAAACCATATAAATCAATGTGGTATTGTGGTTCTTATCGATATTGATTACTTATTGGAGACATCGCTTCATCAATAGAAATTAGTTTGATGGAAGTAAAACAATTGCATGATGTAAAACTACGAGTATTTCAGCCAGCAGGCAAGTAGCTATACTAGCTTCAGCCAAAAAGCTGAGTCAAACCAAATGACTGTTTATTGTATAATGCTGGGCTTTTGAATATTCCTCTATTAATCCATGGAAGCCGAACAGCTCAACCTGATTGAAGCGCGCCTAAAAGACCTGATGCAACGCCAACAAGCGTTGAGGGGGTATCTTTGACTTTGAGCATAAGCAGCAGCGTCTTACCGAGGTGAGTCAATTGCTTCAGGACCCCGCCATATGGAACGACAATGAGCGTTCCCAGAAACTTGGCAGGGAACGTCGTGAGCTAGAAACCGTAGTAATCACTCTGACGGATGTTGAGCAGTCTATTCGAGATTCCCATGAGCTATTCTTTTTGGCGAAAGATGAGGGTGACGAGCAAACCCTGAATGCCATCGACCAAGATAGCCAAGCTATCCAAACCCAAGTGGAAGGTTTGGAGTTCCGTCGAATGTTTTCCAACCCTATGGATGTCAATAATTGTTTTATGGAATTTCAATCTGGTAGTGGGGGAACCGAGGCACAAGATTGGGCCTCTATGTTGTTACGTATGTATTTGCGTTACTGCGAACGCAAGGGATTCCAAGTCGAGGTATTAGAGGAGTCAGATGGCGAGGTGGCTGGAATCAAAAGCGCCTCACTAAAAATCAGCGGTGAATATGCCTATGGTTTTCTTCGTAGCGAATCTGGAGTGCATCGCTTGGTTCGTAAGTCACCTTTCGACTCGGGCAACCGTCGACATACTTCTTTTGCTAGTGTTCAAGTTTTTCCGGAGGTGGACGACTCGATAGAGATTGATATCAATCCGGCTGATTTGCGAATCGATACTTATCGTGCAAGTGGTGCGGGTGGACAGCATATCAATAAAACTGATTCGGCAGTGCGCATCACCCATTTGCCAACCAATACTGTGGTGCAATGTCAGAATGATCGTTCGCAGCATCGCAATAAAGCGGAAGCAATGAATATGCTAAAGGCGCAGTTATATGCCTTAGAAATGCAAAAACGTAATCAGGAAAAACAAGCGCTAGAAGACGCAAAAACAGATATTGGTTGGGGTCATCAAATTCGAAGCTATGTGTTGGACCAGTCGCGTATCAAAGATTTGCGCACCAATGTTGAAGTAGGTAATACCCAAGGGGTATTGGATGGGGATTTAGACCAATTTATTATTGAGAGTTTAAAGCAGGGAGTGTAGACCGTGAGTGATCAACAACAGCCAATGCAGCAAGATGAAAATCATGTGATTGCTGAGCGCCGCCAGAAGTTACAGAACATCCGTGCAAAAGGCGTGGCTTTTCCCAATGATTTTCGCCCACAACATTTGGCCGCGCAGTTACATGATACTTATGATGCCCTAGATAATGATCAGCTGGAACAGCAACATGTCTCGGTAATAGTAGCCGGCCGAATGATGTTAAAACGCGTGATGGGTAAGGCGAGTTTTGCCACCCTTCAAGATCGTAGTGGTCGTATTCAACTATTTATTGCCAAAGACAATCTGGGTGAGGAGGTCTATGAAGATTTTAAGCACTGGGATATGGGTGATATTTTGGGTGCAGAAGGGGTAATATTTAAAACCAAGACTGGCGAATTATCTATCAAGGTAAGTCGCTTAAGATTATTGACTAAGTCCTTGCGTCCCTTGCCAGAGAAATTCCATGGTTTGGCCGACCAAGAGATGAAATATCGTCAGCGATATGTCGATCTGATGGTGTCCGAGGAAACCCGAACAACTTTCTTAGCGCGTGGCAAAATTGTCTCCGCTATTCGTCAGTTTATGCTGCAACATGAGTTTCTTGAGGTCGAGACACCCATGTTACATCCGATTCCTGGAGGAGCGTCAGCAAAACCATTTGTGACGCATCATAATGCGTTGGACATGCAAATGACCTTGCGAATTGCACCAGAACTTTATCTCAAGCGTTTAATTGTAGGTGGATTTGAACGGGTATTTGAGATTAATCGTAACTTCCGTAATGAAGGTCTAAGCGTAAGACACAATCCAGAATTCACCATGATGGAATTTTATGCTAGTTACACTGATTATCGCTGGCTTATGGATTTTACCGAGCAATGTATTCGGGCTGCCGCCATGGCTGCGTGTGGCACCGATCAGGTCATGTATCAAGGTCGAGAAGTGAATTTGAGTCAGCCTTTCGAGCGTTTGACGATTTTGCAGGCCATCAAAAAATATGCGCCGCAATATTCTGATGAGCAACTTAAAGATGTTGATTTTTTGCGCAAAGAACTCCTCAAGTTTGGCGTCAAAGCATTTGATCATTTAGGCTTGGGCGCTCTACAGTTGGCTTTATTTGAAGAAACTGCAGAAAGCCAGTTGTGGAATCCAACTTATATTATCGACTATCCTGTCGAAGTTTCTCCACTTGCACGTGCTTCAGATAGTACGCCAGAAATTACTGAACGTTTTGAATTGTTTATCACCGGGCGTGAAATGGCTAATGGCTTCTCCGAGCTGAATGATGCTGAAGATCAAGCCGAGCGTTTTAAAGCACAGGTCGCAGCCAAAGAGGCAGGAGATGATGAAGCCATGTATTACGACGCTGACTTTATTCGCGCCTTGGAATACGGTA
>CAYYBG010000034.1:0-20302 GCA_964470195.1 uncultured Methylophilaceae bacterium | reverse complement strand
AATTTGGTAATTACTTAGATTTTAGATAAGGTTTTAATTTATCTGTAAGCTCTGGGCTATCAGGCGCTACATCGCTGCTGAATGCATAGATTTTTTTTGCACCAGGCAAGATTAGATATTTATAAAAATTCCACATCGGCGCTTGGTGTGTTTCCTGTGTTAGTTTTTTGTATAGAGGATTAGCCGCTGGTCCAACCACAGAAGTTTTAGTTACCATTGGGAAGTTGACTTGATAAGTTTTTTTACAAAAATCACCTATTTCTTTATCAGACTTTAGTTCCTGATTAAAATCGTTGGACGGAAAACCCAACACAAGAAGATGGGATTGATGTTTACGATACAAATTCTCCAAAGCCTCAAATTGAGGGGTGAATCCACATTTGCTGGCAGTATTGACGATCAAAATTGGCTTATCTTGGTAATCGCATAGATCGATGGTATCGCCTTGTAAGGTTTTAAACTGGTGTTGATATACACCAGCGCACTGAGCAAAAGCCGAAAAGCTTACCATCAACATCAAAGCAAATAGAGTTTTCATGAATATTCCAATGGTATTAAGGTAAAAGCTGAACAATAAAAATATTTCTTATGACTATGCAAAAGATTGATTGGTTCATTGGTGTAGTGGCTGGATAGGCTTGCAGTAATAAATCAAATAAGGCTATTATGCATAGGTCCATTCATGGAGATACCCTGTGCAAGTTCTGGTAGGTGAAATCTACGGCAAACAAAGTGCCGGAAAATTTAGTATGTACAACGTCATTAAAGTACAAAAAGATGTCATCACCCTACAAAATATCGACAATCCACTTAGCTTATTTGAAACTACATGGCAAAAACTATCACAGGCTGGATACATCAGAATTAGTCAAAAGCCATTCATTGACCTTCAATCCAAGAGCCCCAAGCGTTCTAAAGCTGTTAAAAAACCGATTCGCTGTCCTCTTACACTGGACTTTATCGAACAAAGGGCAGATAGTGAGCGCCCCAAGGCAATAACGCCAACACTATTTGATTAAATCTTGAAATCAATGATTGCTGGGGGGCGCTGCCCACAAATCATGTCCCTCACTATCAACGATTTCAACCTCTACAAAATCGCCAGCTTGCAAACCTTCTGCATCCTGAAGAAAAACTACCCCGTCAATCTCAGGAGCCGATGCAGCACTACGAGCAACAGCAATTGTCTCACCATCGTCCGTTATCGACAGCTCATCAATAAGTACTGTTTGATAAGTACCAATTTTGCTTTTTACTTTTTCCGCGCTTATACGCTCTTGTACTTCCATAAAACGAGCTAATCTTTCTTGTTTTAACTGTTCAGGAACTTGATTAGGAAGCATATTCGCGCTTGCTCCATCAACCGCTGAATAGCTAAAGCAACCCACCCTATCCAATTGTGCTTGTTCAAGAAAGTCTAGTAATTGTTGGAAATCATCTTCTGTCTCACCTGGGAATCCAACAATAAAAGTACTTCGCAAAGTGATATCGGGACATATTTCTCGCCAAGCTTGAATGCGTGATAGATTGTTTTCCGAACTTGCTGGTCGCTTCATGGCTTTTAGAATAGCTGGGCTTGCGTGCTGGAATGGCACATCAAGATAAGGCAAAATGACGCCATCTGCCATTAGCGGGATTACCTCATCAACATGAGGATATGGATAAACATAATGCAATCTTATCCAAACCCCGAGCTCTCCTAATGATTTAGCCAACTCAGTCATTCTGGTTTTGATTGGTCTGCCATTCCAAAAGCCTGGGCGATATTTTACGTCAACCCCGTAAGCTGAAGTATCCTGGGAAATCACAAGTATTTCAGAAACCCCTGCATTCACCAAATTTTCAGCTTCGTTCATTACCTCACCTATCGGACGACTTACTAAATCACCTCGCATGCTAGGAATAATGCAAAAGCTACATCGATGATTACAACCTTCTGAAATTTTGAGATATGCATAATGTTGTGGGGTGAGTCGAATACCTTGTGGCGGAACAAGATCGCTAAATGGATCGTGCGGTTTTGGTAAATGATCATGAACCGCCTTCATCACATCCTCAAGTGCATGTGGACCCGTCACTGCTAAAACACTTGGGTGGGCATTTCTAACAACATCTTGTTTAGCGCCCAAACAGCCAGTCACAATTACTTTGCCATTCATTTCTAAAGCTTCTCCAATCGCTTCTAGTGATTCTGTGACTGCGCTATCAATAAAGCCGCAAGTATTCACTACAACCAAATCGGAATCTTGATAGTTATTAGAAATTTGATAGCCTTCAGCACGTAATTGAGTGAGAATACGTTCAGCATCTGAACCTGCTTTGGGGCATCCAAGAGAAACAAATCCAACTTTTGGTGTCTGAGCATTACTCATATTAGTTGTATATCCTTATGTATATCATCGCAATTGGTTGGTTGTACGTCACGTTTGTTATGGCACTTACAGAGCAAAATATTGTTGCAGGTGTTATGACTTTTGTATTTTATGGTTTGATCCCATGCAGTCTATTGATGTGGATATTGGGGACTAAGCGGCGCCGCTTACTCAAACAAAAGCTTAGTAAGCCAAACCGAGCCGATACCAAGTCCGATTAGGCTTACTTGGGAGACTGTGGCCTTAAGTTCTGTTCTTTTATGTAGTCCTGGGATTAAGTCTGCAACCGCCACATACAGCATGCTTGCCGCTGCCAGTCCTAGTATAGTTGGCACAAAGTTAGAGACCGTTTGCAATGCGTAAAAAGCCATCACACCCCCCAACACTGTGGCAAGACTGGAAAATAAATTGAACAGTAAAGCCTGTCGACGAGTGTAGCCTGAATGTAACAAAATCAGAAAATCGCCAACCTCTTGAGGAATTTCATGGGCAATAATGGCAAAAGCTGTTACAAAACCAAGACGCTCATCTAGCATAAATGCCGCAGCAATTAAAATACCATCAACAAAATTATGAAATGTATCGCCAAGCATGATCATCATTCCACTTCGACCTTGGTCATGCTGATGCGCTTCATGGCTGTGACTTGCAACACGAAATTTTTTATTCTCGGTTGAGTGTTGACATTCTGTTTCCGAATGTGGCGCATGGGCTTCACAATGGTCACCATGACAGTGGCGCCACAAGACTAACTTCTCAAGTATAAAAAATAACAAAATACCAAATAGCACTGTTGCTGCCATATTTTCTGCTGAGCTAGCCAACTCAAAAGCATGTGGCAAAATTTCTAAGAATACGGCACCAAGCATTGCACCTATGGCGTAACTAACCAGCACTGGAATCCAGTGTGTCTGTGTTCGCAATGCAAAAAAAGCGGCACAGAGCACACTCAGTGCCCCACCAAGAAGACTCACTAATAAAATATTGATCAGCGGAGAGGATGACATGAAGATACCAAAATACTAAGAATTGATATTATAAACGCTCACAGTGTTTGCAACATCATTCCAACCAAATCAAGCTTGCCATTCGTCCAGAGACAGGCTCGCGTCTGTAAGAGAAAAAACGCTCAGAATCACTCATTGTGCAGTACTCTCCTCCATAGATTTGTGTAACACCCATTTCAACTAATCTTAATCTGGCTAGATGATAAATATCTGCCAGCCACTTACCTCCCATCGCAACAAATGCCTTCTCAGCGGAAACTTGTTGTTTAACAAAGGCTTGTCTTACATCATCTCCAACCTCAAACGCTTTAGGCCCGATAGCAGGCCCCAACCAAGCCATAATAGTATTCACTGGTACCTGCATGGCAGAAACTGTTGCCTCAAGAATTCCGTTGGACAAACCACGCCAACCCGCATGGGCAGCTGCAACTAAACTTCCAGATTGATTGCAAAATAGAACAGGCAAACAGTCAGCGGTCATTGTCACGCAAACAACATTTTTTTGATGGCTAAATGCTGCATCAGCAATAAGATTTGATTGAGGTTTTGCTGCATTGATTACTGTTACACCGTGCACTTGTTCTAACCAAATTGGTTCACTGGGTAGATAAGCTCTTAAAAGGCGACGATTCTGTTGAACAGAATCAATACGATCGTGTACATGTGTTGCCAAGTTCATACTGGCATATTTACCCACGCTGTATCCGCCATGACGGGTTGTTTGGATGGCACGAACTGATTTTGCTGCAGGCCATTCAGGCAAAATCCAATGCTCATTCATCGTCATCATCTAGCCATTCATCCTCTAAATCTTCTGGGTAGTCATCATCATCAGCCATATCAAAATCAAACGTCTCGTCAGGTTGATCAAAGTCTTGACGCATTAACTCTAATAACTGTTTCATGTCATCCGCCAAGTCGATTTGCCATTCCATTGCTAGACCAGTGGTAGGATGAATCAAGCCTAATTTAATCGCATGCAAGGCTTGTCGCGGAAATTGTTGTACTGCTTGCAATAATTCTTCTTTCATCAATCTAACAGGAACGATGCCCCGGTAACCATAGCTGGGATCACCAACGATTGGGGCTTTGAGGGAATGCATATGAACACGAATTTGATGGGTTCTGCCAGTCTCAAGCATACAACGAAGATAAGTATGCACGGCAAAACGCTCTAAAACTTCATAGTGCGTTACCGCAGGCTTGCCATTTCGATTTATCGCCATACGAGTGCGTTGGCTGGGATGACGACCAATTGGCTGGTCTACCGTACCATTTTTCCAAATTTGACCCCAGACTATTGTTCTATACTCTCGTTTGACTGTCCTAGCTTGAAGCTGTCTGACAAGATGGGTTTGGGAAGATAAAGTTTTTGCTACGACCAATAATCCACTGGTATCTTTATCTAATCGATGAACAATGCCTGCTCTAGGCACATCAGCCAAACATGGCGCATGATGAAGTAATGCATTTAACAATGTGCCCTGCCAATTGCCCGCCGCTGGATGAACTACCATTGCTGCGGCTTTATTAATGACGAGAATTGAGTCATCCTCATAAATGATATCCAGCGGGATATCTTCTGGCTGAAATGCAATAGTTTGCGGGTTTACCTGCTCCAACACACTCACCTGATCACCTTGCCATACCTTAGTTTTGGCAGTAGCCGTTCGGCCATTCAATTTGACAAACTCAGCTTTAATCCAAGACTGCAAGCGCGAACGAGAATGAGTAGGCATCAGCTTTTGCAAAGCTTGGTCTAAACGCATCCCGCCACAATCTTGGGGAATATTGATAATAATAGGTTGCAAGTTGCTCATCAGTTATAATTCGTCAAGGGTCACAAGAGTAACATTTTTAGTCATTAAATATCTATTATTCTAGTTTTATTAGTGCTAATTCATTTATATAAAAACTCGAAAGAAACGGTTTAACAATGAAATACAGTTTAGCTTTTTTTATCCTAATCTGGCTCAGTGCTTGTAGTATATTTGGAGCTCCCACTGAATTGGATGAGACCAAAAACTGGAACGCTGAACGCATCTACAACGATGCTTCGCAAAAATTAAGAAATCGCGATTTTGATAAAGCTCTTAAATATTTCCGCATTATCGAAACACGCTATCCGCATGGAAAATTTGCCACTCAGGCACAATTAGAAACCGCTTATGTCTATTACAAAAAAAATGATCCAGGGTCATGTATTGCTGCGGCAGAACGTTTCATTAAGCTTCATCCTAACCATCCCAATATCGATTACGCCTACTATATTCGTGGTCTAGCAAGCTTTAAGGAACGTGGTCTCGTTGAAAAAGCTACTCAGCAAGAGGTGAATGACAGAGATCCTGCAACGATGAACAACTCGTTTCAGGCTCTAAAAGAGTTAGTCACCCGTTATCCAGATAGCAAATATGCAAAAGACGCCACACTCAGAATGACCTATTTAGTCAACGCTTTAGCTGGTCATGAAATGCATGTCGCACGTTATTACATGAAACGTGGCGCATATCTGGCTGCAGTAAATCGTTGTAAATTTGTGCTAGAAAATTATCCAGAATCAACAAGTAATGAAGAAGCCCTAGTGGTAATGATTAGTGCCTACGAAAGTATAGGAATGCAGGATTTAAAAGAGGATGCCATGCGCGTACTAAAGACCAACTATCCTCAAAGTCAATTTTTGCAAAGAGATTATAAGCAGGAAAAACGCGATTGGTGGAAATTCTGGGAAAGTCTGTAAACTTTGATTTCAGTCCAACCTAGCGTATTACTTTTTTCGGCTGACTTTTTTTATTCGCTTGGCGACTTCTAAACCTGCACCTTTGCTTATTCGCCTTTTTTCATCTGCGCTCTGTTGTTCTTTACGCGCTTTTAGTGCGACACGTTGGGCATTTTTACGCCTTCGCATGGTAACCAAACCCTCACCTTGCTTGCGCTCTTCAGGCTCAACAAATGGGTTTTCACCTTGGTTAAACTGAACTCGTAATGGCGTTCCAATCAGCTGGAAGGCTTGACGGAAAACGCCTTCTAAATAGCGTTTATAGGCATCTTTAACACCAAGCACATGATTTCCATGTACCACTACGATAGGTGGATTCACTCCACCTTGATGTGCGTATCTAAGTTTAGGCCGAATACCTTTGCTGACAGGAGGCTGGTGTTGGGTGGTTGCATCATTTAATACACGAGTTAATTGTGGTGTAGATAATTTTGCCATGGCAGCTTTATAGGCCATATCCACAGACTGTAATAACTCATTCAAGCCTTTTTTGCGCAAGGCTGATATGTAGTGAAATTTTGCAAAATCCAGAAACTGTAGTTTTCTATCAATTTCTCTTTTAATCCACTCACGCTTATCATCGGTCAAGCCATCCCATTTATTGATAGCGACCACAAGTGCACGTCCAGCATCGAGAATATATGCCGCAATATGCGCATCCTGTTCCGTAATACCATCTTTAGCATCCACTACTAGCACGGCAACATTGGCTTGTTCAATGGCTTGTATAGTTTTAATCACCGAAAACTTCTCGATTGCTTCGAATACCTTACCGCGCTTTCTAACCCCTGCAGTGTCTATCAATGTATATGTCTTGCCATTGCGTTCTAGATCAAGAAAAATTGAATCTCGCGTAGTGCCAGGCTGATCAAAAGCGATGACCCTCTCCTCTCCCAGCAATGCATTGACTAGGGTCGATTTACCGACATTCGGACGACCAACAATGGCAATTTTAGGAATTTGACTAGTCTCATCATGATTGATGGTTTCAGAATCAAATGGCTCTAAAGCAAGTTCAACAAGATCCCTTACTCCCTCACCATGCGCAGAGGAAATCGCCAGAGGATCACCCAAACCCAACTCATAAAAATCAGCCCCTGCAATGCCGCGTTGTAAACCTTCAGTTTTATTAACTGCAAGTAAAACTGGGCGTGGTTGTTTACGAAGCCGGTTGGCAATTTCATGGTCTTGTGGTGTCACGCCTTGACGACCATCCAAAACAAAAATGATTACATCAGCTTCATCAATGGCTAACAAGGTTTGTTTAGCCATTTCATGCATAATGCCATCTTCTGCAGTTGGCTCAAAACCTCCAGTATCTACCACAAGATAGGATTTTGAGGCTCCTAAACCACGACCATAATGTCTATCCCTGGTAAGTCCTGGTAAGTCAGCCACCAGCGCATCGCGCGATTTTGTTAAGCGATTAAATAAGGTTGATTTGCCAACATTGGGACGCCCAACAAGGACGATGGTAGGTAACATAATTGACAATCTATTTGATGCTAACGGCGTAAATATCACCGTTGCGATTTTGTACAAGCAAAGAATTTTTTGCAAACGGAATCATTTTTGGCATAACCGCTCCATTGGATAATTCAATGCGTCCGATAAAACTCCCGTCATCGCGGCTTAGAAAATGTAAATAGCCCTCCACATCACCAACAACAACCGCTAAATCTAATGGTAAAGGTGCCGTAATACGCCTTTGCTTTAAATCCCCCTGACGCCAAAAAGTTTTCCCAGAAGCATAGTCCAGCGCATAAACAGCGCTATTAGCATGGGCAATAAATACCTTACCTGCATCTGCATCCAAACCGGTGTAACTTGAAATATCGCGATTCCATACAATACGCCCGCTCCCTCGCTCAACAGCTGCCACTTTGCCTTGATAGGCGACTGCATAAACCAAGGGGCCATCAATCACAGGTGAGCTGGTGATATCCGCGATACGTTCAATCTCTGTTGTTCCTTTAGGTTGAGCCACCGACACTTCCCAAACAGGCTTACCGTCATCAATACGTATCGCAACCATCTTTCCACCAGCAAAGCCAGCATATGCGAAACCGTCACCTACTGCCACACCAGCACTGCTGCGTATCGTCAAGGTCGGGTTACTACGCTCATATACCCATTGTTTACTTCCATCATTTAACTTCACACCATAAATACGGCTATCACCACATCTCACTACAACAATATTGTCTTCTGGCACAGGTACGCTCAATACTTGGCTACTTAATTTAGTTTTCCATAAAGGTTTACCGTTTAAGTCATAGGCGTTCAAATAGCCTCTTTCTGAACCAACTAAAAGTTTTCCACCAGCCACCCCTACGCCACCAGTCAGACCCTCGCCAATATCGATACGCCACACCTGTTGACCCGTGGATAAATTAATTTTGACGATATCGCCTTTTTTACTGGCAGCATAAACAAAACCATCTGCGACAGCTGGAGTAAAATCAAAATCAGCACTTGCACTCAAATTGCTCCGCCAAAGCAAGGTCGCTTGCACACTAGGCTTTTCAATGTCAGTCAGCTCTGACAGATCGGAGGTGTAATCACGCCCAAACACACGCTCACCCAAATCTTCTTTGAGTTGAACGACTGATGTACAACCAGCCATCAG
This sequence comes from uncultured Methylophilaceae bacterium, assembly GCA_964470195.1. Lineage (GTDB taxonomy): Bacteria > Pseudomonadota > Gammaproteobacteria > Burkholderiales > Methylophilaceae > RFPI01. Next base: position 11,518 of record CAYYBG010000034.1, on the reverse strand, counting down.
CAACATGCCTATCAGCGTGCATACGCAGCGAAAAAACATCAGTCATTAACCCCCAAGCGATTCAAGCTTAATGGTGGTGTAACGGTAGTAACGGCCACTTATATCTAATTTTTCTAGCGCAGACTTGTAAGCGGCTTTGGCTTGATCAGGTTTGCCTTGAGCAAGAAAAACGTCCCCTCGCAAGTCAAAATATAGTCCATCAAAACCCTCATCATGTTTTTGTTCAAGGGTTTTTAGTGCAGCATCAAAAGCCTTTTGTTCAAGTTGTATGCCCGCAAGCTGAAGTATTGCAATAGAGCGCACCGCAGACTCTTTCGCATGTTCAGCAGCCCAACGTAATTGAGCTTCTGCGCTTTTACTGTCTTTGGCTGATAAATTCGCCTTGGCAACTGCAACTGCAGCTCGTCCTGCATAGACTGTCGATGAGAAGTTTTCCATTAAATCTGCAGAGATTAATTTAATTTCTTTAAGATCTTTATCATCTTCGTATCCAAGATGTGTCATTTTTTCAAATCGTTCAGAGGCCTGAACTGATTGTTTGAATTGATAATAATTCCATGCTTGATATGCCAAAATGGCGATAATCACTGCTAGTAATGCAGATATCGCGTAGTTACCATAGCGCTTCCACCAAACCTTAAACGTTTCTAACTGTTCCTGTTCCTCTAAATCGTATGCCATAGATCTTCCTGTCAATTTCTCTATCAAATTATCATTTGCTTACTAAGCTGACGTTGCCGTCCTGGAATTGCTTTCAATAAATTTTGTGTATAAGGGTGTTGTGGATGTTGATAAATCTGCTCCACCGGCCCGGTTTCTATTACTTGTCCTTGCTTTAAGACCATCATTTCATCTGCAATATGTCGAACAATACGTAAATCATGCGTAATAAATAAATAACTCAAGGACATTTCACGTTGTAGTTGTTTGAGTAACAATAATATCTGCGCTTGAATCGATACATCCAAGGCAGATACAGGCTCATCACATATCACCACACTCGGTTCAACAACCAACGCCCGAGCAATACCTATACGTTGGCGTTGACCTCCTGAAAACTGATGCGGATATTTCTCCATATCATCAGCACTTAAACCAACGCGATGTAACATTTGTGCGACTTTTTCTTTGCGCTGTGTTGCATTGCCTAAACGATGAATCAGCAATCCTTCTTCAACAATTTCCCCAATACGCATGCGAGGGTTTAATGAAGCAAAAGGATCCTGAAAAATCATTTGCAAAAAGCGTCTTTGCTTTCTTAATTCTTGGCTATCCAGCTGGTTAAGATGACGCCCCTTAAACCAAACGTCACCTGAATCAAGGGGCTGCAATTGTAACAGACAACGCGCCAAAGTTGATTTTCCACTTCCTGATTCACCAACAACAGCCAAGGTTTTACCGTTTTTTAGCTCGAAATTAACATTATCTAACGCACGAATGGTACGAGTCGACAATCCTAGCTTGCCTGTGCGTTGGATATAAAGTTTGTTCAGGGCATTGCCTTTTAGCACTGTATCGCTCATAAACTTACCCCTGACGTTCTGGTTTTAGTGGTTTTAGTGGTTTTAGCTCTGCTGGTTTTATTAGAATCAAGCCAGCTATAGTCCATGGGTTTAAGTTGTTTTTTTCCTTCTGCATCAGGCACACATGCCAGCAAGGCTTTGGTGTAAGGATGTTTAGGACGTTTTAATACACTACTCACTGATCCTTGCTCAACGATTTCTCCACGGAACATCACCACCACATGGTCTGCTACATCGGCAACCACACCAAAATCATGTGTGATTAATAACATTCCCATATTCATTTGATGTTTTAAGTCATCTAATAAGCGCAAAATTTGCGCTTGTACTGATACGTCAAGAGCTGTTGTCGGTTCATCAGCAATAAGCATAGCAGGACGACAGGCTATGCTCATCGCTATCATGACACGTTGACGTTGACCACCTGATAGCTCATCTGGATATGCGTTTGCACGCTCTGCAGGGATTCCTACCTGAGTGAGCAATTCAGCAACTTTCGACTGTAATGTCTGTCCCTTCAAACCCAAATGCACCGAGAGTGGCTCAGCTATTTGAAAACCGATAGTTAACACAGGGTTCAATGAAGTCATCGGCTCTTGGAAGATCATACCTATCTGACTACCTCGGATTTTGCGCATTTGCTCTGCATTTAGGGAGGCAAGAGATGATCCTTGAAAAACAATATCCCCCTGGATACGCTGCAATTGAGAAGACAGCAATCCCATAATCGAAAGCGCTGTTAGACTTTTACCACTGCCTGACTCCCCCACCACACAGGTAGTTTTTCCTGCCTCAACCACTAAGCTGACGTCTTTTACTAATAAACGTTCGGGCTGATGACAAGGGGCAATACTGAGATGTTCTATCTGTAGTAGTTTGCTCATATCAAACTTTCAAAGTGGGTGAATGTAGCATTGAGCATTTATCAGTGACTTTCGTTCACTTAATTTGGTCAATTTCGCGCGAGGAGATTATCAGCTTTTTGGCATCCTCCCAGGGCAATGTTTGTTGATCAAATGCACCTGCCATATGCTTGATTGTTACTGTGTTATCTCGACATTCATCATCCCCTAAAATTAGGGCAAATCTTGCCGCACTTCTATCAGCTTTTTTCATTTGAGATTTAAAACTGCCAGACTCAGCATGCATCACCACACTAATTCCTGCATCACGAAATTGCTCAGCCAAACTAAATGCCTGTTGCTGGGCTTGCTCGCCAAGATTAACTAGATAGGCATCTAAGCTGGGGATAGCGCGATGTCCAAACTCTTGCATTAGCAGAATTACTCGCTCCATACCGATACCAAATCCACAAGCTGGTGTAGCATCTCCACCAATTCGCTCTACCAAGCTATCGTAACGCCCACCTCCAGCAATCGTGCCCTGCGCTCCTAATTTATCAGTGACAAACTCAAACACAGTACGGTTGTAATAGTCCAGTCCTCGTACCAAACGATGATTTAATTGATATTTGATGCCCATCGAATCAAGTCGCTGACATACACCTGCAAAGTGGGCTTTGGTTTCTGCTCCCAAGTAACTCATCAACTTCGGTGCTTGCTCTATCATGGCTTGCATGCCAGGATTTTTGCTGTCTAGTATACGTAAAGGATTACTGTGCAAGCGACGTTTAGCATCAGCGTCTAAAACAGACTCATGCTGAGAAAAATAATCGATCAACGCCTCACGATAGTTGGCTCGTTCATGGGCATCTCCTATGCTGTTCAGATGCAATTGCACATCATTCAACTGAAGCGCTTGCCAAAGTCTTGAAAGCATTACAATTTGCTCAGCATCAACCTCAGGTCCAGCAAAACCGAAAGCCTCAACCCCAATTTGATGGAATTGACGCTGGCGTCCTTTTTGGACGTTCTCGTGCCTGAACATTGGTCCCATATACCAAAATCGTTGCGCACCGTTATATGTCAAATTATGTTCGACGACAGCACGAACACAGCCTGCTGTTCCCTCTGGCCTTAGAGTCAGTCGGTCACTATTCAGGGCGTCCGTCCATGAGTACATTTCTTTTTCGACAATATCGGTATGTTCACCTACGCTACGAACAAACAAATCTGTGCTCTCGACAAGCGGCATACGAATATTGCGATAGCCGTATTGCTGTAAGACTTTTGCTGCGGTTAATTCGAGCTTTTGCCATAATGGCGTTAGCTCTGGCAGAACATCATAAAAGCCTTTAATAGATTGGAATTTACTCATGAGGATATCGCTTGAATAGAAATTATTTTTGATTCAGTTTTACGACGGAGACGGCCATCCGGTGCATAATTTTTTTGCACATATGCTTGAACAATTTCTTGAAACTCTTGTGCAATTCGATCGCCTTTAAGAGTCACCGTTTTTTGTCCGTCAACAAAAACCGGCGCTACTGGCACCTCTCCAGTGCCTGGCAAACTAATGCCGATATTAGCCAACTTTGATTCTCCAGGACCATTCACTACGCAACCCATGACAGCCACTGTCATATTCTCCACGCCAGGGTAGTCAGCTCGCCATATGGGCATTTGATCTCGCAAATAGCTTTGAATTTGCTGAGCCAATTCTTGGAAAAATGTCGAAGTCGTTCGACCACAGCCAGGACAAGCTGTTACCAAAGGCGTAAACGAACGTATGCCCATGGTTTGTAAGATTTCTTGCGCGACAATGACCTCTCGAGTCCTTGATTCATTGGGCTCGGGGGTTAAGCTTACTCTTATTGTATCGCCTATCCCTTGTTGTAATAGAATGGCAATCGCAGCGGTTGAGGCAACAATCCCCTTTGACCCCATTCCTGCTTCAGTTAAACCTAAATGCAAAGGATATTGACATCGTGCTGCTAACGTTTGGTAGATTAAAATCAAGTCCTGCACGGCGCTGACTTTGCAAGAAATGACAATTTGATTTGCCGCCAAACCCAGTGACTCAGCTTGCGCAGCACTCTCTAATGCTGACTCGATGAGTGCTTCACGCATCAGTGCCTCAGAAGATAATGGCTCAGGTCTGCGAGAATTTAGATCCATCATTTGTGCCAATTTGGCTTGATCCAAACTACCCCAATTCACCCCAATCCTTATAGGTTTTTGGTATTTAATGGCAGTTTCTATCATGGCAGCAAACTGCTCATCACGTTTACTTCCTTTACCCACATTACCAGGATTAATCCTATATTTTGCTAATGCTTGAGCGCAATCAGGGTAGGCTTGCAACAACTTGTGGCCGTTAAAATGAAAATCACCCACCAAAGGAACATTACAACCCAAAGCATCTAATCGTTGACGAATGGTAGACACTTGAGCCGCCGCTTCCGCTGAGTTGACCGTAATACGAACAATTTCAGATCCAGCCTGCCAAAGTTCTAATACTTGTTTGATAGTCGCCTCTGCATCCGCTGTATCGGTATTGGTCATCGATTGCACCACAACAGGAGCATCTCCACCAACGGCAACATGACCCACCATCACTTGTAAAGAATTACGTCGTTTGATTGGCTTTTCCAATCGTTTACTCCACATTCAGTCTTGCAATATTGTTTTGCATGAATTTATCTAAAGAAATCTCATCACTATTTTTATAAAGCTTTGTACCATGTACATTACCAATGATTAGTTTTAATGGTGGACGTCCATACACCACATCCTTGGTGCCCGCTTCAGCGAGTTTGTTATAAATCGAGCGCCCTTCTGCGTCTCGCACACTGGCCCAAGTTTGCTCACTAAACACAAACTTTATTTCGATTTGGCCTTGCTGCATCGGGCTGGAATGATTCATGTTGGCATTGCTCAGCTCTTGCTGGGTAGCTTGCTGTTTAACGTCATCAGCAACCACTTGTGCATCTAGCGACTGCGTTTGAATATCATCCACTGTTTGTGAGGGCAAAGCTTGCTTATTGAGATCATCGAAATCTGATGGATGGGTTAACTTAGCATAGATGCTGAACCCAATATAGGTGATGATGAGCAAAGCGACTAATCCGAGCAGAAATGTTTTTTTAATTGCTATCGATTGATCAGTAGATTTTTTTAAAGCTTCAGTATTCAACACTATTTTTTGCTGGAGCTCGGGAAAGTCACGACGATGAATATCTAATAGCATTTGCTCGTCTATTTGCAATAATCGCGCATAGTTACGTAAATATCCGCGGGCAAAATCACTATTCATTAACTCTGCATCGTCAGACTCCATCGCCTCGATTTTGCTAGGTGACAAACGCAAGTGCTGAGCCACTTGTTGAATGGATATTTTCTTGGCTTCTCTTTTTTGCTTTAAACATTGGCCTAATGATTGTTGATCTTGCATCACCGCCCCTTTTAGTCAGCAACAACTGCCATTTTGATGGTGCGTTTTGTTTTATCTTGCACTTGTCCTGCAAGTTGACCACAAGCGGCATCAATATCATCACCACGGGTTTTCCGCGTGGTGACAATGTGTCCTTGTTGTTGTAACAACTCTCTAAAACGTTTGATGTTGTCCGCACTTGATGTACGGTAGCCACTGTTAGGGAATGGATTGAAAGGGATTAAATTAAATTTACATGGCACGTTACGAACCAAATCGATCAACTGTTGGGCATGTTGAAGGCTGTCATTAACGTCATGCAGCATCACATATTCAAAAGTAATGAAATCACGTGGCGCATAATCCAGATATCGTTGGCATGCTGCCATCAGTTCAGCCAATGGATATTTCTGATTAATGGGGACAATTTCATCGCGCAGCGCATCATTAGGTGCATGCAGCGACACGGCTAAAGCCACTGGACAGTCATGCTTCAATTTATCCATCGCTGGAACAAGGCCACTGGTGGACAGCGTCACTCGTCGACGACTTAAGCCATAAGCCGAATCGTCTAACATAATTTGCATCGCACGCACAACATTATCGTAGTTGGCTAAAGGCTCACCCATCCCCATCATGACCACATTACTAATAATGCGATCATCGCGACTTAGTAATTCATAATCAGGTGCTGAGCGTAGACTGCTATCAGCCACCAATAATTGGCCAATAATCTCGGCAACGCTAAGATTCCTATTGAAACCCTGTCTGCCAGTTGAACAAAAAGTACAAGCAAGTGCACAACCAACCTGAGAAGAGACACATAAGGTGCCTCGATCTTGTTCAGGAATAAATACCGTCTCCACCGCATTGCCATTGCCAGCCGCAATCAGCCATTTGCGTGTCCCATCATCAGAGATTAACTCGGTTTGAATGTCAGGAGGCTGAATACAAGCTTGTTCTGCCAATTTGGCACGCAAACCTTTGGCAATGTCGGTCATTTGCTCAATATCACGCACACCATAGTGATGTATCCAACGCATTAATTGTTTTGCACGGAAAGGCTTTTCGCCTAATTCGACAAAAAAATTTGCTAACTGCGCTTGCGTGAGATCGAGCAAATTAATCATAGAAATTTATTCAAGTTAAACATCAGGAATAACATTTAATTAATTGAATATAAAATAAATTACCCAAAGAAATATTTGATTTCGATGGCTGCGTTTTCTAGAGAATCAGAACCATGCACCGCATTTGCGTCTATGCTTTCAGCAAAGTCTGCGCGTATAGTCCCTGGTGCTGCATCCTTTGGGTTGGTTGCCCCCATTAATTCACGGTTTTTCAATACAGCATTTTCACCTTCCAACACTTGAATCATCACCGGACCAGAAATCATAAATTTAACTAAATCATTGAAGAAAGGACGTTCTTTGTGAACAGCATAAAAGCCTTCAGCTTCGGCTTGGCTTAAATGTGCCATTTTTGCAGCAACGATTTTCAAACCTGCAGATTCAAAACGCGAATAAATTTGACCAATCACATTTTTTGCAACTGCGTCGGGTTTGATGATTGATAAAGTACGTTCTAAGGTCATAATGACTCCATAAAATTAAATAAAAAAACAGCAAAAATTAAAGTGCGTAAACATACCATTTTTAGCCTACTTTATAAAGGGAAAAGCAGGTTAAATCAGAACATTCACTCGCTTTGTAGCATCATTTAAACAAGCAGCGATGGTTATATAATGACGCAAGCCTATTCAAGCAAATCAAGAAAACTATCAGGAAAGCATTCGCTGCCTGCGAATTTCGTAAAGACAAATACCACTTGCCACAGAAACATTCAGACTTTCAACAGTGCCGAACATGGGGATTTTAATCAAACTATCACAATTTTCTTCGGTTAGACGTCTTAGACCTGTCCCCTCGGCACCTAATACTATTGCCAATGGGCCTTGCAATTGCGCCTCATGTAACTGACTCTGCGCCTGTGCGGATGCGCCAATTACAAACACTCCTTTGCTCTGCAAATCGCGCAGTGTTCTTGCCAGGTTGGTCACTGTAATAAAAGGTACGTTCTCAGCAGCTCCACAAGCCACTTTTCGAACTGTCGCATTTAATCCTACGGCTCTATCCTTAGGAGCAATCACAGCATGTACTCCCAAGGCATCAGCGACACGCAAACAGGCGCCTAAATTATGAGGGTCCTCAACACCATCTAACACCAGCAAAAGAATCGGCTCATCAAGCTCAGACTCTAAAATGTCGTCTATGTCTTGATATGGCATTGGCAAATCCAATACTCTCGCCACCACCCCTTGATGTCGCGCATGCGCGCCTGCAATACCATCCAAGCGACTTCGGTCAAGTTCCATAACCCGTACTTGATTTTGCTTAGCAAAATTCAAAAGGTCGCGCATACGTGGGTCAATGCGATCGCGGTCTATCATTAACTCTTGGATGCTGGCCGAGTTCTGCCGTAAACGACTTTGTATGGCATGAAAGCCAAATATGATTCTAGTTTGACGCATTAAAATTCCTATCTTTTTGCTTTCTTGTTGCTAGATTTCTTTACTTTGGACTGCATATGAGATGATTTTCTTCTAACTTTCACGGCACTTGCTTCTTTTTCAACAGGCCGTTTGGTGGTCTTTTTTTGTTGACTCAATTGCCCCACGCTATCTTGAGTTGTTTTTTTTCTGGGTCGATAATCCTGCAAAAAACGCTCAGGCAAAATTGCCGCGAGTGCATTGAATTGATCAGCTAGAACAAAATCAATCCGAGCCGTTTCTAAATCAACCCGACTCACCTTAATTCTTAATCGATCTCCCAGTCGATATCTTGCCCCTGTTCGTTCACCTCGCATTTCATGACGCATTTTGTCATATTCAAAATAGTCATTACCCAATTCGGTAACATGAAGCAAACCTTCTATCATTAGGTCATCTAAAGCGACAAATAATCCAAAACTAGTTACGCCAGCCACTGTGCCGTCAAACTCTTCACCCAACTTATCCTGCATATAGAAACATTTCAGCCAGTTATTCACATCACGAGTTGCATCATCAGCACGTCGTTCTGTCATTGAGCAATGTTGTCCTAACTCATGCCAATTGCCTGCTTGATAAGGTTTAGCCTCTAAAATCGCCTTAATTGCTCTATGTACTAACAAATCTGGATAACGTCGAATCGGAGAAGTAAAATGCGTGTAGGCATCATACGCCAGACCAAAATGCCCCACATTATCAGGGCAATAAACGGCTTGTTGCATGGATCGTAGCATCACTGTTTGAAGTAAACCTGCGTCGGGTCGATTTTTAATGCGCGCCAATAATTTTTGATAATCCTTAGCCTGCGGTTTATCTCCCCCCCCCACGCTAAAACCAACCTCTCCCATGAAAGTACGTAGCACCTCTAATTTCTCTGGGGTTGGACCCTCATGCACTCGATACAAGGCTGGATGTTGATGACTTTGCAAGAAGTCTGCCGCACAAACATTAGCCGCCAACATACATTCTTCAATCAATCGATGTGCATCATTACGAACGCTAGGCAAGATTCGCTCTATTTTGCCCTGATCATTAAAGATCATCAGTGTTTCTTGGCTTTCGAACTCAATTGCACCTCGCTTCTCTCTGAGATTTAAGGAAAGTTTGAAAAAATGATTGAGATGTTGCAAATGCGGGACTAACCATGCATATTCTTGCGCCAGCTGACCATCCGGTTGCGTTAATATTTCATGAACTTGGGTATAGGTCATGCGGGCTTTAGAGTTCATCACAGAGGGATAAAATTCATATCGCTTCACTTGTCCTTGTGCATCAATTTGCATATCACATACCATGCATAAGCGATCAACTTGAGGGTTAAGCGAGCACAGTCCGTTTGACAATGCCTCAGGCAACATTGGTATCACTCGACGTGGGAAATACACTGAGTTACCTCGTTCATAAGCATCTTTATCCAATGCATCATGAGGACGAACATAAAAACTCACATCGGCAATTGCAACCAGCAATCGCCATCCCTTACCTTGAGGTTGACAGAAAACTGCATCATCAAAATCTCTTGCAGTTTCTCCATCAATGGTAATTAAAGGAAGATCGCGCAAATCGCGACGACCACGAAAATCTTTTTCCTCTACTTGTTTATGGTAGGACTCGGCTTGCTTAATGGCTGCTGGCGAAAATAAGTGGGGCAAATGATGTTTGCGTAAAGCAATCTCAATTTCCATACCAGGATCAGCATAATTTCCAAGAATTTCTGTGATCTTTCCAATGGGTTTGGCGTAGGCGGATGGCTGCTCAATCATCTTTAACATCACCACCTGACCGGGCTTAGCGTTCATATCCTGACCTGGGGCTATCAAGATATCTTGATGAATCCGCTTGTCCTCAGCAGCCACAAAACTAATCCCTTGCTCGCGCATTAGTCGGCCTACCAATTGTTGTGTGTTATGACTCAAAACTTCGACAATTTTTCCTTCTGGCCTACCTTTTCTGTCTTGCCCTACAGGACGAACAATCACTCTGTCACCATGCAGAACTTGTGCCATTTCCTTACTGGATAAAAAGATATCGGCACCGCCATTTTCTGGTATTAAAAAGCCAAAACCATCAGGATGTCCCTGTACCGTTCCTGTGATTAAATGTAATTTTTCTGTCACACACAGGGCATGTCTGCGATTCCGCATAATTTGCCCCTCTCGCTCCATCGCCGCCAGACGGCGATTAAAGATCTCATGCTCTTTTTGATCAATTTCTAATAAGCGATATAAATCTTCCACAAAAAGTGGCACTCCCTGTTGAAGCATCACTTGCAGAATATATTCCCTGCTAGGGATGGGGTGTGTATAATTTGCACTTTCGCGGGAAGCTTGTGGATCTTTGGATTGACGGCGAGATTGTTTGGGTGTTTTTCTTGCCAAAATAAGTTGTTCCTTTGTAGGTCTTTCGGTAAAATCCGCCCTTGCTTAAGGCCTCAGAAAATTGCATCACTAGTCAATTTAATTCTTTGGCAAGTATAGCCCAAGTGGCGGAATTGGTAGACGCGCATGGTTCAGGTCCATGTGCCTTCGGGTGTGGAGGTTCGAGTCCTCTCTTGGGCACCATCATTATAGCCTTAGCTAGGCAATTATGATCCGCTAAATAAGCATTAAAACTCAATATCACAATAATTCAATGAGTATTTGATGTTACATAACAATATGGTTGGAGCCTCATCAAAATGGGTAAAGCTATCCTTATGCAAGACAACAAAGTGGCCTTGGAGATCAAACCAGGCCAGCACCTCGTATTCCACGCAAAAGCCGGAAAGAAATACCAGCTTATTCAAGATTCGGTAAAAAAGAATGGCAATAAGAGCGATATTATCGCAGTAAAAAAAGGCGCTCATTTAGTATTATTGATGCCGGACAACACTGAATTAATCATTGAAAACTTTTATCTCGACTGCGCAGGCAATCAATGTTCGATTCAAACCAATGAGATTATCATCACCAGTCAAAGTGGTAGCGCTGGTGCGGCTACTGGAGACAACACACTGGTATATGCAGAAGGTGATGTAGATACGCTTTTAGACATGAGTCGAGGCAACCCCTCTTTAATTAATGCAATCAGCCAGCACGGCAGCCAAAATGGTCATCTATCGATTAACCCTGAAGCTGCATCTAATACGCCAGATACACTGAATAAACTTGGCTCTGTTTCCAGTGTCGTCGGAGGG
>CAYYBG010000033.1:12186-20742 GCA_964470195.1 uncultured Methylophilaceae bacterium | reverse complement strand
TCGGTGAAGGCGAGGCGTTCGATGTTAATAAGGGTGTCGGTGCCGTCGCGGTTGGGTACGTCATCAGCAAATTGCCACATCCCAAAATTTTTATTGAACAGGTAGTCTTGATAATTTCCATTAAAAATAACAGTATCATGATCAGATCTACCACGAAATGTGTCATTACCAGAGGTGCTAATTATTTGACCCTCTGTTTCAGATACAAGTATAAGACTGCCTGTAAGAATATCAAATGGGATTGCAGACACACTTGTTTTGCCTCCATACTCTTGGCGCAATGACAACAGATGATATTGAAAATCTGGCCCCATAATTAAGCCCGACGAGCCTCCATCGCCACTAATCAACCCTGATAATTCAGAACGAAAAAATTCTGTAAATCCATTTGGACCACCAAGTAAAAAAGCAGTTGCACGACTTAATGTCTCACCATGAGTATGAGATGAAATAAAAATATCTTGATAACCATCTCGATTCACATCAACTAAAATAGGTGAATAAGTAATTGGAACATCACTAGAGTATCCATGACGAATATTATTTGTTACATCCCTAAAGCGACCATTCCCCAGATTTTCTAAAAATTGAATTTGGGAGCTGATTACCCCCGCAAAAGAGCCATTGGCAAATATTACCAAGTCCGGTAAATTACTCCCAATAAAATCAAATGCACGCGCACGAACATCATGGCTAGCATATCCATCTGGAAGCAATGGATTTCTGTACTGTGGATACTCAATTATGGGCAATGGAAGAGTTGAGTAATATTTAAGACCAATTACGTGATTATTCAAATCAAGAACTACCGTTTTTAACTCTGTATCGGCTCGGCTGTTTGAAGATGAGTCGGTTGTAATCACGCTCATGCGGCCATTCCCCAAAAAATCAGCAATAGCGATTCCAGATCCGCCCGTAGCCCTTATATCAAAACCGAAATTGGTGGCATTATCCTGAGTAACTGAGTGCTGAATCAGCCCACTCGGGCTACCAAGATAAATAAACCGATTATCCCCTCCGATAGTAGTTGGTATTACATCATCATAGCCATCGCCATTTAGATCGGCACTGGCTACACCATGCTCCCATTCATTAATGCCAACAATTTGCTTAATAAAATATCCACCTTGATTCATAAAAGCATATGATGGGATTAGATAATTCATATCGGCGTTTGCCGCAGTGTAAAAATCAATTAGTCCATCGCCATTAAAATCGCCATAGGCAATATCACCAACTGCTTCTACATACCTCGCATCACCTGGTAACCAGGTCGAAGTTAGATCTTGAAATCGATTGTCTTTCCAGCCAAAAATGGCCAGACTTGGATTGGTGTATGTTTGAGGTGTGTTGTACTGAGTTTCAAATCCGGCTAATAAGATTTCATCAATCCCATCACCATCGAAATCCATTGGGAATGAATCAAATCCAGCGAGAGTAAATCCGGGGTCATCTGAAAAATCAAAATACCCAGCATCAATAGGCGAGCCAAGAATTAGCTTCTCGGTCATCCTTTTAGTTCCAAATAAATCCCACCCTACCCCACATACGCCTGATAGAGGATGCCGTCACTGATCTGGTCAGCTACATTGGCAATATTTTCTGCGGAGATGGCAAAGTTATTGAGAGTAGCAGCGCGTTTCATTAGGGTATCGCCGTCTCTGGCAAATTCACTGAGCCAGTAATCAAGGCCTGCAGCATCATTGGGACGATTTAAGACGTTTTCATACAGAAGGTTCATAAACTCAGGCACAGTCGGGTTTGGTCCATATAAGCTTATAAATTCGTCACTCAGAATGAAGTTCATGGCCATATCCCGTACGGCATTAGCACCATTATCCATTTGGGCAATCCAATAGCCTAGTCCTGCCGCATCGGGGGTACGGTCAAAAGCGGCTTGGTATAAGAGATAGGCATTACCGGCGTTTTGATTGGCTCCGGTATCGAAGGCGATTCTGTTAATACCATTCGAATCTGCTTGCTCAAATTCAAGACGCTCGATATCAACCAAATCATCTCTGCCATCTCTATTTGCTACTGAATCTTCAACTACGATACCTCTAATTAGTGATCCATCATTAAGACGACTATCCCATACTTCACCAAAAAAAATAATGTATTCGTTCAGTTTTCCCTGATATATGGAAGTGTCTAAGCCGTTCCCCCCAAAAAATTTATCCCCATATTCTCCGTCATCGTAGCCCTTAAAACGATCATTACCATCTAGTAATTGCATTCCATCTTCATCAATACGAGCGTCAGGTGAGCCAATAAAAACATCATCGCCTGATAAAAGAGTTAACTGATAATTGTAGTCAAGATTTAACTCTGATCCATTAGACCAAGATTCAATTGCTAGAACTTGATTACCGATACTAAATGTATTTCGGTACATGAGACCTGATAATTGGTCAAAACTAGTTATGTTTTCTGGGTAGAAAAAAATTCCCTCCGTGATAAAGTCGACACCAAATTTTGGTATAGAACCTACAATCAGGTTTGGTTCAAGTGTTTGAATTGCAATGTCTGATGGGAGAATTGGGTTATTGGAAGGAGTGAGATTCCAACCTGCGTTTTCACCAAAATTTTGAAGTATATACATAGTATGCTATTTGAAAATTTAATATAAAAATTATAACTGACTTAATAGATAATTTTATTTTCAAGACTAGGGGATATTTCGGTAGCCTTTAGCCAACATACAATCTCTGGCAATTCCTTTTTTGGTAATATCGCCATAGATACGATTACCAAAAACACCATAGCCTTGGGTGTACTTGGTTTCGCAATCTAATTTATCCGCATAGAATTTATTCATATCAGCTACCGGCTGATATTCATACGTTGCACAGCCAGTACAGGCCAACACCACCAAAAGATAAAGTTTGGATTTCATCGAAGCACGCTTTCTTGAGTAGTCAATGATAATTTCTTAGTTAAGAATACGCTTAAAGTACCCAATGGTTTCTTGAAGACCGTCCTCAAGATTGACCTTTGGCTCCCACTGCAATTTTGATTTCGCTAAATCAATATTGGGCTGTCGTTGCTTAGGATCGTCTGAGGGCAGTGGCTGAAATACGATTTGGGATTTACTCTTGGACAGTTTTAGAACCAATTCGGCCAATTGCAGCATCGTAAATTCACCAGGGTTTCCAAGATTCACCGGTCCTGTAAAGTCTTTTTCTGTGGACATCATCCGAATCATGCCATCTATTAAATCCTCTACGTAACAAAAACTACGGGTTTGCTGACCATCGCCATAGATGGTGATGTCCTGACCCTTTAAGGCCTGCACAATAAAATTACTCACTACCCGCCCATCGTTAGGATGCATGCGTGGCCCATAGGTGTTAAAAATTCGCACTACCTTAATATCGGTTTGATGCTGTCGGTAGTAGTCGAAAAATAAGGTTTCCGCGCAGCGCTTACCTTCATCGTAGCAAGACCGAATACCAATCGGGTTGACCCGTCCCCAATAACCCTCTGGCTGAGGATGAACTTCGGGATCCCCATACACCTCACTGGTTGATGCTTGCAATATCCGAGCACGAGTCCGCTTAGCCAAACCAAGCATATTAATCGCCCCATGTACGCTAGTCTTGGTAGTTTGCACCGGATCAAATTGATAATGCACAGGTGACGCTGGGCATGCAAGGTTATAGATTTGATCAACTTCCAAATAGAGCGGGAAGGTCACATCATGCCGCATCACTTCAAGATTCGGGTTTGATAGGAGATGGACTAAATTTTGCTTTGACCCAGTAAAGAAATTATCCACTACCAAGACCTCATGCCCCGCAGATAAGAGCGTTTCCGTCAGATGGGAACCCAGAAATCCAGCCCCACCGGTGATTAAGATTTTGGCCATCTTATTTTCGCTCCTTCTTTAGTGGTAAGGGATTTTGACTTGCCCCTTTTGTCATATCAAACGTAGCAGTATTTAACCAGTATTCCCAATTTTCATCCGTGACCGGTAAATATGACAGAAGTTGTGCTTGCGCTTTTAATAATGAACTAATGATATTGACTTGATCAACCTGACGACGCGTGAGGATGACTTGCGCATTAGCAACATCCGACCAACTCTTGGTACCCGCCCGAACACCCATCCGATAGGCCACCACCACCTCTTGACCGGCTTTGACCATCTCCTGAGCCGCCTTAAAGCGCTCGAGTTGCGCCTCTTGGGTCGCCCAAAACTGGGTGACCCCGGTGCTCAGCCTGAGTTCCGTTGCCCTAACTTCAGCGCTAGCACTCTCAAGAAAGGCAGCGGCCTGACGTTCTTGCCCTTGATAGAGGCCACCACTATAAAACGGAATATTCAATTGCACCGCCGCCTGGGTTGAAATCACACCCAAGCCAATTTGATTAATGTTGTAGTTTTGGGTTTGTTGATAGGACGCATAAAAATCCACCGTGGGGTAGCTACTAAATTTTGCTTGCTTGAGCTGCATGCGTCGAATTTCTTCAGACATTTTCGCCGACAAAATCTCTGGAGAAAGGGCATTGACTTTATCTTGAAATAAGACTGCATTACCTCGCAAGGGTCGATAATTTTGCGCAAAGCGTAAATTGGTCTGTGTGATCGTATTTAAATCCAATCCTGTTGTAGCGGCAAATGCGCGCTGCCTGGCTGCCAAGGTTAATTGCGCCTCCAAGCGATTACTTTTCGTAAAGGCAAGTTGTGCCCTTGCCTCTACCGCGGAATCCTTGGTACCAACCCCCGCTTCAAATGATTTTTGGGCCTGCTCCGCAACCAACTCCATCGCCTCTTCCGAGGCGCGTTGAATTTCAAACGACTCTTGCGCCGCCACTAAATCAAACCAGCTATTACTAACTCGTAGCCATAAACCGCTGTAAGCCGTTGCCAATTGAAAAAGTCCGAATTCATTTTGTAAATCGCTTACTGAGAGCCCTGCCCAATCAGCCATGCGAAATAAGGCCTGGCGCAAGTAGACCTGTGAGCTAGGGGTGCTATTAATAAACTTTTGCGCATACAAGCCAATCACCGGATCAATTTGATTCGCGGTTTGATTGGTACGGCCATAACTGCCAACACCCTGAATATTGGGAAGTATTTTGGATCGCGCAATTTGAATACCAGCCAAACTCGCATTACTTTTCGCAATCGCTGATTGCACGGTTGGATCGATCTGCTCCGCACTAGCGATTGCCTCTTTGAGCGTTAAGGCTGAGCTAGGCCTTACTAGAAGCCATAAAACAATGCCAAACGGAATGAGTAATTTGCGCATTAGCGTTCCTGCAACGAGAGTGCGACTCGATCTGTAAAGGGCTTGAGCAAATAGGTCATAAAGTTTCGTCGCCCGGTTTTAATAATCACGTCCGCTGGCATACCGGGTTGAAGTTGCTGATCGCCTAATTTTTTCATTTCATCGGGCAATAGTCGAATCTTGGCGGTGTAATAACCATCACCGCCCATTTGCCGCATAGTTGCGGCATCATTAACCGGAATCTTATCCGCCGAGACCCATTCCACTTTGCCATACACCACAGGGGTCGTGCGTTGATTGAGCGCACTAAAACGAATTTGGGCATCCAGTCCCGCATGAATTCGATCAATCAACTGAGGGGAAATTTTGGCTTCAACGATCAAGGTTTCATTACTGGGCACAATTTCCATCAATCTAGCCCCGGGGCTCACCACCGCATTTTGGGTAATCGCAAGGCCCAAGACATTTCCAGCAATCGGTGATTTAATTTCGGTGCGCTCTAGCTCCTCTTTTGCAACTCGCGCCTTTAAGAGCGCCTCATCGCGCTGCCGAACTGCTTCTTGATAGGTGAGTAAGGGGTAATAACCTTCATCGACCAAGGCTTTAGTAGCACTAATTTGCTTAGTGAGCTGTGCTGCTTGCTGCTCATAAATTTGCATTTGCGAACGCGCATTGGTTTGATTCAGACGCACTAGAACCGCATTTTTTTCGACATGCTGACCCTCTTTGACCAAAACCTCTTGAGCAATGCCGCCTGTCATATGCTGAATAGGTCTACGGCGCAACTCCACCATCACCGTTCCGGTACTCGTTGCCCCCTCATCTAAGGGAGCCAGCCAGGCCCATAAAATAAATGAGCCAAAGGCGATTCCAACCACCCAAAACGCTAACCGGATCGCGGGCCCTGTGTCGCTTGACAAAATAATTTCCTCGTCGCCCGACTGCACTTTTTCCTCTAAGTTTGGATTCGTTTTGCCAAAGCGAAACAAATCCGTCAATTGCTGTGCGATATTTTTTAGACTCATAAATTATGTATCCATCCAGTTAATGGGTAGGTGCTTTAGCTGCCCAATCTAAGACAGCTGCCTTTGGGCCATACGATTCGACTGCGCCATCTTTCATGCTCAGAATGTAGTCAGCAACTTCGAGCACGCTGGGGGTATGAGCCACGATAAAAATCGTCTTACCGGTATCTTTCATGGTATGAATGGCCTGAAATAAAAACCGCTCACCCTCGTGATCTAGGTTTGAGTTGGGCTCATCCAGGAGCACAACTTTTGGCTCTTGATAAAAAGCGCGCGCCAAACCAAGGCGTTGACGCTGGCCACCCGAGAGAAATCCTTTGGCATATGTGATCGGTGTATCGTAACCCCAAGGCAGCGCCAAAATAGCGGCATGCAAGCCCACGAGCTTTGCAGCCGCAATCACCGCCTGATTATTAATCTCACCAAAGCGCGCAATGTTTTGCGCAACCGTGCCAGCAAAAAGCTCAATATCTTGGGGGAGGTAGCCCATATGGGGGCCCAACTGCTCCCGGTCATAATCCAAAATATTGTTGCCATCAAGTAATACCTCCCCTTCTAGCATCGGCCAAATGCCTAAGATGCAGCGCGAGAGTGTGGACTTTCCAGATCCAGACGGACCCAAAATCACGGTGACCTTGCCTGGAATGAATTGCAGATTAATGCCTTTCAGGATTGGCTCTTCACGATTTTCTGCTAATGCCACAAGATCTTTACAAACCACCTGACCCTGTGGTGGCAGGGCAAAGTTTTGCTTAGTAACGATGGGATTATTTTTAAGTAGCTTGGAAAGACGCGCAAACGAAACGCGCGCAATTAAAAACTGTTCCCACGTTTTAACAATTAAGTCGATCGGGGCAACACCGCGCATCACCAAAAGGTTTGCCGCAATCATAGCGCTCGGTCGTAACTCATCCATCACCACCAACCAGGCACCAATTGCTAACACCAAAGAACCTTGCATTTGACGGACAAATTGATTGGCGGCGCTCAGGTATGCGCTAGTTCGGGTTGCCTCATCACTAATTTTTAAAACCCGAGCATGGCGTCTCATCCACTGCCGAAATAAAGGGCCAATCATGCCCATCGACTCCACCAACTCGGGATTACGGAGCTTTTTCACAATGGTATCGTGCTCTTGTACCTTTTCGATCATGGCAACTTCGACATTGTCTTCCATATAGTATTGACTGACGAAGGTCATGATCAACAGAACCACGGCAAAAATTAAAGCGGTCCAGCCCAACACCGGGTGAAGCAAAAAGCAAACGTAAATGTAAATGGGGCTCCATGGAATATCAAAAAAGGCAATGATGCCGTTACCGGTCATAAAAGTGCGTACCCCATTTAAGTCTGTCAGGGTCTCAAGCGCATTGACCGACGATGCCTTTAGTCGCTCCTGATAGGTAGCGGTAAACACGCGGCGATTGAGGATTTGATCAAACCGAACGCCCACGCGAATTAAAATTTTGGTACGAATCCACTCGGAAAACGCCATTACCACAAATAAAAATACAATCACCCCCGTAATCGTGATGAGGGTGAGCTCGTTTTGGCTAATCATCACCCGGTCATACACCTGTAGCATGTAAAAAGTGGGGGCCAGCATGAGTACATTCACGACCAAGCTAAGGATCGCGATGACTACGAGCTCCTTTTTAAATAACAGAGCGACTTGCGAGAGCTCGTCTTGCAAGACCTCATGGGAGCGGGTGAACCAATTGCGGAAAGCCATCGCCCTATCCTTGCGTATTTTCAGTGGCAGGCGCTAAGGCAGGTGCACTTGGCGCTTGGGATTTTTGAATCGCCGCAATGATTTCCTCACGCGGTCCATACGCCTGGATGGTGCCTTGGCGCATCATCATCAGATAATCGGCTTCGTTAATCAGGGTGCTGCGGTGGGTCACAATCACCTGCGTAGAACCCAGCGATTTCATGTGGCGAATCGCGCCAATTAAGTAGCGCTCGCTCTCGCTATCAAGATTGGAGTTGGGCTCGTCCATCACAATGAATTTTGGATAACCGTAGAGCGCTCGCGCTAAACCAACGCGCTGGCGCTGCCCACCAGAGAACACCACGCCTTCATCGCCAATGTTCGATTGATAGCCCTCGGGCAAAGCCATGATGATGTCGTGAATATTGATCAATTTACATATCGTCTCGATTTGCTCCAAATCAGGCTTACCAAAGCGTGCGATGTTTTCAGCGACCGTGCCATCAAATAAATCCACCTCTTGGGGTAAGTAACCCACGTACTGCCCCATTTCGTCTTTGTTCCATTGGTAGACGTCCGCGCCATCTAA
>CAYYBG010000033.1:0-12086 GCA_964470195.1 uncultured Methylophilaceae bacterium | reverse complement strand
CCACGTACTGCCCCATTTCGTCTTTGTTCCATTGGTAGACGTCCGCGCCATCTAAGCGCACCTTGCCGCCATTGGAGGGCCAAATCCCCAGAAGTGCGCGAGTCAGGGTCGATTTACCCGAAGCCGACGCACCAATCACCACCAGGGTATTACCTTTGGCTAAGGAAAAGCTAATGCCTCGCAAAATCGGAACGGGGTAACCCGGGGCCGCCACCACCAATTGCTCGGCAACCAAATTCCCTTCGGGGGGCGGCAAGGGCATCCCCTCAGCGTTCGGTGGTGTACTTGAAATTAAGCTATCCAAGCGATCAAAGGCCATTTTGGCTTCAACAATGGATTTCCATGAGGTGAGCATTTGCATAAGTGGGGTTAAGGCTTTACCACCAATGATGGAGGCCACAATCAAAATGGCGCCACCGCCATCCATGAGGCCGTAAATACTCAAGAGTGCGCCCAAGCCTAATAGGAGGGAGCCCTGGGTCATGCCCAAAAACTTTGAGGCACTCATGACCGTGCCGCCAAATTCAGAGGCCTTGGCTTGCTCGGCCATCATTTTCTTTTGCTTTTCAAGCCACATGTTTTCTAAATTGCGCGACATGCCAAGCGCATGCATCACCTGCGAATTGCGCATGATTTCATAGCAGTAATACATCGCTTCGAGCGCAGAGGCTTGTGCTTTGCGCAGTGGCGGGTCAACTTTAGTGGCGTTAATCCAAGTAAAACCAGTTTGCACCAACAGACCAATTAAGGAGAAGTATCCCATCTGCGGGTTAATCATAAAAATGAGCACCAGAAAAAATAAGGCGGTAGGCACTTCCAAGAGCGCAAACATTCCCTGAGAGGTTAAAAACCCCCTTAGCATCCCCAAGTCCTTCATTTGCTGCACATGGACCCCGGGCGTTTTTTGCAAGTTGGCACGGTGAATCGCCCGAAAGACTCGCTCGGATAAATCGGTTTCCAACATCATGGTTGAGCGCAACATCAGCTGACTACGAATCATCTCCAAAAGCTCACCCACGGCATAGCCAATAAATACTGCGATGGTGAGGGAAAGCAAGGTACTCATACTCTTCGTAGAGACAACCCGGTCGTAGACCTCCATCATGTACACCACACCAACTAAAGTTAGAATGGTCATCGCAAAGGTGATCGCAAAGGATTGCTTCACCGCAGGGCTGAGTTGCTTAAAAACTCGGCGTAACTCCGTGCTCTTGGCGTTATTAATAATCCAAAACACTTAGGAGGCCTTTTGCATAGAACGTGCTTGGGGGGCTATAGAAGGGGCATTGGCCTCTTCAACAAAATCGTGGTGCTTGGTGGGCTGGTCGGTCAACACTAAGTAACTCGGCCAATCCGATTGAACCAAATCCCGCTCCTTTGCCTGGGCATCGGCAAAACTAAGAAGTAGCAAGTAATGGTTCTGTTGATTGACGAGTTGAACCTCGCGCAATTTTTCGGTACGAAAGCGCTGGGCATCGGTCTCGCAGAGTTCAATCCCAAACCGCAAACGCCCCTCCAGGGTAAAGAGTGAGAGCTGATTGTTTTGCAAACTGAGGGTGTGACGATCAAAAAAGACGGGGGAGGTATTTAAAAATCCCAAAAGCGGCAAGGCCCCCTCGGGTATTTTTTTGTCCGCATAAGGACTATCGGGGTGCTGCAATAACAGGCGATAGCTGCGGCAGACTGCGTATACCGCATTGCAAGCCATTTGCGAACCAATCTCGGAAAATGCAGCGCGCACGGCATGATAGGCCAAATGGTGCAAGGCAACACGATTCCAGCAATGGTTTTTTTGGGCAATTGGCACAATAAAGTTACACGCCTTGGCAAATTCGACTTGCAGGCGCTCCAGGCGCTTTGCGATCGGGGCATCAACCCCCAACTGAATTTGAATAATGGAATTCATATAGGAAGTGTAACAGAACTTCATATAGGAATACTTAATAGACTGATTTTGTGGGATTAATTGACAAAAATGGGCCTAAAATTGACCTTTGTACGCATCTAGTGCCCAAAACCTTGGGGATTAGCCCCCGCAATTAGACTGGCTTGTCGACCTTTGGCGCCGCATGGCCCCAAGCCGCGATTCCTGCCGATGAACTTTCCTTAAGAAAATGCGCTCGTAGCACATGCCGCTTAACCTTCCCGGTTTCCGTGCGCGGAAACTCCTGCACATAAAAAATGCGGCACGCCGCAAACGCCTCTTGCAAGATCGCCCCGATCGCGGTGTTAAAGGCGGCGTGATCCACTGCCTGAGTGGTCTCAATGCCGACCAAGAGGGTCTCAACATCAAAGTGCTCGTTTTCAGCCATCAAGACGCAATCCCGGATACAAGCAAGTTGCTTGATTTTGTCCTCAAAAGGCTTTGGAGAAATTTTAATGCCGCCCAAATTGAGCATGTGATCGGCCCGATCCACCAGCACTAAAGAACCATTAGCTGCCAGGTACGCCATGTCATGACTGATAAACCAGCCATCCCGAAAGTGATGCGCATTGAGTGATGGATTCCAAAGGTAAGCGGAAATTTGCTGAGCCGATCGTGTAGCAACCCGCCCAAGGGATCCGTTGGGCAGCGCTTGGCCTTGCCCATCCACAATCTGGAGTTCGACGCCAGGGTAAATGCGAGCCTCGCCGTTTGGTAACACCTCGGCAATTTGGCCTGCCTCATTCGAAGAATAGGAGTTCTTAACAACCAAGGCGAGATCCTCGGCTAAGCGCATCCTCACACGACTCGGTAAATGCGCGCCTAGAACGCGAAGGCTAGCTAGCCGTTGATCTAAGGGCAACTTGACCGAATTGGTAGTGGCAAAGAAGGTGGCTTCGCGCAAAAGCATGTTGGCATGGCTTCTCGGATAAGTTCTTACTGCGTGCACAAAGTCCTCGCGCGAGGAAAAAATAACAGCACCGCCTTTCTGAAATGCCGCACACGCGGCTACATAAGCTGAGGAAAGCTCGATTCCATAGAGGCAAATAAAGTGTTTGGTATCGCCCTCAAAATAATGGATTCGAATGAGCTCAATTTGCGCGCAAATCGCACTGTAACACTCCAAAAAATATTTCTTCTGACCGGTTGTACCCGAGGTATGGCCAAAAAGGATTGCCTGCGTTGATGTGGGGGAATGGTTCAATAAATACCCATCAGCGCTGCAGAGTTCGGTGTTTTGAGCATTCTCAATCCATTGCCGATCAAGGCGAATACAGGTGGCACCCTCGATATCGAGTGCGCTTGGTGAAAAGAGCAAAATCAAAGCGCAGGCACGACGGACCTGAGCCTCGGAATAATCGCTCACCCGAACCGCACCAAGTGCCTGAATGGATAAAACCAAAATGAGCTCTGAGGCCCGATTGAGTTGATGGGCAGATAGCCCAATCATCATGCCCGACCTCACCCCAAGTGCCTCCAAGGACTTGGCCAATTGCATAATCAAGACTGCAAACTCCCGATACGACAAGCGCCTGTCACCCACCACCAAGGCAACAGCATCGGGGGTCACTTGCGACCAGTGATCAATAGTGTAAAGCGTAGCAGTGGTATTCAATCTAAAGTGATATTAGTCGATCTGCCAACTCGCCCCACGGATCTCATTGGTACTCCAAGCATTCGCTAACCAACGCGCGTGAACACGCACGGATTGTACGAACCCCTTCAACAAATGCGGGATAGAAGCCGGCACGCATTAAACTATGGCAATTCCATAACCGGCGCTCCAAGCGCACCCCATATTGACCCTCTGCCGATTACAATCTAATGCTGACTGCCCATAACCACCCCCTCGGACGCCTAGGGATCGCCTGGCAACTCTCAGAATTTCATGGCTGGGGAGTATTTGGTTTAAATCTGGCGCTCTCAGCGACCCAAACCAACCCTAAGGCTATTCAGTTACTGCATGCACCGGGAATCGATGCCGCGAAGTTTCCCCAATTAGCTCCCGCTTTACAGGAGTGGACTCAGTACCAAGCTGCCTATGCCAATACCGCGGGTCAAATTCATCACAAAGACACCACCGTAATTCACTCCCTGGGGAATGACTTTACCTTTACCAGCAATCAACATTGGGGTAAACGCAACATTGGCTTTATCTTTTTTGAAAACACGGGCTTCTCCGCGCGCGGTTTGGAGCGTGCGCAATCGCTTGATCTTATCATCGCCGGCTCACGCTGGAATGCCCAATTGCTTGCCAAGGCAGGAATCAAAAAAGTGGCTTATGTGATGCAAGGTGTTGATGTGAATCGCTTTGGCGCGCTGGCTAGTCGTGCCCCAAATAATCCCAATCGCTTTGTGATTTTTAGTGGCGGCAAATTGGAGTACCGCAAGGGTCAGGATATTGTGCTCGCTGCCTTTCGGGCGTTTTACCAAAAATACCCGAACAGCATCCTCATGACCGCTTGGCATAATCCGTGGCCCGCGATCTCACAAGACCTTGCCAATTCCCCCTATGGCTTTGGGGCGCCCACCATCGTCAATCAACAGATTGATATTGCCAACTGGTGCGCGCGTTCGGGCCTGCCCGCCAGTGCCTTTATTCATGTTGGCGCGACCCCAAATGCGCAAATGCCCGCGGTCTATGCCCAAGCAAACGTGGCCCTCTTTCCCAATCGCGCCGAAGGGGGCACAAACTTGGTGGCCATGGAGGCTATGGCGGCGGGCTTGCCCTGCATCCTCTCAGCAAATACCGGTCATCTAGATCTGATTGCCAATGCCAACTGCTATGCGCTCACGAAGCAGTCGCCATTAACCAACCCCATTCACCAAGACTGGGGGCAATCGGATCTCGAGGAGATTGTTGCCAAGCTCGAGCACGCTTACCACCATCGCGATCAATTAACCCAGATTGGGAAAAACGGGCGAGCCTTCATCGAGCAATTTAGCTGGGCTCGGCAAACGCAGCAACTCATGGAGTTTTGTGCCAATATTTATTGACCCTCATTAAGGGGCAATCCTAGGCGCAACTCCATGAATTGCTTACAAATGAACCGGGGGGCGACCCCCTGGAGTCATGTCAGTAGCTCGTTTCACCCAGTTCGTTTTGCAAAACGCCAACGCAGCTATAGCGTTGCCTTACGAGGCATTACCCTCAAGTGGCATCGCCTAAAGAGTCTGACGCTGCCTCGGATTCGCTCATCTTAGGAGGCGCCTTTGTCTCAGAGGCAATGGAGAGTACCCGATCGTGCGAATCTACTGAGCAGTTGGTTTTCGCATGCTGTTGCAATCCAATCAAGCCTTGGATTGCCCGGATTTTGCGATTTTGAAAACTTGTCATGTACCGATTACTCTTATCGTAGTCAATTAATTCCATAATTTTCTGCGCTCTTAGACCATCGATGATGCCCTGAAAACGACTGGGGTTGCTAGCCCAAAGCAAGTGAAAGTGAAAATCCTCGGAGATCTCGTTCATTAGCGCCCCCAAATTGAGGGTTGGCTGTGATTGCTTAAAGATTTGGGCTAGGGTCATCACAAAGGAGCTTTGCTGGGGCAAGTCACCCATGATGTACTCATAGAGTTCTGGATACTCGGTTTTTACTTGTGCGACCCGTTGATCGCTGTAGTGATTTTTTAGGTCATCGGCTTGCCTAAAAACCATATCCAAAAAAAGCGCCCGCTCCTTTTGCCCACCATCATCTTCTAGAAAAAACCAGCTAGGTAGCCGAGAGACTAAGAGCGGATCAATGGGCGCGTGATACGCGAATTGGCTTGCAATCTCAACCGACAACATTGCCCCTTCAATCATCAAGCGCTCCATGCGCATCACCCGCTCTTGGGCGAGTTGGGCTTGTTCAATATCGCGCAAAAACAACATACCGGTTGGGCTATCCACCTTCCACTCCCGAGCCAAACGCTCAAATTCGGCTTGCTTGGCGACTTGATCCTCCCAGGGTAAGTAACCTTTACTAAAAATCCCTACTTTGATGGCATTTTTTGCAGAATTGGCTTTGCCTGCTTTGGTCTTGGGGCCACCTGATTTACGTATTACTTGATTCATAACATGCTCCTTTAAAAAATGAATTAGAGCGATTCAAAATGAACCGCCTATCTCACATTTTTGGCATGTATTAGAGCCATACTCACCCAGAAATTACTCCGTAGCCGATTTTTTTGCCTCCAATCTCTTGCGACGTGCCTTTTTGAGGCGCAATAGGCGTTCTTTTCTTGCCATATACCAGTCTTGATACATGAGTCCATCGGTACACGCTTTTACAAAGGAGCGGTACTCAACGAGGCGATCCTCAAATTTGCCAGCTCCCTCACCTGCCAATAGGTACTCCGCCAAGACAACAATCGGTGTTGGGCGCCCATGCTTATGGCTGACTTTTGGCGTCTGATTTTTCTCCAAAATCAAGGCCCGGTATAAAGCACTAAACACATAAAACCGAATCGCGCCATCATCGGGCCGCCCAACCGGGGCGCGAGCTTGATAGACTTTAGTATCTGGCAATAAACCGTCCGATGGGACATAGGCATAACGGTAATTACGGGTGCGTTTCAAAAAGCGAGCCTTGCGTAGAGCCTGAATCAATAGATTTTTCACAACTAAGGTTTTCCTGGGGAAAGCGCACGAGCTGCATAGCGTTTGTTACTCTGCTACGAATGTTGCGATTATCTTTAGAGATTGCTTGCATAAAATCACAAAACTACTTTAGATATAGTCTGAGAAAATAACACGTCAATTCGGTTGTTTCGCCCACCTTACCCCAATATCGTAGACACTTTTAATACCGCAACTTGACGTTGCTCGAACGTTATGCGACATAGTTGAGCAAGATGCGTTGAGCCCCACCCAGTTCCCCTAAAAGGATTTTCTGCGGCCGTAAAACTTATGATGTAATTAAAGATTTCCGATTTTGCATATGCACTGGTGGGATAAAGCCATTTTTTAATTAATTCGCTTTTGAGGCTGCCAAAGAAAGGTTCTGCAACTGCATTACCCAGTAGTTACTACATCAGCTCACGCTTGGGCTTCATCGCTGATTTTTGTAACAGCGCCCAATCTCATCAGTTCCACACTAGCTTCCTTAATTGGAGTGGATAATAAGCTCGTTCTTTAGTTTTCTACCCCAGATGGCCATGGTTTGGGCCTCAAGCACCAAGCCGGTTTCATCCTTGCTTACATACTCCAGCCAACCAATAATCTGGAGTGAAGATCTATCCACCATCCCCCAGGTTCAACAAGCCATCATAGGTCCGGATATAGGCAATATCCGTCACCCACGCCTTATCGGTTGCTCCATGGGTAAATTGGAGCCATGTAATTGAGTTGGGTAAGACTAAAGCGAGTCTACCAAGCTGATAATCTGGACGCTTATACCCGCCGATTAAGGGCAGTTGTAGCCTTCATGAGTCTTACCACATGGTACTCGCTACAACTCTGATGCTCGCTTCTTTGGGGCAATAGTAAATACAGGTACTGCGATAGATCCCCATACTCTGACCATAATAATAACGGATCCGCTCTGATAACTTGACGCCCTCAAGAGCGCAAGGTGTTTGAGGCTCTTTGAGCTAAGTGTAATAAGCAATACGGCACACCATCAGAACGCGGCACATGCTATGCAGTCTGAACACGCTATGATGCTCCTTTATAAGAGCTTACTTCACTCGGACACTTTGGTAAGACCGCGAAGGTCTTGCCCGCCAATCTAGGCCACTAAAGTCACAAGAAAAGACTTAAAATTTGAAAAGAACAATAAATTAACTAGAGATAAAATAACAAAACTTGGATTTAATTTTTACTGTGAAAATGACATTTTACTTTACCCTAATGTATGCCGAATTTTTATATAGAAAACTTTTAGTAAAAAACTAATAGGTTTTAAAATTCAATTTTAAGTTAAATAATTTCAAAGGAAATAAAATGCAAGATATTGCCGTTGTTATTAATTATTGCTCTAATGAGCAAAGTTTTATAGATGCATGCATTGAAGAATGTTCAAAATTTTCTAATGAGATTGTTGTAAGTTATGGTTCACACTTATATGACGGAAAATCTGAAAATCATGCTCACATTAATGAAAAAAAAAATAAATATCCGTTTGTTAAATTTACTGAATACCCAGTAGATAAAAATATTGACCTCAAAAAACAAAAGGGCGTAGAAAATAGACCGCATGCATATTGGCATAATCTTGCAAGAAGCTATGGTGTTAAGAATATCTCAAAAAATAAATGGGTATTATTTCTTGATGTAGATGAAATACCTGATGGCAATAGATTTAAACTCTGGAACAAAACTCATCAACTAAATGAGTTTAATATATTTAAAATTGCTAACTATTGGTACTTTAAAAAACCAATCTTTCAGGCTCTTACTTGGGAGGATACTCCAGTATTAGCACACATAAATCGACTTTCATCGGACACGATATTTGGCGATAGGGAGCGCGACCACATTGCATACTCATCGCCCAATACTAAAGTTTTTAGGTATGTCTTGGGAAATGATTTTGAACCCATGATTCACCACTACTCTTGGGTAAGAAGCCCGGATCAAATGCTTTTTAAACTTAAAAATTGGGGGCACACTACAGATTTTAACAACCATGAAGCAATCGTTAAACACATATTCAGAAATGATGAGATTAACGACGTAGTGCACAACTATAAATATATCGAGGTTCCAAATTATTATTCGGTAAAAATATAATGCTAATTTTTTTTACAAATGAAAATTTAAAATTTTCAATCAACAGTCTTGTCGCATGCGGTTTAGGAGGGTATAAAAATAATACGGCCTTTTCCGACGCTGATTTTGGTTACTCCCTACTCAATTCCCATATTGGAATTTTTTCAGGTCTCTTGTCATTAGCAGACTATCTTGGATCAATTGAACCAAATGCCAGACCAAAGTCAGTACTATCATTAAATACTAAAAGTAGTTTATTTTTAATTGATAATAAAATATTTATTGAGGATGTAATCAGCCAAACTCCAGACTCATTAACTAATACGCGAAATATTGGAATTAACTTAATTACTAATAATATATTTTTTCTGAGTTACCTAGACTCAATAAAGAGATCATTATCCAAAAATGAGGCTGAGTTTTTTCATCAATTTGATAAAACAAATAGCATAAATCCTAATAATAAATATTCTGAAATTGATGGAAATTTTCATATTAGTATTAATGATTTTTTCAGGATTATTTTTTATATAAAAAAATTAATTGGGGAAGCGATTATATTTAAAACAGAAAATAATTTAGATATTCAAGATTTTTCGGTCGGTAAATTGGCGTCTTTCTATTTTGATAACTATGCCCAAAACAATCTCGGCTATTTGCAAATAATTCACAAAAAAAACAATGCATCAAGGCAATCCACATGAAAAAAGTTTTGATTATTGAGTCTTGTCCAGGGACCCCTCATACTGACACAAGTCTAGAAATTGCAATTAATGAGAAAAATGCTGGTTCTTCCGTTTTTATTAGTCCCATTTTTCACTGGAATGGGTATTGGGAGTTTTCTGATCAATACCCCAAATCAAGTCACAAAGCTCTAGCAGGATTCATTTTAGCAAATATTCAGGAAATTTGCAAGAAATGGAATATCCCCGTTGTATATCCAAACATCAAGAAGGTTCATTTGTCGGAGGAGGATTTTACAAAATTCATAATTAATAAAAAGCGATTTCTTGACAGATGGGAACTATTTACAATAGTTACCTCAGTTATCTCAAATTTTACTTTTGATGCTGAACCTGATTTGACAGCCGGCAAAAATCTTGAAAATTCGCGTATCCTTACAGAGGTTGGAATAAACACATATTTTGCAACTAAAAATTTAGTCGAAATAATTCAACCCGATTTAATTTATTACTTTAATGGTCGTTGGGCTTCCTGTGCTCCAATTGAGTGGGCTGCCAAAGATTTAAACATTAAAACACTTCAACATGAGCGCGGTGGTACAACAAATAAATATGCACTTTATACTGGACACCACTATAGAATGGAAGATCAAAAAAATAGAATAAAAAAAGCAGTTTCCGTTGTTGACAAGGATATACTTCGCTCAATTGGGGCGAGATGGTACTGGGACATGAGAAATGGTACCAGCAAGTCTTGGCCCTCCCCAAGAGTATTTGACGATAATAGAATTCCTACATTCTTACAGAATAAAAAGTACATTGCCTACTTTCCAAGTAGCGAAGATGAATTCGCATGGATCCCTGGAAATAATGTGAATGGATACCTTGGATCCCAGCAGGAGTCTTTTCTTTTATTGAAAAATATTTGCAAAGGTCTTGGAAAGCTCCTAGTTGTTCGAGTGCACCCCATAATGAAATCAAAACCAAAAGAAAATTTATTTTGGAACGCTCAGGCTGACGAAAACACTATGATCCTGGAATCAGATAAAAAATATGACACTTATTCAATTATTGAAAATGCAGAATGTATTGTTTCTTTTACTTCTACGGTGGGGATTGAATCTGCATTTATGGGAAAGCCCTCTGTGATACTAGGTGGTGCTGCATGGTTAGATGAACCAGGTTTTTTATGCCCAAAAAATTCTAAAGAACTTGCTTATTTTCTGTCTCATAAACAACAACAATTTATTCCTGATTATGTTTATGAGTATGGTTACTATAACCTTAATTTCGGCGAGGAGTTTAACTACTATCATCCACAATCATTTTGGAGCGGGAAATTTTTGGGACATCGTATACAGCCGTCGCCCATCGGTTTGTAGTTATTATATTTAATATTTATCTTTCATCAAATTAATTTAGGATAATTTCTGACAAATGAGTGCTAAAGAGATTCATAAGTGCCGAATCAGCGGTAGCTCCAATCTAATTTCCGTTCTAGACCTGGGAGTTCAATCCCTTACGGGAGTATTTCCCAGAAACATTAATGAAAATGTTACATCAGGCCCATTAAATTTGGTGTGGTGCCCAGATAGCGGCCTACTTCAGCTAAAACATACTTATGATCTAGGAGAAATGTATGGCGAGAACTATGGCTATCGATCTGGACTAAATAAATCAATGGTTGAACATCTTCAGCAGAAAGTGATGTATCTCCAGCGTTTAATTCCGATTCATTCCGGTGACATAGTCCTAGATATCGGAAGTAATGATGCTACTCTACTTAATTCGTTTAACATACAAGGTATAAAACGAATTGGTATTGATCCAACTGGTAATAAATTTCGAAAATTTTATACACATGATATAAAGCTCGTTCCTGATTTTTTTTCCTCAGAAATATTTCGATCTGTATTTCCTAGAAAATCAGCAAAATTAATCACATCAATATCTATGTTTTATGATCTTGAAACTCCTGCTAGTTTCGTAAGAGATATTCGTGAAATACTTGAACCTGAGGGAATATGGCACTTCGAACAAAGTTATATGCCTTCAATGTTAAGAATGAATGCTTATGATACTGTATGCCATGAACATCTAGAATACTATTCATTGGGTGTTGTTAAAAATTTATTAGAAAGTTATGACCTCAAAATAATAGATGTTCAGATGAATTCAATTAATGGAGGAAGTTTCGCTGTTACTGCAGGACATAAAAATTCTAATTTAGTACCAAACAATGCTGTGATTAACTGGATGCTTGGTCAAGAAGAAAGGATGGGTTTACACACCCCTAAACCATTCCGAGAATTTGAGGATAGAGTTTTTCAGCACCGTGAAAATCTCTTGAGACTAATTCGTGATTTAAACGCTGATGGAAAAAAAATTATGGGTTACGGTGCATCAACTAAAGGAAATGTACTACTACAATTCTGTGGCTTAACAAATAAAGACATACCTTTTATTGCTGAGGTTAATCCAGATAAATTTGGCGCACTAACTCCGGGTACTCATATCCCCATATTATCTGAAGAGGAAGTTAAGTCGATGAAACCGGACTATCTCTTGGTTTTACCTTGGCATTTTAAAGAGGGGATAATCAAACGCGAAACAGATTATTTATCCTCAGGGGGTAAGCTAATTTTTCCGATGCCTGAAATTGAGATAGTTTAAATTTAAAGAGTATTATTTCTTTAAAAAACTCTAATTATTAATCAACCAAGTGGCTAATTGATCAAATTATTCTTTTATTCTCTCCCAAAGTTCATAAAAAAATTTTTATTTG
>CAYYBG010000032.1:4227-22334 GCA_964470195.1 uncultured Methylophilaceae bacterium | reverse complement strand
ACAGATAGCTATGATTGTTGCAGGATTAAGTTCTTCAGCTATTTCTTATGCAGCTCCCGTGACGGTTGCTGAAATTGATGCGGCTAACACTGCGGCAACACTTCAACAGGCATGGATTACAGGCGCTACAGCCCCAACACAGACAGTATATGAGGGTTGGGTACGAGGCTGTGATGTGGACACTAATACAATATTTTCTAGTCAATCTGGAACAACAAACTTAAGACCAGGATCAATTGGTAACTTTAGCGCTTACGCATGTAAGCGCGGAGGAAAGGTTTCAGTGTTATATCATACGCTCGACGGTGGTTCTTTAAACGCTTACACACCTCATACTGTCAATTCAGTGTTAGCCCGAGTTAAATATGTTGGCACAGGTAACGGTTGTACAGCTTCCGCATCATATACAGATAATGCAAACTCAAAAAACAATGCATTAGTTTATAAAGGCTGTACCCTGGTAGGGAGAGCCCTTTCAGGGCCAGGTGGAACAGCCTCATCTGCTGACAATACATTCAACCAAACAGCATTATCTGCTGATACTCTTGGCCCTCAGCGTCCTGTTGGTGGATATTCAGACGTTGAAGCTGCGCTATTCCCAGCAAACATTGGCGGTGGTAATGTATCATCGAAGGGTACAGAATCCGAAGTGGGTGTTGGTCAGGTATTTGGTGTGGCGGTAAGTATACCTTTATATCGTGCCCTTCAAACTGCTCAGGGTCTTGCGGATGTTGGTAATGCATTCGATCCAGTCAATGCTCCCAACATTAATAGTTCTCAATACGCAAGCTTGATAGCAGCCAATGGTACGACTACTTGGGATGTTTTGTTGCCTGGTAATACAGCAAAAGTGATCATTGCCCGTCGCGCCGAAACATCAGGTACACAAGCAAGCTCAAATGCATTTTTCCTAAAAAATCCTTGTGCAAGTGGAGTAAACCAAGCACTTCAGCCATCTGATGCATCTAATTCAGTATCAGGCAGTTATGAAGTTACTCTTCATTCGGGTTCTGGTAACGTAAAAACTGCACTTACTAACGCATCTAATGCTGGGAATGCTGCTGACCAATTTGCAATTGGTATTCTGTCGGTGGAGAATAACTGGCGTACCGATTCATCTTCCAGTAATGGTTATCGCTATATTAAACTTGATGGTGTTCATCCAGAAGCAGATGATGTAGCCTCTGGTCGTAAGTCCGCAGCTAAAGGTGATTATAAATTTCATATGGAAATGAGACAGTTCATCCGTGCAGATGGGCAGCATCCAAAGACTGCTTTTGAAGCTTCCGTTTTAAACGAAATCACTGCTCAATTAAAAAATCCTCCTGCTGAAACCTGCACAACTTTCCCTCGTGGTCTAACCCTCAATCCTGGTAACGGTTCATCTTGTACATATGGAGTAGAAATAGCTAAGATGACTAATTTTGGAAGCAACTGTGCGACACCGATTGAATTTCCAGCACAATAAATCAATTGATTTTATATAATTAATCATTAAATCAATTTCTTATAAAAGCACACCCTAATTTTGGGTGTGCTTTTTTTTAGCGTAACTAATTACGTGATTATTAGACTAATCCCCTTCATGAAGTTGTCATAATTCAGACCGATAATAAGCATCTATTCTCAACATTGTTATATCTAATGCATTTGCAAACCCTAAATTTGAATTTTTTTCGATCAATAGTTTTATTGCTTTGTTTATTTGTTTTTGCAAATGCATGGGCAGGGTTGCCTGAACAAGCTGCAACTGATGGTAATGATCAAAATCGAACAAACTCATTAGTCAACGAATCAAATTTGAATGTGGTTGAAAGCAATGAGCGGATTGTTGATCCCGCTAGTACTCAAACTAAAGCTACAGAGGCAAAGGTTGCTGAGGCTAATTCCAAACCTGTTCTTACGTTTAATATATTTGAGTTTGTCGTTGACGGTAATTCCGTTCTCAAAAAAACCCACATTGAACAGGCTGTTTATCCCTTTTTGGGCGAGGAAAAAACCATAGATGATGTTGAAAAAGCACGCTCAGCGCTAGAGCAGGCTTATCAAAATCAAGGGTATCTGACAGTCAGTGTGAGTATCCCTGAGCAAAATGTAGATCATGGAGTGGTGAAGTTGTTGGTGACTGAGGGAGAGGTTGAGCGCCTGCGGATTAAGGATGCAAAATTTACTACGCATAAATCTTTGAAGTCACGTGTGCAAGCCTTTGAGGAAGGGAAAGTTCCACATTTTCCAACGGCACAAGCTCAATTAGATACAGTCAATCGTACCCAAAATCGCCAGGTTTCGCCTGTACTAAGGCCTGGAAAGTCACCAGGTAAGGTGGAGGTTGATTTGCAAGTACAGGATAAATTACCTCTGCATGGTAATTTAGAACTTAACGATCGATATGCACCTAGTACAACGCGCACTCGATTGAATGGTTCCTTACGGTACGAGAACTTGTGGCAAGAAGATCATAGTATCGGGCTTTCTTTTCAAACATCACCAGAAGACTTTAATGAGGTTAAGGTGTTTTCTGGGACTTATGTAATCCCCAGACAAAATGGGGATTATTTTGCAATGTATGCAGTCGTCTCTGACAGTGACATCGCCGCAGTAGGTGACGTGAACGTGATTGGTCGAGGTGAAATTGTAGGTGCTCGTTATATTCATCCACTCAAAGGTTTCAATCAGTTTTATCACAGCATCACCATGGGAGTGGATTATAAAAACTTTAAAGAAAGCGTTGTGTTGCTTGGTGCAGATACAACTATCAACTCTCCAGTTTCTTATTTGGGCTTCTCCCTTGGCTACGATGGAACGATTCAAACGGACACATTCCAAACTCAAATGAATGTCACTATGAGTGCCGCACCAAGAGGCATGGGTAACACCGAAGAAGAGTTTAGCTATCGTCGCCAAAATGCGAAACCGAATTATGCTTATCTGCGCAGTGAATTAAAGCATTTACAACGTTTCCCATATGATTGGACAGTTCAAGCAAGGATGCAAGCACAACTGTCTAGCGTGGCCTTGATTGCCCCTGAACAATTTGCTGTTGGAGGGGTGGATAGCGTAAGAGGGTATCTGGAGTCATCCATGCTTGGTGATAATGGTGTTCAACTAGCATTAGAGTTGCGCACTCCACCTCTCAAAAAATATCTAACTCAACAAACCATTGCGGATTCTTTAAAAGATTTCTACATGTTTGCCTTTTATGATGCAGGCATCGTAAAAGTATATAACTCAGCAACAAACCAATCTGCACAACATATTAGTTCGACAGGTTTAGGGATTAAATTAAAAACCAACAAAGGTATGTTTGCATATCTAGATTATGCGCAAGCTTTGCAAGATACCATGCAAGTGAATGCTGGGGATAAGCGAGTACATTTCAGATTAGGGTATGAGTGGTAGAAGTGATTAATTTACCCATCAACCTAAGTTAGCCAAGAAAGAATTCATATGAATAAAAATCGCTATAAATTGATTTTCAGTCTTTTTTTGAATGCTTTGGTGCCCGTATCTGAGTCCACTGTAGGCAGTAAAGGTAAAAGTAAAAATAAAAGTCTGCGCCAGACAAAAAAATGGGTGATGCGATTCATTCAGTTATTAGTCGGACTTAGTGCTGTCGGGTCTGCATGGGCAGATAATCTGCCCGCTGGTATTAGTATTCAAAATATTGTGGGCAACTCAACAAGAGTGATTGCGTCTGACGCCAATAAAATTCAGTTTGAACAGTTAGTTCCTCGAGCCATTGTAGATTTTAATCAATTAAATCTGGCTAAAGGTCAAGAATTTAATGTCACTATGCAAGCTGGTTGGTCGATGCTAAATCGAATTCATGATGTGAACCCAAGTTTGTTAAATGGTCTAGTGAATGCTGCTGGGAATCTATACTTTATTAACTCTAATGGCATCATCATAGGTAAAGATGCCCAATTCAACGTTGGTTCGCTCTATGCTGGTACGCTGAATATCACTAATCAATTATTTCAAGATGGATTTGTAAACGAGCAAACATTTACCAATGCATTTTCACTCGTAGCAACTCTCGATTTATCCCCAGAAGCTAGCCAAAAAATACAGAATGCACAAGTACTTGTAGAGGGTGGGGCGCAAATTAATGCCGCTAAAAATGGCAAGGTGATGCTGTTTGCGCCTAACGTCAAGGTCGAGGAAAACGCGATTATTAGAACCCCAGAAGGTCAAACAATTTTGGCTGCCGGTGAGAAAATTTGGCTCAGGGGTTCTGCTGATCCCGCTGGTTTTCTTGTTGAGGTGGATGGAGGTGGTACAGCAACAAACTTGGGGAAACTAATTGCTGACCGGGGTAATGTCAGTATGATGGGTTTGGCTGTCAATCAGAATGGCACCATCTCTGCATCCACATCTGTTCGAGCCAATGGATCAATTCGTTTGATAGCGCAAGACCGCACTAATGTGGTTGGTGTGAATGTTACTGGTAGAAGAAATGGCGTGGTTACGCTAGGCAAAGGTAGTATCACTGAAGTTAAGCCAGAATTGAATGATCAAGAAGAAACAATTGTTTCTCAGCCCTTCAAAACATCAGAAGTATTAATCGAGGGTAGTATGATTAATATTGATGGGGCTATCAGTGCTAAGGGTGGCAATGTAACAGTGCGAGCAGAATTTGATGCTTCACCTCTGTTGAGTTCCTTAAGCAATAATCCTGTCAACAATGGTGCTACTCGCCGGATTATGTTGGGTGAAAATGGCATTATTGATGTGTCAGGGGTCAATGCTATTGCTCCCATGTCGCGCAATCAATTAGAGATACAACTTTTTTCTGATCAACTTAAAGATGCCCCCATACTCAGAGGTGGCGAATTGTTCAGAAGTACCGTATATGTTGACGCAAGAAAAGGTACAGACTTATTTGATATTCAGCCATTTCTTGATTTAAAACCCGTTACAGTGGCGGAGCGTTTGGTCAACGCAGGTAATGTTAATCTCGTGACCAGTCAGGAATTAATTCTCAGCCCCGGGTCTTTGATTAATGTGTCAGGCGGAAGCACAACTTATACTGCTGGAACAATTAAAGAGTCACAGCTAAGTTTTGATGGAAAGCTAGTTCCTATTTCTCAGGCTGTGCCCGGTGTTCCTTACGATACAATTGCGGATACCTATACTAGCAACCATCCAAGATGGGGCTCTGGTGAAACGCTTGTAGTTGGTGGTTCTTCCGAGTATGTGGCCAGTTATTTTGAGGGTGCTAATGCGGGCACTGTCAATTTGACTACTCCGGTCAGTATAGAGCGCACAAATGCATTATTGATGTCTGGCCAGTTGCTAGCTCATACTCGTGTGAGTACCCAGCAGCTCATCAACCATGATATTCCGCTCGGTGGACAGTTGATTGCAAGTGCGCGTAACCTGACAGTTGATGCACAAGCCTCTCAATTGCCAAATCAATTTGATTTTTCGGATGTTCTTCCGAATGCAAATAACTTTAATACGATCATCAATACAGACTTTTTGGACAATGGCTTTAATCGTATAGATTTCTCAAAAGTTGATCAAATTACGATTAACCAGCAAATCAATCTTAATGCGCATGGGAGTCTAGTGATAGGAACCCCTATCAGCGGCACTGTGGCGAATCTAAACGCGAATATCAATGCACCTAATTCAAATTTGACTTTGCAATCGTTCAAAACAAACATTTCTGATAATGTCGTCATTAGTACCGCCGGAAGATTTACCAATGATCGTCCCGGAGTGGCTGGAAGGTTTACTGAACAGTTAGCCAGGGATGGCGGAAATATCACGCTCGGAGATACTAGCTTTGGGCAAAATGTAAAATTGGATGCCTCAGCGGGCGCTTCTGTAGATTATCTTGGGCATTTTGAAGGTGGGCACGCAGGCAATATTTCCTTCAAGACTTATGATGCTTTGCCGGAAAATCTAATATTACAGTCATACGGCTTTGATCGTGGCGGCGATTTATCCATCGTTTTTGGAGATACCGCATTTAAGCGGGATTTGTATGTTGCATCTAATCTAGCGCAATCGCCTACAGATATTAGTTTGTCAGCTGAATTCTTTTCTCAAGGTGGCTTTGCTAAGTACAAAGTTCAAGCATTCAATGTAAATATTGGTGATAATCAAGGCACAGACCAAACCTTGTATAGCAAGATGCAAAATTGGACTATGCAATCTGGATTTGCTAATTCCAGCGGTCAGGCGATGACTGGTGTGGCAAAAGTCAGTTCGCTTCCCAATTTTACTCGCCAAGCAAGTTCTTTATGGTTTGAGTCGCCTACATCACCATCCGAAGAGTCGGCATTTAACCTAGGTGTGGTGACTCTTGCATCTAATACAACATTATTAACCGATATTGGTGGTGGTGTTACTTTGCGCGCCGGCAAACAAGTGAATGTGCTTGGTAGCATCAATACTCCAAGTGGCAACATTGACTTGAGTATCAATGATGTGAATTCAGATGTGGCTGAGCTTCCAAATCAAATGGTTTTTATTGGAGAGAACGCATCTTTGGTTGCCCGTGGATCAACGATAACGTTACCTGACTCACGTTCTAATTTTCTCAATAAACAAGTATTAGCTGCGGGGACTATCAATATCAATACCCGACAGAGCGCGTTGCTTAAAGGCGCTGTCGTAATGAAACAAGGCGCGTTAATGGATGTATCTGGGGCATCCGTAGTGACCGATATGCAAACAAGCACTGGTGTGTCAAGAGAAACCCTTTTTGGCAGTGCTGGGACCATCAATATCAATGCAGCTGGCAGCATGCTATTGGATGGTCATTTCTTAGCCCAAGCAAGTGGGAGTGGTCAAGATGGAAGCTTAAATCTGACCTATATTCCAATTCCTTTCTCTCAGCAACAGGCTTTCCCTTTCGGTAGTGGCAATTTTTACTTGACCAATAATCAACAAATGACTACGCAAGGTATTAGTCTTGGTGACCCGTTAAAAAATAATCAATTATCGGCAAGCTTAGAGTCTGTGACCTACCTCAAAGGACAATTATCTGCGGATCAAATTGAGCAGGCAGGCTTTGCCAATTTATCCATTAAAACTTACTTGGATGTGCCGACTGCGGCAAGCCGTTTTGTGGTGTCTGAAAGCGCTGACTTGATGATTGCTGGCAACATGATGATTGATAGCCCAGTAACGCAAGTGCTGAATCAAAGCAATGTTTCGATGACTGCAGGGCATATAACGCTTCGCAGTCCTACTCAAGTCATTAATCAGTCTTTACGCGATAGCGTAAGCAACGAGATGGGTAACGGTAATCTAAGTTTATATGCCAACCAAGTGTATTTAGATGGTGTGACAACCATTAATGGAGTCAATCAAACTAACATCAATACGCATTATGATGTTCACGGTCAGGGTGCTAGAAGCCAAGTGCAGTTCTCTCAACTGGCTACTGATGGGGGTTTAATTACCAACGGTCAACTCAATATAACTGCCAGACAAATCTATCCTGAATCTGGTGGCCGACTAAGTTTTGTGGCCTTAGGCGAAAACAGTCAAATCAATATCAACCCAAGTCAACTCCAGGCTGCGCCTATATTGTCTGCCGGCGGGACACTCAATCTCGAAGCAAGCGTCATCAATAGTAATGGTGTGCTGACCGCTCCATTTGGCGTAATAAACTTAAACGCTGACCAAATCGTTTTGGGGGCGAACAGTGTTACATCGGTATCTGCAAATAACTTAATCATTCCTTTTGGCGTTACTACGACTGCAGGTGAGGTTTTTAACCCTCAACAAGGTCAATCTCGTCCTTTAGTAGAGAGTGAAATTAATCTTCAAGCCGCTAATATCGATCTAAAACAGAATGCTGTACTGGATTTATCCGCGGGCGGAGATATGTTTGCTTATGAGTGGATTCCTGGCTTAGGTGGTAGTAGTGATGCACTAGCGCAACCAAATACTTATGCGATTATCCCCAATCTCAATCAGGCATATGCACCAAGAGATTTAAATATGACCCAAAGTTCAGCTGCGGTCATGTTGGGCAAGACCATTTTTTTAAATAGTGGTGGAGATTTTCCAGCAGGCGAATATACGCTTTTGCCTGCTCGATATGCGCTAGTGCCAGGTGCTTTTGTTGTTCAACTTAAACCAAACGCTTCCCTATTGCCAGGTCAGGTTCTCCCTCAAGCGGATGGTAGTATTTTAACCACAGGTTATTTTGGGGATTTCTCTACTCGATCCCGTGACGCTGAATTTTCAACGTTTAGTATATATAGTGGAGCATTGTTCCGACCCGCTCAAGGAGAGGTATTTAAGGGGCCATCTCAATATGCGCTCACCAACGCCAGTTCGTTTTTTAAGGATCCAGCAAAAACTGAGGATTTATTCGTATCCTATACACCGTCAGATGTCGCTCGATTGAGTTTGCGTGCATCACAATTGGTGTTTGATGCAAATGTGATTGCCAATAAAATCAATGGTGGGCGTGGATTGACCGTTGATATTGCAGCTGACAGCATTCGTATTGTTAAAGATAAAGATAATACAGACGTTCAATCCTTGCAGATTGCAACATCAGAGATTAATCGACTAGGAGCTGAGAGTCTGTTGCTTGGCGGTGTGCGTGAAAAAAACTCTAACGATAGTGATCAAATTACGACAGTTGCAACGAGAGTCAGTTTTGAAAATGATGCCAACAGTATCATTACCATTCCTGAATTAATTGCCTCTGCTAAACAGCATGTTACGGTCAATGACGGTGCAGTGATTAGCACTGGTAATCGAACAAACAACGCACCGAATAAATATCTACTAAGCAGCGGGGATGGTGCCTTACTTGCTTTGTCTTCAACTCAAAACTTGAGTTTAACAAGACAATCGACGAGTGCAAATGCAACTCAGGGCGAATTATTGATTGGAAATAATAGCCAACTTAGCGCTGGGAATAGCGCAATTTTGGATGCCACCTATCAAGTTCGTCTTGATGGAAGTTTGAGTCTACAGGACCAAGGAAGTCTCTCATTAGGCGCCAATCGCATTATTTTGGGAGAGGGCCCAGCAAATCTTAGGGGTTTGAAAATCTCCAATGAGATTATTTCAACCTTTGGTAATTTATCGTCCCTAGTCCTCAACAGCTACGGTAATGTGGAAACTTTTGGCAGTCTCAATTTAGGCGCGGAAAATCTTAATCTGACTATTAATGCTGCAGGTATTGTTGGAAATGTTGCTGTTGGTGGCTCTGATGGCACAGTTGCAATTACAGCAAATCAATTGGTTCTTAAAAACACTCAGTTGGCTGCCATCACAAACTCAGCTTCGCCTGCAAATGCACTTAATCTAAATGCCAACACAGTGATATTGGAAGGAAACAATACAAATCTTCTGGCTGGTAATGCTCAATTCAATATTCAAGGTTATGGCCAATTAAATATCAATGCTAACGATGTGCGTGTAAAGCATACAGGTAGCACTCATTTTGATGTTGATCAGATCAATATGCGAGTAGGCCGGATTGCGGCAGAGTCTGGGGCCGTTTATACCATCAATGGCACAGGTTTGATGCAAACCGAGCAAATATCCCCCAGCAGCGTTCTTGCCAATGATGTTTTTGCAGGGATATTAACTTTGCAAGCTAATGATTTGGTCGTTGGTACTAGGGTGGAATCTGCGTCAGGAATTATTACTTTGCGCGCCCAAGATAATTTGCGATTGAACACGCAAGCCAACGTTATCGCTGACTCTAAAGTTTTGGCTTTTGCTGATGTAAGTAGACCCATGCCTGCAGGACAAGTAAATCTTGTATCAGTGAATGGGGATATCATGATAGACGCTGGTGCTTCAGTGACTGTTAATGCCTCGGGTAATGCCAATGCTGGAATCTTGAATTTACAAGCGCAACAGGGCTCTTTGCAATTGAATGGTTTGTTACAGGGAAGTGCAAGTGGCGCTGGTAAGGGTGGAAGCTTGAATGTTGATGTGGGTACGCTGGCGAATTTCAGTGTGACTAACAGTCGAGCTGAAGGATTTGATTTCTCTAGAGATTACAGAGTCCGTCAGGGTGATGTAGAAATTACAGGAACGGGGAATCTTGCGCTGACAGCGGAACATATCAAAGTAACCGCGGACACAGGACAGATCTCTGTAAGTGGTAGTCTAGACACTCAGCAATCACGCAGCGGAACTATTGGTCTCTTTGCGCAAAATGGATTAACGCTATTGCAAACAGCAAGATTAGATGCCAGTACCCCTGAGGGCAGTGAGAAAGGTGGGAGGATTGATTTACAAACATCTAGTGGTGTAATGAATCTTCAATCTAATTCAGTGATTGATGTGGGCATTGGTGAGACAGGGGCGGGCGGTACATTACATTTACGAGCCCCTAGAACTGGCTCTGGATCTGGTAATGGAGTTGCGGTAGAGCCCTTGTTGGCAAATATTATTGGAGCAGATAAAACAATACTGGAAGCATTCCGGGTATTTAACGGTGTTTCTACCTTGACTAGTGGAAGCTCCGTGGGGGCAACATTGGGCTTTACAGCTATAAGTAATGATGTTTCTAGTTTCATGGCTAACCGAAGTGCAATTGAATCTGCATTAGGTAAATCTGGAGATGCAAGTTTCCAACTTCAAGCGGGTGTCGAAATTCGTAATAACGGAAACATGACGATTGGTGCCAGCGCAGTGGATTGGAACCTTTACCCATCCACCGATCCACGCACAGTCAATGATGTCGGTGTCATTAGCCTTAGGGCCACAGGCAATTTGCAATTTAATGGTAGTTTGAGCGATGGATTTACGACCGCTAATCGAAATTTGGTATCAACATCTGTTGCGGGCTTGCTTGCTGAGCATACATGGTCATACCGTTTGATTGCTGGAGCAGATACACAATCAGCTAATCTATTAAATACAAATCAAAGCACTCTGGTAAATGGCTCCTCGACTACTGGGAATCTCATTCTTGCCAATGACAAGGTGATTAGAACAGGTAGTGGTTTTATTGATATCGCGACAGGCGGTGATTTGCGATTAAGTAATCAAGGTTCAGTGATTTATACTGCAGGTAGAAGAGCGGACGTCATGTCTGAATTCACCCCACCTCCTTCAAACTTGCAACCGCTCTATCTGCAAGATGGTGGTGATATTAGTATAGTCAGCCAGAGAAATATTGTTGGTGCAGAGGCTAATACTGGTCGTCAGTTTGTCAATCAATGGTTGTTCAGGCAAGGTGGGGGAACAACCAGTCGAGATACTTCATGGTGGATACGTCCTGATCTATTTAGACAAGGCTTAGCAACCTTTGGCGGAGGGGATATATCCGTACACGCTGATGGGGATATATTGAACTTTTCTGCCGCGACAGCAACCACTGCAAGGTTCGATAACTTTGTTAGCAGTGGTTCCCAACCAACCGGCAATTATGTAATTAATGGTGGTGGCAATCTCAATATTAAGGCTGAAGGAAATATTACGAATGGTACTTATTTTGTTGCTAAAGGAGAAGGTAGCCTCAGAGCTGGTTTAGGAATTGAGCCAAGTAATGGCGGATTGGGGACTGTCTTAGCGCTGCAAGATGGCAGTTTTGATGTTGCTGCCAATAAAAATATCTACATATCAACCACTTTTAATCCAACTATGGTCAATCAAGCAAGCGCCAACACAACGTCTTTGGATTCTAC
The DNA here is from genome assembly GCA_964470195.1 of uncultured Methylophilaceae bacterium. GTDB lineage: Bacteria > Pseudomonadota > Gammaproteobacteria > Burkholderiales > Methylophilaceae > RFPI01. The sequence goes on along the minus strand of CAYYBG010000032.1, from coordinate 10,704 downwards.
CGGAGCAAATAGCAACTTCAATTCCTACAGTCCCGCAGCGAGAGTTCGTGTTATAAGTTCTTCTGGAAATGTAAGCTATGGCAATGGCGATGATGTGTTCTCTAGAACGACAGGGTTGTACAACAACGCTGATTTATCCCTGTTTTTTGGTAATAATCCCAGTAAGTTAGAATTAACCAGTTTCTCTGGAGATATTACTTTTGGGCGAACAAGTAGCTTAAACAATTTAGTCATGCTCCCCGCTAGTGATGGACAGTTAAGTTTGTTGGCGGCTAAAAATATCTCTTTGGGCAATATTAAAATGTCGGATGCTGACATTAACGTGCTTCCAAGCATTAACAAGCCACTTAATTTGATAGTGGTTAATGCATTTAACCGCTTAATTAATACGCACAGTGCTACATTGTTGCATCGCGATGACTCAACCCCAGCATTAATCATTGCCGATGAAGGTAACATTGTTTCTGATAACCGTGTTGTTACAATTCCTAAAGCCACAAAAGTGATTGCTGGTGGGGATATTTCTAATATTAATTTTGGATTTCAAAATAACTTATCCAGTGATATCACTCTATTAAGAGCCGGTCGTGATATCAATACCCGCAATGTCATTATTGGTGGTCCAGGCGAACTGCTGGTTCAAGCCGGACGCAATGTTGATTTGATTTACCCTGAAATTACGACTGTTAATAGCACAGGTAACGCCGGATCAAGTAGTGCAATTATGCGTAATACATTCGCAGCTTTTGCTAATCCCGCCTTGCCTAGTAATGGTGCTTCGATAACCCTCGAGGCTGGCACGGGGAATGGCGGGGATTTGAGCAATTTTATTAGTCAGTATCTGCTACCCACAGGTCCTGGGCCAGAAGTGATTAAGAATGACGCTGAACTATTAGCTGCTTACCGATCAATCACCGCTAGCTCGCTCACAAAATTTATGCGTTCATTGACGGGTAATCAAAGTCTTGATGAATCCCAAGCACTGACACTATTCACCCAACAAAGCGCTGAAATTCAGACCGTCTTTGTGAATCGCCATTTAATTACTGAGCTTGTCTCATCGGGTCGTGATTTCGCTAAAACAGGGAATCATCAGAGAGCTTATGACGCAATCGCAAAATTATTCCCAGTGGAATCTACAGGAAATATTTTGTTGTTCAATAGCAAGGTATCTACTAACAGTGGTGGAAGTGTCGATTTAATTGCTCCAAATGGTTTTATCAATGTGGGTGTGCCTGGTCAAGGCGGAAATATCGGTATCATCACTGAAAAAGGTGGGGAGATTCGTTCACTGAGTAATGGTGATTTCCAAGTTAATCAGTCTAAAGTCATTACTCAATTTGGTAGCGATATCACGATTTGGTCAACGAACGGTACGATTGACGCTGGGCGAGGTTCTAAAACAGCAACATCTATCCCTGAACGTATCGTCCAAACTGATGCGTTTGGAAATACCATTATCGAAGTTCGTGGTGTAGCCGCTGGTAGCGGTATTCGCAGTCAAAGCTATGATCCTGATGGACCAAATGGACCTCTAATCGAACCACTCAAGGGCAATGTAGCTCTGATTGCTCCGATTGTGGATGCAGGTGAAGCGGGTATTGAAGCTGGAGATTTATTGATTGTTGCACCTGTCGTTCTCAACGCTGCAAACATTCAAGTTCAAGGCGTCTCAGCAGGTGTCCCATTGGCATCAAGCTCTGGCATTGGCGGTGTTTCTGCTGGCTTATCACCGGATGCAGTAAATTCGGCTACGCAAGCAGTTGCTAAGTCAGTACAAAACTCAGATTCAAGCAATGCTCAAAAACCAAAACTACCGTCAATCATTTCGGTTGATGTCATTGGCATTGGTGAAAAAGAGGAAGATAAGGAAAAAAAATAATTCTTAAAATTTAAAAAGTCTGCGAAAGCAGACTTTTTAAAGTAGTCCTAGTTTAATAAAACTGAAACATAGAAACGTTAAGATTTAGTTCTCTATGATAATTCGGTAAATTCAAATGATTCAAACTTCAAGAATTCCTAGCTTTATTTCCAAGTTAATTAGTATTGTAGCGATGGTGCTTCTTGTTTCATCAGCAGCTAACGCAACATGGAATGATGCATGGGAAACTCGAAATAAGGTTTCAATTAATACTTCCGAAATTACCGAGTCAGTTAGTAATGCTTTAATTCCCGTGCGGCTACACTCTGGAAACTTTGATTTTTCTACTGCCAATATTGATGGTTCAGATTTGCGAGTGATAGCCTCGGACGATAAGACCGAATTAAAATTCTTCCTCGAGAGCTTTGATGCGACCAATGAACTTGCAGTTCTTTGGGTTCAAATACCGCAGATTTCATCAGCTAATAAAGATGCTGGCTTCTGGATTTATTCAGGTAATGCCGAAGCTAAATCGAGCAGTAGCCCAGCAGTATTTTCTGATAAGAATGTGATGTTAAGACTTTCATTTAATGAAAAGAATATTCTTACTGACAGCGCTCAGCAGCAAGCGGTTACAGGTAGCCCAGTTTTAGAAAAAGCCGGTTTAATTGGATCTAGTGCTCGTCTCGATAAAACTCCTCTAGTAGCAACGATTAAATCGCCAATAGATGCTAATCAAGGGTTCACTTGGTCAGCATGGATTAAGCCAAGCGCTATTCCACAATCTTCTACCCTGCTTAGCTTTGGACAATTGCTTTTGAAGTTGGAAGGTGATGCGCTCAATTTATCTGTGGGGGCAGCTCAAATTAAAGGGGGTCAGTTGAGCCCCAGTATTTGGCACCACGTAGCACTATCAATCGCTGGAGGCAATGCAAAATTATATTTGAATGGCAAGGAGACAGCGACAGGTCAAGTGAGTGTGTCGGCTCTTAGTGGCGCCATGCAAATGGGGGTGGGCTTTACAGGCGAGATAGATGAAGTTGAGTTGTTGGATGTTGGTAAAAGTGCTTCATGGGTTAAATTAACAAACTCTGGTCATGGTGTAGAGGGAAAACTTCTCACATTTTCAAGTGAAGAAGCAGAAGAAGAGGGTGGCGAGAGTTACTTCGGTATTTTATTCAATAGCTTAACCATTGATGCTGAGATCGTCATCGGTATTTTGGCTGTTATGTTCTTAATCAGTGCTTGGGTCATGTACAGCAAAGCAATGCTCATCATTAAAACCGATAAGGACAACGCTGAATTCCTAAAGCTTTTTCAAAATTCAACAAGTCAAACGCTCCTTAATTTGGACGCTGGTGTGAATCTACCCAATTCAACACTTCTTGAACTATACAAAGCCGGTGTTAGCGAAATTCGCAAACGTGAAAAGGCTGGAACTAAATTAGTGTTGGGTGCTGCATCTATGAGTGCCATCAAGGCAAGTGTAGATGCTGAACTGGTTAGAAAAAATCAGAGCCTAAATAATTTGATGGTGTTGCTGACGATTGCTATTTCTGGCGGACCCTTCTTAGGCTTATTGGGAACTGTGGTTGGGGTGATGATTACCTTTGCTGCAATTGCAGCCGCAGGCGACGTGAATGTTAACGCAATTGCTCCTGGTATTGCTGCCGCCTTGCTTGCAACTGTCGCTGGTTTGGGCGTAGCTATTCCTGCTTTGTTTGGGTACAACTACCTAGCGAGCCGAATCAAAAATATCACCATCTCAATGCAAATTTTTGTTGATGAATTTATAACACGCTCTGCAGAACTGCTATCTAAAGATTAAGAGTTCATATGTCAGAGGGAATAAAAGAAGAGAATCAGTTATACGACGAGATTAATATCACGCCTATGCTTGATCTCGCCTACGTTTTGCTGGTTATTTTTATTATTATGACTACAGCTTCCATGCAGGGGGTCAAAGTCGAATCTCCCCAAACCGAAAATTCGGTCGCACTATCAAAGCCGCAGATGCGAGCCATTACGATAACCAATGATGGGACTACTTATCTTGACGCATACCCAGTGGATATGCCTACGCTTGAGCAGCGTCTGGCTGAGTTCAAGAGCTCTAATCCGTCACTCCCTGTAGTGCTAAAGGCTGACGCAGCTGCACATTATGAAAAGGTTTCAGAGGTATTGGAAATTTGTAAAAAGTTAGATATTACAGAAGTAGGATTAGTGACTAAGAAAGTAGTGGAGTAACAAGATGCAGGTACAAAACGATGCACAACCTTACGATACGATTAACATTACTCCAATGCTGGATTTGGCATATGTCTTATTGGTTATATTCATACTAATGACGACTGCCGGTGTTCAAGGCCTGACTATGAACTTGCCTAAACCCTCTAATAAGCCAAGCACAGAAAAGCATGATTTGAAAATTGTTCAGGTGCAAGAAAGTGGCGCTGTGACCATAAATGGTGTAGGTGTCAGTTCGGCAGAGTTAGAGAAACAATTACTCACTGCAAAGTCACAAGACCCAAAGTTTAATGTCATGATCAAGGGTGATGCTAGAGCGCCATATGCGGGTGTTGTTGGCGTGATTGATTTGGTGAACAAGCTAGAAATTGAAAATGTTGGTCTAGTGACCGGACGCATTGGTACCTAGTCAATACAGGTAAAAATCAACGTGATGCAAAACCAAAAATCTAATCAAAAAATATTGCTTAAGCGCGCGCTGATTGGCGTTGCTGTTTTAGCTTCACTGTTTTTGCTTGCTTATAGTCTAAAGGATATATTCAAAGGTAGTACCCAACAAAAGCGTCAAGTGACGACAATTAAGTTACTTCCAGACACGCCCCCACCGCCACCGCCACCGCCGCCAAAAGAGCCTCCAAAAGATCAGCCTAAAGAAGTTGAAAAAGCCCCAGAACCAAAACCTGTTGAGACCCCACCCATGGAGGCCTTGAAAATGGAAGGAACTGCGGGTGATGGAGCTAGCCCTTTTCAATCAGGAAAAGTGACAAATAACTACATTGGATCTGACGGCGGTTCAAAGTTTACTTGGTATGCCGGCGTCATTAAAAGTGAAATCCAAAGAGCATTGGAACGAAATCCTTTATTAAAAAATGGACAGTATAAGGCGGTTGTGTCTGTTTGGTTAAAGCCAACGGGCGAGATTGAAAGAATTAGTTTACAGGAATCTGATGCTGGCTCAGAAGTTGACCAAGCAATCAAATTGGCACTAGAAAGTTTGCAATCTATTAAGCAGGTGCCCCCTGCAGGAATGCCTCAACCAGTAAAGTTGAGAATTACTGCAAAGAAATAGTTTGATGATCAAAATTTTTAGGGAGACGAAATATGGACGATTCAACAAATTTGATGTGTATGTTGCCAGTCCATTTTTCCAAAATTGAAAGAGAAAATAACCATGTTATTGCAATCTAAGCAGAACATTAAACAGCTAGCAATTTCATTCGCTTTACTGAGTGTAGGTTTGGCTCACAGCCCAGCCTATGCAGATGAACGCGAGTCTCTGGAGCAATTAAGGTCGACAACCCTTAATTTGATAGATCTATTAGTTGAAGAGGGAGTGCTCCCTAAAAGTAAGGCTGATGCTATTGTCAAGCAGGCCACTGAACAGGCTGCTAAACAGGTAAGCCAAGCTCCTAGTTCAGAGAGTCAAGAGAGTCTTGATAGTGGCAAGAAAGAAGATTCCTCGGTGCGAGTGCAATATGTTCCCGAGCACATCAAGGCTGAAATGCGTCAAGAGATAGAGAATGAAGTGATGACTAAACTCAATTACAAGGGCGATGAGCGCTTAGCTCTGCCCTCTTGGATTGATAGATTTTCGTTTAATGGCGATATTCGCTTGAGAGGTCAGCAAGACCTATTCGCAAATGGAAATGCTAGTCTTGCAGAGCTTAATAATCCACTCAGGGATATGAACTTGGCAAACTCTAGTGAAGATCGCGATAGACTTCGAGTTAGAGCTAGGTTTGGTGTCAATGTGAAAATTAATGATTGGCTTACAGGCGGCATGCAATTTGTTACTGGAACGCTTGATACCCCCGTGACACCTAACCAAACTGAGGGGATGGCTCAAGGTAAATATACCTTCGGACTTGATCGCGCTTTCTTGAGAGCAGAAGTCAACCCATGGCTTACCTTAAAAGGAGGCCGTTTTGCCAACCCGTTTTTATATACTGACATGTTATGGGATCCGGATTTGGCCTTTGACGGGGTAGTGGCGCAATTTAAACCAACAATCAATAATGAGTGGTCAGCATTTGGCACCCTTGGAGCCTTCCCTATTGAAGAAGTGCAATCATCTGAGGTCAATAGAGCGAAAGATAAATGGATTTACTCATTGCAAACAGGTATCAAATGGCAGGCAGCTAATAAGTCTTCATTCAAATTGGCTCTTGCTTATCACGATTATCGCAACGTGGAAGGTAGTTTAAACGATGTAGGGTTGACTGATAAATCTGGAACCCGGCCCTTATGGAGGCAGCGTGGAAATAGTACCTTTGATATTAATGCCCTAAATACTGGAATAGGTGGGGCTCAACCTATCATCGGTATTGCCTCAAAGTTTGAGCAGATTAACTTAATTGGACAATTAGATT
>CAYYBG010000032.1:0-4127 GCA_964470195.1 uncultured Methylophilaceae bacterium | reverse complement strand
ATCATCGGTATTGCCTCAAAGTTTGAGCAGATTAACTTAATTGGACAATTAGATTTAATGTATTTTGATCCAGTACATCTAACTCTAACTGGGGACTATGTAAAAAATATCGGTTTTAACAAGAACGAAATATTTAGAAGAACCGGTAATTTATATGAAAAGCAAAACGAGGCATTCAATGTAAGGCTGGATTTAGGACATACGAGCTTTAATGCGTTTGCTAGTGATGGACCGTTAACGGATGTTAAAGCGCATGATTGGATGGTTTCATTAGGCTATAAACGGATAGAAGCGGATGCAGTTTTAGACGCTTTTGCCGATTCCAATTTTGGCTTGGGCTCAACCAATACTAAAGGTTGGGTACTGCATGCCAACTATGGTATCGATAAAAATGCTTGGGTAGGATTGCGCTACCTAACATCGGATACGATTACAGGATTGCCGTTGTCTGTTGATACGTTGCTGATTGATTTTAATGGACGATTCTAAGCTGAGCTTTTAGAGAGGATGGCAATGGATATTGTAAAAAAAGTTCTATGTGGATGCCTGATTGCAATGTTTATGAGTTTGTTCTCTACAGGTCTTGCTAATGCGGCTGTAAAAAACAAAGATTCCAAGAAAAACGCTCAAATTATCCAACAAATCCGCAAACAGCAAGCTGCTTTGCAGGCTGAGTTAGAGGCTGAGAAAAAGACAGTTGCTGATAAAGAAAAGGCGCTTGAAGGCGCCAACAGAGCGGCTTCAGTCTCAACTAAGAATTTGAGTAAAGCCAAAGCAGAGTTAGCTAACCTAAATGCATTAATCACTTCAAAAGACTCAGAAATTGAGAAATTCAAAGCTGAACTGCAAGAGCTTAAACAGCAAAATGAAAAAAATCTTGCAGCACTTGAAGTCAATGAGAAGCAACGAAAAACACTAGTACAAAGCGTTATGCAAACTAAAACACGACTCAATGAATCTGTTGAAAAAAATAAGTTACTTTACTTGCAAGCTAAGTCACTAATAAAAATTTATGAAAAACAAACTACGTATGAGTCTGCATTGAGAGATGAGAAATTTTTCCAACTAAAACGTGTTGAGTTGGAAAATATTTTTCAGGATAAGCTTGATGACATTGAGAACGCAAAAATGGACTTAAATTAGTTTAAAGCTTTATAAAGTTACTCTAAACATTTTATTAATAATGCACACCCAGATAGGAAACTAAGTATGCAAAAACTCAATATTAATATCTTTATGACTCTTCTTCTTCTCAGTTTGAGTTTTAAAGCCATAGCTGCTGACAATGTGGCTATCACTGTCAATGGCAAGCCGATCAAGCAAACCACCTTGGACTATCTCTTTAAAGATGCTAATGAGCGTGGTCAAAAAATTGACGACACTCAGAAAGAAGCCGTTATTGCAAGATTAGTTTCCAATGAATTAATTTATCAAGAGGCATTAAAAGCTGGCTTGGATAAGAAAAGTGATTTTCAAATTCAAGAAGACTTAGCGAGACGTGAGCTTTTAGTCAATGCGTATTGGCAAGATTACATGAAAAATAATCCAATATCTGAATCAGATATTAAAGCCGCTTATGAAAAGTATAAAATTGAGCTTGGTAATAAAGAATACAAGGTAAGTCATATATTGCTTGAGTCAGAAGCCGAGGCCATTCAAGTGATTGGGCAACTGAATAAAGGTGGTGATTTTGCAAAGATTGCAGCGGATAAATCTCGCGATCCTAGTGTGAAGGAGAATAAAGGAGAACTTGGGTGGTTCTCACTTGCCAGTATTTTGAAACCTTTTAATTTAGTACTGCCTTATCTAAATAAAGGGGCTATTTCTAAGGAGCCCATTCAAACTAAGTTTGGTTGGCATGTTATAAGACTAGAAGATACGCGTGACATCACAACTCCCGAATATGACAAAGTGAAAGATGCTTTACAGAAGCAACTTAGCAAACGTCAAATGGAAAAGATGTTGTTGGAATTAAGAAATAAAGCAGTTGTCGTTGATAATAGCAATAAATCAAAGAAATGGTTTTCAAATTAAATATAGACCAAATTAAAAGTTATACTTAATTGAACAATGAATTAGTACCCTACAAAAGCTGAGACTTTGATTGGCGTAATATCATTCAAACTAATTACCTTGGTATTGAAATCTGAGTGATAAAATTTAGTTATGATTAATCATGTCATGCCATTGATTGATTTACTTCAATCCGAGCTTAGCTTTTTGTTAATCCTTTCTGGAGTATTTGGTCTAGTCTTGGGTAGTTTTATTAATGTGGTCATTTATCGACTCCCTAAGATGATCGAAAGTCAGTGGAAACAAAATAATCGCTCACAAAACCGTATTCTCTCAAAAAAATACAATTTGATTACCCCAAGGTCGCAATGCCAATCCTGCGGTCACAGAATATCAATTTTTGAAAATTTACCACTCTTCAGCTATCTTTGGCTTAAAGGAAGATGCAGGCATTGTAAAGCCCATATAAGCTTGCGTTACCCATTGATTGAACTTGCTTGTGGTTTTGCTACCAGTCTATGTTTTTGGCATTTTGGCTTTTCTTTGACTGCGCTAGCAGCATCTATTTTTGTTTTATCGCTGATTACCCTTTCGATGATAGATTTTGATACTTATTTGCTACCGGACTTGATTACTTTGCCTTTATTGTGGCTAGGTTTGCTGTTTAATCTTAGTGACACTTTCGTTGATATTCAGTCTGCGGTCATTGGTAGTGTATTAGGCTATCTAATTCTTTGGTCTATTTACTGGATTTACAAACTGATTAAAAACAAAGAAAGTATGGGGTATGGGGATTTTAAGTTGCTTGCTGCTGTTGGCGCATGGTTCGGTTGGCAGGCAATCCCAGAAATAATCTTAATATCTTCTGTCATCGCTACGGTTATAGGATTAGCAATCATTATTTTTGGCAAATCCGCTAGCAACGTGCCTATTCCCTTTGGGCCTTTTATTTCTCTTGCTGCGATTTTAATTCTTTTTTTGGCATAAATTACGCAGTTAAGGTTTTTATTAATTTTCAAGAGAGAGACTCTTGATGTTTTGTTGCAAAAAAGTGATAGATATCAAGATGAAAACAATATCGCCAAGCCATAAAAAATGGCCTAGCGATGTTGTGATGCGCTCAATAAAGTAGAAACTGTTTAATTTCAGTCTAGGCTGGTTAACGCTTCTTGATATACAAATCGGTAATCGTGCCTTCTTTCATTTCTGCGGCAAAACATACCGTCTCAGACAGCGTTGGGTGAGCATGAATGGAGAGGCCAATATCATGTGCATCGGCGCCCATTTCAATCGCCAACACCGCTTCTGCTAATAACTCACCTGCATTGGTGCCGACGATACCGGCTCCGATTAAACGATGAGTTTGCTTATCAAATATCAGCTTGGTCACCCCTTCGGTTCTGGAGATGGATAAAGCACGACCACTCGCCGCCCAAGGGAAACTGGCTTTTTCGATTTCCAATCCTTGTGCTTTGGCTTCGTTTTCTGTCACGCCTGCCCACGCCACTTCTGGGTCGGTGTAGGCTACGGATGGAATAACCATGGCTTGGAATTCAACTTTCTCACCCGCAATCACTTCGGCTGCCACTTTCCCTTCATGGGTAGCTTTATGCGCCAACATGGGTTGTCCGACGATATCGCCGATGGCAAAAATATGCGGCACATTGGTACGCATTTGTTTATCGACGGCAATAAAACCGCGCTCATCCACATTGACCCCGGCAAGTTCAGCGCCGATGAGATGACCGTTGGGGCGACGGCCGATAGAGACTAATACGCGATCATATTTCTCTACCGTTTTTGGCGCATCCTGATTGCCATTCACGCCTTCAAAACTGACATAAATACCATCGGGTTTAGCTTCTATCTTGGCCACTTTGGTATTCAGCATAATGGCTTCAAAACGTTTTTCCATGCGCTTTTGCAAAGGACGTACTAAGTCGCGGTCGCAACCTTGAATCAAGCCATCGGTAAATTCCACCACGCTCACTTTACTGCCCAAGGCATCGTAGACCGTCCCCATTTCCAGACCGATAATGCCGCCACCGATGACCAACATACGCGCTGGGATATCGGCCAGTGCCAATGCGCCGGTCGAATCCATAATGCGCTCA
>CAYYBG010000031.1:0-23884 GCA_964470195.1 uncultured Methylophilaceae bacterium | reverse complement strand
TGCAAATGCTATTCGACACGCAAGCGGATTTCACCAATAGCTTTAGAGCGCTGGCTGAAAACAATTTGCATCAACAAGCGCTATTTCAGCACCGCGATTTTGCCCTATGGCATCAACAGTGGCAAAGCCGGCTGCAGGCGCAATATGGGCAAGCAGATGGCCAACTCGCTCAGGCTTATGCACTGATGTGTCAGCGCAATCCTGCGGTGATACCGCGTAATCATTTGGTAGAAGAAGCCTTGCAATTGGCGCAAGATAAATTGGATCTAAGCAAGCTGATGGATTTATTGGCGGTAATACAGCAGCCGTTTAGTCAGCCGGCTGATGTGCGTTTCGTCCAAGCGCCCGACAGCGAAGTCGGTTATAGAACTTTTTGTGGTACTTGATTAGGCTATGCCAATATTGGCAATGCGCCTTGCTAGATCTAAATATTAAAAATTACATATAGACATAGACTTAAAGCGCGAGCATTACTGTTGCATACACGCTTGATCGATTTGCTTGCTCAACTGCACATAGCCATCCATAGCGCCAGAAGCCACTGAGTACGGTTGCTGGCGTATATAGTCAATCAACTCTTTCTGCCTTGGGCTAATATGTTTTTGCAAATGGTGTACTCGGCAATCACAGCCACTAGCGGTGGCTTTACCCGCACTCATACAGGTGCTTTTTTCCGCTTGTTGCAAGGCATTGGGCCAAGCCGTGTTATTTTGACTGGCATAGCTCACCGCGATACGCAATTGCGCGAGCAGTTGATAGGTATATTCAATATTGCTATGCAACTGGCGCAAGGCAAAATTCTCTTGGTTATCTGCCACGACTTGGTTTTGCTCCAGCTTAAACAAAAAATCTACCTTCTGCGTGGGCTGCTCTGCCACCGCATAGCCCTGCGCCGCCATCAGAATACGTTTGGCGGGATTTTGCTGTAAATAATCGTTAGCTTCGGCTAAATCAGCGGTCGGCAAGGTCACTTGCAGTTGCGCTTGGCAGCCTTGGCCTTGGGCCTGAATGGCTAACCAATCTAGCTTGATAGCGCCGTCCTCATAAGCATGCTTAAAAGTAGGTGCATTTTTCAATAAGGTTTCGCTTTCTAGACGGGTCAGTTGCTGACGAATATCCGCCGTATCACAGGCTAGCAAGTGGGTGGAAAATAGCGACAGGGCGACGATAATCAGTAAAAGTCGGAACATGGATACTCACCTTCTTCAGAGTTGCAAATCAGCTTTTTAAGGGCTAGCCTCTAGGCAAATAAAAAGCGATTAAGTTCCTAAATGGGCATTTAAAGAAGGCATGCAAAGCAGGATAAAAAGGCTGAGCGCGAGCAAGTATGCGCCAGTAAAGCATGGTTAGGGAAAGCAAGGCTAGGAAATCAGCCTGCCCTGTTCTAGCCTGACCACCTGATCGCTGATCTGATGCACCTCAGCTTCATCATGGCTGACATACAGCATGGCCAAGCCTGTTTGTTGTTTGATTTGATTGAAATACGGCAAAATCTGTTGCTTTAAATGTTGGTCTAGCGAGGAAAGTGGCTCGTCTAATAACAGCAAATCTGGCGAGGATAATAAGGCGCGGCCTAACGCCACTCGCTGTGCTTCGCCACCGGATAACTGGTGTGGCCGGCGCTGTAATAAATCATTTAGCTTTAATAAATCGACGATGTCATCAAATGCAAACTTGCGCTGCGCAGGTTTCAGCAAATCATAGCCATAGCTCAAATTGCCAGCAACCCGCAAATGCGGGAATAAACGAATATCCTGAAACACCATAGCAATATGTCTTTGATACACAGGCAAATTGATTTTTTCCTGGCTATCAAACAGCAGCCGTTGTTGCAGTTGAATACGGCCGCTATCAGGCTGAGTCAATCCGCTGATGCAACTTAATAAAGTAGATTTTCCAGCACCGGAATCACCCAGTATGCCAAGCACTTGCCCTTGCATATGCAATTGCACATGCAAGCTAAAGTGAGCGCGTTGGTAGGCAATATTGAGTTCTAGCAATTAGCGCCCCAGCCTATTTAATAAATAACGCTCACACAGATTGCTAGCCACGATGGCCAGCAGCGAAATAAGCACGCAGATAATGACCAAACGCAAGGCCACCATATCCGCCCCCGGGGTTTGTGAATAGGTATAGATGGCTAGTGGTAAGGTGCGCGTCTCGCCCTCGATATTGCCAACAAAAGTAATGGTGGCGCCAAACTCGCCTAGGCTGCGGCTAAATGCCAAAATCAGGCCGGTAAGCACACCGGGCAAAGCCAAAGGTAGGCTAATGGAAAAGAAACACTTAAGCGGTGAGGCGCCTAGGGTGTGCCCTGCGTGTTCTAAGCCCTGATCGATTTGCGCAAACGCTAAGCGTATGGAGCGCACCATTAAAGGAAAGGCCATAATTGCCGAAGCAATCACAGCACCAAGCCAAGTAAAGGCCAAACTAATCCCCAAGTGCTGATATAGCCAAGCGCCTATGGCTCCTTGCTTGCCTAATACACTAAGCAAAATATAACCCGGCACTACAGGCGGCAAAATCATAGGGATATGCACTAAACCATCTAGTACAGATTTACCAAAAAACTCATAGCGGGCTAATAGCCATGCCACCATGGTAGCGGGAACGGCGATTAATAGCGTACAAAAAGTGGCTACTTTAATAGACAAATAAATCGCCTCTAATTCGCTTGCGGTCAACACCACAGAAGTCTGCCTTATTCAAATCAATACAGGCGCTAGAGTATCATGAATCGCATCATGCACTGTATGGCAAATCGCTTTATTGACCATGCTGGAAGCGCTTACAGGCCATCATAGCTTTGCTGCAAAATATCAAAATGCTAGATAAAAAGGGTTTCATGAAAATCCTTAGCGATGTTTAATGATGGGCGATAGCGGCTTTGTGGAACGGCTGAGTAGAATATCACCTATAGACTTAGTACAGTAAAGTTTTTCGTACATTCACTCGCAACAAAATTTAAGGAGATCATCATGTGGACTAAACCAACTGCAACAGAAATGCGTTTTGGCTTTGAAGTAACCATGTATGTAATGAACAAGTAATTGCACATGAGTGACCGCACTGTGAAAAGCAATTACCAAGTTCGACAACAGGAAATTGGCTGGTTCAAACATGTTTATGGTTGTACTTGCCCAATTTGTTCAAACTAGTAAATTTTTAGGAGACGATTATGTGGACCAAACCAACAGCAACTGAAATGCGTTTTGGCTTCGAAGTTACTATGTATGTAATGAACAAGTAATTCGCAACAGTGTCAATAAAGGGAGCCTAGTGCTCCCTTTTTTAATGGAATGTAATGAGTACACCTTTTACCCAACAAGAACTTGACGAAATAATCTGTCCTTGCAGCGGCACCACGCGCAAGAAGGTACTTAGTTTGTTTGATCAGGGCATGGATGTTGAATCTATTTCGCGCTACACCGGCGCCTTATCTGGTTGTGGCGGCTGTGAATGGGATATTGCGCAAAGCATAGAGCAATATAAGCAACATCAGTCCGCAGAGTGATATTTAAATAGACTTTCTTGCAAATCTAAATTGCGTCTGAAGTGGCAGGTATATCCATCAGGAATTTTTTCTAAGTAGCGTTGATGTTTTTCTTCTGCTGGATAAAACCCCTTAAATGCTGTTAATTCTGTCACGATAGGTGCGCCCCATTGCCCAGTTTGATTGACCCAATTGATTACCGCCTGCGCTAAATTTTTTTTCTCAGCGTTGCAATAAAAAATCGCAGATCGGTATTGTGAGCCCATATCATTGCCTTGCTGATTGGGTGTGGTGGGATTATGTATCCTAAAAAATTCAAATAATATTTGGCTAAGTGAAATTTTTTCCGAATCAAACTCAACTTTCAAAGTCTCCGCGTGACCAGTCGTCCCAGTACTCACTTCACGATAAGCCGCATTCACCACGTGACCACCAGTAAATCCCACCTTAGTGGCGGTAATACCATACATTTGGCGAAATAATTCTTGCATACCCCAATAACATCCGCCGGCAAGATAGATGGTTTGAATCGATGACATAACGTTTTTCCTTTAGGGTTAACCCGCAAAAAAAGTCATAAAAAAAGCTGACTATATGAATAGTCAGCTTTTTACTTACATTGTTCAAATGCTAACGCATTATTTTTTTACCAGCACCAACTCACCGGTAACCAAGGCACCAGGCTGCATTTGAATTTGTTCGTATTGGATACGAGCTGCGATTTTTGAACCAGCTTTAATTATCAATACTTGGCTTTGAATATCACCTTTAACTGAACCAGATATTGTTACATTTTCGGCCACCATCGTGCCATTAAAGCTTCCATTCTTACCCATGATGACTTTGTCAGCCTTGATGTTGCCTTTGAACTTTCCATCAAGGTGGACTGTTCCTTTGTAAGTCAGGTTGCCATCAATAGAAGAGCCCTCACTGATAATCGTAGGTCTCAGATTTAATGCATCATTATTAGTATTATTATCAGAGACCTGCAATTGGATTTGTTCAGAAATTAATTCTATAGAGTCTTCAACTAATTCATCAGGGTTGTTTTGCGGTTTAAATTTAATAAACATTTTTTGCCATCGCTGTCATCATTGAAGGGTTAACTTTTGTTTGATCTACAATAATTTCATAGTGTAGATGTTGGCCTGTGGAAAAACCTGTATTTCCAATCTTCCCAACGACATCGCCAGATTTAACTTTCTGCCACTGTCTAACATTAATTTTGCCTAAATGGGCATATAAAGTTGAAACGCCATTTACATGCTCAATCACCACAACATTACCGTAGCCCTGCTGTGAATGGGCTACCGACTTCACTGTTCCTGCTGATGTTGCATAGGCATTAGTGTCAAATGTTGGCACATAATCATCACCTTCATGAAAAGTAAGTCTTTTGGTAATCGGGTGAATTCTTAGGCCATATTTAGAACTTGAGAATCCATAACGCACCGGCTGCTGGGCGGGGAAAGACTTAATCATACGGTTCAAGATTTCATTTTGATGTAAATGAGTTTTAAAGTTACTCAACAAATCTTTTTTTTCTGTAGCAAAATCTAATTCTGGGTCTGGGCCACCACTAGGCAAGACCGATTCAGCCAAGCTTAAAGTCATTTTTTTCAAATCCGCGGGTTTTAGCCCAGCTGCTTTTAATCCCATTTCAAGTGAACGGTTGGCTCTAGCTAGCTCTTGGCTAGAAAACTGTACCATTTGCTCAAGTCGGGTAACGCGTTGTTTATACTCTTGCGCCATACGCATAAGCTGATCTTGCGATGCGGATTCTGAGATATCGTGCATTTCACCAGAGAGCTGAGAAAGCGCTTCCAAAGCTTCTTTACGTTTTTTTTCAGCGATGATTTTTTCTTGTTCCAAATGATTAAAGCGCACCACGCTCAGGCCGCTGTGCACGCTCAGGAAAGTAAAAACAACCATCAAGAAAACAACGAGAATTAAACTGAATCGGGCTAAGGATTGTTGTGTTCTTGCAGAAACGACAAAATAATGAAGTTCATCATCCTGCTCGTAATAAAGCTTGAAGTCACGATACATATGACTCCAAATCACTTTAGGCCAACGATAGAATGCTTTGCGGCACTGCTTAAGTTCTGCGGACAAACTTAGCATTACTAGATCTTTTCTTCAGTGGTTTTCGGAGTAGCTAAAATTTCTTTATCTTTTTTTGCATTGTATTTATCAATCTTGCCATCAATGGTGCCACCGTTTTCAATTTCTAGTGATTGATAAACAATATTTCCCATTACACGGCCTGTAGACTTGATAATCAATGTTTGTCTAGCTTCTATGGTCTGCTGGACTTGACCACGAACTTCGATGTTATCAGCGACGATAATACCATTTACAATCCCAGAATCGCCGATGAACACATCTTGCGCTTTGATTTCACCGTTAACCGTACCGAATACATGAACATCTAGGGAAAGATCAATGTTGCCATCAATCTTAACGCCCTCACCTATCATTAGTGAACCGTGTTTATTTTCCATAATCTCCCCGATTTGAAAGCAAATTACTTTTATTTTTTAAAAGTATTTTGGCGAATTATATCAAAAAAAACCTATAACTTTGAATGAAATGAATATTGCTTAACTTTAGACTGCGAATTTATTGAGAATGCGCGTTGATTAATGTCAGACTAAAGATTTTTTAATTCCCCGCTAATCACAGCTCCATTTTGAATTTCTAATTGCTGATAATGAATACTAGCATCGACATATGCATTGGCTTTAATAAGTAAATTTTTGCAGTCAATTTTTCCAAATACCTTGCCTGAGATATTGATCTCATTAGCAATTAATTTCCCCTCAAGCAGGCCAGAAAGACCAATATTCACTTTATCAGCATACACCTCACCGGTGACTTTCCCATCCAGATATAGCGTTCCTTCAAAAGATAAGTTACCAGTTAAATCAACACCCTCACTGATGACAGTAGGGTTACTTGCAATCATGTTAGTGGCGAGCACTTGAGATGACTGTTGTAAATTTGGCTCAATAGTTGTTTCCTCCGTTGATGCTTGAGTAGCTTGCGCTGATTCAGTATTGCTTGGATTACTTTTAAATTTGAACATCTTTTATCTCCAGCTTGTTATTAAAAATTATGACTATACTAATCAAATTATTTTATCTTTAATAGCTAATTTTTCTATCTCTTTTAATCAATACAATGATGAAGAGTCAATATTCGCAATTTCTCTTCAAATAAATCATTGGCTACGTTTTTCGACATTGATTGCCAGAAAAAAAGGAACATATTTGATGTGCGATAGACAAATTAAATTATCTTAAAGAGTTTTTATCCCATGACCGCTAATCTTCCTTTATTCCCGCTAGGCCTAGTGCTATTCCCCGGTGGTGCTTTGCCACTGAAAATTTTTGAGAAACGCTATGTCGATATGGTGCGAGATTGCCTAAGGAATGAGACTGGATTCGGTATTGTGGCGTCTATTGCTAGCCCAGAAAATGCTATGCTGCCCTTTGCAAATATTGGGGTTTCGGTAAAGATTACCCAAGCAGATGTCAGTGAGCCTGGCTTGTTTCATATTCGCTGTTTGGCGCAGGATAAATTTAAAGTGATCGCTGCTACACAACAAGCTGACGGATTATGGTTGGGGGAAATCGAAATTCTTGAACAAGAAAATGATATGCCGATTCCAGATGATTTATTTAGTAGTCGCTTGTATTTCGAGCAATTGATAGATTCATTGCAACAGCAAATCGAGGATGAATACTTTATGCCATTTGACAAGCCATATCAGCTAAATAGTTGTCTATGGCTTGCCAATCGCTGGTGTGAAATTTTGAACCTTCCCTTGCAGCAAAAACAAAATATGCTGGCATTGGATAGCCCGTTAATCAGGCTGGAATTGGTGCACGATATGTTGACTAAACGCAATTAAATTGACTGGCATCTAGCCTGCATAGCTTAACGACTATTTTTCAGCCAATTTCTTTTTAGCTAGCGCCAAGCCCTCTTTAGCTTCTTTTCTGCGTCCCTCGTCAGCATCTTCGCGACCAGCTCGAGGAGGCGCATTTAATGCCTTTTCAAAGAATTTAACTGCTTTTTCATAGTTGCCTGTTTCAAGACAAAAATCCGCATAAAAATAATTCGCGTCAATTCCATTGGGATTCACACTCAATCCTTTTTCTAAATATTCTTTTGCTTTGTCTTTATTACCAAAGCTAATCGGCCATGGCGGCACTTTATAATACAGAGAACCCAGTGAAACATAGGCGGAACCGTGCAACGCTTGTGGGTCAAGATTAATCGACTCCAACAACATATCTTTGCTTTTATCGACAGCTTTCAAGGCGGTGATTCCTGCAGTAATACCGCCAACCGCTTTGGCATAGACAGATAACACAATGGCATGCCATATTAGCGCTTCCGCTCTTTGCGGGCTTTTATTGACTATCTCGGCAGCGCGTTCGGTCAAATTTTTAAATGCCAACTCTTGTGATGACTTTGGCGTGTTGTAATTGGCGGTCGCCCAATCATGTTGCAATTGCACGATAGCTGCATCTAACTCCTCGGCATAACTCACTGTAGCGCTAAGCCAGAGTATCAATGAAATTAAAAATTTGGCCATGATTATTTTCCTTTACTGAATAATTTTCTTGCTGCTAAGGTTTGTTTAACCAATGCTTTATCCACCAATCTAGGCAATAAGGCATTAATTTTGCTAAAAAAGCCTTCTGGCTGACCGATAATGGTTTCTTTACGACCAGCGATAATGGCACGCACAATTGTTTCGGCAACTTGGCTGGGGCTATCAATTTTATTCCCCTGCGCAAGCATCAAGGCAACCGCATCTGCGCTATTTAACGCTGTTCCTGTGGTTCTTGGTGCCACATAAATCACCTCGATAGGAAAATCCACCAACTCTCGACGCAACGCTTCGGATAGGCCTCTAAGCGCGAATTTACTCGCGCTATAGCTAGCATGATGAGGCAAGGCAATCGTACCCAGCACCGAACCTATATTGACGATTGCCCCTGAATATTGCGCTTTGAAAAACGGAATGGCCTGACGAATTAACTGCATAGGGGCAATACAATTGACCTGCATAGTGAAAGAAATTCTATCCGCTGACTGTGCCTCAAATTCGGTGAAATCAAGCACACCCGCATTATTAATCAATATATCTAAGCCCCCCATGATATGGATTGCCTGCTCAATCACCTGATTTAATAATGCAGGCTGAGCAAGGTCGCAAACCATGGTATAAGCCCTTCCCCCTTGCGTTTGGATAGTCTTTACTAATTCATCCAACGGCTCTGCACGACGATCAAGCAAAGTTACTGTTGCCCCCTGCTGCGCAATCAAACTTGCTAGATGTTGGCCGATTCCACCAGCCGCACCGGTGATTAATACTTTTTTACCGTTTAGTTGCATAGCGACTCCTGTGCAAAAAAGCGCTGATGCAACTCTGTAAAAATATTGCCATATAACTGATAGAACATTTTGGCCGCATGAATAATGATGGCTTGGTCTTCGGGATGCTCAATTTTATTCATCAACTCGGCATAAAAATCGGTATGCCCAACATCTAGTGCTCCATGTGAATACAGATAGCTAAATGCTTTTTTATCCAAAGCCAAATTTGCTCTGATAGCGTCTGCTGCCACTGAAGCCACACTCACGCTAGTTCCTTCTAACACCAACACCATGCCAAAAAAGCCTAAGGGATTAATGCGATTAATCATGTCATAGGCATAAGCCACCATTAGTTCAGCAGGCGGTTTGGCTTGACCATTTCTGACCAGTTCAGCATCAAAACCGCAGGCTTGAATATCGTTGAGTATCCATTCTTGATGCCCCATTTCCTCTTCGATATATTCCCCTATCGCTTCTCTTAACCACTCATAGTGTGCTGGTAATCTTGCACCACAATTCATCAATAATGGCGTGGTATGTTTGACATGATGATAAGCCTCGCTCAGAAAGCCCACATAGGCCTCAAGCGGAATCTTTCCGGCGGCTGCCAAGCCCATTAAAGGCAAGGAGAGTAATTGGTTTCTTTGCTGCTCTGTTTCTTTTAATAATCTATTGTAAAACGACATCTCGGGCTTCCTTATAAACTGATTCAATCATGTGCTGATATTGCTTAAATATCGACTCACGCTTTAAGCGACCATTGCCGGTTAATAAACCGTTTTGTGGGGTAAAAGCAGCTTGGGCCATGACAAATTGCTTTACTCTGGCGTAATCGGGTAATTTCTGATTGCATTGCTGTATAGCTTGTACGATCTGTTGCGGCGATGTCTTAGCAGCAGGGACGATGACTGCAACATTAAATGGTCTGGCATCGCCAAATAAACAGGCTTGTGCGATAGCAGGAAACTGGGTTAACTCGCGTTCCACCCACTCAGGGGAAATATTGCGACCAAATGAAGTGATTAAAATATTCTTTTTTCTGCCATGAATATATAAAAATCCATCTTCATCAAAATAGCCTATATCCCCCGTGGCATAGGCTGATTCGGCAAAGGGCTCGCTACTGCCGACATAGGCCAATAGAGGATTACCTGCCACAAGAATTTCACCATCTTGCGCAATGCTAACTTTGACATGGGCTAATGGCTTTCCCACACTACCTAATCGATGACAATCTGGTCCGTTTACCGCTACCACAGAGGCGCACTCAGATAAGCCATAACCTTCAAAAACGGGCAAATGCAGCGCCTTAGCGCGTTGCAACAAACTAGGCGACACCGAGGCGCCACCCACCGCCATCAATCTTAAACTAGGCAAAGTTTCACTATCAGCTTCGCACTTGCTGACGATCGCCAATAACAATTCTGGGGTAGTAATACAGGTGGTAGCTTGATAGTGTTTGAGTGACTGCAGCATTTTCGCCACATCTAACCCACTAGAACCGAATAGACCAACTTCACTCAATGAAGGCAAAAAACAGCTACCAGCCGCCATTAATGGCACATACAAGCCCGCCAAATTTTCTAATAGGGTTGATAACGGCAACAGACAAAGATGTCTATCTTGGCTAAACGCTTGCGTGCGTTGCAACAACGATGTAGCCACTTGATAGATTGCGTGTTCACTTAAGCAAACCCCTTTAGGTGCGCCTGTAGTGCCAGAGGTATAAGTAATTTTGATGGTATGTTCAGGAAACTGGCGGCTTGCGTAATTTGCAATAGTGAATAACTGCAAATCCGTGCCTAGTAAATGCACACTTTGGGTTTCTTGAATGGCCATATTGGCCTGTTCTAGCAGCATACGATAGCGATCAGGATGATCGGTAATCAGCAAATTTACTCCGGCATCTTGAAGCGCATGGACAATTTGTTGCGCCGAAAAAAACAAGGGCAAGGGCACATGCACCACATTGACTGACAACAAGGTTAAGTCCAATACCGCCCAAGCAGGGCAATTATCCATAGCCACAGCGACTACCAATCGACTATCTTGGAATAAGCCTGCGCATTGTTGTATTTGCTCAAATAGTTGCTGGTAGGTCAGGCTGACTTGTTGATTGGCTAATGCTTGTTTTGCTCCATGCTGCGCTAAATGGTTGGCGATATGCTGAACGATATCGGAATGACTGGCCATCAAATTAGATATCCCCATTACGTTTTAATCTGAGCGCAATCACCTGCGGATGATGCGCATAATAACTACCCCAATCAGCACGATCTTGCTCAGCAATCTCATTGATAGTGGCATCTGCCAATACCAACATCTGATGATCCATCTTAGCCACGGCATTTTTGACTACGGGTAAAGCACTAAATACTATCCACTCGGTATCTGTACTGTACAAATAGGCGCTCAAGGCCGCCATCAATAATTTAGTATAGGCTGGGCGTGTCACCGCCAAGTTTCCAATTTCAACAATTTTTGAACGTTCAACGGCTAGTCCGGTTTTTGCTGCAATCTCCTGCTCTACTGCATGGCGAAGATAGCGTTCTAAGAAAAAAGGCGATTGTTGTGCACTGCGCAAACCCGCTACTGCCAGTAGCTGTTGATTGTTGTCGCGCAAAGAAAGTGCTTGTGGCATGAAGTACTTGATTCTTGCCCCATGCGCCTGAAAAAAGATCTGTTGAATAAATGCTTTTAGTTCATCGCCAGCCTTGCTATTCATATCCACCATGCTGGGGTGAACATCGACTGGGGAAAAAGAAATTTCCGCATTGCTTTGCGGAATATTGCGAGCTATGGCGCTCTGTGAGTCTTTTAATAAAGCTAGCATCATGGTCCTTCAGGAATGCAATGAATGATTACTCATTAACAACGCAAGCCATGTGCCAACTTTATATTTTAAATTTTATTATTTATAATCAGTTACTTATATTTTATTCTTGGGATTTTCTAATGCCGCAAATCATGCAAATTATTCACAATCATGCAAATTTTGCAGTTATCAACCTTGGCTAATGACAAAGTAACTCAGGTCTATTGATAAATAAGGATAAATTTTCATCAATCCAAATAATTGCTTGCACCTTCTCATCTACCATACACGCAGGGACATAGCCTATCGCGCCTTTGGTTTCAGCAACAAATTTCAGCACTGCCTCGGGGGAGGAAAGCACATGCGGTGGCGAGATACCATGATAGTACATATCATTCCAGTAGCTGGATTGGGCCTCGGGCAAGCTTTTAAGCACCGCCATAGAGAACTGTTTACGCGCTGGGTGTTCGGGTGGCAAATTCACTGCTTGAATACGCTGGCCATTTTCCCAAAGGGTGAGTTTCTTTTTAAAAACCAACATCAGCTCACGCTGATTAAAGTTTTTTATGGCAATATCTTTTGCCACCACCACAGCCAGCAACTGTGGTTCGGCTGCACTGACCGGCAGACAGCTCAAAAACGCAATGTATAAAATCAATACTAAGCGCATCAGAATAAAATCGCTATCGAAGTCAATAAGCCTGTCGGCATGAAGGGATCTTGCTGATGCCCTGTCGCATATTCAATTTTGAATAATTGATTTGGCTTAAAGCGCCAAGTTAGTCCGACTATATTTCTCTCAACTGTTTTTGCATCAGATTGATTAAATGTTTCTAATCTGCCAACCAAATACCAGTCTGACCCTAAAGGCGCAACGGCTTGCAGATAAGCGCCACCAGAGCTTTCTTGAGTGCCGCGCTGTTTACGGAAAAACGCTTCGCCACTGAACTCCCAGCCTTGATAGGATTTATAGAAATCCACACTAAGCATTCTAAAGTCACGATGGATATCTTCTTTTTCATCAAATTCCATATAGGTAATACCGATATCCGCCATACCTGCATATTTAACCCTTGCACCGCGCGCATTACGGAAAATACGTTCATAGAAATCATCTTTTTGGTCCTTAACCAGCTCGGCAAATAAGGCATATTCCAAAGCGGCTTCTTCGAACGGCTGCACGCCATGCAGCATCAAGCCATTTAATGCCGTCGGAAATAATTGCGAGGTGGCTACTGGTCGGGTAGTAGTCCAAACAAGCGGGGAAGCATGCAATTGATTCCAGCGACCAATCGGCGTTAGATAGCGTCCAGCGCGCACATTGAGTTGATTGCTGAATTGATAATCTGCATACATACGCTCAACATCAATATACGAGTCTGTAGTTTTAAGCGCTGATCCTTCAGACCACTTAATTGGCTGTTCCAACTCGATTTCGGCAAATAATTTGAGCCTATCTTGGTTATCCCATTGCAGGATAAAACTTAATTCATCCCAGCCCGCTGAAGCCTTACCATGACGATTTTGTTGTGCTCTAACGGTGGTGTAACCACCCAAATCTATCCCATATGGCAAATTTAAATCTGCCGCATAGACTTGGTTGCAGGCAACTAGCGCGACGAGTAAACTGCGAAGGATATGCAAAATTTTAGAGGTCATATTCGAGACGATTCTGTATTCACAGGAAGTGATGCAGGCGGATTATACATGACAGATTTTTAATCAAACGACTAATCAATCCTTTCATGTATTTCAACAATATCTCTATCAGGCGGCTACTCACCATCGTATTAATAATCGCCAGCGTTCTGCCTTTATCAATTTTTACCAGCATCGCATTTGTCGAATCTAAACAGATTCTGGAATCCGAAATCAGCCTAGATATCCAAGTAAAAGCCAATACCATCATGGCTGAAATTGACAGAATGATGTTTGAGCGCTCAAGAAATATTCATTCGTGGAGCCAATTAGAAATCATGCACGAATTAAGATTGGGTGATATAGACAAACGTCTATCGCGCTTTCTTAGCGATTTAAAAAATAGCTATCGTGGCGTGTATGTGGAAATTGATGCGGTGAATTTACAACATCAAATCATTGCCTCCAGCGATGTTGCTCGATTAGGAAAAACTTTCCCCAGTTTGTCTTTACAACAACAGCTAGCGCAACAACAGTATGTTTTTTCTGCTGATATCGTTGACCCCATCACCAAACAATTATCCGGACATTTATATGCCGTATTTGATTGGCAGCAGATAGTTAATTTGCTTGATCGATCAACCCAAAACAATCGTTCAGCTGCACTTTTTAATGAGCAAAATCAATTGATTGCAGCCAGCAATCATTGGAATATTTATCAACAAACAGATGCTATCTCCGCGCAAAGCTTATCGACCAGTGTGCTACGCGAAATTCCTTTTCAATGGAAAGTAGCTGTCACACAACCGAAATCGAATGCCTTTGAATCAATACGCAAACTAGGCTCAATCTTTCTGTGGTTTTTAGCGCTGCTGATTGTGATTGTGGTGCTCAGTGCTTTCGCTCTAGCCAACAACCTTTCCAAACCAATACGCAAGCTATATCAATTTACCCGTCACTTTAACTTGAGCAAACCCTACAAAAAACTCGAGCCTACCGGGCCTATGGAGCTTAAACAGCTGGCCGAGGCATTTGACCAAATGATTTTAGACTTACAACAGTCGCAAGATAATTTGACCAAAGCGGCTAAATTAGCTGTGGTGGGTGAACTAGCTTCAGCCATGTCGCACGAGGTCAGAACACCGCTAGGTATCTTGCGTTCATCTGCGCAAATCTTAATGCGTGAGAAAAATTTAAGTGATGAAGCCAAAGAGGTGTGTGGCTTTATTCTGTCAGAAACCGAGCGTATGAATAAGCTAATAGATACATTGCTTGATGCTGGCAGAAACAGACCGCAAGAAATAGCCCGCCATGATTTGCTGGCGCTATGCAAAAAAATCATCGCTATGCTACAAACAAAAAATCATCAGGCAGATATTCAGCTATTATCGCAACAGCCTGTATTTGCGCAAATTGATGCAGAACAAATTACCCAAGTAATATTGAATTTATTAATCAATGCCATACAAGTGATGACTAGCGATGGGAAAATTTATATACGGATTACTAGCGGGCAACAGTATGCCAACATTGAAATTGGTGATAATGGTCCAGGGATTCCAGAGGCTTATCGTGAGCAGATTTTTGACCCATTTTTCAGCCAAAGAAAAGGTGGCATAGGTTTGGGATTAGCCGTAGTGAAAAAAATTATTCAAGCCCATCAAGGCACCATTCAAGCTGGTACCAGCAAGTATGGCGGTGCCCTTTTTACTATTCAATTACCGCTAGAGAAGAGCAACGATGATCAAACAGAATAAGCGCGTTCTTGCAGTTGACGACGAACCCAATATGCGTCGCTTGATAGAGATTACCTTGCGCCAAGCTGGCTATAGGCCAGTCATTGCTAGCAATGGCAAGGAAGCATTAAATATATTGAAAACAGATGGCGCAGATATTGTGATTAGCGATTTGCATATGCCGGAAATGGATGGCATTAGTCTGCTAAAAAATATGCGTGAATCCGGCATACAAATCCCTGTGATTATCGTCACCGCACATGGTGAAATTCAATCTGCTGTTGAAGCCATGAAGCTAGGGGCAGCAGATTATATCTTGCGACCTTTTGATTTAGAGACCATTGAAATTGCTATTGATAAAGCGCTGTCTGTGGCGCGTTTGCAACAAGAAAATGACTTTCTAAAATCGACTATAGAGGGCGATAGCCAATTAATCGGTCAATCAATAGCGATGCAGCAAATTAAACAGATGATTAATACTGTGGCGAAAGAAAAAGTCACTGTGTTGATTTCCGGAGAAACGGGCACCGGCAAAGAAATCGTGGCTAAAGCGATACACGAAAATTCGGACAGAAAACAGGGTCTATTTGTCGCCATTAACTGCGCAGCAATTCCGGCTGATATTCTAGAATCTGAGCTGTTTGGACATGAAAAAGGCGCTTTTACTGGAGCCATTAAAGATCGCATAGGTAAATTTGAATTAGCCAATGAAGGGACTATTTTTCTTGATGAAATCACTGAGATGCCCCTGCCCTTGCAAGCCAAGTTGCTGCGCGCTTTGCAAGAAAATCGCATAGAAAAAGTAGGCAGTAACAAGCCTATTGAATTAGATATACGCATCATCGCTGCAACCAACCGCAATCCCTTGGAGGCAGTCAAGCAAGGCAGTTTAAGAGAAGACTTATACTACCGACTGAATGTGATTCAACTTGAAGTCCCCGCCCTACGGCAGCGTCTTGAAGACGTGCCTTTACTAACCCAATATTTCCTGCAAAAACGCGCATGCAGCATCGAAGCCCCAGCTCTCTTGGCACTGCAAAGCTACGCTTGGCCAGGCAATGTAAGAGAGCTAGAAAATGTGCTGGAACGCGCCAGTATCCTTTGTCAGAATAAAGTGATACAGCTGACTGACTTACCCATGGATATTCAACAACCTCAAAGTAAGTCACAAAACATTCATACTAACGAAGTGAGCAATCAGTTATCCATCCCCCAAGCAGTAGAAAAAATCGAAATACAGAAAATCAGCGAAGCACTCAAAATTACCGCAGGAAATAAAAGCAAAGCAGCCAAACTATTAGAAATCAGCGAACGCTCGCTGTGGAATAAACTGAGTCAATATCAATTGAAATAGATTGTTCCTTCACACCCTAAAGTCCTTTATACAAGCCTCGGACAAGCACCAATAGTTTAATTAATTCAAATCATAGTCAGCCTAGTCATTAATAAAACAAATTAATCGTATTTAAAAATACAATTATCTTTATTAATCCATAAAATTTACTATTGCACTCCAGTTAATCAACTGTATCGGAGTGAATATGTTTGCATCTACCAAATTAGCCCGTCCACGTCATCAATTTTTGTTAT
Source organism: uncultured Methylophilaceae bacterium (assembly GCA_964470195.1). Lineage (GTDB taxonomy): Bacteria > Pseudomonadota > Gammaproteobacteria > Burkholderiales > Methylophilaceae > RFPI01. The sequence continues at coordinate 7,218 of CAYYBG010000031.1, read as the reverse complement.
TGGATTGCAAGACTAAGCGTTTGCATTTTTCTGCTGTCCAACAACAAAGTTTTAGTATTTTGCAAGAGATGTTCGCAAATTGGGCACTGACCCATTAATCACTTTAACTTTTAGGAGAACGAGATGAATGAGCAAAGCAATAGCGGTAAATGTCCTTTTGGCCATGGCGCCAGTACCACGCATCAGCAAGCCAATCATCAATGGTGGCCTAACGCACTTAATCTAGATATCTTGCGCCAGCATGATACAAAATCCAATCCACTAGGCGAGTTTAACTATAGAGAAGCTGTCAAGAGTTTAGATGTAGCCGCAGTCAAGGCAGATATCAAAGCGGTATTACGCAACAGCCAAGACTGGTGGCCAGCTGACTATGGTCACTATGGACCATTTTTTATTCGTATGACTTGGCATGCCGCCGGCACCTATCGTAGTGGTGATGGGCGTGGTGGTGCGGGCACTGGTGCGCAGCGCTTTGCCCCGCTTAATTCTTGGCCTGATAACGGCAACCTAGATAAAGCGCGTCGCCTGTTGTGGCCAGTGAAACAGAAATATGGCAATAAGTTGTCATGGGCAGATTTAATCGTAATGGCCGGCAATGTGGCGATTGAAGATATGGGCGGCCCTAATCATGGCACAGCACTGGGGCGTGAAGATATCTGGCATCCAGAAAAAGATATTTACTGGGGCTCAGAAGATACATGGTTAGGCGATAAGCGCTATGGCGGCACCCGTCACGATTTAGAGAATCCTCTCGCCGCAGTGCAAATGGGGCTAATCTATGTCAATCCAGAAGGCCCGAATGGCAACCCTGACCCATTATTGTCAGCACAAGATATTCGTGAGACTTTCAAACGCATGGCCATGAATGACGAAGAAACCTTTGCCCTTACTGCCGGCGGACATACCTTTGGTAAAGCCCACGGCAATGGACCAGCCTCTTGTGTAGGCGATAATCCAGAGTCTGCTCCTATCGAAGCGCAAGGTTTTGGCTGGCACAGCAGCCATAAATCTGGCAAAGGCGTAGATGCCATTACTAGCGGACTAGAAGGTCCTTGGACCAATACCCCTATCCAATGGGATATGAGCTATTTGGAACTGCTATTTGGCTACGACTGGGAATTAACCAAGAGTCCCGCAGGCGCTAATCAATGGCGTCCAATCAATCTGCCAGAAAGCAAAATGGCGCCAGAAGTCGATGGTAGCGGTAAAAAAGTGATGCCTATGATGACCACCGCAGATATGGCTTTAAAAATGGATCCTATCTATAGAGCCATAGGCGAGAAATTCTTAGCTAATCCACAAGAATTTGGTGAGGCGTTTGCGGGCGCTTGGTTCAAATTATTGCACCGCGATTTTGGCCCTAAATCTAACTATGTCGCCGGCGACTTTAAAGATGTCAGCTATATCTGGCAAGACCCTGTCGAACCTGGCAATAGCAAATTTGATATCGCTGCCGCTAAGGCCGCCATTCAACAAGCTGGCTTAAGCCAAACAGAAATGATAGAAGTCGCCTTTGCTTCAGCGAGCACCTTCCGTGGTTCAGATAAACGCGGTGGCGCCAATGGCGCGCGTATTCGCCTTGCCCCACAACGTCAATGGGCAGCCAACAAGCCTGCACAGTTGGACAAGGTGTTACCCATCTATGAAAAGATTGCCGCGCAAACTGGTGCTTCAGTGGCGGATATTATCGTGTTAGCTGGCGTGGTAGCCTTAGAACAAGCCAGCGGCAAGTCCGTGCCTTTCGCCGCAGGACGCGGTGATGCTAGCCAGCAACAAACCGATGAACAATCTTTCGCCCACCTAGAACCTCGCGCTTGCGGTTTCCGTAACTATTGCGAGAAAGAATTCGCGGTTAGTCCAGAAGAAATGATGCTGGATAAAGCCCAGTTGCTAGGCTTAACACCGGTTGAAATGACGGTCTTAGTCGGTGGCTTGCGTGCGCTAGGTGTCAGCCACAGCGGACAAGGCTTGTTTGGCTCAGGCAAATTGGACAATAGTTGGTTTAAGACCTTGTTGTGCATGAGTGTGAAATGGGAAAAAACCGGCTACAACAGCTATGTCACCAAAGACCGCAACAGCGGCGCTGAAGTCAGAACCGCATCTAGAACCGACTTGGTATTTGGCTCTAACTCTGAGTTACGCGCCATTGCTGAGGTGTATGCGCAAGATGACAATAACGATAAGTTCGTCAATGACTTTATCCAAGTTTGGAATAAGTTGATGAATGCTGATCGCTTTGATTTGATGTAATGCTTTGCACTTGCCTAGGCATATGTCCTAGCCAGCAAGCAAATTTAAAGGGGCTCAACAGAGCCCCTTTTTTATTCTAGTTCCCCCTCAGCAAGAATGCGCTATTGACTGCACTGCCTGCGCGGGTAAAATGCCTGCTACTGTTTTTTTGATTAGACTTTAATCATCACTCAATGATGGATATTTAAGCCATCATTTCACAGGAGAATCTCCATGGGTCAGTTCAGCATCGTGCATTGGATATTGGTTTTGGCAGTGGTTTTATTGATTTTTGGCACCAAAAAAATTCGCAATATTGGCAGCGACTTGGGCGGTGCGGTAAAAGGCTTTAAGGACGCTATGCATGGCGAAGATGAGGTTAAGCCAGCAGCTGCAAGTGCTAAAAAAGCCCCTGCTAAAACTGCTGCGGCGAAAACTAGCGCAGCAAAAAAAGTCGTCGCTAAAAAATCTGTCAAGCCCAAATCTGTTGCGGCCAAGGCCAGCAAAACTAAAGTCGCCAAATAAAGCATTATCAGGCGCATTGATTTATGTTTGATGTCGGCTTCTCCGAGCTTGTGGTCATTGCTATCGTCGCCTTGGTGGTCATCGGTCCAGAAAAACTTCCTAAACTAGCTCGCACGCTGGGCGCCATGGTCAGACGTATGCGTAGCTATATCACCAGCGTACAAGGCGAAATAACGCGTGAAATGCAATTAGCTGAATTAAACCAATTGCAGCAATCCATGCAATCTATGCAATCCAGCCAACAGGCATCAGCTTCAACTAGCATCGCTAGCCCTAGCCAAACTAAAGCTAGCAACAGTACTAAATCTAAACCTAGTCAATCCAAAGCTAATAAATCCAAGCCCAGCAAAGTTCAACCCATCAGCGCAAACTCGGATAAAGCCAAAGTACCTAATAGGCAAGCAAGCAATGTAAAACGCGACAAATCCGTTATCAAAAAAATAGCCAGCCAAAAAACAGCAAGAGCGAAAATTGCCAAGGCAAAAATAGGAAGTAACCATGACTGAGTCGGATTCTTTTATCGGCCATTTGCTGGAACTGCGCAGTCGCTTACTGAAAATTGTGATCGCGCTCTTGCTGATAGTAATTGCGCTAATTCCTTACGCTAATCAGCTTTATACTTGGCTAGCGCGACCTCTACTCAAACAATTACCTAGTGGCACGCAAATGATTGCCACTTCAGTCACCACGCCCTTTCTGGTTCCCATGAAAGTCGCTTTGCTGATTGGCATTGTGCTATCACTGCCTTATACGCTTTATCAAGTTTGGGCGTTTATCGCCCCAGGCCTATATCAACGGGAACGGCGCTTTATCGGCCTAGTGATTTTTAGCAGCACGCTATTGTTTTTCTTAGGCATGGCATTCGCCTATTTCGTGGTTTTCCCAGTGCTATTCGGCTTCGTCACCAGCACTGCGCCTGAGGGCGTAGCAGTGATGACCGATATTGGCAGTTATTTAGATTTCGTCATCGCCATGTTCGTCGCGTTTGGCGTCGCTTTTGAAGTGCCTATCGCGGTATTACTTCTGGTCAAATTTAATCTGGTCAGCGTTAGCAGTTTGCAACAAGCGCGCAGCTACGTCATCGTCGGCGCCTTCGTCATCGGCGCCATCTTCACCCCACCTGATGCTATCTCGCAACTGATGCTCGCTATCCCACTTTGGCTGCTGTATGAAATCGGCACCTTGCTGGCGCGATTGATAGAAACTAAATCCGCACAAAGTTAACGATTATTTCACCACTGCCCTCAGCACATATTGCAAAGGCAACGCATCTTGCGCTGCCATTTTAGGATTGCCGCCAGCTAGACTGGCTAATTGCTCAATCACAGGCAAAAATGATTCTCTAGGTGGCTCATTAAAAATTCGCGGTTGCCCTGCCTGAATTCTAAAACCACTCTGTTCAAATAATTCGATCATCGTTTGCCGAGTAAACCAGCGGATATGGGTTCTATCCATTAGCCCAGAATCTTGATATCTAAAATCACCCACACTCAGCCTCGCCAGCATAGTCCAATGCTGCGCATTGGGAATACAAGCCACCACACAGCCATGCACCGGCGTTTGCTTCATTGAATATTTCCTTTTGTTGAAATTGTTTGAAAAATACTAATTAGCTTTTAAGGTTATTGTTTCATAGCTGTTGTAGATTATAACGCTTCAATTCTGCACTCTTAGATTATCAGATGTTAACCAAGCTCAATCCATTTAGAAAAGTACAACAGAGAATAACACTTGATAATTTTCGTTGGTCTAAACCTATTTACAAACCAAAATTTTATCCTCCAAAATAATCTGCTGATTCAAAATTTCTAAAAATCATATCTTGCACCGACTTGAAACAATGCAGGCATACCAATAATAATGCCTCTTGTTCTATCAACAATATATTCCCGATCGAAAATATTTTTTCCAACAACAAATAGTGATGTTTTGTATTGAGGAATTCTGTAGTTCACTGCAGCATTAAATATCGTATAACTATTAATCACCCCGTTTTGTCCTAAAACATCGACCTCTTTTGTTTCTGCAAAATCTGCAAATTGCTCTCCCACATGAACTGCCTCCAACATTGCGTCCCAATCACTATTGCGGAATCCCAACCCTGCGGTGATTGTTTGTTTGGGCGCATATGGCTGTCGTTTACCTTCCATACTATTTGCAACGATTGCATTAGTATCCACTCTTCTAAATGGACTCTCCTGTTCGGCAATAGGCAACCACGTAATAGCAGCTTTAGAATAAAACCCGTTGTCAAAATCATATTTTCCAAGCATCTCAAGACCAGCAAATATTGCTTGACCTTGGGCTAGTGCAGGTAAATTTGAAGCGACTGAACCAACAGCAATTAAATTACTAATGTCATTATAAAAGGCTGTTGTTTCAATATAAGTCCTAGCGTTTGGCTTTGCCCTGAATCCAATTTCATAGTTTGTAGAGTTCTCAGGATTAACATCAACCGCTCCACCCTCATTGGTTATTAAATCTTCGGTCCTTGGAGGAGCAAATCCTTTATGTACTCCAGCAAAATATGTTAATTGCTCATTGGGGGTATATCCAATAGAAATACCGGGCACCCAGGCATGTAAAATTTCTTTTCCATTAGCATTATTCAGCCTATTTAATCGCTCATTTTCAATATGCTCATATCTCACAGCTGGCGTTATGCTAAGTTTGCCAATATCAAATCTATTGCTGATATATCCTGAAATGGCATTTGTCTCTCGGTAGTTATCCTCAACTAGTGTTCCAACTCTAGCTCTCGGCGATGAACCATTAACTTGTCTTCTGTCTTGTTGCTCGCGATGAATGCGCATACTTAATTCAAGCAAGCCTAAGTCATGAGTTACATTTAATCTGGGTTCAACACCGTATGTTTCATAAGTTCTAAGTCGCCCTTGATTCCCAAGACAATCATTACTATTCACTCTTAGACCTGCGACACGAGCAGAACCTACGCTACTACACCCTATACCAGCAGCAATATTACCGGCTGCTGAGTTACTCTGTTGACGCCACCAATCCCGATCAAAATAACTATAGTAAACGTTAGTTAATAGGTTCGAATTTTGATTAATTTGCCAATCATGCGTTAATGATGCCCCGTACCTTTCAGTTGTAAAAGTATCATTTCTAAAAGGGTTATATTGGCCTCCAAAGTTTTGATATTCCGCTCTGGTTAGTCCGCTGTAGCTGACTTGAGAGTTTTCATTAAAATAATTTGTACGCAGTGTTAATGCATGATTCTCTGTTAAATCACGAACGATTTTGAAATTGAAATCATCAATATTGTGATTAGTGTTATCTCTAGCTCCATCTCCCTTCTTGAAGGTATAGTCTAATAAAACTCCATTCCCACCAACATTTAACTTGGTATTCAAAAAGTCTCTATTACCCCCTGTAAAACTGATATAACCACCAAATTTTTCAGGTGGGGTAGGCGTAATATGATTAATAACACCGCCTATTGTTTGTGGCCCATATTTTATTTGTCCTGCACCCTTAAGCACTTCAATTGAAGAAAATCGATCAATAGTGGGGTAGTAATAACTAGTGTTATCTCCATATGGCGCATAAGCAAGTGGGATCCCATCTTCCAAAAGCATTACCTTAGTGGATCGAGTTGGGTTTAACCCTCTAATACTGATGTTAGGTCTCATACCAAAACCTTCCTCATCCCTAACTACCACACCCGGCACCTTTCGTAGTGCCTCATTAGTTGTCATCACATGATTATCATTGAGTTCTTGTTGCTCTATCGTATTAAAAGAGCTAGGTAATTTAAACTGAAGGTTTTTAGAACCCAAAATACTAGAATTCCCCTTCACATCAATAGGACTTAGCTCAATCGCATTTAAATCATCAGCTTTAACAGAACTACTAATTAATGCCTCATTGAAAATAATCATTAGAGAAAATGACTTTACAAATCTTTTAAATTTCATATTTAGTTCCTGTATTAATAAATAACTCTCAAATATTAATGAGAATTATTATCATTTACAAATTAATAATTTTGATAAGGATTATTAGAGAATCTAAATCGTGAAAATTAAAGAAATAACAAAGTGATAAAAAGAGAGATGGATTGCTATCAGGACTTTTGAAATTAAAGTGTTATGGAGCAATAAGAATTTGAGACTTCGAAGCACAGGGAATCAGTCTGTCATTTTTCTCCTACGCTAGTGTTCAGAATACCGAATTAAAAGGCAACAGCGTAACCAAAATAGGCGAAGGGTTGGATACGCGTTTCTGTGATAGGGCTATCCGCTTGAGCATCTCCTAATCTTGTCAGAGAGCCGCCAAATAACAGATAGGAATCTTGGCTAACCGTGTAAGCACCGTTCAAACCCAACCTAGATTCAACGCTTGAGCCAGCTTGATAACGAGGTCTTTGTTGGGAGGTTTCATTGGCATTAACTCCAAAATAATAGTCATTAAACTTATCATCATTCCATGTCAAACTAG
>CAYYBG010000030.1:0-26466 GCA_964470195.1 uncultured Methylophilaceae bacterium | reverse complement strand
ACTATCGACATTCTCTGTCCCCGTCAGAACAATGCTGGAATCTTGTAGAGAGATGTTTGCATAATTCAGCGCAAATTCAGTGAAATTGTTGCTGCCAGACAGAAAGTAGCGTGAGGTTTTAGCCATATCAATTCCTTATTTGTTTTGATTAATGTGCTGTTGTTATGGTTGATTGAGCACGAGGTTTGATGCTTTGAGGTGTAGATTATATAATTAATAAATATTGTTGTGGCTTAGTTTTTTTATGGCATTTGATTGGCTGCCAATAGAACGCGAACGTTATTCCCGCCAATCCCTACCGTCATTTTATTGATTGAGAATAGTGCACCACCCATGCTGTGACTGACCGAATCATTATCTGTGGCCTTAGCGCTTAATATCGCAGTCCTCATGATGACAGTGTTTTCTGTCACGCTCAATCATGTGGCGATAGAAATCAAAGGGGCGACATTGTCTGTGACTCTCAACCTAACAAGCTACCAGCCAAGAAAAAATTGCATTTTGCTAGCTAAAAAAATTTGAACTTTGTTCTTACTAGCACTCTCTTATGATGAGTGCTAAAATGTGAAATCAAAAGGAGGAAAACAAATATGACATACTCTTTGACATTACCGACAATTTCTGCGGCTGATAGCCTTGATGCCTACTTGCGTACCATCAAGAATATTCCTGTGCTGAGCGCTGAAGAAGAATTAGATTATGCGCGCCGCCTGAAAACCGAAAATGATTTAAACGCTGCTAAAGCCTTGATTATGTCCCATCTTCGCTTGGTGGCAAGTATTGCGCGTGGCTATTCTGGTTATGGCCTGCCTCAAGCGGACTTAATTCAAGAGGGCAATATTGGCTTGATGAAAGCTGTTAAACGCTTTGACCCTGAGCGGGGCGTGCGTTTGGTTTCTTTTGCGATACACTGGATTAAAGCCGAGATACACGAATACATTGTGCGTAATTGGCGCTTGGTTAAAATCGCTACCACCAAGGCACAACGCAAACTTTTCTTTAACTTGCGTAGCTTGAAACAAGGCACTGGTGCTTTACAACCTGAAGAAGTGCAATCAATTGCGCGTGAGCTGAAGGTAAAACCCGAAGAAGTGACCGAGATGGAAACGCGTCTGTTTGGCCAAGAAATCTCTCTTGAAGGCCATAGCGACGATAATAGCGATGAAAGCTTCAGCCCGATTGCTTATCTTCAAGACGAACATCCAGAACCAAGCCAGTTATTGGCTGATTTGGAACAGCAAGAATTGCACACTACTGGTTTGGCTAACGCCTTGGCTGATTTGGATGAGCGTAGTCGTCACATTGTCGAATCGCGCTGGCTAAACCCTGAAAACAACGCTACTTTGCATGATTTGGCTGACCAATATGGTGTTTCTGCTGAACGTATTCGTCAAATTGAGCAAAGAGCCCTACAAAAAATCAAATCAGCCTTAACGGCTTAAATACCCAAAAAAAAAGCGGCTTTAAAAGTCGCTTTTTTTATCCTGACTGTGACGAGTGGTCGCCATTCATCGCGTGTTAATGCAAGAAAATAACAGACAGAACGCTCAACCATGACATGGCGATGAGCACCACCACCATGGTCAATGGCAAGTTCTCAAAGGTAAAAAATCGTTTCATACTGCCTCTCCAATTCATCATTGATACAAATACTAAAATAAAACCGTTAGTTTAAAACACTCGACTGTTTTGACTCAAGGTCGACTTGACTGGGTTTTTCAATTTACTGATGTTGACTTTTGCTGATGCTTTTGTGGTGACTGCTTTTCCACATTTTGATTAAAAGGTATCAGGGGATCGTCGTCGTCCATTAGGATGCGCTGTGCTGGCCCCTCTAAGTCATCGTATTGACCACTTTTGATGGCCCATAATATTCCAGCAGCCGCCAATCCCACAAAAACGATGGTCAGTCCCAACAAATACAACAAGGTCTCTATACCCAATCTTTACTCCTTGTAGTCAATCAGATGCTAATGCATTGGGTGTTTTATGATTTGCGCTAAATCAAAAGAATAGGGAATTTTATCATTGTCCAGCCGCTCCAACTTAGCTGAATTGAACACCTTTGCAAGTGCTTCTGCTATCATAACGCCTTTATTTTATTGACTTATATGAACGATAACACTACCCCTCCTCGTCCAGTTGATATCAAATTGCATCAAAAATCTCGTTTGTTAGAAATTCATTTTGCAGATCAATCACACTGTATGCTCTCCTGTGAGTTTCTAAGGGTTTATTCCCCCTCCGCGGAAGTACGTGGGCATGGTGCAGGACAAGAGGTGCTGCAGGTGGGTAAAGAGAATGTCAATATCGTCGGTATTGAGCCGGTAGGACAATATGCCATCAAGCTGATTTTTGATGATGGACACGATACAGGACTATATTCTTGGGACTATCTTTATGAGTTAGCCAAACATTATGACAGCATGTGGATGGACTATATTGCGCGTCTCGAAGCAGCTGGCTATCAGCGTTCAATGCAGTGAGTATAAAGAATGAGTGATCACAAACAAACCCATTTCGGTTTCCAAACCGTCAACGAACAAGACAAGGCCAAAAAAGTGGGTGAGGTCTTCCATTCGGTAGCGCAACAATATGACCTAATGAATGACCTGATGTCTTTGGGCATGCATAGAATTTGGAAACGCTTTGCTGTGCAAGTCAGTGGAGTAAAAAACGGCGACCAAGTATTAGATATTGCTGGTGGTAGCGGCGACCTAACGCGCTTGTTCCGTAAAGCAGTTGGTACTGATGGCGAGGTTGTGTTGACGGATATTAATGCCTCTATGTTGGCAGTTGGCCGAAATCGCTTATTGGACGAAGGCATCGTCGTCCCTGCATTGCAATGTGATGCTGAAAAACTGCCATTTGCTGATGCTAGTTTTGACTGCGTGATTGTCGCTTTTGGTTTGCGTAACATGACGCATAAGGAGTCAGCATTGTCTGAAATGCATCGCGTCTTGAAAGTGGGCGGAAGGTTGATGGTATTAGAGTTCTCTCAAGTTTGGAAACCATTACAGCCGGTGTATGACGCCTATTCCTTCAAGCTGATTCCCTTTATTGGAAAGTTAGTTGCTAAGGATGCAGAGAGCTATCAATATTTGGCAGAGTCTATCCGTATGCATCCCGATCAAGAAACGCTGAAACAAATGATGCATAGCGCAGCATTTGCTAAGGTGGAATATTACAATCTAGCCGCAGGGGTAGTCGCCTTGCATAAGGGCTGGAAGTTGTAATGCCTGCCACTATCTCAATAAAGCCTATGTTAAAACCACTTTTTAATGACTTTTTGCAACATCTGATGCAGCAAAATACTGCAATCGCTGCGCAGCTAATGCCCTATGCTGGCCAACATATTACGATTCAGGTTTTGCTGCTTGAAGCACATTTGCTGATTCAAGAAAATGGGTTTTTAATGCTCGCGCCAGATTCCTCCCAGCCTGATGCCAAAATCATAATGAACCCAAGCACACTGATGCGTTTAATGTCTGGCGACCATGCTGCCAGCCATCTCGTCAAAATAGAGGGAGACAGCGAGTTAGCTTTGCGTGTCAGTCAAATTATTCGCCATTTACGCTGGGACTTAGAGCAAGATTTGAGTTTGCTGATTGGGGATATTCCAGCCCATCAGCTGGGGCGTTTTCAGCAAGCTATGCGCCAATATGGCAAAAATCAAATGCATAATCTGGCACAAATGTTGACTGAGTATTGGCAAGAGGAACAACCTTTATTAGCCAAACAGCACCATGTCAGTCATTTTGTCAGTGAAGTAGATCGCCTACGTGAAGATTGCGCCAGACTGGAAAAACGTGTTCAGCGTCTGAGCGCCGAAAGTGAGCGTGGATAATGGCGCTATTTCGCCTGCTGAAAATTGTGTTGGTAGCCTTGCAATATCGCTTGGATGATTTGGTGTTAAATCATGCCAAATTGCAATGGCTTAGACGTCTATTGCGTCTGACGCTGAGATGGCGTAATCAACAGCGTAGCCGCGGGGAAAATCTGCGCTTGGCATTGGAATCGCTGGGCCCTATTTTCGTTAAATTTGGGCAAATGCTGTCCACCAGACGAGATTTGTTGCCGCTGGATATCGCTGACGAACTTGCCAAACTACAAGATCAGGTACCTCCTTTTACCTATGAGGAGGTTGAGAAAATCTTAATTGCCACTTATCAGCAACCTGTGCATGAAGTCTTTAGCGAATTTTCTCGTCAGCCGGTCGCCAGTGCCTCTGTCGCGCAAGTCCACTTTGCTAAGCTTGCTAATGGTCAAGAAGTTGCAGTCAAAATATTGCGCCCCAATATTCGTCAGGTAATAGAAAAAGATATAGCCCTATTGGATACTGCTGCTTGGCTGATGTTGAATTTCTTGGCCGATGGCAAGCGTTTGCGACCGCGTGAGGTGGTGCAGGAATTTGCCAAACATTTAGACCAAGAGCTGGATTTATTACTCGAGGCGGCCAACGCCACACGCTTAAAAAATAATTTTGCCGATAGTCGACAATTATTAATCCCAGAAATTTATTGGGACTATTGCCATGCTCAGGTGATGGTGATGGAGCGTATGAATGGCATTCCTGTGGCGCAGATTGATAGATTGAAAGCTGCAGGTATTAATCTCTCCAAGTTGGCACGTGATGGGGTGGATATATTTTTTACCCAAGTGTTCCGAGATGGCTATTTCCATGCCGATATGCATCCTGGCAATATTCTGGTCAGTCCAGATGGTCGTTACATCGCCTTGGATTTTGGTATCATGGGGAGCTTGACTGAGCGCGACAAGAATTATTTAGCTCGTAACTTTTTGGCTTTTTTCCGACAAGACTATCGTGAAGTTGCGGTATCTCATGTCGAGTCTGGCTGGGTTGGTAAAGATGTCGATATTGATGCCTTTGAAACCGCCATTCGTGCTGTGTGTGAGCCTATATTTAACAAGCCGCTCAAGGAAATTTCCTTTGGTCGGGTGTTGATACGCTTGTTTTATACAGCAAGAAAATTTGGTTTGATTATTCAACCTCAGCTGACCATGTTACAAAAAACCTTACTCAACATCGAAGGCTTGGGCCGCGAACTGGACCCTGACTTGGATTTATGGAAAACAGCAAAACCTTGTTTGGAGCGTTGGATGTCAGAACAATTGGGTTGGCGTAGCGTCATCAAGAATTTACGTCGTGAGATTCCTCAATGGAGTCATATTTTGCCTGGCCTGCCACGCAAAGTAGATGCCTATTTAACGCGGGATGCAGAAGAGAAGCACGCATTGCAAAATCAGCTCTCACAATTGCAAAAAAGTCAGCGTCAATTGCAAACCACCCTCACCCTGCTAATTGTGTTGGTGGGGATGATGGCACTGTTGATTGCTTGGCTTTTATTTTTAAGTTAGCCCATCATGAGTAAAGCACAAAAAGTCTATATCCGTACCTTTGGCTGCCAAATGAATGAGTATGACTCTTCACGTATGGCCGATATGTTACATAGTAGCGATGGATTGATCCCGACTGAACAGATTGAAGAAGCCGACGTGATTTTGCTGAATACCTGCTCAGTGCGAGAGAAAGCTGAGGATAAGGTGTTTAGCCATCTTGGCCGTATTGCACCGCTGAAAGCCAATAACCCAGATTTGATTATCGGCGTTGGTGGTTGTGTTGCAAGCCAAGAAGGCGAACATATAGTACAGCGAGCTCCCTACGTAGATCTGGTATTTGGACCGCAAACCATCCATAGACTACCGGATTTAATCGCCAAAAAACGTGCCTCTGGCGAGGCTCAAGTAGATATCAGTTTTCCTGAAGTAGAAAAGTTTGACCATCTGCCTCCTCCAGAAGTGAAAGGTGCCTCAGCTTTTCTGTCGATTATGGAGGGCTGTAGCAAGTATTGTACCTTCTGTGTTGTGCCCTATACTCGAGGTGAGGAAGTCTCACGTGCGTTTGATGATATTTTGACCGAGGCGGCACTGCTAGCTGATCAAGGCGTAAAAGAAATTACTCTGTTAGGCCAAAACGTTAATGCTTACCGCGCTCAAGGCCCTCAGGGTGAGCCTGCAGATTTGGCAATGTTAATTGATTACATTGCAGAGATTCCAAGTATACAACGCATACGCTACACCACCTCGCACCCCAACGATATGAGTGACTCGCTGATTCAGTGTTATGCCAATCAACCTAAACTGGTTTCACATTTACATCTGCCAGTTCAGGCTGGCTCAGACCGTATACTCATGGCGATGAAACGCAACCACACAATTTTGCAATATAAATCTACTATCAGAAAGTTACGCGCCATCCGTCCCAATATGTCGATCAGCTCGGACTTTATCGTAGGCTTTCCTGGTGAAACCGAAGCCGAATTTGAGGCCACCATGAAACTGATGCGAGATATTGGCTTTGACTATAGCTATTGCTTTGCCTACAGCCCTCGTCCAGGCACCCCAGCTTCCTATCTGCCAGATGACACTTCGTATGAGGTGAAATTACAGCGTGTTGCCCAGTTGCTTGCCTTAAATGAACAACAGGGTTTTGCTATTAGCCAAGCCATGGTAGGGAGTGTCCAAAAAGTTTTAGTAGAAAATGTCTCGCGTAAAAATGTCAACGAGCTAGCTGCACGCACTGAAAACAATCGTGTGGTGAATTTTTCAGGCGACAAACAACTGCTCAATCAATTTGTTCATGTTCGTATTACCCAAGCGCTCAGTCATACGCTGCGTGGTGAATTAGTCAATCAATAAAGGATTTTTGTTGGAACTCACCTTACAACCCGAAGATAACCATAGACTAGCTAATCTATGCGGCGCTTTAGATGAAAATCTAAAACAAATAGAAGCCGCTCTGGATATCAAAATAGGCCGTCGTGGCACGCATTTTAAGTTGACAGGGGATAAACAAAATACCCACTTAGCAGCCCAATTATTAGAAAGTTTCTATCAGCGTGCCAGCCATAGTATTGATCTTGAAGATATACAACTAGGCTTGGTGGAACTGAATAAATTAAAACCTGAGCAAGTGACAGCCAAAGCGATGCCAGTATTGATGACACGACGTTCAGACTTACACGGCCGTACGCCCCGTCAGGTCGATTACTTGCAACAAATTCAAGATCATGACATCACTTTTGGTATAGGCCCAGCTGGCACAGGTAAAACTTATTTGGCCGTTGCTAGTGCAGTAGATGCGCTGACACGAGACAAGGTAAAGCGCATCGTGTTGGTGCGGCCTGCGGTAGAAGCGGGTGAGCGCTTGGGCTTCTTGCCAGGCGACTTATCTCAAAAAGTTGATCCTTACTTACGTCCTCTGTACGACGCCTTATATGACCTAGGAGGCTATGACAGCGTCAACAAAATGTTTGAGCGTGGGTCGATTGAGGTTGCCCCCTTGGCTTATATGCGTGGTCGCACGCTCAATCAGAGCTTTATCATTTTAGACGAGGCACAAAATACTACCCCAGAACAAATGAAAATGTTTTTGACGCGCATTGGTTTCGGTACCAAAGCCGTGATTACTGGCGATGTGACCCAAATTGATTTAGCGCGTGGACAAAAAAGCGGTCTTGTCGAAGTGCAACAAGTACTCAAACAGGTACGTGGTATCGCCTTTACTCATTTCCTTTCACAAGATGTGGTGCGTCATCCGCTGGTACAAAAAATCGTCAATGCCTATGAGCAGTATCAACAAAAAGAACAACATCAAACCAGTGAAAATCAAACAGTCCGTAAAATTCGTCGCAACCAAACTGAAAAATTCTCATGAGCGCTAAACCGCAATTATTTTTTAGTATTCAATATCATTGTGCGCAACATGGGCTTCCTAGTGCCAAAGATTTTCGTCGCTGGGCTAAAGCCGCTGTTCGAGTCGACAGTGAAATCTCACTGATTGTTACAGAGCGTGAGCAGGCGATGGCATTAAACCAACAATATCGCGCCAAGGATTATGCGCCTAATGTGCTAACCTTTGCCTTAACTGAACATCCCTTAGTGATGGCTGATATTGTGATTTGCGCGCCTGTCGTGTTGACTGAGGCGCAGCAACAGCACAAAGATGTATGGGCGCATTTTGCCCACATGACGGTGCATGGAGTTCTGCATGCCCAAGGCTATGACCATGAAACCGAGCCACAAGCAGAGTTAATGGAAAATATAGAAATTCAAACTTTATCCAAACTGGGGTATGCTAATCCTTATACCCTTGCTGTTTAAGTGATTTAAAATAAATACAATTTTTCATTCAGGAGTAAGCAAACCGCATCATGTCTGACAGTGACAAGCCGAATTGGCTAGAACGATTAAGTCATTTACTTTTACGAGAACCAGAAGATCGCGAACAGTTGATTGAACTGTTGCACGCGGCATTTGAAAAAAGTCTGCTAGATGCCGACGCCCTGACGATGATTGAGGGGGTGTTACAGGTATCGGAAACGCAAGTGCGCGATGTGATGATTCCTCGTTCACAAATGGATGTGATCGACATTACCCAAACACCAGACCAATTTATTCCTTTTGTTATCGAAACTGCGCACTCGCGCTTTCCTGTTACCGATGGCGACAAAAATGACATCATTGGTATCTTATTAGCTAAAGACTTGCTGCGTTACTACGCTGGCGAGGATTTCAATGTGCGTGATATGTTACGACCGGTGGTATTTGTCCCCGAGTCTAAACGTTTGAATGTGCTGTTAAAAGAATTCCGCAGCAATCGCAACCATATCGCCATTGTGGTCGATGAATATGGTGGTGTAGCTGGCATGATTACCATTGAGGATGTACTGGAACAAATTGTTGGCGATATTGAAGACGAATATGATTTTGATGAAACAGAAGACAATATTATTCGCGATAGTAAAGGTCGATACCGAGTTAAGGCTCTGACTGAGATTACTGATTTTAATGAGGCTTTAGGCACCCAATTCAGCGATGAAGAGTTCTCTACCATTGGAGGCTTGATTGTCAGTCGCTATGGACATATTCCCAAACGTGGCGAGAGCATTATGCTTGATAATCTGCGCTGCACCGCATTACGCACAGACAGTCGGCGATTACATTCCATGATTGTAGAAATTATGCCTGATATCGAGGTTTATCCTACTGATTAATTCCAATCAAAATTGGAACTAATCGCCAGTATTTAGTCTTATTCACTTATACCGTAAAATCTTCTAGAGAGGTCGCCAAGATGTTGAAAACTAGCGTGGCAATTTTGATTACTATATTAATCAGCTTCAATGCTTGGGCCGACTATGGCAATACAGATCAACATACCATCTCCCCAGCAGAGCAAGCATTTTTGGATGTGATCGGTGGTTTAAGTAAAGAAAAAGTGTTGGAACAACTTGGTGCTCCAGCACGTACAGAAGAATTAACTGGTCCAGATGGTGAAATCGTTGCCTCCATTTGGGAATACGATTACCTCAATACTGATGAGAATGGTGAGTATTACAAACGCACCGAGTTAGATTTCGTCGATGACAAGGTAGTGACTGTAGTATTTATGAATACGGACGATACTCCCAAGCCACTCAAGTAAGCCTTCACGCTTATCCAAATTCTATTTTATTTGAATATCTTGCTAGTCTTGGTAATTTAGCTTGTGCAAGCCTTTGTATTTTTATTTAAAAGCTGTTCACACCATCGCGCAAACATTACAATATAAGCTTTTTGATTGCGGAGATTGAAGATGGCAGTTGCCAAATCAATGGCTGACCGTGACGGTCTAATCTGGTATGACGGCAAAATGGTAAATTGGCGAGATGCAACCACGCATGTCCTTTCCCATACATTGCATTATGGCATGGGTGTTTTTGAGGGAGTTCGTGCCTATAAAACAGACCAAGGTACAGCCATTTTTCGCCTGAAAGAACATACCGACCGCTTATTCCGCTCAGCGCACATCCTTGGCATGAAGATGCCTTTTGATAAAGCTACCCTAATGGAGGCTCAAAAAGCTGCCGTCAGAGAAAACAACCTTGAGTCGGCCTATATGCGTCCAATGGCGTTTTATGGCCCAGAAGCCATGGGTATCTCCGCTAAGACGCTATCAACCCACGTGATTGTTGCAGCGTGGACTTGGGGGGCATATATGGGAGATGAAGCAATCAATCACGGTATACGCGTCAAAACTTCTTCGTTTTCCCGTCACCATGTCAATATCACCATGTGCAAAGCCAAAGCCAATGGTAATTACATGAATTCTATCTTGGCCCATCAAGAAGCCTCTCAAGATGGCTATGACGAAGCGTTGCTATTAGATGTTGACGGTTTTGTCGCTGAAGGGTCTGGTGAAAATATTTTTATCGTGCGTAACGGTAAATTATTCACTCCCGACCTAACCAGTGCCCTCGAAGGGATTACCCGCGATACAATTATCCAACTGGCTGCGGAATTGGGATTACAAGTGGTAGAAAAACGCATTACCCGCGACGAGGTTTATTCTGCCGATGAAGCCTTCTTTACTGGCACTGCCGCTGAGGTGACCCCTATACGCGAGCTAGATAATCGTGCTATTGGAAGCGGTAAGCGCGGCCCAACGACAGAAAAATTACAATCCCTTTATTTTGATGTAGTAAAAGGCAAATCAACCCAACATCGTGATTGGCTTACTTACGTTTAATACTTGGTGAGTGATGTCTTGCATATATTGAGTGCAAGACTAATTTATAAATAGCGCTGGGCAAGCTTCAATCGCTGAGCTCATTGATTCATTGTTTTGAGATTCATCATGGCCACTACTAAAAAAATTGTTGTTTCTGCAAAAGACTTACCCCTGCATTGCCCTACCAAAGAGGTCGCTTTGTGGTGTTCACATCCACGTGTATTTCTTGATATCGCCGCACAAGGCGAGGTGCAATGTCCTTATTGCGGCACGCAATATCAATTGAAAAAAGGTGAGAAAGTAAACCACCACTAAAGCGTTCTACACGCTTAAATGCTGGAGGCTTACCTCAGCGCCCCATAATCTAGCGATCACTTGTTGCGCATTTGAATGGGGGCTATTGCTGTAAAAACTTACCTTGCCATGATGCGACATGGTACTTAGCAAATCGGCTTGTTGTAATCTGTGTTGCAGTTGTTTTGCTACCGCCTGTCCAGTATCAATCAAATGAATAGTCTCCCCTGCGAGCGCCTGTATCTGCTTTTTCAGAAAAGGATAGTGGGTGCAGCCCAATACAATCGTATCTGCGCCTGCCTGCAATAATGGCTCTAGATAGTGCTGAATGAGTTTAGCTGTGGCTAGCTCCTCAAGCGCTCCTTGTTCAATACATTCGACCAAACCCTGACATGCCTGTGTGACGACCTGTGTGCTTTGTCCATAGCTTTCTAGAAGCGCGGCAAACTGGGCACTTTGCAAAGTGCCACTGGTTGCCATCACACCGATTACCCCAGATTTTGTCACCGCGACAGCAGGCTTGATGGCTGGCTCCATGGCAATGATAGGGATTTCTGGATAATGTTCTCTCAGCATGGTTGCCGCCGCCGCAGTGGCGGTATTACAAGCAAGCACAATGGCTTTCACTGGTTGCTGAAGCAAAAATTGACTGATGGCTAAACTGCGGGCGCAAATAAACTCAGCTGACTTATTGCCATAGGGAGCATTGAGCGAATCTGCGACATAAATATAGTGTTCGTTAGGCAACACTTGGGTAAGATGCTTGAGTACAGAGATGCCACCAACACCTGAGTCAAACACCCCTATCGCTTGGTTATTTTGATTGTTTATAGTCGTCATCAATATTTAATTTTTACTAGTCTGTGTTACAAATAGCGCGCAAAAAGTCAGCCATATTAAAACCACGTGGGCAATACTTCTCAGTGTAATTCAACAGTAAATGAATTGCCATGTATCGCCAGTGACAATAGCACGAATCATTAAGCTAAAATTTGTTGAATAGTCCTTCATCTTGAGTTGTCTAGGGGCGTTGTTTTGGTTATGCTGTAACAGCGTTGTTATATCGCATTTTTACCTTGATTGGGTTCTTAGAGGAGTGTTTAAAGAAGTTTTTTGATAACTATAAGGAGGACAATATGAATCCTATTCTTGTTTTTAAGCTATTCGCAACACCAAGTAAAGGTTGGAAAGAAGTTGTTAAAAAAGGTCCGCCTGTTCATCAATTATTTATCTTTTATGTGGTGCCCTTGGCACTGATTCCTGCAATAATTATTGCGCATGCAGATAAAACTCCCACTTGGGATCTTCTTAAACTAATTAATCCACACTCATTACCGCTTGTAGGCACCGCTTTATTTGTCATACAACTGATTGTGGTTGCAATGATGGCAGTGGTCATGCGGCAACTTGCCGATTTAGCCGACACTAAAGTGAATTTCAAAAGCGCTTTTACCTTGGCTGCCATTTGTCCAACGCCACTTTGGTTGAGCGCGATTGCGCTGCTGATTCCCAATAGCTTGATAGTGATTACTGCGGTATGCCTCGCCATGATGGCCAGTGTAGGCTTGATGTACTACGGTGTGCCGCAGATTTACAAACTACGCAATCAAGGACAAGCGATGCTGTTATTTGGTGGCATTTTGATTGCAGGGGTGGTCGCCATGGGTTTCTTGATGGTAGCTACCTTAGTGATTTGGGGCTCGTTACAAAATCTAATGATAGTCAGTTAAACAGCACCTCGCCATAAAAAAACGCCTGTTTAAAATTGCAGGCGTTTTTTTGTGCTTATAAAATCGGCGCTGGATAGAAAAAGTAGTGATCCACCAGTAAGCCTGCAAAAAGTAACATCAAATAGTAGATAGAAAACCTGAAAGTACGTTTAGCCAAATCATCAGAATATTGTCGCCATAATTGAATGACATAACACATAAATCCCAGATTTAATGCCAAGCTAACTACTAAATAAATCCATCCACTCATCCCCAGCCCAACAGGCATCATGGCAACAGCAAACAGGATAATGGTATACAGTACGATGTGTTCTCGAGTGAATTTTTCTCCATGCGTGACTGGCAACATAGGTAATCCCGCACGTTCATAATCCTCGCGGCGATATAAAGCCAAAGCCCAGAAATGCGGTGGTGTCCAAGCAAAAATAATCAAGAACATAATCAGCGCTTCAGGTCCTATACTGTTATTGACCGCCGCCCAACCAAGAATTGGCGGCATTGCACCCGAGGCACCTCCAATCACAATATTTAACGGTGTGGCGGGTTTGAGGAAAATCGTATAAATCACGGCATATCCTAAGAATGTACCAAAAGTGAGCCACATGGTTAATGGATTCACATACAGGTATAACACCCACATTCCTATCAAACCAATAATGCTTGCAAATACCACTGTATTCAGCACGCTCACTTGACCAGTCGGTAATGGTCGTCCGCGCGTGCGGGCCATCATGGCATCAATTTTTTGTTCGACTAGACAGTTAAAGGCAGCAGCAGCACCAGATGACAAGCCAATACCTACCGTAGCAGCCAGCAACAACTGCCAAGGCACCATTCCTGGAGTGGCCATAAACATACCGATCACCGCTGTGAATACGATCATGGCCGATACTTTGGGCTTACACAAAGCAAAGAAACTGGAGAAATTCACTCCCCACTGCTTCAATAAAAAATTGCTTGTTACGGACATACGATTAACCTCTTGATTTAGCTGTCGTTCTAGAATTCAAAATCACCATTTGCGTCAACAACAAGGCAGCACCAACATTATGAGCCACAGCAAGTACCACAGGCAAATGTAACAGTAAGTTGGCGATGCCTAAACTAATTTGCAATGCGAGCAATATCGCGATTCTTACAGCATCACGCCGTAATATTTGGATAGCCCATAAATGCCAAACTAAACATGAGAAATAGCCAAATACCAGCAATGCACCGACTCTATGAATCCATTGAATGGCGGTGTATGCCGACAGCGCCATATTCTCACCATTGGCGGTTTTGCCAAGCTCACGGCTTATGTCAAAGGCATTCATAAAATCCATATCAGCAGGCATCCAATCGCCATGACACAATGGAAAATCGGTACATGCCAAACCTGCATAGTTGGTGCTAGTCCAACCACCTAAAACGATTTGTGCTGCAATCAGAAGCAGACCAAAACGTATAGCACGTTTAAGTCCTATCTGTTGTTGCGATAGCACATAAAAATCACCATGATGCCGATGACTTATCCATACTAATAATGCCAGTGTCGTCATACCACCAATGAGGTGCATAGTGACAATCGCTGGCATCAAAAGCATGGTCACCGTCCACATACCTAACATCGCTTGGAACACCACCCATAACATCAACACACTGGTCAACCAAGGGGACACATGGATATACCGGCGTAATCTCCAACTTTGCACAAAGATTATTAAAATAAATAAACCTAATACACCAGCTAGATAACGATGCGCCATCTCCTTCCAAGCTTTACCATGCTCGACAGGGCGATCTGGATAGGCTTGATTGGCATCCGCAATCGCGTGTTCAGATTGCGGTACTGTTAGCGTGCCATAACAGCCAGGCCAGTCAGGGCAACCTAATCCGGCGTCAGATAAACGCACATAGGCCCCCAAGCCCACCAACAATACAGCCAGCAGACTTGCCAACAGAAGCAGTTTTTTATAAACAGAGATTTTCATCACTAGCCAGCCCAAGAGTATTTCAACAAACGCACTAAATCTTTTCTAATATATTTAGCCGCAAGATCTGGAGGGAATCGCATAGCCAAGTTGCCATAAGGATCGACTAAATATGTGCTGATTTGAGTCGATTGCGTGAACTCGGCAATCTGTTGCCATGTTTGGCGATATGTCTGGGCATCATTAATCATGACTAGATCTGGATATTTTTGCTGGATGCTTGCATCGTTGGATTCTGCAGTAATTAACACTCTTTGCACACGAGGAATATCTTTTTCTAAAGAAGCATGTATTTGTCGCATTTCAGCAATTTTGTTTTGACAGTCTAAATCACATCGCTCAACCACATACACCAAATTCCATTTATCTTGCCATAGCTTTGTTTGATCAAGCTGGGCACTGGCAGGCAGGCGCAAAGGTTTAGCCTCAGAAACCAAAATGCCGTGGCTTGCGCCTGTGGGGCGAACATTAAAATAGTGCATCAGTAGCACTATTACGATTGGAGCAGCAAAAAACACCACCATGCCGAGTAACACCCAGCGACCTTTTTGTTGAGAAACCGTCATGAATTCCATCTCCTTCGCCAACATAGCACGACAAAAATAACTATTGCTGCAAACGCAAAGCCATACCACTGATAAGCATAACCTAAGTGAGTGATGATTCTGTCATCTGGTCTAGGCCAGTCGACAATCAAACCGCTGTTTTTTTCTGCCTCGATCAAGCGTAATACCAGCGGAGCCAAGGGCAAATGATATTGTTGGGCAATCGCTGCCATATCTAGGGTTTGCCAGATTTGTGTGTTAGCAGTCTGATCTACTGATGCTTGGGCTAATTGATAGGTTTTCACAGGCGGCACCCAAAGATAGCCTTGAAGCGTTTGCTTTCCTTGCGGAACATTGATATTGGGCGCATCACCTAGGCTGAAATCTTTCATCACCCATCCACGATTCACCAAGATTACTTGCTGCGTATCTTCAACGCGGAATGGGGTCACCACATTAAAGCCTGCTCGATCTTGATAGACTTGGTTATCCAATAAGAACTGTGCTTGCGCAACAAACTCTCCCACCACCTCTACTTTGAGATATCGCAATGATTCAGCCTGTGTCAGATCGCTGGGTAAAGTAACTGCTTGAGCTTTCAACCTATCATCCATACTGAGCTGAAGTTGCTGCTTAATTTGGGCTTTATGGTATTGCCAATGTCCAAGACGGATACAGCAAATAACAATCAATAAAGTTATCAGTAAGCCTGTCACTAGAAACTTAACATCTTGCTTGTTCAAACGGCTCTTCCTATGATCATAATTTTCATGCGTCTAACAATTTCGAATGACCTATATGTTAGACTCATTAATGTAATAAAATAAAATCTCAACCCATAAGGGACTTACCATGTTGATTAAAGCCATTATTGTCATTGCACTCATGCTGATAGTGACCAGCCTTTTCTCAGCGCTGTTTTTTCTCAGCAAAGATAAAGGTGCAGGCAGTCACAGAACAGCCAAAGCATTGACAGTGCGTATTTGCCTGTCATTTGTTCTATTCATCTTTTTACTGATTGCTTATTCTGCTGGAATCATTGGACATTAAACACACCCAAGAATCAGGCGAAAAAAAGGCGATATGAATATCGCCTTTTTTATTATCGTTGAATGTTATAGCCAGTAAACAAAAACAAACAAACCCAACCAAACGACATCAACAAAGTGCCAATACCATGCTACGCCTTCGAAACCAAAGTGACGTTGTGAGGTAAAGTGGCCACGCATACTACGCAATAGAATCACAATCAGCATAATGGTACCAAGTAACACATGGAAACCATGAAAACCTGTCAGCATAAAGAAGCTGGCACCATAAGCACCAGCACCTAATGTCAAACCCATCTCAGTGTAAGCGTGGTGATATTCAACAGCTTGGCAAATCAGGAAGGCAATACCTAATGCCACCGTCATCATCAAACCGAGTACTAATTGACGACGATTGTTTTTCAATATGCCCCAATGCGCCCATGTCACAGTCGCACCTGAGGTCAACAACAGCAAAGTATTAATAGCAGGCAGCCCCCAAGCTCCCATTGGTTCAAACTTAGCTGGAACATATTCCTTACCTAACACGACACCACCAGGACCAGATGAAGGCCAGCTAGCGACAAAATCTTTATACATGGTGAAGTCTGGATCAAAGGAGGCGAGCTCTGGGATAGAAATGACTCTCATAAAAAATAGAGCACCGAAGAATGCAGCAAAAAAGGCCACCTCTGAGCAAATGAACACAATCATCCCCACTCGAAATGATTTATCTTCCCATTTCTTGTACAAACCACCTTCACTCTCGGCGATGATACTTCCCATCCATTTAAATATCATGCTTAGGATAAGTGCAGTACCGACCAGCATCATCCAACTCCCCGCAGCATAATGATTTACATTAAAAATAAATCCCGCGGCCAATGAGAGCAAGCCCAGAGATACAATCACCGGGTATATCACGGGATTCGGAACGAAATAGTGTTCAGCTTGTTGTGATTTTGATGCCATTTTTCCCTTTACTCCTAAGTTATAGGTATTTAGTTCGATTCTGCTATTTGTTGATGCTATAAAAGGCATAAGACAAAGTGACAGTACCGATATTCTCCGGCAATGACGGACTGACATAAAAACGCAGCGGCATTACCTTTGACTCCCCTGGCTTGAGTTCCTGATGTTGGAAACAAAAGCACTCTATTTTCTTTAAGTGTAGTGAGGCTTGCCCCGGACTAACACTTGGTACAGCTTGGCCAACGACTGCTTGATTGGTCACATTCTTGGCAAGAAAGTTGACCGTCTCAACCTGACCAGGATGCACAATAATGCGGTTTTTTTCTGGATAAAAGTCCCATCCTAAACCAGGCATCACAGTGCTGGTAAACTCAACAACTACATCACGGTTTTTGTCCACCACAGTCTTGTTCAAATCTGCAGTGTTATTGGTCTTACCATTCAGTCCAGTAACACTACATAACACATTGTAGAGCGGCACCAAAGCAAAACCAAACAATGTTGCCGCTACTACTAACCACAATAATTTGATGACAAGTTTTTTATTATTTCTAGGCTGACTGTTTTTAGCCGGTCTTTTTACTGATGCCATATCACCCACATCGAGATTAAATACCAAGCCAAAACAGCCAATCCAAGAATTAAGCCGATACGTTTGCTACGGCTATTTTTTTGTGCTTTCAACACCAACCCCACTACTTGATTACAGGCTGTTCAGTGAAGCTGTGGTATGGAGGTGGGGATGACAAGGTCCACTCCAATCCTTCAGCACCTTCCCAAACTTTATTGGTGGCTTTTTTACCGCCACGTGCACAGCTAATGATGTTGTAAACAAAAATCAACTGAGATAAACCAAGCACAAATGCAGCACAGCTTGAGACCATATTAAATTCAGCAAACTGTAGTGCATAGTCTGGAATACGTCTTGGCATACCAGCTAGACCTAAGAAGAATTGCGGGATAAAGGTCAAATTGAATGAGATGGCGGTGAGCCAGAAATGCAATTTGCCTAATTTTTCACTGTACATATGACCAGTCATCTTAGGTAACCAGTAATAAACACCGGCCATGATACCCATGATACCACCGGCAAATAATGTGTAATGGAAGTGCGCCACCACAAAGTAGGTATGATGGTATTGTGCATCAGCAGCTACGTCTGCCAATACCAAACCAGTCAAACCACCAATGCCAAACAAGACTATCCACCCAATGGCAAACAACATGGGGGTTTCAAAGGTGAGAGAGCCTTTCCAAATAGTAGCAATCCAGCAAAAGAACAATACTGCCAGCGGTAAAGAAATCGACATGGTGCTATACATGAAATATAACAATGCAGGAACAGGCATGCCCACAGTAAAGAAATGGTGAGCCCATACCACCAAGGCTAAGATACCAATTGCCCACAATGAATAAACTTGAGCTTTATAGCCGTACATAGGTTTACGTGAGAAAGTTTGCAAGATTTGTGGCATGAAACCCCAAACTGGCAATAACACGATATAAACCTCTGGATGTCCAAAGAACCAGAATAAGTGTTGGAACAAAATAGGATCACCACCACCAGCTGCATCAAAGAAATGAGTGCCGAAATGACGGTCTGTCAACAGCATCGTAACCGCACCTGCCAAAACTGGAATAGTTGCAATTAGTAAAAATGCCGTGACTAACCAAGACCAAGCGAACATTGGCATTTTCATTAATGTCATACCAGGGGCACGCATATTCAATATAGTCACAATTACGTTAATCGAACCTAGTACAGAGGATACACCCAACAAATGCACTGCAAAAATAGCAAAGTCAACACCAATTCCGCCTTGAACTGACAATGGGGCATAGAATGTCCATCCAGTTGCGATTGCACCATCACCAATACCGAACAAGGCCAGAGTGAATGGCAGAGTTAGCAAGATAGCTGCAGGAGGTAACAACCAAAATCCCCAGTTATTCAATCGCGGCAAAGCCATATCCGGCGCACCGATTTGCAAAGGCAACATCCAGTTAGCAAAACCTGTTGCTGCTGGCATTAGCGCAGCAAAAATCATAATCAACGCATGCACGCCAATCAGCTGATTAAAGAATTCTGGCTTCACTAGTTGCAAGCCAGGCTGGAACAATTCTGCACGTACTCCCAAAATCATGATTCCACCTAACAGGAACATAATTAAGGAAAACACCAGATACATCGTTCCGATATCTTTGTGATTAGTGGTGGTTAACCACCGCATGATACCGGTTGGATGATGATCATCATGATGATCATGATGGACAGTTGCTTGAGAACTCATCACTACCTCCTAAAAATTACCAACACTTAAAAATATATTATCTTAATGCTTTAACTTGAGCAGGTTGCAAAACATCACCTACGCCACCAAAATCATTACGCTCATAAGTAATCACCGCTGCAATATCTACGTCATTCAACACACTCTTCCATGCGGGCATCACGCCTTTACCGTTCAGCACGCGATCCAAGTGACTATCTTTGAGCAATTTACCTTGGTCATCAAGCAACTTACCTTTAACGATAGCGCTATCCACCAATGAAGGGAATGCTGGAGGCAACCCTTTGCCATTGGCTTGGTGACATACTTGGCAATTTTTGGCATACACCTCTTTACCTTGAGCGACTAATTCATCTTTAGTCCATTCCTTAGTTGCACCCTCAGCAGCGGCAGCAAGTTTGACTTTTTGCGTCTCTACCCAAACTTTGTATTCATCCTCGGGAACAGCCTCTACTACGACTGGCATAAAGCCATGTCCCTTACCACAAAGTTCTTTACATTGGCCTCGATAGATTCCTGGCTTGTCAATTTTTACCCATGTTTCACGTAGGAAACCTGGGATTGCATCACGCGCAGCACCGAAAGCTGGAACCCACCAATTATGAATCACATCAGTAGAAGTTAATAAGATACGTACTTTTTTATCAACAGGTAACACCAAGTGGTTATCAACATCTAACAAATACTGAGGGTTTTTGTCAGCTTTGTTGTAGATTTCATCTTCGGATGTTTTTAAGTTGGAGACGAATTTCACCCCTTGTGCATCGCCATCCATATACTCATATTGCCAACGCCATTGTGAGCCAGTGACCTTAACCACCATATCAGCGTTAGTTTTGGTGTCTTCCATCGCAACCACACTGTGATAAGCAGGAATACCCATCAAAATAAAGTCGATATATAACAAAATAGCAAATGGTACCAAAGTCCAAAATAATTGTGATTTATTGCTTGGTCCTTCGAATTTTGCTGGCTTGAAACCTTTACTTTTGCGATGGTTATATAAGGAATAAATCATTATTCCCAATACCACCAAGAAAATAACCATCACAATTAGCATAAATTTATTGTGTACATGCAAAGTATCCTCTGCCATTGGTGTTGCAGGCGTTGGAAAATTCCATGTAATTTCAGCGTGCGCTTGAACAGATAACAGCAACCCGCTTAACAACATCCATTGTTTTGTAAACCACTGCTTTAACATTACTACTCCCTCTGTGACCAATCAGGTTAAAAGGCTAAGCCAACATATTGCTTCAAGTCTTTCGCTGCTTGCATACGTTGCTCATCATCCATATAACGACTTCCAAAACTGACATCTTTACCATGTGAACCCACCATTAACGCATGGTGCCCATTAGGCAAAGCTTGCAAATACACTTTCGCCCAATAACGATTAAAGCTTAGATGAGTGTGAGATTTGTAACTACGTTTTTGAATAGTAAGTTCACTATCTTTTATGGTGATGCTCTCGAAATCTTTAGAGTGGCATTGCATGTAATAAAACGCTGCTGCTACTGCCATGCACTCTAAGCCTGTAAATGGCAAGACCATCCAAGCACCAAAAAAACAAAAGAAAATTGAAATCATGAAAGAAAAAATGCTGACCGCTAGAACAGCATAAATCCGCCCTTGTTTGCTCAATGAGCAATTCGGTCTAGCAATGATTTCAAATTCATTGTGCTTCATGATGCAACCCCAAAATAGCTAGGAACCGCAAACCTCTTCAGGAGATTAACTCCCACCCAAAATTAAAGCTTTTATCAATATAGTTATCGTTTTTAGTTCAACAAATTGTAACTGATTTGTTACAGTTTGTGACCTTACCATATAAAAAATCCATATTCAAGCACCCACTTTTTGTATCTTTAAATAAGCTTTCATAGGCTTGTTTAGGGCTTTATATTCCGTGACAGGTAAATTAGAAAACTGTCATAATACAAAGATGAGTAAACGATTAAGTAAAATATATACACGTACTGGCGACACAGGCAGCACTGGGCTGGGAGATGGCTCTAGAGTGGATAAAGACAGTCTTCGCGTTGTTGCTATGGGGGATGTTGATGAGCTGAATGCTTGTATTGGGCTGCTCCGCACAGAGCAAATCGATGATTATTTACAACAATGCCTAGATGCCATTCAACATGATTTATTTGATTTGGGCGCTGAAATATGCATACCTGGCCATCAGGTGATTGAAAAGACCCGCGTGGATTTCTTGGAACAAGCATTGGATAAACTGAACGAGACACTACCTGCATTAGAGGAATTCATCTTACCCGGTGGCTCGCGTGCATCAGCCCATTGTCATATTGCTCGCACTGTTTGTCGCCGTGCTGAAAGAGCTTTAGTCAAACTCAGTCATGAGGGCAATGTCACAGATAATGGACTCAAATACCTGAACCGACTATCTGATTTACTTTTCGTCATGTGCCGAACCATTAATCGAACTGCAAATGTCCCAGATGTGCTATGGCATAACAAAAGCCAGCGCAAACAATAACTTGTAAGCGTTATTATCTCAAACAAAAAAATGATCAGAAAAATCATTCAGTATTGGTTAGGTAAAAAAGCGACAACGCCAAGCAATACCAGCTCAGCACACCATCACCCACAGCACCCCTCAAGCGATGGCCTGTCTCAGGCGCAAATCTACTCAAAAAAAACCCATCAAATTGACAAAAATCTAATTAGCCAAGCAGCTCTTAAAACCATACAAGAGCTACAAAAATATGGTTTCAAAGCATATATCGTGGGGGGTGCAGTAAGAGATTTGCTACTTGCTCAACATCCCAAAGATTTTGATGTAGCCACCGACGCGACACCAGAGCAAGTAAGAAATATTTTCCGGCGCTCACGTATTATTGGTCGACGTTTTCGCCTTGTTCATGTGATGTTTGGCTCAGAGACTATTGAAGTATCAACATTTCGCGGTCATGGACAAGATGAACAAGATGACAGTCTCACCAATGCCTCTGGAAGAATAATCCGTGACAATGTATTTGGCACTATCGAACAAGACGCCTGGCGCCGTGACTTTACAGCTAATGCCCTGTATTACGACCCTCAGCAAGAACAATTGATTGATTTTCATAATGGATTAAAAGACCTAGAGCAAGCAACTCTACGCATTATTGGCGACGCGAAACAACGCTATCGAGAGGATCCAGTAAGGATGCTTAGAGCTATTAGACTTTCAGCTAAGCTTGGTCTAAAACTTGATAAATCTACAGCAACGCCGATTAGCGATTTAGCTGAAAGTCTTTGCGATGTCCCTCCCTCGAGGCTGTTTGACGAAATGCTGAAACTATTTTTATCAGGGCATGCCGTTGAATCCGTCAAAACGCTTAGACAATTTAACTTGCACCACGGGCTGTTACCTCTACTGGATGTAGTGCTTGAGCAGCCATTGGGACAGCGTTTCGTTAATCTTGCACTTGCCAATACCGACCAACGTGTGCTGAGTGGAAAAACTGTTTCCCCCGCTTTTTTATTCTCTACACTTCTGTGGCATGAAGTACTTGCTGCATGGCAACAGCACAGACAACAATTACCGCTCATGCCGGCTATTTATCTCGCTATGGATGAGGTCATTCAAATACAGACCGATAAATTGGCGATACATAAACGATTCATTGCAGGCATGCGTGAGATTTGGGCGATGCAAGCACGCTTTGAATATCGCCAAGGAAGACGACCCTATGCGCTATTACAGCATCCAAGATTTCGCGCAGCCTATGACTTTTTTCTACTGCGTTGCGAATCTGGCGAAATCGAATCAGAAATTGCTCAATGGTGGATAAAGTTCATCGAGGCAGATGCGGATACTCGGTCAGCCATGATGTTGCCAGAAACAAAAAACAATAAACGCAAACGCCGGCGTAAAAAAGCTGTTGCACAAGTAGATCACCATTCAACAAACGCGCAAAGCCATCATGACAATTAACCCCGGTCGTCAGGCATCAGAAACCGCATTTGTTGCATTAGGAAGCAACTTATCCCATCCAATAAGCATTATTCAACAAGCGATAAAACGCATATCCATGCAGCCAAATATTGAGCTAAAAGCCAGCTCATCCATGTATAAAACTGCACCAGTAGGCTATCTCGACCAAGATGACTTTATCAATGCTGTTATCCAAATTGAGACCAGCCTAAATGCTTTAGATTTATTGCATGAATTGTTAAAAATCGAACTTGAATTTGGTCGACAACGCCCCTTCAAAGACGCCCCACGCACCTTAGATTTGGATTTGTTGGTGTATGGCCAACTAGAATGCCATTCAGAGCAGCTGATTTTGCCTCACCCGCGCATGCATCAACGTGCTTTTGTGATGGTTCCTTTAGAGGAAATTGCGCCTGAATTAACGATTGCCAAAATAGGCAAGGTAAAACAAATCACCCAACATTTGGTGAAGGATGGAATACATAAAATTGAACCGTTTTCATCAAAATTCCTAGATAATATTGCCCATGAGTGAAAAACAAATATTTCAAAAATACCCCTCGATCGTGATTGAGGGACCGATTGGTAGTGGAAAAACAACCTTAGCTAAGAAATTGGCTGATCGTTTTCAAGTCAATCTTTTGCTAGAAAAAGCTGAGGAAAATCCCTTTCTTGAGCGTTTTTACCGCGACATGGCAAGATATGCGCTGCCTGTTCAGTTGCATTTCTTATTCCAGCGTGCCCAACAACTTCAAGACCTGAAACAACAAGATATTTTCGGTGACGCGTCGGTAGCCGACTTTTTTATCGAAAAAGATCCTATTTTTGCGCGCATCAATTTGGCAGACGATGAATATGAGCTTTACCAGAGTATCTTTGCCAAGATGCGTTTACAAGCATCTCAAGCAGATTTGGTGATTTACCTTCAAACGCCTGTAGATGAGCTCATCGCTCGTGTAGAAGAACGTAACATTGACTATGAACAAACCATATCCAAAGACTATTTAACGAAATTAGCCACTGCCTACAGCGAGTTTTTTCACAACTACACGTCTTCTCCATTGTTAATTGTAAACAATGAGAAACTCAATATTCTAAGCAGTTCAGAGGCAATGGATTTATTGATTGAGCGCATCATGCAAATGCAAAGTCAGCGCGAGTTTTTCAATCCCAACCTAGACTAAGTCAAACAGCGTGATGATGGCTAGTCAATTGATGCAGTTTAAACAAAATGGCGAAAAAATCGCCATGCTGACCTGTTATGACGCTAGCTTTGCTAAATTGATGGCCGAGCAAGGTGTGGACATATTACTGGTGGGAGATTCACTCGGTATGGTTTTGCAAGGCCATACAGATACCTTATCAGTCAGTATCAACGATATGGCATACCATACTCGCATGGTTAGAGCAGGTGCGCCAGAAGTGATGCTAATAAGCGATATGCCAGTCAATAGCTATGAACATCAAGCGCAACAGGCGCTCGATAATGCTAGACACTTGATCAATGCAGGTGCTGATATGGTCAAGATTGAAGGAGCAGGCCCTATCATTGAATGTGCCAAATATTTAGTCCAGCACGGCATTCCAGTTTGCGCGCACTTGGGCTTCACTCCACAGTCCATTCATCAATTGGGCGGTTACAAAATTCAAGGAAAATCAGAACTGCAAGCCCAACAAATGATTCAAGATGCACTGGCTTTACAAGATGCTGGTGTAGACTTGTTAGTATTAGAAATGATTCCTGCAGCATTAGCGCGTCAAATTACCGCCCAGCTCTCTATCCCTACCATTGGCATAGGGGCTGGGGTCGAATGCGATGGTCAAGTCATGGTAATACATGATTTACTGGGCATTTACCAAGGTCCAGCAACAGGTAGATCGTTCAAAACACCCCGCTTCGTTAAAAACTTTCTCGCCTCTCATGGCAGCATACAAAATGCGATTAGCCAATATGTTAAAGCAGTAAAATCAGGTGAATTCCCAGCAGATGAACATAGTTACTAAATGATGAGTCGGCAAGGCTAGTTATTATGATCGTGATTCATGAAGAAAAAATACTAAGAGAAGCGCTCAAAGGCATAGAAAAAATTGCCTTGGTAGCTACCATGGGCAACTTGCATGCAGGTCATATCAGCCTAGTGCAACAGGCCGTTAGCACGGGCGCTAAAGTGGTAGTCAGCATTTATGTCAATCCTTTGCAATTTGGCCCTCATGAAGACTTTCAGCGCTATCCTCGTACTTTGCCAGAGGACTTAAGCTTACTTCAAAGTCAAGGGGTAGATATTGTGTTTGCACCTGAGCACAGTACTATGTATCCCGACTATGATGCCTCACTACATCGTACAGGCCAACAAGTGACATTATTGCTACCTGAAATTGCTAATCGTTTATGTGGCGCCTCAAGACCTGGCCACTTTAACGGTGTGGCAACCGTGGTACTCAAGTTGTTTAATTTAGTTTTTACCAATGGTTGTAGCCATGCCATCGCTATTTTTGGCAAAAAAGACTATCAACAACTTTGGTTAATCAAATTACTGGTGCAGCAACTCAACTTGCCTATCAATATACTCGCGGGGGAGACAATACGCACCCCAACTGGATTGGCGCTAAGCTCTCGCAATGGATTCCTGACTACAGAGCAACAACAACAGGCTAGCCAACTTTATCAGACATTAAAAAAAATGGCCGCTGGTCTGGTGCAAAAACCAGATTTAAGCTATTGGCAACAATGGGCTAAACAAAGTTTAGCTGAGCAGGGCTGGCATGTAGACTATATTGAAATTTGTCAGCAATTGACGCTTCAAGTAGCGCAACAAAATGATAGGCAGTTGGTGATTCTTGCGGCAGCCTCACTTGGTCATACACGCCTAATAGACAATGTAGAATGTCATCTATAACAGTCTAGTCGAGTATATAAAAATTTTGCACAGCAAGCACTTAGCCCTATAATAAGCGTCCTTTTTTTAATGCGCCACAGAGCGCACATTCAGGGAACGAAGGAAATTATGCAAAGAACCATGCTCAAATCCAAGTTGCATAGAGTGTGTTGTACACATTCTGAATTGGACTATGAAGGTTCCTGTGCGATTGATGAGTTGTTGTTAGAAGCAGCAG
>CAYYBG010000029.1:0-26492 GCA_964470195.1 uncultured Methylophilaceae bacterium | reverse complement strand
AAGAGATGGCATTATTGAAAATGAACATAGAAAAATTGCCATCGAAATTCACGACCAAATAGGCCAATTACTCTCCAGCGCTAACTTTAATATTCGCTATTTAAAAAATATCGACGACCAGCAGCAAAAATTGCAACTGCTTGCTGACACCGAAGAGATTCTTAATCAGGTTTACTCAAGAGTAAAAAATATCTCCAGTGAGTTACATCCTGCTGTTTTAGACTTTGGCATACAAGCCGCCATAGAATGGCTGGCAGACTCACGACTCAGCTCCAATCATATCGAATGGTCTATCAAAAGAAATCGTGAAATTAAAAATCTGAATCACCAAATTGAGATTGTTCTTTTCAAAATATGCCAAGAAGCGTTCACCAATATTCTCAAACATTCACACGCATCCTTAGTCACAATTCAGTTAAACTCTGATCAGCATCAAGTCAAAATGTCCATCAAAGACAATGGCGTTGGTATTAAAGAAAACACCGTTAAACAACGATTTTCACTTGGATTAATTGGTATTTCAGAACGCGCTCGAGGGGTAGGTGGTCATGTGATGATGAGTTCAAATAATACAGGCACTTTAATTGAAGTTACCTTGCCTTATCAGGAAAACTAAGCATGACTGAACAGATTAATATTATTGTCGCGGATGACCATACCCTGTTTAGAGCAGGTTTGGTGCGAATGTTAAACAGTATTCAAGATATGCATGTGGTGGGCGAAGCCTCAGATGGGGATCAAGCGCTGGCACTGGCCGAAACGATTGATGCAGATATGATGACTCTTGATCTGAATATGCCCGGTATTTCTGATATGACACTCATCAAAGAAATAAAAAAAATCAAACCAGAAATGCGCATATTGATTATCAGCATGCATGATGAAAGTTTCTTGGTAAAACAAACATTAAAGAATGGTGCTAACGGATACATTACCAAGAATTGCACTGCTGAAGAGTTGGAAATGATTGTGAAAACAATCAAAAAAAATGGCCGTTATATTTCGCCTGAACTAGCTAATAATCTAATTTTTGAGGATGAAACATCAGGGACATCATCCCTGACCTCAAGAGAAACTCAAATTCTAAGAATGATTACGCAAAGCGGAATGTCGTTGGTTGAAATTGCTAGAAATCTGAAGTTAAGCCCCAAGACAGTGACCTCGCATAAGGCCAATATCATGGCCAAGTTAAACGCCAAAAGTAATTTGGATTTAATTAGAAAGGCACAGAATATTCTGAAATGAATAAACCGCCCTCAGGCGGTTTTTTTTGGTGCCGACGGCGAGACTCGAACTCGCACGACTTTCGTCACTACCCCCTCAAGATAGCGTGTCTACCAATTTCACCACGTCGGCTATTAAGATCACCCTTAATTATTAGGGACTGCTGGAACTTCCGGTGCTGCAGGCTTAGCTGTATTGAGTTGTTTTTCAGCTGGTGCACGCTTCACCACACTGGTCAATTCCGCTTTGTGTCCTGCCATGTAGGCCAATCCAATACTAGTAGCAAAGAATATCGCCACAGCAATGGCAGTGGCACGACTCAAGAAGTTGGCTGAGCCGCTGACACCAAACAAGCTGCCTGATGTGCCGCTTCCAAATGCGGCGCCCATATCCGCGCCTTTGCCATGTTGTAACAATACTAAACCAATCACTGAAGCAGCGGCAATTACATGAATAATCAACAATAATGTTTCCATTTTTTTCCTTTTGGTGCGGTGTCAAGCACCGCTACAAATTAACCAATATCGTCGGCTGCCTGACAAATCGCAATAAAATCTGCAAGATTTAAAGCGCATTTTCCAACCAAAGCACCATCCACATCGGGCATAACCAGTAATTTTGAAGCATTTGCGGGATTTACGCTACCCCCGTAGATAATTCTCAACTGTTGTGATGCTGACACATGATGTTCAGCCACGCGTGTGCGAATAAACTCATGCATACTTTGCGCCTGTTCTGGCGTGGCGCTAAGTCCAGTACCAATAGCCCAAATCGGCTCATAGGCAATCACTGTATCCGAGAATACTTGCGCGCCCCTACTTTGCAGCAGAAAGTCGATCTGTTCAGCAATGACGCGCTCCATCACTCCAGACTCACGTTCTTGTAGCGTCTCACCCACACACAAAATAGGCGTAATGGCGTTGGACTTGGCCATCATAAATTTGTCCGCAATATTCTCACTACTCTCGCAGTAGGCGGTGCTTCGTTCTGAGTGGCCGAGAATGACAAAATCACTGGCGAAATCCTTAAGCATCTGTGCACTCACCTCTCCGGTATAGGCACCGACAGGGAATTTGGCCAGATTCTGCGCACCCCAATGAATATTTGATCCAGCAAGCACAGCTTGGGCTTGGGCAAGATAGGGATAAGGAACGCATACCGCAATATCCGTATGTTGCAGAGCGGATAGACCGTTTAAATAGCCCTCAAGCAACAGTTGATTGGTGCTCAGCGTGCCATGCATTTTCCAATTCGCTACGACAATTTTGCGGCGCATCTGGCGTTCCTGCTATTGAGTTTTATCAAGAGGCGGCATTCTACTATCCGAGTCAATCTTTATCAATTGCAGGAAAATGGGCTGATGCTAGGCTGTTTTGATCAGTTTGCTCAAGCACATGCAATATCTGCAACTGAATCGTTTGCTTGGCATTGAAGCGATTGATTTGTAATTGATAGACCAAACGCGCCTTAGGCGGCAACAAATCTGTCCTAGAAAAACAAATTGCCTGAATGGGTTGATCAGGTTTTTCAGCAAAAGCAAGCGTCAGCTTTAGATGTTTTTCAGCCACTATTCTTTGTTGCTGAACATCAAAATCATCACAAAAGCTAGGCACTGGAAATCCTTGCCCCCAGCTTTGGCGTTCAAGCATCTCAGCTAGACCAATATCAATGGGCTGTGCCGCCAAACTGCCATCTATGAAAATGCTTTTTTGCAAATCGCCGGGGCTTATCCATGATGAGACGACCTTCTCAAAAAGGCAACAAAAGCGATCATAGTGTTTGGGCGCAATGGTTAAACCAGCTGCCATGGCATGCCCACCAAATTTGATAATCACTTGATTATCCAGCTTCGTGACTGCGTCAAGCGCGTCACGCAGATGCAAATTAGTGATCGATCTGCCAGAGCCTCTTAATAAGCCCTGTTCGTCGGGCGCAAAAACAATCACCGGGCGATGAAAAGCCTCTTTAATTCTTGAGGCTACGATGCCTATTACGCCATGATGCCAAGATTCATCGAACAGACAAATCGTGCTTTTATCTTGAACCTCTTGATGTTGCAACAAACTCTCAGCGGAAAATGTAATATCTTCTTCAATTCCTCGGCGCTGTTGGTTGATATCATTGAGTTGTTGTGCCAGTCTCAGTGCCTCGCTCATATCCTCACTGGCCAGACAATGAATACCGATCGAGATATCTTCCAACCTGCCTGCGGCATTGATTCTTGGGCCAATGCTAAACGCCAAATCTTGCGAGCTAGCATGACGGATATCGCGCCCAGCCACTTGAAACAAAGCCTTAATACCGGGATTAGCTTTGCCGTGTTGCATTCTGTCTAGGCCATAATCTACCAAAATACGATTATTTCTATCCAACTTCACCAAATCTGCCACGGTCCCTAATGCCACCAAATCAATTAAATCATGCAAAATTGGTTGTGTTTTTGCCTGAAAAATTCCTCTGGCTCTGAGCTCGCTACGCAACATCAACATGACATAAAAAATCACTCCAACACCGGCCAAATGTTTGCTGGGAAATTGGCAATCCGGTTGGTTCGGATTGACGATTGCCGCCGCATTGGGCAAAGACTGGCCAGCTAGGTGATGGTCGGTAACTAATACTTTGATGCCGAATTGATTGGCTCTTTCAACGCCTGTGACACTGGCAATCCCATTATCGACGGTGATCATCCAATCAGGTTGATATTGTTGTTGCGCATAATCAACCAGTTCAGGACTCAGGCCATAGCCATATTCAAATCGATTGGGGACTAAAAAATCTACCTGCCCCCCCATTCTTTTGATGGCTTTGAGTGCCACCACGGTAGCCGTCGCACCATCACAATCATAGTCACCAATGATTAATAGCTTTTGTTTTGCCAACAGCGCGTCTGCCAGCAACTGCGACATAGTGTGGATGCCATGCAGCAAATCGGGCGGGATTAACTGTTTTAATTCGCCACCAAGTTGGTCGCGACAGCTAATTTCCCTGGCGGCATAAATTTTAGCGAGCAATGGCGGCAATCCTTGCTGACACAAATGTTGATAATGCTTTTCGAGAAAGGGGCGATGATTAATGATCATGGCTCAACTCTGGAAAATAATGGGTAATCGGTTTTACTCTGCGCCAAAATTTCCACATATCGATGGGCTTGACCGTCAAGCTATATGTTTGCTGTGCAAGGCTAAAATACAGATTCAGTTGCTGCACAGTAGCGCCTCTAAGCGCTTCTAACATCGGCAAGCACCAGTGTTGATCAACATCACGCCGGTCATCCATCCACACCACCAAATGATCGACATACTCCAGCTCAGAAAAACTATCCAGCAAATCTAGATGTTCGCATGCCACCAGCTTGGCCAGCCCTCTGACCACGTCGTGATTACTCATCAAGGTTTTATTCTGCAATGCACGCTCTGGTAAACGACCGCCACCCTCAAGCCAAATACTGTTAACAGGCAGTTGATTGCGAGTTTCGCGTTGTCTATTCACCGGATGATCATGCAACAACATTTGTATCTCATTGATCATCATGCGCCAATGCAAAGCGTCTTCTCCAGTGGGCAAGAAATGACGAATATCATGACCCAAGGCTTGATGCAGATAGTGGGTTGTAATGAGCGGCAATGTAGCGGTGCTCATCACCATCATGGCAGCATCGCTGCTGGGGGAAAAAAATAGCCCTTGCTCACGGAAATGGGCATTCAAACTATCGACCAGCGCATCGCTATGCTCGTGACTGATATCGGACAGCTTTTGCAGGGCAAAATAATCAGTACGTAAATCCAAATGCACCAGATTGACACTGAAATAGTAGTCCTGATGGTTGGCGATGCCTAATTCCAAGGCAGCCAAGGATGCTGATGGCCAATCCGCTTGTTGGATAATATCAAAATCATTTAGTAACTTTGCGGTGAGTGGAATCGAGTGTCGCTGCAGTGTGCCTGCGGCAAACATGCGCGCCAGCGCAGGCGTGTGGCTCATCGCCAAGACGTCAGCGAAGTTTTCAATGTACAAATCTAAAATCAAGACAGCCTTTAAATAAGAAAAATTTATGCATCATTTGAATATCGAAAATTTCAAAATTTGCAGATTTAGCTGGGGTATGATGAAGCCATATTTTACCCAATAGGAGATAGCGATGGAATTGATTTTATGGCGCCATGCTGAAGCTGAGGATGGCTTTCCTGATGAGCAAAGAGCTTTGACGGCAAAAGGCCATAAACAAGCAGAAAAGATGGCCGCTTGGCTGTTACCCAGACTCCCTAAAGAGCTAGAAATTTTAGTCAGCCCTGCCCAGCGTGCACAACAGACTGCTCAGTATTTAAAGCTGCCTTTTAATACCCTAGAGTCGATTGCACCAGGCGCCTCAGGCTCAGATATTTTATCTGCTTGCCAGTGGGGCACTGCTAAGAAAAGTGTGCTGATTGTGGGACACCAGCCCTCGCTGGGGATGGCTGCTTCTC
The DNA here is from genome assembly GCA_964470195.1 of uncultured Methylophilaceae bacterium. Lineage (GTDB taxonomy): Bacteria > Pseudomonadota > Gammaproteobacteria > Burkholderiales > Methylophilaceae > RFPI01. Next base: position 20,805 of record CAYYBG010000029.1, on the reverse strand, counting down.
TGGCGATGATACGCAAACCATATTATTGGTGCGTCAAGAAAGGCGCTATTTGGTGGATAGAAAATCGTATGCGTAGCGATGATGTAGAAACCATTATTAAATGCGTGATTCATCCAGAAATGCTCTGATTAGCAAATTATTGATTGCTATGCCCTGCCTGAACTGGCTAACGCGTTGTAAAATATGTCCTGCAAAAAAACGCAGCGAGGTTGCTTTTTGCGAAGTCAATTTCTCATTATTTACTCACAAAGGTCATACATGAAAAAACCAGTTATTGCATTTGCCGTGTTAAGTACAATCGCCATCATATTGTTGGTGCTGAATCTATCCAAAAGTCAAACCATTGACAAACTAAATAGTGAAAACAACGCACTAAAAGAAAAAGTGACCAATATCCAGACCCAACTTGACGATAGCAAGACGCAATTAGAGCAAGCCATTCAAGCGCAAAACAAACAACAAGAACAATTAAAAACCATGTCCAATGTGATTGCTCATAATGAACAATTGCGCGATCAAGTGAATATGCTGAAACAAAAATTGGCCAAGATGCAAGCCAGCAAAGCGAGCAGCGCAGCTGCCAATAAAGCTAAGCCTGCCAGTACTAACAGCAAAATAAAAAAATAATCTTTTGATACAACAAAAAGCCGGCTTAGCCGGCTTTTTTTGCTCATTTATCAGCCAGGCGTGCCTAGCTCTCGTCTTAATAATTCCATACTCAGCGCCACGCCAAAGCCATTCACATCACTGCTCACCGCGCCTAAACCGCCTTGATGATGATAGCTCGACAAATCCACATGAATCCAAGCCACATCATGCTCGATAAACTTAGACAAAAAGCGTGCTGCATGAATATGGTCTGCCCCACCATCCAAAGTACATTGTTTGATATCGGCTAACTTACTTTCAAGTTCTTGGTCATAATCCTCGTCAAAAGGAAAAGCGCATAGACGCTCTCCAATAGCCGCACCAACTGCAACTGTATGCGCCGCCAACTCTGGGCGATTAGATAACACACCACTGTAGCGTTCGGCCAAAGCACTCACCATACTGCCAGTTAAGGTAGCAAAATCGATCATCCAATCGGGTTGATTTCTTGAGGCCAAGGTCAGGGTATCAGCCAATACCATCCGGCCCTCTGCATCGGTGTGAATAATTTCAATGGTGGTGCCATTGAGCGCCGTCACCACATCGTTTTGTTTGTAGGCTGTAGGACTGATATGGTTTTGTGCAATCGCTAGCCAAACATCCAAATTTAGCGCCAACTGTGCCTTGCTAGCAGCTAACAAAGTCCCTAAAACGACCGCCGAACCGTTCATATCTTGGTGCATGCCGTGCATATATTTAGCAGGTTTTAAATTATGCCCGCCAGTGTCAAAACAAATGCCTTTACCGATAAGGGCGACAGTTTTATTGGCGTCGGGATGGCGATAGCGCAAATGCACAATAGCAGCATCCTCTGGTTGCGAACCTTGTCCGACGGCAACAAATGCCCCTGCCTTCATGGCGCGCAAAGATGACATATCGAATTCTTGCCATTCCCAGCCATGTTCGAGTGCCAATTGTTTGACTCGCTGGCGATAATGATGCGGAGTTAATTCATTGGGTGGCAACACAGTCAGTTGACGACAAAAAGTGTTACCTTCAATCACGGCTTGTATCCATTGTGCGGATTGCTGCAAAACTTGTGGCCAATTCTTTTCAGCCTCAGCGGGCAGATAAAAGTGGATGGCTTGTAAGGGTTTTTCTGGTTCTGGTTTGGATTTACGATTTGGCAACACAGCCGCATTCACCCCCGCCACATATAAGGCGGCCATACTGATACATTCAGCCACCGCTGGATCGGCATGAATCACGATGGCAATCTGTTGTGCTTGCTCATCTAACAACGGTTGCAAGGCTTTTCTCAGCATCGTGTGCGTTTGAAAGGTACTGACTTGCTTATCTAACAACAGCCAGGATATTAAACAACCTGAAGCTGTCTCAGTTTGAAGCGGCGACTTCAGCAAACTATCCAGTGGTTTATCCAGTCGCTGTAATTTCGCTTTCAGCGTGTCGGCATAGCCAAGATGATCGAGTGACTGCAATGCCGATAAATCTAGGCAAGATTTTTCTATCACCACGAGCACATGAGCGTATTGGCTGAGTGCTTGCGCATCAAACCCTTGTTTTGCATAATCTATTTGTATCGCCATTTGACAATAAATCCTATATTAATCAGTGCATTGCATTTAATGAAATTGCATATCAAGCGTGTATTTCTTGACCAAACTAAGCAAAAAAGCGAAGATAGCGGCTTTATGACGCATGACTACCACAACCCTTCTTATTCCTATGGTTTGATTGATGCCAAGCACCGTTTCAGCACACCCGCCCATCATCAACAGATCATCTGATTATACCGTCAGTAACCGATAAAGTTTCCCGGAGATAAATTCATGGCATTTACCCCTGACCACGACCCGCAAGAGACCCAAGAATGGCTTGAAGCCATCGAGGCCGTGCTTGAAACCGAGGGCACCGAGCGTGCACACTATTTGCTCGAAACCCTGATTGATAAAGCGCGCCGTTCAGGTGCATATTTGCCCTACACCGCCACAACGGCATATCTAAACACTATTCCGACGCATTTACAGCAACGCCATCCTGGCAATCCAGACATGGAGCGCAAGATTCGTGCTTTGGTGCGCTGGAATGCCATTATGACGGTATTGCGGGCCAATCAAAAGTCGCCAGGCGTGGGTGGACATATCGCCAGTTTTCAATCGGCTGCCACTTTGTACGATGTCGGATTTAATCATTTTTTCCGTGCTGCCAATGATAAGTTTGGCGGCGACTTGGTGTATTTCCAAGGCCATTCTTCCCCTGGCATTTATGCACGTGCCTTTTTAGAGGGCCGCATCAATGAAGATCAGTTGGATAATTTCCGCCAAGAGACTGGCGCTAATGGCCTTTCTAGCTACCCACATCCATGGTTAATGCCAGAATTCTGGCAATTCCCTACCGTATCGATGGGGCTAGGCCCCATGCAAGGGATTTATCAAGCACGCTTCTTGAAATATCTGCATGACCGCGGTATTGCCGATACTTCGGACCGTAAAGTTTGGGTGTTCTGTGGTGACGGTGAAATGGATGAACCCGAATCCTTGGGGGCGATTTCTCTGGCTGCGCGCGAAAAATTAGACAATCTGATTTTTGTGATCAATTGTAATTTGCAACGCCTAGACGGCCCTGTGCGCGGAAATGGCAAGATTATTCAAGAACTAGAGTCTGACTTCCGTGGTTCTGGATGGAACGTGTTAAAAGTGATCTGGGGTTCGTATTGGGATCCTCTGATTGCGATGGATAAAGATGGTCTATTGCGCAAACGCATGGAAGAATGCGTGGATGGCGAATATCAGAACTTCAAAGCCAAAGGCGGTGCCTACACACGTGAGCACTTCTTTGGCAAGTATCCCGAATTAAAAGAAATGGTAGCCGCCATGTCAGACCAAGATATTTGGCGTCTAAATCGTGGCGGCCACGACCCGCACAAAGTATATGCGGCTTATGCGGCGGCCACCCAACACAAAGGTCAGCCTAGTGTCATCTTGGCTAAAACAGTCAAAGGGTATGGCATGGGTGAAGCTGGTGAGGCGCAAAACACCACCCACCAACAAAAGAGCATGGATATTGCCTCGCTGAAAGCTTTTCGCGACCGCTTTGACTTGCCATTGACTGACCAGCAAGTCGAAAACTTGTCCTATTACCGACCACCCGCAGACTCGCCAGAAATGAAATATATGGCTGAGCGCCGTGCCGAGATGGGTGGCTTTGTACCAGCACGTCGCCGCAAGGGCAACGATTTAACTGTCCCTGCTTTAAGCGAGTTTGAGAATTTATTAGCAGCTACTGGTGAGCGAGAAATCTCCACCACTATGGCCTTTGTGCGTTTCTTGAGCACCTTGGTACGCGACAAGCAAATAGGCAAATATGTGGTCCCCATTGTGCCTGATGAGGCACGTACTTTTGGTATGGAAGGGATGTTCCGTCAACTAGGCATTTACTCATCTGTCGGGCAGTTATACGAACCACAAGATAATGATCAAGTGATGTTCTATAAAGAATCTAAAGATGGGCAAATTTTAGAAGAAGGCATCAACGAAGCTGGCGCATTCTCATCATGGCTAGCAGCGGCGACTTCTTACAGCGTTTCTGGAACGCAAATGATTCCGTTCTATATCTTCTATTCTATGTTCGGATTCCAACGTATAGGCGATTTGGCTTGGGCTGCCGGTGACTCGCGCGCACGCGGCTTCTTGCTTGGCGCTACCGCCGGCCGTACTACATTGAATGGAGAGGGCTTACAGCATGAAGACGGTCACAGTCACCTGTTGTCTGCAACCATTCCAAACTGTGTTTCTTACGACCCAACCTTTGGCTATGAATTGGCAGTGATTATGCAAGAAGGTTTGCGTCGCATGGTGCAAAACCAAGAGGATATTTATTACTACATTACCTTAATGAACGAAAACTATCGTCATCCTGAGATGCCTAAGGGCGTTGAGGAAGGCATTCTTAAGGGTATGTATCGTTTCAGCCAAGCAAAAGGCAAAGGTCCTAGCGTACAGTTGATGGGCTCTGGTGTAATTTTGCGTGAAGTGATTGCCGCTGCCGAATTGTTAGAGAAAGACTGGGGCGTGTATGCCGATGTGTGGAGTGTGACTAGCTTCACCGAACTGCGTCGTGAAGGCCTAGAAGTCGAGCGCTGGAATATGCTCAACCCAGAGCAAAAATCTCGCAGCAGCTATGTTGAACAATGCCTAGCGAAAACTGAAGGACCGGTGATCGCATCGACCGATTACATGAAATCTTTTGCCGATCAAATTCGTAGTTTTGTGCCTCGTCGTTTTATCACACTTGGGACGGATGGCTTCGGACGCAGTGATAGTCGTGAGGCGTTGCGAAGTTTCTTCGAAGTAGATCGGTACTACGTGACTTTAGCCGCACTCAAAGCACTAGCAGATGAAGGCAAGATTCCTGCCAGCAAAGCAGCTGAAGCGATTAAAAAATACAACATTGATAGCAAGCGTCCCAACCCAAGCAGCGTGTAGGGTAAAACGTTAAAGCCAACAAGGAAAAAATATGGCAATTAAAGAAATTATCGTGCCGGATATCGGGAATTTTGATAGCGTTGATGTCATCGACGTATTAGTCAAACCTGGCGATAGTATTGCAAAAGATGACTCGCTGATTACCCTAGAGTCAGATAAAGCCTCTATGGACATTCCTGCGCCTTTTGGCGGTGTCGTGCAAGAAGTCAAACTTAAGGTGGGTGACAAAGTTGCCCAAGGTAATTTGATTTTAACGGTAGAAGCGAATGAGGCGGCTGAAGCAAGGCTTGCAGAAAAACCTGCTGCAAAAACAGCGCCTGCTAGCCCTACTCCAGTAACGCCCGCCCCCGCAGCAAGCCCTAGCATAGCTGTCGAAAATATTCCTGAGCCTAGCCGTCCTGCACCTGAAGTGCCCAAGGTCAAACAACCTCAAGAAACGCCCAATCCGATAGGTGCCAGCGTTGTCAGTCAAGAAGGCAAAGCCGCTCACGCCAGCCCCTCGGTACGGAAATTTGCCCGCGAACTTGGCGTCAACTTGAAGCTAGTTAAAGGCAGTGGTCCCAAAAATCGCATTCTGCAAGAAGATGTACAAGCTTATGTCAAAGGCGAGCTTTCTAAGCCTCGTTCAGAAAACATGGGCAACAGCCTAAGCGCATTGCCTATGCCAGTGATTGATTTCAGTCAATTTGGTGCGATTGAAAGCAAGCCTTTATCACGCATCAAAAAACTGTCTGGCGCCAACTTACATCGCAACTGGGTGACGGCACCGCATGTCACACAATTTGATGATGCGGATATTACCGACCTTGAGGAGTTCCGTAAGTCTATGCTGAAAGAAGCAGAGAAACGCGGCGCCAAACTGACTTTGCTGGCTTTCTTGATGAAAGCGGCGGTCAATGCCTTGCGTGAATATCCTAACTTCAATGCCTCTTTATCTGCAGATGGTGACCAACTGATTATGAAAAACTACTTTCATATCGGCTTTGCCTGCGATACGCCAGATGGACTGGTGGTTCCGGTGGTACGCGATGTAGACCAAAAGGATGTATTAGATATTGCACGCGATTTGGGCGAGTTATCTGCCAAAGCACGCGAGCGTAAACTCAAAATTGAAGAGATGCAAGGCGGTTGTTTCACTATCTCAAGCTTGGGTGGTATTGGTGGCACCATGTTTACGCCGATTATCAATTGCCCAGAAGTAGCCATCCTAGGGGTGTCGCGCTCCAGTATGCAGCCAGTATATAACCCTGAAACGGCTGGTTTCGAAGCACGTCTCATCCTACCGATGTCCTTGTCATATGATCACAGAGTGATTGATGGTGCGGATGGTGCACGCTTTACCAGCCATCTGCGCTTGATGTTGAGTGATGTCAGACGCTTGTTGCTATAGGGCTATCTTCAATCTAATTTTGTAGAAATCAATCCATGTCTGCTGAAAAAACTGCTCACCCTCCTGCCTCTAACTTTATTCGAGGCATTATTGACCGTGACTTAAGCCAAGGCACCTATGCCAATCGTCGTTGGGCTGGCAAACCAGGCCTAGCTGCCGACCATGCTCAGGGAATAGCAGATCCCGCTAAAATTCGCACTCGTTTTCCGCCCGAGCCCAATGGTTATCTGCATATCGGTCATGCCAAGAGCATCTGCCTGAATTTCGGTCTGGCACGTGATTATGCTGGCGTATGCCATATGCGTTTTGATGACACCAACCCAGAAAAAGAAGAACAAGAATATGTCGATAGTATTAGCGAGATGGTGCAATGGTTGGGCTTTAGTTGGGACGCACTAGGGCAATCGCACCTGTACTATGCCAGTGACTATTTCGATTGGATGTATCAAGCCGCAGAAACCCTCATCCAACAAGGGCTGGCCTATGTCGATGAGCAATCAGCAGAAGAAATGCGGCTCAATCGTGGCACGCTGACCGAAGCAGGCAAGAACTCAAGATATCGCGATCGAAGCGTACAAGAGAATTTAATGCGTTTCCGCGAAATGCGCGATGGCAAACATGCTGATGGCAGTATGGTATTACGCGCCAAAATTGATATGGCTTCGCCCAATATCAATATGCGCGACCCAGCGATTTATCGCATCAAACACGCCAGCCATCACAATACTGGCGAGCGTTGGTGTATTTATCCGATGTATACCTTTGCCCACCCACTCGAAGATGCCTTTGAAAACATCACGCATTCAATATGCACCCTAGAGTTCGAAGATCAACGCCCATTTTACGATTGGTTGCTGACACGTCTAGCAGAAGCCGGAATGTTAGCGCAGCCACTGCCCAAACAATACGAATTTGCCCGTCTCAATCTGACCTATGTCGTACTATCCAAACGCAAACTGATAGAGCTGGTAGAGAAACAATATGTCACCGGCTGGGACGATCCTCGTCTTCCCACCTTGGCAGGCGCAAGACGCAGGGGTTATACGCCAGAAGGATTTCATCTGTTTGCAGAGCGCATAGGCGTATCTAAGGCTGATTCTTGGATAGAGTACAGCATCCTAGAAGACTGCATGCGTGAAACCCTAGAAATTGCCGCTGAGCGACGTATCGCAGTATTAGACCCCATCAAACTGGTGATAGACAACTACCCCGAAGGTCAAGAGGAAGACTGCTACGCGACCAATCACCCGCACAAACCAGAGCTGGGTAAACGCACTGTCAAACTTAGTCGCACTCTGTGGATAGAGCGAGAAGACTTTATGGAACAAGCTGAAAAAGGCTATTTCCGTTTATTCCCCGGCAATATGGTGCGCCTACGTTATGGCTATGTGGTCAAATGTATAGGCTGTGAGAAAGACGCTGACGGAAATGTCACAGTGGTTCATTGCGAATATTTACCGGATACCAAATCTGGCACCCCTGGCGCAGATAGTGTCAAAGTCAAAGGCAATATCCATTGGGTATCTGCGTCACACGCCTATGCCGCCAAAATACGATTGTATGACCGTCTGTTTAAAACACCGCATCCCGGTAGCGCAACGGACAATTATCTCGATGATTTAAATCCAGACTCCGTGCGTGAGATTCAGGTGCAACTGGAAGCCAGCTTGCAACAAGCTAAAGCAGGGGAAACTTTTCAATTTGAACGGCACGGCTATTTCGTGGCGGATAGAGTAGACAGTCAGCCCAATGCGCCAGTGTTCAATCGCACCGTGACATTGCGCGATACTTGGCAGAGAATCAATGGGGTCAGACTCCTTTGATTAATCAGTTTAACTTCCTTTGTATTTTTCTGACTTTCTATCTCCGCCCCTGCCAAGTTTTTCAGTCCTGCGATTAACTTGTGTTGCAATTTTTTGCTTGAAATAGTCACTACCTAAAACCCATGCTTTGTTAGTCGATTCGCGAATCTCATCCAGACTCTTCGCATCAATGTGCCCGTCAAATAGGCTACGATAATTTTCTTGCCTGCTTTCTTCGTCATGCCCCAATGCCCAATACGTAGAGTGCGGTGTAACCAAGTCACTGTAATCCCCCAAGGCATTGGTTCGATAACTGCTCCAAGGGTATTCACTTGAGTGCTGTACCATATTTGCGCGCACAGGGTTGAGCTCTATGTAGCGATAACACAATAACGCATAAGTCTCACTATCAATTAAACTGGCTTTATAGCGCCCTTCCCATAAGGTTCCTGTGCGACTATAAGTAGCGTTGAAATAATGTACATAATATCGCCCCAACATTTGAATCATCTTGGAAATACCCTCTTCTGTATGTGGTGTTACCAATAAATGTACGTGGTTAGTCATTAGCACATAGGCGTGAATATCACACTGGTGCTTATTAGCTGAGTCTTTAAGCTTGTCGAGAAAATAGCGATAATCTTCTCCTGCATTAAATACAGGCTGGCGGTTGTTACCACGCAAGATTATGTGTTGTGGGTGACCAACTAAAACAAAACGTGGGAGACGTGCCATCGTGTTAGGTTCAATGAGTAAGGTATATCTAGAATAAAATCTTAATCAGATAAAATCAATGGAGTCTGACCCCATTGATTTCACCACCTCAGCAATCTCAAGCGCCAAGCGTTTTACCAATACGCTATCTTGCCCTTCTACCATCACGCGTATCTTTGGTTCTGTCCCCGATGCGCGTAATAACACCCTGCCTTGTCCATTCAAGGTTTTTTCGGCCTGTTGCACGGCTTGTTGGATTGCCGCATTGGCTTTGACATCGATACGTTGTTGCACGCTGACGTTTTCTAGCACTTGTGGATAGAGTGGAATGGCTACTTGGTCTAGCGTGACTTGCATTTGTTTGAGTGCGCTGAGCACTTGCAGCGCAGCGATAATGCCGTCACCGCTGGTATGACAATCCAAGCACAAGATATGGCCAGAATTTTCGCCACCTAGTTGCCAGCCTTGTTGCATCATCATTTCTAATACATAACGGTCGCCTACATTGGCTCGGGCAAACTCAATTCCGTCCTGTGCAAGCTGGTGTTGCAAGGCTAAATTGGTCATCAAGGTCCCTACCACGCCACCTTGTAAGCGTCCTGTTTGTTGACGGTGTTTGGCGATGATATATAGCAACTGGTCGCCATCGACTAGTTTTCCATGTTTATCCACCATCATCACACGGTCGCCATCGCCATCAAAGGCAATGCCCAAATCAGCTTGATGCGCCAGCACTGCCTTGGCTAGTGCCTGTGGGTGTGTAGAGCCACAGTCTAAATTGATATTCAAGCCATCGGGTTGATGTCCCAATAATATGATTTCTGCGCCTAGTTCATGGAATACTGGCGGGGCGACATGATAGGTGGCACCGTGAGCGCAATCCAGCACGATTTTTAAACCACGCAAATCTAATTGATTAGGAAAGCTACTCTTGCAAAATTCTATATAGCGTCCTGCCGCATCATCGATACGCTTCACTCGCCCTAGCTGATTAGAAGCCACTACTTGCATGGGTTCATCCAAGGCGGCTTCAATCGCCAATTCAATTGGGTCAGGCAATTTGGTGCCTAGACTAGAAAAAAACTTGATGCCGTTGTCGGCATAGGGGTTGTGAGAAGCAGAAATCACAATGCCAGCTTGAGCACGCAAGGCTCTAGTCAAATAAGCGATAGCAGGGGTTGGCATAGGTCCAGTCAGTCGTACATCCACGCCTGCAGCACACAAACCAGCCTCTAACGCAGACTCAAACATATAGCCAGAAATACGGGTGTCTTTGCCTATCAACACGGTAGGCCTAGTATCGCTGTGTTGACGCTGTTCCTCGCTCACCAACACCCGCCCCGCCGCATACCCCAAGCGCATGACAAATTCCGGCGTAATAGGAAACTCTCCTACCCTGCCACGTATGCCGTCGGTACCAAAATATTTACGTGTCGCTGATTTTTTTTCTGACATGTTAGTTCCTGTCTACACATTTAAACGCCCCGAAGATTATACCTTAGTCAACTTGGCTGATTAGATAGAAAAATGGTGGGTTGAGGTTGGATGGTCTAAATAAAATATACAGAATTTAGGCTATATTTATAAGCCAAATGAACTACAAAAAAGATTAGCTAGCGATCCTGATGCTATATCTGCTGATATTGAATTGATGAGCGCGCAAGAAAAATTACAACGGACGTCTTAAATTCAGACACCTCTATGTTCTAAACGCCATACTAATGACCCACTTGTTTTAGTGCTGCTGTTGTCACCTTCAACGCTTCCACGGTGGCTTTCACATCATGCACTCGCACAATATTAGCGCCATGACTGACTGCCAATACGGATGCGGCAATACTGGCATACAAACGCCCTGCTTCATCTTGACCGACAATTTTGCCCAATACCGATTTACGCGAAAGCCCTGCCAATATTGGCAATCCATCTAATCGCAGTTGCTCAAGATGTTTTAACAAGCTTAGATTGTGTGTGGTTTTTTTGCCAAAACCAAAACCAGGATCAATCACGATGCGTTCAGTGCTAACGCCAGATTGTTTCAGCACAGCAACTCGCTCGGATAAAAACTGCCCTACTTCTGCCACCACATCTTGATAGCTAGGCTCAATTTGCATGGTTTGCGGTGTGCCTTGCATATGCATCAAACAGAGCGCTACTTGACTATCTTTCACTGCTTCGATGGCACCTGGCTGGCGTAATGCGAATACATCATTGACCATATGCACACCAGCCTGAATAGCGGCCTGCATAACTTCGGGTTTATAGGTGTCCACTGACAACACCACCGCACATCCTGACAAGGCTTGAATCACTGGAATCACGCGCTGCAATTCTTCTTGCAATGGCACTGGGCTTGCGCCTGGTCGAGTTGATTCTCCGCCGATATCAATAATATCAGCGCCTTCGTCTATCATCTGTTGAGCATGATGCAGGGCTGCGTCTATATGGCTAAATTTTCCGCCATCGGAGAAAGAATCTGGAGTGACATTGAGTATCCCCATCACTTTAGGAGTCGATAAATCAAGGCTGAGATTGGCGCAACGCAGTTTCATAAAATCAAAGCCCCATCCATGGGATAGGGCTTATTCTCCTTAATTGCTAAAGACTGGCTTAACTTTTGGCAGCAGGCTGAGGTTGTGCCGCTGGCGCTGTACCAGATGAACCACCCCCCTCACTGGGCTTACTATTAGCCGTTGGTTTGGGTGGGCGTGGTGGATTGCCGGCCATAATGTCATTAATCTGATCTGCGTCTATGGTTTCCCATTCCAATAATGCCTGCGTCATGGCCTCGACCTTATCTCGATGAGATTCAATTAAGTCCCGCGCCACTTTGTATTGTTCATCCAATATACGGCGTATTTCAGCATCCACTTTTTGCAATGTGGCTTCTGAAACTGTTTTAGAGGACATATTGCCAAACATCGAATCTTGATCATTGTTGGCATACACCATGGTTCCAAGCGCATCGGACATACCATAACGCGTCACCATATCACGTGCCAACTTGGTTGCACGTTCAAAGTCGTTTGATGCCCCAGTAGACATTTGGTGCATAAATACCTCTTCAGCGATACGACCGCCGAACAAGATGGAGATTTCTTCTAGCATCTTGTCGCGGAAGTTGCTGATACGGTCATATTCCGGCAACTGCCATGTCAATCCCAGCGCCCAACCACGCGGCATAATCGTGACTTTATGGACTGGATCTGCTTTGGGTAACAACTTGGCTACTACGGCATGACCAGACTCGTGATAGGCAGTATTTCTGCGCTCTTCTTCACGCATGACCATAGACTTGCGCTCTGGACCCATGAAAATCTTGTCTTTGGCATCTTCAAAGTCTTGCATATCGACTTGACGCTTGTTGCGACGCGCAGCAAACAGCGCTGCTTCGTTAACCAGATTGGCCAAATCAGCACCAGAGAATCCTGGTGTTCCGCGTGCGAGGATATCGGCTTTCACATCAGCAGAAATGGGTACTTTACGCATATGGACTTGTAAAATCTGCTCGCGACCACGAATATCGGGTAAGCCAACCATGACTTGGCGGTCAAAACGACCAGGACGTAATAAGGCACGGTCCAGCACATCAGCGCGGTTAGTCGCGGCAATCACAATGACCCCAGAGTTGGGTTCAAAACCGTCCATTTCTACCAACATTTGGTTGAGTGTTTGCTCACGCTCATCATTACCTCCGCCCATCCCTGCGCCACGATGACGGCCAACCGCGTCAATTTCATCGATAAAGATAATGCACGGGGCAGATTTTTTAGCCTGCTCAAACATATCTCGAACTCGAGCAGCCCCCACACCGACAAACATTTCCACAAAGTCTGATCCAGAAATAGTGAAAAAAGGTACCTTTGCTTCACCTGCAATGGCTTTTGCCAACAGCGTTTTACCAGTACCAGGGGGGCCGACCATCAATACCCCACGCGGTATACGTCCACCTAGTTTTTGAAATTTGGAAGGGTCACGTAAAAACTCGACCAATTCAGAGACTTCTTCTTTGGCTTCATCACATCCAGCCACGTCGGCAAAGGTGGTTTGATTAGCATTGGTATCCAATTGCCGTGCTTTACTCTTACCAAATGAGAAGGCACCACCACGACCGCCACCGCCTTGCATCTGACGCATGAAAAATATCCATACGCCAATCAACAATATCATTGGGAACCAGTTAATCAGGATATTCATCAATAGCGATTGTTCTTGCTCAGGCTTCACCTCAAGGCGCACATTGTTTTGCAACAAATCACCAATCAAACCAGGGTCATATGGGGCATAGGTACTAAATTTTTTACCCTCTGTGGTCTCACCACGAATGACACGGCCTTCCATGGTGATTTTGCTGATATGCCCTTGTTTAACATCGGCAATAAATTGGGAATATATGATTTGCTGTTTTTCAGCAGCATTGCTGGAAAACTGATTGAAAATGGTCATCAGGATGATCGCAATGATGACCCAGATGGCTAGATTTTTGATGACATTATTCAAGATTGCATCCTTTTGGTTGTATGCAGATTAAGCAAAATCTTATCACCATTTGCCGGGTGATGGGCGGCTTAGCCTTTTTTATTCAAGCCAAGTAGATAAACTTCTGTGCTTCTATCGCGTGAAGCTTTGGGTTTTCGCGTTAGCGTCTTGTCAAACATTGCTCGCATGGCGCTGACAATTTCCTCATAGCCGACGCCTGCAAATACTTTGACTAGAAAGTTTCCTCCAGGTTTCAACCAATCTTGGCAAAACAGCAATGCTAATTCCGTTAAGTAGGCTGCACTGGCTTGATCGACTACTTTTACACCGGTTATATTGGGGGCCATATCTGAAATTACAAGGTCTGCTTGCTTACCTTGCATGGTTTCTTCAAGTTTTTTTAATACACTTTCTTCTCTAAAGTCACCCTGAATAAACTCCACGCCAGCCAAGCCTGTCATAGGTAAGATGTCTAGGGCGATTACTCGCCCCTTGCCTTGCAGTTGCTTTGCCACTACCTGTGACCAACTGCCAGGTGTCGAGCCTAAATCCACCACGGTCATGCCCGGCTTGATGAGCTGGTCGCGTTGGTCTATCTCTATTAACTTGTAAGCGGCACGGGCGCGATAACCATCTTTCTGCGCCATTTTCACATAGGGGTCGTTGATATGCTCTTGCATCCAACCTTTGCTGGTTTTGCTCATCCGTTTGCCCTTAATAATCGCCAAGCCTGTAGCGACTGCATATCGCGTCTATCATCTTCTCAATCTCCTCGGGAATTACGCCTGCTAGTGGATGCTTTTGCAGATGACGGATAGTCTCTTTAATTTTAATCAAGCTTTTAGGCCAAGTTTTTATTGAAAAATCTTTAACCAATAGGCTTTACCTGTATAGAAAATTTCATGTTGTAAACCTGCTGGCAACATGACAAGACAAATTTTAGTCCTAATTAGGTCTACTATAAAATAATCGTCGGCAATTACTGGCTCAAATCTCATTAATCAGCGTCACTAGATAGGGCTCAACACTGGCTTGTGTTAAAATTCGCTTGCTCGTTTTTGGGCTTAACTCTCACTGTCAATTGAGCCATCCTTATATGAATAGCAAACAAATCAGTTTTTTACGTAGCCTTGCCCACAATCTCAATCCCGTTGTGATGATAGGCAACAATGGTCTCAGCGACTCGGTGTTAAAAGAAATCGACAGCAGTTTGAATGCGCATGAACTCATCAAGATAAAGGTGATGGGCGATGATCGAGACTTACGTGTGAGTTTGTTGGATCAAATCTGTGCTCAAATGGGAGCGGTGGCAGTTCATCATATCGGCAAGCAACTGGTCATTTATCGCGCCAATAATCCTGCCAAGATTATTATCCCTGAACACTAAATAGCCCGCTTGCTTAGCGCGCTACTTTTAATACTGCCCACAACCCCAATAAGCTTTGCAACATAAAAGCTGCACTTGAAATGCCGTGCCAGCGCTCAAATCGATTGGCAAACACGCTACTCATCACATCGGCAGGCAGTGCGTCTTGTTTTAACTGCGCCAAAATCGGGGCTATGCCAAAGTGCATCGCAAGCGTCAATAACAACATCAATAGTAGCAACCAGATATATGCTTGCTTGAATGCTCGTCCGCCTTGTTTAGACAAGCTATGTAGTAGTAAAAAACTGCCAGCAAACATGCCAAAATAGGCTAACAGCCTAAACATCTCACCTGCCAAATGACCTGCCAACTGAGTATCTTGAATTTGATAAAACAACACTGGGGCTGCGATTGCGCCAATCGCCCACAAGCTCCCCACCCACAGGGTCAACACCAGCACTGCGATTTTATCTATCCAAGATGACATCATCGACTCCAGTTGTTAAGCTCAATATCGAGCAAATCGTTATCAAAATTAATCAGATATATTTTACATCTAATACTTCATAGGAGCGGATTCCGCTGGGTGCCATCACTTCTGCTACATCACCAACCGTGCGACCTATTAGCGCACGTGCAATAGGTGAACTGACAGAAATTTTACCCAACTTAATATCCGCCTCATCATCACCCACGATTTGATAGGTGTGCACATCCCCGCTGTCCATATCTTCGACATCCACCGTCGCGCCAAACACACAACGCCCATCGGCATTCAAAGAAGCTGGATCAATCACCATCGCATTGGAGAGCTTGGCTTCAATTTCAGCAATTCGACCCTCAATAAAACTTTGCTTTTCTTTAGCCGCATCATATTCAGCGTTCTCAGACAAATCACCTTGCGCACGAGCTTCAGCAATAGCTTGAATCACATTAGGACGTTCCACGCCGCGCAAATGTTGCAATTCTTGTTTAAGCAACTCAGCACCGCGGATTGTAATTGGAATTTGGTTCATGTTTGTTCACATCCCATTTCTATAAAACGATCTTTAAAATAAATCACCAGCAGTATGGCTTGATATTAAGAAAATAAACTGCTGGTTTTTACCTCAATAAAAAATAAAAACCACACCTTTTGACAGGCGTGGTTCGGAATAAGTGCAATGTTATTACTGATTAAGGGTTTGATGCAACTCTTGCAATGACTTCACCTGCAACTCTTGCATGTGTGCCATGCCAATACAAGCGGCTTTGGCGCCTGCCAAGGTGGTGTAATAAGTGACTTTTTGCTGTAAGGCATTACGGCGTATGGCATAAGAGTCTTGTACAGCACGCTTGTCTTCGGTGACATTGACAATAAAATCAATCTCATTGTTCTTAATCATATCCACGATATGCGGACGGCCTTCAGCCACTTTATTGACTGGCATCACTTCTAAGCCAGCAGCTTGCAAAGCACTAGCAGTGCCGCGTGTCGCTACCAACTGAAAGCCCAATTTAGTCAAAGCCTGAGCGATCTCGATCACACGCTCACGATCCTCACGTCGCACACTGATAAACGCTTTTCCGCCTTTCGGCAACTTATCTCCAGAGCCCAATTGTGATTTAACAAAAGCCTCAGCGAAGGTACTTCCAGTGCCCATCACTTCACCTGTTGATTTCATCTCTGGGCCTAAAATGGTATCGACCCCAGGGAATTTGATAAACGGAAATACCGCTTCTTTGACTGAATAATAAGGAGGTACTACCTCTTTGCTCACCCCCTGTTGTTTCAGTGTTTTACCAGTCATACAGCGCGCCGCTATTTTTGCCAAAGGCAAGCTACACGCTTTAGAAACAAAAGGAACAGTGCGTGATGCACGTGGATTAACTTCTAACACAAATACCGTTTCACCTTGAATCGCGAACTGTACATTCATCAAGCCGATCACGCCCAATGCTTGTGCCATTTGTACAGTCTGTCTGCGTAATTCATCTTGCAATGCTGGAGACAAGCTGTAAGGTGGTAAGGAACAAGCTGAGTCTCCTGAATGCACACCAGCTTGCTCAACGTGTTCCATAATGCCACCAATGATCACTTGTTCACCGTCAGACAATGCGTCAACATCGACCTCCAAGGCATCATTCAAGAATCGGTCCAACAAAACTGGTGACTCATTCGACACTTTGACCGCTTCGCGCATATAACGCTCTAGCTGGGCTTGCTCTTGTACGATTTCCATCGCACGACCACCCAACACATAAGAGGGGCGCACCACTAATGGATAGCCAATTTCTTGTGCTAAGCGTAAAGCTTCATCGGGGGTTCTAGCAGTACGGTTCGGGGGTTGCTTAAGGTTTAACTGTTGCAACATTTGTTGGAAACGTTCGCGATCTTCTGCACAGTCAATCGCATCTGGACTAGTACCAATAATTGGCACACCGGCTTTTTCTAAGTCGCGTGCCAACTTCAGTGGTGTTTGCCCGCCATACTGCACAATCACCCCTACTGGCTTTTCGATAGCAACAATTTCCAATACATCCTCTAAAGTCAGGGGCTCGAAGTATAAGCGGTCAGAAGTGTCGTAATCGGTCGAAACTGTCTCAGGGTTACAGTTCACCATAATGGTCTCATAACCATCTTCACGCATCGCAAAAGCCGCGTGCACACAGCAATAGTCAAACTCAATCCCTTGACCAATACGATTGGGGCCACCGCCTAGTACCATAATCTTTTTACGATCGCTAGGTTGTGCCTCACAGAACTGCTCATAGCTGGAATACATATAAGCGGTATTGGTGGCGAATTCTGCCGCACAAGTATCAACCCGTTTATATACTGGACGCACTTGTAGCGCTTGACGATAAGCACGCACGGCATGTTGATCTGTCGCTAATAATTTGGCGAGACGCCGGTCAGAAAAACCACGACGTTTTAAATCCAACAAAGTATCACGATCTAGATCAGCAAGATTGCGGCCCTTGAGTGCATTTTCGCGTTGAATGATATCTTCGATTTGCACCAAAAACCATGGATCTATTTTGCAAAGATCGTGCACCTGTTGCATGCTCATGCCAGCACGGAAGGCATCTCCCACGAACCAAATACGCTCAGGTCCAGGTTCACCCAATTCCTTTTGTATTTGGTCTAAATCGCTAGTCTTTTCATCTAAACCATCGACACCCACTTCAAGACCACGCAAGGCCTTTTGGAAAGACTCTTGAAAGGTACGACCTATCGCCATTACCTCACCTACAGACTTCATCTGTGTAGTTAGGCGTGAATCCGCCTGAGGAAATTTCTCAAAGGCAAAACGCGGAACTTTGGTGACTACATAGTCTATCGATGGCTCAAATGATGCTGGTGTCGCACCGCCAGTAATTTCATTCTTCAACTCATCTAAGGTATAGCCGACCGCGAGTTTTGCGGCGACTTTAGCAATGGGAAAACCAGTGGCTTTTGAGGCCAAGGCAGACGAGCGTGAGACACGCGGATTCATCTCAATCACAATCATGCGTCCATCAGCGGGATTAATGGCGAACTGCACATTAGAACCACCAGTATCGACACCAATCTCGCGCAATACTGCCAGTGAAGCATTACGCATAATTTGATACTCTTTATCGGTCAGGGTTTGTGCCGGCGCCACGGTAATGGAATCGCCAGTATGTACTCCCATAGGATCGAGATTTTCGATGGAGCAGATAATGATGCAGTTATCTTTGCGGTCACGCACCACTTCCATTTCATATTCTTTCCAACCGAGCAAAGACTCTTCAATCAACAGCTCTTTAGTTGGAGAGGCTTCTAAACCACGCTCGCAAATCGCGATAAATTCTTCACGGTTATAAGCGATTCCGCCACCACTTCCGCCCATCGTGAATGAGGGGCGAATAATGGCTGGATAACCAATTCGGGCTTGAACTTGCAAGGCTTCTTCTAAGCTATGCGCCATAGAAGAACGCGCAGAACCAAGCCCTATCTTATCCATTGCCTCTTTAAATTTTTGTCTATCTTCTGCTTTATCAATCGCTTGTTTAGAGGCACCAATCAGCTCAACTTGATATTTTTCTAAAACCCCGTGTTTATCCAAATCTAAGGCACAATTCAGTGCGGTTTGCCCCCCCATAGTAGGAAGCAATGCATCTGGACGTTCTTTGGCAATAATCTTCTCTACGATTTGCCATGTCACTGGCTCGATATAGGTGGCATCTGCCATATTCGGGTCGGTCATAATCGTTGCGGGATTGGAGTTCACCAATATCACGCGATAGCCTTCCTCTTTGAGCGCTTTACATGCTTGCGCGCCGGAGTAATCGAACTCACATGCCTGTCCGATAACGATAGGCCCTGCGCCGATAATCAAAATACTTTTTATGTCGCTACGTTTTGGCATGGTATTAACGCTTATGCTGTTTCATTAAATCTATAAATCGATCGAACAGATAACTCATCTCAGTCGGTCCTGGACTTGCTTCTGGGTGGCCTTGAAAACTAAAAGCTGGCTTATCGGTACGAGCAATACCCTGTAAACTTCCATCAAATAAAGACAAATGCGTGGCACGCAAATGTTTTGGCAGCGAATTAGAATCTACGGCAAAACCATGATTTTGGCTGGTGATGAAGACACGCTGATCATCTAGGTCTTGTACTGGATGATTGGCGCCATGATGTCCGAATTTCATTTTTAGTGTTTTTGCACCAGATGCCAGTGCTAACAATTGATGTCCCAAGCAAATCCCAAAAGTTGGTTTGCCGCTGTCCACCAAGGTTTTGATGGCATCAATCGCGTAATCACATGGCTCAGGATCACCTGGTCCATTGGATAAGAAAATACCATCAGGATTTAAATCAAGTGCTTGTTGGGCACTGGCTTGTGCCGGCAAAACCGTCACTCGACAACCACGTGACACCAACATACGAAGGATATTGCGCTTAACGCCATAATCAAATGCCACCACATGGTATTCACCCTGACTTTGTTCGCTGTACCCTTGGACAAGACTCCACTCGGTTTGGCTGAACTGATAGGGTTGCGTCACCGATACCACTTTGGCTAAATCCATACCAGCCAAACCAGGGAATTCACGGGCTGCTTGCAATGCCTGCTGTGTCAAAGCAGGTATGTCAGCATCTGCATCAACACTGATAATACAACCAGCTTGCGCACCCTTTTCACGCAATACGCGGGTTAATTCACGGGTATCGAGGTCAGCAATAGCAACGACTAGATTAGCCTTGAGGTATTCAGATAATGATTGTTCCGCACGCCAGCTACTATGCAGCAAAGGTAGGTCACGAATCACTAGACCGCTAGCATACACTTTGCCAGACTCCACATCCTCTTGGTTTACACCAACGTTACCAATGTGTGGATAGGTCAAGGTGACGATTTGTTGGGTATAAGACGGATCAGTCAAGATCTCTTGATATCCCGTCATCGAGGTATTAAAAACTACTTCACCCACGCTATGACCAGAAGCTCCAATTGAAATTCCGCGAAACACTGTTCCATCAGCGAGAACCAACAAAGCTGGTGAATGTTGCGGCAATTTGAACCCCTTCAATAATTCAATCGATCGCTCGGAATTGAGCTAATGAGTGTGATAAATGGTACATATGCAAAGCGGGAGAAGGTAATTTCTCCCGCTTTGAAAACTGGTGAGATTATACTGGTTTGGCACATTCCTTTCAAGCGTCGCCAAAAGCATTCTCACCCGGACTTGTTCATGCAACTTATCGGCCTCATGATATTCGCCTGACAACGCTGTTATGCCAAGCCTGTATTTTTTCACTAGATTCCGCCTGCGCGGGAATGACGTTCGCGTTCTATTGGCAGCCAATCAAATGCCATAAACAACTCAGCCACAACAATATAGATTCATCATATAATCTACAATTCAAAGCATCAAACCTCGTGCTCAATCAACTGAACTGAGTTAATTTTTTGTACCAGGTGTTGAGAGAGGATAGACTCATCA
>CAYYBG010000028.1:0-27048 GCA_964470195.1 uncultured Methylophilaceae bacterium | reverse complement strand
ATTTTTGTGGTGATTTTGCCGTTGTCCATGATTTTGGGCTCGCTGACTTATTTATATTCGCAAGAGCGCAACTCGGCCAACCTAGAACAAAAATTATTCGTCGCGTTAAAAAATCAGCGTGATATTCAATCTATCAATATCTTGTTAAATCAGGCCTCGGTGGCCACGCGTAATTATTTGCTGACGCAAGATGACAGCTTTAAAAAAGAATTTAGCCAAGACCAACAGCGCATACAGCAGCTGATTGAGCAACTGAATAGCTCGCTAGAAACGCCGCAGCAAGCCTTATTGCAAGAGGTTGGCGGCAATATCCAAGAGAATTTAAGCGCGCTGCAAAATATGATGTCGATACGGCCAGCGCAACAGTTGGATAAGCTAAGCGCGATTTTTCATGAGCAGGTCGATCTCTACGACAAAATCAGCCGTCAACTGAGCGCGATGGCGCTTACGCAATCCACTCTGATTGAGCAGGACTATGCCAATATCAATAACGAGCGCCAACAAAATCTAGAACTTACCCTGATCGCCACTATTTCCTGCGTTATCGGCGTGTTATTAGGCGCATGGTTGTTTAGTGTGACCATTGTTAAGCGCATACAATTTTTGCGTGATCGTGCTTATTCTTTGGCGCGTGGCGAGATTGTCGATATTGAAAGCCAAAGCCAAGATGAAATCGGTGAGCTGAATCACGAGCTGAATATCGCCTCGCATGTGTTGTCTGATTCCATCAAGTTGAGTAATCAAGCCAAAGAAGACGCAGAGCAGGCCAACCGCGCCAAAAGTATGTTTTTGTCGCGTACCAGCCATGAGTTAAGAACACCGCTGAATACCATTATTGGCTTTGCAGAAATTTTGGAAGATGACTTAAAAAATCATACTGCAATAGAAAACCTGCATATGATACAAAAGGCTAGCAAACATCTATTAAAGCTAATCGATGAGTTATTGGATATCGCCAAGATAGAGCGGGGCGATATCGAATTACAACTAGAGCCGGTCGATTTGAATGGTATGATTGAAGAAGCGGTGCACTTTATCAAGCCGCTAGCCCAGACGCGTGATATTCAATTACAGATAGAGGCAGCGCAGCCATTGTATGTCAGTGCGGATAGGCAAAAGCTATTGCAGGTGATTTTGAATATTCTGAATAACGCCATCAAATATGGCCCCGCCAACGATGTTGTCAGCATCCAATGTAGCGTAAAGGATTCTTTAGCAAGAGTAGCTATCCGTGATAATGGCAAAGGTATCCCAGCGCATTTGCAACAAAGGCTATTTGTGCCATTTGACCGCATAGGCGCAGAAAACAGCAAAATCGAGGGCACTGGCCTAGGCTTGGTTGTTTCTCGGCAAATGATGTTAGCCATGCAAGGTTCACTCGAGGTCAGTCAGCATAGCAGCACTTTTACAGTGTGTTGCCCGCTCAGTAGTTTTACTCCGAATCAACAAAGCGAATTGACGCAGACCAAGATGCAGGTCGGTGTGGTGCACCAGCATCAGCCTAAGATAAGCGTGCTATATGTGGAGGACAATAAGAGCAATATGGCATTGATGCAGGCGCTGCTGCGCCGCTACTCGAATGTTGCTATGTTGCGTTGCTATAACCTAGCCGAAGCCAAGCGCACCTTGCAAGAAGTCACCCCGCAACTATTGTTACTGGATTTAAATTTACCCGATGGCAATGGCTTGGAATTACTCAGCCAACTAAAACAACAAAATATCAGCTATCCGATTTGGATATTGACTGCCGACGCGACCAGCCAGATGCGTCAACAAGCCTTGCAAGCAGGGGCAGATGAATATCTCAGCAAGCCATTAGACGTGGCGCTGTTTCATCAACTGATGGCTAGACTAATCGAGCAAAGCAGGCAGTTGCCAGCAAAATAACTGCAATAAAAAACCCAAGCCTAGGCTTGGGTTTTTTATTGGCTACGATTTAATCTTTTACGATCTAATCTATTTCGATTTAATCTACTAGCTTGGCTGGCTTTAGAAGAAGTTATATTGCAACTGAATTCGCAATGCTTCTGCTTTAAAGGTTTGGTAAGAGCCGTTTTCCTCGTTAAATAGACCTGATGTGGTCATATTAGTACGCTTCATGCGGTGGTAAACTGCTGCCAATTCAACTTCTGGCGCAATCTGCCATTCCATACCCCATTCCCAATCATTCACCTTATTCTTAGGCGCATTGGTTTCTGCCTTGTTATAACCATCGTAGTATTGCCATCTAACGAAAGGAATGACATGACCGATGTTGGTATCAAACATATTCACGTCACGCGCAAAGTAAGAGCCTTGAATATACCCACCTTGCAGTGAACGATTTTTGATGGTACCGCGTGTATTAGAACCGGCAGAAGTGGTGCCACCATTGCCCACGATAGGACCATCATCAATCTCTAGACCTGGTGTTCTACCCCATGTCCATTCACCCTCTAAACCCCAAGGTTGTGGATACATACGGAAGCTGACGGCAACGCGCTCATCATCAAACTCACCCGATGTGGTGGAAAGGTTTTTTTGGTTTTCGGCATTCACTACTGGATTAAAAAAACGTAAATCACCAGCCGCATTGCGCGCTAAATAGCTACCACGGCTACGCACATATTTACCGCTATAGGCTTGAATACCGGCTTCAAAAATTTGACCTGATTCAGTTTTCCATGGATAGGTAAAACGTGAAACTAAGTGATAGTTATTGTTTTGGTCATTTTGGTTAGCGCCCTGACCCATATAGGCACCAAAAGCAAACATACCATAGTTGCCAGAGTGTTTCATTTCTAGCTTGTTGATTTCTTCGAACAAATCTTGTACGTGCTTAGGGGTGTAGTAATAGAACACACCAGTATCACGTTCGTCGCGGACTGCACTGTTTAATGCGTCAACCCGGTCTAGTGCTAGTCGGTTACTAGAAGATTGCATGTTTTCATACCCGAACGGCACTTTGGATTGACCGACACGGAAGCGGTGCACTTTTTCTTTATCGATAAAGATATCGCCATAAGCATCACGCAACTGCGCGATATTGCCTGTATCACCAGCAGTACTTGCAAAGTCAGGCTGTATATAAAATCCTAAATGGTCACCGATTTGACCAGAGAAAATAATACGCGCCCGACGAATACGGAAGTTTTGTCCACGGCCACTACCAGAGCTTTCATCGCCCACGGAAGGATCCGGCCACAGCACTACGCCCTCATCGCCACCTGTCATATCAGTGACACGATTTTGTACATAACCACGGATATTGATGTGGTTGTACCAGCTCTTGCGCGACTTCTCTTCTTGCGCTTTCTTTTCAATTTTTCTGCCTCTGGCCAACAAATCGCCTTCTTCTTCTGTTAACACGCCTTTAGAAACCAGCGCGTTAACAATGTCATCTGTCGAATCGGCCGAAGCATGGTGAGTCAAACTAAGCGTAATTACACCTAATACGGCTAGCCATGTTTTGCGAATAGTGGTTTTGTCCATGTTTACTCCCTATTAATTCGATTGGTAACTTTAAAACGGGGGCTATTTTGCAAATCAAATATGACAAATTTATGACAATAGAGGATTTATTGAACAAGCTAGGCGAGAAATCCTAAATATTGTTTAGCGCGTCAGAAATCGGCGCGTATTCCCTTAAAATAGACAGATGTCTTTTACCAATCCCATATCCGCAAGCAGTGTTTCCTTTTCACAAGCCTTTCGCTATTGGCTCAAGCTAGGCTTTATCAGCTTTGGCGGCCCCGCTGGGCAGATTGCCATCATGCATCAGGACCTAGTGGAAAGGCGGCAATGGCTGAGTGAGCAGCAATTTATGCACGCGCTCAATTTCTGCATGCTATTACCCGGCCCAGAAGCGCAACAACTGGCTATTTATATAGGCTGGCTGATGCACGGCAAGTGGGGTGGCATGGTGGCTGGCACGCTATTTATCCTGCCCTCGTTATTGCTGATGTGGCTATTGGGCTATAGCTATATGGTGTATGGCAGTTTGCCGATAGCACAGGCTTTGTTGTGGGGGATTAAGCCGGCGGTGGTGGCTTTGGTGCTGTTTGCCGCCTATCGCATAGGCAAAAAGACGCTGCATCATGCTGCCTTAAAAATCATTGCGCTGGCCGCTTTAGTGGCGGTGGGGGTGGCGCATATCGCTTTCCCTTGGGTGATTTTGCTGGCCGCGCTGGTGGGTTGGTTATTACGCTATCGCTTGCATCAAGCGGTGGATCTGTCCGCCTTGGCGGTGAGCAAGCAGGCGCAGCCCTTGCGCACTTCCTTGTTACGTACGCTGTTGGTCAGCGGTGTGATTTTTGGGCTGACCATAGGCTGGCTGCTGTGGCAGTTTGGCGCGCAACATATGTTAGTCAAAAGCGCGTGGTTTTATAGCAAAAGCGCCATGCTGACTTTTGGCGGTGCTTATGCGGTATTGCCCTATATCGCCGATGCGCTGGTGCAGCAATTGCAGTGGCTCAGTGCAGCGCAGATGATGGATGGCTTGGCCTTGGGCGAAACCACGCCTGGGCCCTTGATTATGGTGATTAGCTTTGTCAGTTTTGTGGCGGGCTGGAATCAGGCAGTGCTCAGCCCCAGTGAGGGAACGCAAGCGCTGCTATGGGCGGGCTTGCTAAGTAGTTCGGTGGCCACCTTTTTTACCTTTTTCCCTAGCTATGTGATGGTGTTGTTGGGCGCGCCGCTGATACAGGCCAGCGGCCAGCAAATCCATCTAAAAGCGCCGCTCTCGGCGATTAGTGCGGCGGTGGTGGGGGTGATTGTGAATTTGGCGCTGTATTTTGCTAAAGATGTTTTCTTGCAACAGCAGAGTATTGCGTCCGAACCTAATGTGATCAGTTGGCATATAGACTTTGCCGCGCTGGCGCTCAGTTTATTGAGTTTTATGCTGCTGAAAAAACATCAGGCCAGTCCACTGTATGTGATCCTGGCCTGTGCTGGTTTAGGCGTATTGCACGCTTTCATTTAACTTTCTCTACGCAGATGCGGGAATAAAATTACATCGCGTATGCTAGGGCTATCGGTCAGCAGCATCACCAAGCGGTCTATGCCTATACCGCAACCACCTGTGGGTGGCATGCCGTATTCCAAGGCGCGAATAAAGTCAGCGTCGTAATACATGGCCTCGTCATCACCGGCTTCTTTGGCTGCCACCTGCGCTTTAAAGCGCTCGGCTTGGTCCTCGGCGTCATTTAATTCCGAAAAGCCGTTGGCCATTTCGCGGCCGGTAATAAATAACTCAAAGCGCTCGGTAATCTCAGGCTGGCTGTCGGAAGCTCTGGCCAGCGGGGATACCTCTACCGGATAATCAATAATATAAGTCGGGTTCCATAACTGGCTTTCTGCCGTTTCTTCAAAAAAAGCCAGTTGCAAAGCACCCAGACCAGCGTGGTCAAAGGCTTTCACGCCAAATTTGAGCAATTCTTTACGCACAAAATCAGCGTCGTTTAATTGCTGGGCGGAATATTGCGGGGCGTATTTTTCTATCGCCTGCAAAATGGTCAGCCGTTGGAAAGGCGCCGACAAGTCCACCTCGCGCCCTTGATACATCACCTTATCTGTGCCCAGCACCGCCATGGCAGCGGCTT
Source organism: uncultured Methylophilaceae bacterium (assembly GCA_964470195.1). Taxonomy (GTDB): domain Bacteria; phylum Pseudomonadota; class Gammaproteobacteria; order Burkholderiales; family Methylophilaceae; genus RFPI01. Next base: position 21,469 of record CAYYBG010000028.1, on the reverse strand, counting down.
GGATACATTGCTCGGTAAAGTCCATCAGCCAACGATAATCGGTATAACTGGCGTAGAACTCCATCATGGTAAATTCCGGATTATGTCTTACGCTTAAGCCCTCGTTACGGAAGTTACGATTGATTTCAAACACCCGCTCAAAGCCACCCACTACCAAACGTTTTAAATACAATTCCGGCGCAATACGCAAGGTCATCTGCATATCGAGCGCATTGTGATGGGTGATAAATGGCTTGGCTGCCGCGCCGCCCGGAATCGGGTGCAACATCGGGGTTTCTACTTCTAAAAACTCGTGTTGCAACATAAATTGCCGAATCGCGCTAATAATCTTGCTGCGCTTTAAAAAGGTATTGCGCGTTTCTTCCGACACCATCAGATCGACATAACGCTGACGATATTTGATTTCTTGGTCGGATAAGCCATGAAATTTTTCTGGCAATGGGCGCAAGGACTTGGCCAGCAAACGCAATTCACTGACTTTGATAGAAAGCTCACCGGTTTTGGTTTTAAACACTTCGCCTTGGGCGCCCAAAATATCGCCCATATCCCAGTGCTTAAACTGTTCGTAGATATCTTCGCCTATATTGTCCTTGGCGATAAATAACTGAATACGGCCGCTGCGGTCTTGTATGGTGGCAAAGCTGGCCTTGCCCATCACGCGCTTAAGCATCATACGGCCAGCCACCACCGCCTGTACTGGCTTGGCTTGCAAATGCTCGTTATCTAATTGGCCATAGGTTTGCTGCAGTTGTGCCGCTAAATCTTGCGGGCGGAAATCATTGGGAAAAGCCACGCCTTGCGTACGCAAGTGTTGCAGCTTTTGCCGGCGCTCGGCGATCACGTGGTTTTCATCTGGCGCTTGGTGTTGGTCTTGCATAGGTGCTTGGTCGCTCACAGTTATACTCCCTGCTTTAAGCTCTCGCTGATAAATTGGTCTAAATCGCCGTCTAACACGGCTTGGGTATTGCCTACTTCCACATTGGTGCGCAAATCTTTGATGCGCGATTGGTCTAACACATAACTACGAATTTGATGCCCCCAACCGATATCGGTTTTGGCATCTTCCAAGGCTTGTTTTTGCTGATTGCGTTTGTTTAATTCTAAGGCATACAACTGCGCTTTCAGCATATTCATCGCCTCGGCCTTGTTGCGATGTTGCGAACGGTCGTTTTGACACTGCACCACGGTATTGGTTGGCAAGTGCGTGATACGCACCGCAGAATCGGTTTTATTAATATGCTGACCACCAGCACCGCTGGCGCGGTAGGTGTCGATACGCAAATCCGCCGGATTGATTTCAATCTCTATCGAATCATCGACTTCCGGGAAAACTTGCACACTGGCAAAAGAAGTATGGCGACGATTGCCAGAATCAAACGGCGATTTACGCACCAAGCGATGGACCCCAGATTCGGTGCGCAATAAGCCATAAGCATATTCACCACTGATTTTTAGTGAGGCGCTTTTAATGCCTGCCACATCACCATCTGATTCTTCCATCACCTCGACTTTAAAGCCTTTGCGCTCGCAATAACGCAGATACATACGCAACAACATGGCCGCCCAATCTTGCGCCTCGGTGCCGCCACTGCCAGATTGAAATTCCATAAAACAGTTATTGCCGTCCATGGGGTTGGCAAACATACGGCGGAATTCCAACTGCGCCACCTGCTGTTCAATCTGCAAGCTATCGCTATCCACAGAAGCCAAGGTATGCGCATCGGCCTCGTCTTTGGCTAACGCAAATAATTCCTGCGCATCACGAATCGCCTGCTGCACCGTCTGCAAGGTCAGCACGATGCCTTCCAGCTCACGCTTCTCTTTACCCAACTTCTGCGAGCGCTCGCTATCATTCCAAATCGCCGGATCCTCTAATAACTGCGCCACCTCATGCAAACGCTGCTGCTTATGCTCAAAGTCAAAGATACCCCCTCAACGCCTGCTGGCGCTGCATCAGGTCCTTCAATCTTGCTTCAACCAGGTTAAGCTGTTCCGCTTCCATCATATCCATTGCGCTCAATTATTTAGCAATTTGCAAAAGGACGGAATTATACATTAAAGGCGCTTTATGACGGCATAGCTGTAAGCTGCTCTGGCTTGTCGTTAGGCAAGGGGAAACCTGCGCGATTGATGCGCTTCGTACCTCAGCACATCCTATGCGTCTGCCGTCATGCTGCACGATTGATGCGCTTCGTGCCTCAGCACATCCTATAGCCGGCATTGGTTCCACCATTCCCCTCTGCGGAGGGGCTGGCACGCAGGTGCCCGGGTTGGTTGCGGCGGAGCGCCGCCAATAAATAAGCATCTGCGCCGTGTCGGCGCGACCACCCCCGCGCAACGAGTGCGCTCCCCTCCGAGGGAGTGGAATTGGGGAGAAGCATAGGATGTGCTGACGCAGTAAGCGCATCAATCGCGGTTAATTAAAAAAGCCCCGCTTTATTTTGCCTTGCTGGTGGTTTTTGCTTTAGAGCTTGGTGCAGAAGCTTTGCTGGAGGTGGCGGTTTTACTGCTTTGTAATTTGGCTAGCTTTGCTTTAAGCGATTTTACTTCTTCGCGTAATTGTTCGTTGTGGGCAAGTACGTTATTCATGGTTTTTAATTCTTGTTCTTGTTTCTTCAGCGTCTCGCTGGCTTTGCTGAGTTGGGCTTGGATGTCGTCCACTTGGCTTTGGAAATTGCTGACTTGTTTTTGTAAGGATAGATTGTCTGCGGTTAATTTTTCTATGGTTTGTGATTTGGATTGATTATAGATGGCTAGCCCAATAATCGCGGTGATCAGTAGAGCATAGGCAATTACATTTTTATTCATTGAGGGTTCTTTCTTGATGGATGGGGGTTAACAGAAAGGCGCTATTGTAATCATTTGTCGCAGCGCCATGAAGTGGCGAGATGAAAAAACCTTGCTTTGCATCCATGCCTGCTTTCCACTTGCCAGACTGGCGCGCGGAATTTAGCGCTATATTGAAACGGGCCTTAACATATCGGGCTGTAATACACAGCGAATAATTGTCTCTTGATCTTCGGTTTGCATGCGGTTGGCCAGCCACCATATCGATCCTTTTTTGACGCACCAGTAATAGGATTTTCTGGTCATCGCCAGCGAGGCGGCCATGCCTAATGACGGCTGGTGGCCGACAATTAATACGGTTTTTTTATTCATGCCCCAGCCGGCGGCTTGCAACACATCAGCGCCACTGGCGCCGGGAGCGATGTTATCTATGGTTTGCATAGGCAGCTGTAAATAGCTTGCGGTTTGTTGTGCTCTTAGCGCGGGGCTGACTAGAATTTGGCAATCCTTGGGCAGGCGTTGCAACAACCATTGCGCCATCGCTTGCGCGTCTTGATGGCCTTTTTCTGTTAAGGCTCTTTGTTGATCAGGAAAACCATCTTCTGCTTCGGCATGACGCCATAAAATCAATTCCACGAGTGACTCCGATTGCGTAAAATAACTATTCATCTTATTCGGCCTAGATGGCATTTTGATGAACTTAATGGATACTTTTTCTATTGAATGATTAAGCGCTTATTTAACTTAAGATAGAAAACGAATATTGCAAACCAATATAGCAAACTAATTGACCTTAACCCAACAGACTTTTGACCCAACAGACGATCAACCAACAAGATTATCGCAGCTGTGAATCTACAACTCTATTTGCAAGACTTTACCCCCTTTTTGCTACAGGCGAATGCTAGCCATTTGCAGCGCTTGTGCGCGGTGGGGCAGTGGCAAAGAAGGCAGATACCTTTGTCTGGCGCTTTGTTGCAAAGCTTTGCTATTGCACAACAGCATGACTGGCCGACTGCTGCATTAGTGGCGCAGTCTATGGGTGAAGTTCAACCGCAGCGATATTATTTGTTAGCGCATTTGGTGCAACTGGATTTACGCACCGATTATTTCGCATTGCAGACGCTGACCGATATTAGTGCGGAACAATCCGATGCGCTGATTGATAGCATGAATCAACATTTCGCTGATCGCGATTTTTATTTTGCCCCGACTAGCCATCCGCATACTTTGCTGATTAGCACTAGCCAGCCATCAGATATTCAAACGTATGAGGTGCATCAGGTGTGGGGCAAGGATATACGCCGTTATATGCCGTTTGGCGATGATGCTTTGCGCTGGCGCATGATGATGAATGAGATGCAGATGTTGTTGCATGAACATGCTGTCAATCAGGCGCGTGAACAGCAAGGGCAGTTACCGATTAATAGCTTATGGATAGAGGGTGGTGGTTGTTTGCCTAAGCAAGCACCACAGTCGGGCAATGCTAATGGTGCAGGTGCTCAGGCCAATAGCGTGCTAATGAGCGATAGCGATATGGTGCAAGGTTTAGCGCAATTGACTCAATGTGAGTGTTTAGAATTATCGCGCTCATGGAATGATTTAGTGCATAACAATCATTTAATCCAGCGCAATCATACTAAGTCGCGGCAATCTTCTCAGCAGCAAGATAATTTGATTATTTATATGCAAACACCGGCACAATTCGATAGCGATTGGGCGCAAGGCTTATGCTTAGGCTTAAGAAAACTGGCCATTCAGCAACTGACCATACACTTTGCCGTAGCTGAATTTACCTTTAGTCTGACGGTGAAGCCACGTGATGTTTGGAAGTTTTGGCGCAGACCGCAGGCCTTGATGCAGTATTTTTCTGAGCAACAATTTTCTTCTGCAGCGACCTCTAAAGACAATCTCTTGTAAAGCATAGGTCGCTTAACTCATGGATTTTATCTAATGCAAATTATCACCAGAGATTATTCTTCTGATGCTTGTCAGGCCTTGCAACAGCAGGGCTTTTCTCCAGTGATGGCGCGCTTATTGGCGGGTCGAGAAATTGCATCAGCTGATCAGTTAGGCGGGGAGTTAAGCGATTTACTTGCGCCCGATCAACTGCTGGGCATACAGCCTATGGCGCGTTTGCTGGCAGATGCGATTCAACAACAACAAAAGATTTTGATTATCGGCGATTACGATTGTGATGGCGCCACGGCCACTGCGCTAGGTCTTAAGGCGCTTAAACGCATGGGCGCGCTGGTGGATTTTTTGGTGCCGAATCGTTTTGAGTATGGCTATGGGCTAAGTCCAGAAATCGTGCAGCTGGCCAAGCAACGCAATCCCGATTGGATTATCACGGTGGACAACGGCATCGCTAGCGTGGCTGGCGTTGAAACGGCTAATGCCTTGGGGATAAAAGTATTAATCACCGATCACCATTTGCCCGGCGAGCATACCCCTGCTGCAGCCGCTATCGTCAATCCAAATCAGCGTGGCTGTCATTTCGCCAGCAAGCATTTGGCTGGGGTGGGGGTGATTTTTTATGTGATGTTGGCGCTACGCGCCGAGTTGCGTCAGCGTGACTTGTTCGATGCCGAAACACAACCGCGCTTGGACGATTTATTGGATTTGGTGGCCTTGGGCACCGTGGCTGATTTGGTGAAACTGGATAGAAACAACCGCATCTTGGTGCAACATGGCTTAAAGCGCATACGCGCTGGGCAGGCTTGTGCCGGCATACGCGCCTTGTTTCAAATCGCTGGGCGCGATATCAGCCACGCCACGGCGCAAGATTTGGGCTTTAGCATAGGCCCTAGAATCAATGCGGCTGGGCGATTAGACGATATTGCCTTGGGCATTGAATGTTTAAGCGCCGAGCATTTGTCTTATGCCTTACCGCTTGCGCAGCAACTCAATCAAATTAATCTGCAACGACGCGAGATTGAACAAGAGATTAAATTTTCTGCGCAAACGCTATTGGACGAAAGCCAAATTGCCCAGCGTTACAGCGTCTGTTTGCTGGACGAAAGCTGGCATCACGGAGTGATAGGCGTGGTGGCATCGCGCTTGAAAGATAGTTTGCATAGGCCGGTGATTGTGTTTGCGCCAGACGAGCAAGACTTATTGCGCGGCTCGGGGCGCTCTATCGCCAACTTGCATCTGCGTGATGCATTGGACGCGGTGAGCAAACTAGATCCTGATGTGATGGTGAAATTTGGTGGTCATGCCATGGCCGCTGGCTTGACGATTTATCCTGCGCAATATCAGCGCTTTTGTGATTTGTTTGAACAAGTGGTGGCACAGTTGCTTAGCCCTGCCGATTTGCAAAAGCAATTAGCCATTGACGGATCGTTGCAGGCTGAGGAATTGCAATGGGCATTGGCGGAACAGATTGAACAACAAATTTGGGGGCAGGGTTTTCCTGCGCCTTTGTTTTGCGATACTTTTGCCGTGCTCAATCAGCGCTTGCTATCCGATAAACATTTAAAGCTGCAAGTGCAACGTCTTGATGATGGTCTGGCGGGCAATACGGGTGCGGCTGCTGGCGCGGTGTTGGAGGCAATTTATTTTCAACAGCAAGACTTATTGCCTGAGCGGGTGAAGCTGGTTTATCAATTGCAAACCAACCGCTTTAGACAAGCGCAAAATGTACAGTTAAATATTGTGCATGCGCTAGATGCGCTGTCCGAGTAGCGCAGCTTTGATGCTATTGCTTAAGCGCTTTATATCATTGCCTAAGCTTGGGTGTGCTAGTAGAATGCCGCCTCTTTAAAAAGGATTGTTGCTGATGCGCCGTAAAATTGTCGTCGCCAACTGGAAAATGCATGGCTTGTTGAGCACCAATCAGCGCTTGCTGCAAGGCTTTGTGCAGCAGCTGAGTGGGTTGACCCAGGCAGAGTTTGTGGTGTGCGTGCCATATCCTTATTTGGCGCAAGCGCAACAACTATTGCAGCACAGCAATATCGCTTGGGGCGCGCAGAACTTAGCCAAGTTTGAACAAGGTGCTTATACCGGCGAAGTGAGTGCTGCTATGTTGCGCGATTTCGCCAGCCGTTTTGTGATTTTGGGGCATTCTGAGCGCAGCACGGCCTATTGTGAGAGCGGCGAGAACATTGCCGACAAATTTATTATCGCGCAAGCCCACGCGCTTACCCCTATCTTGTGTGTAGGCGAAACCTTACAAGAGCGCGAGTCTGGTGTGATGCAAAGAGTGATTGCGGAACAACTGGATTATCTGTTGCAGTCGCGTGGCGGGGCAGTGTTTGCCAATAGTATCGTGTCGTATGAGCCGATTTGGGCGATAGGCACTGGGCTAAGTGCGACACCTGAACAAGCGCAGAGTATGCACGAATTTATTCGTCAGCGCGTGGCGCAATCAGATGCCGCTGCGGCGGAGCAGATGCGCATTATTTATGGGGGTAGCGTAAACCCATCAAATGCTGCAAAATTGATGGCTATGCCTGATGTCGATGGTGCTTTGGTAGGAAAGTGCTCGCTGAATATAGAACAATTTAGCGCGATTTGTCAGGCGGCCAATGCGCTTGTAGGCGCATAGTTTTTATCTGACTAGTGGTTAATGGCACCAGTCGCAAATCTGAAAAGATCCAATCTGAGAGGAAATCATGGAAACTTTAGTATTAATTATTCACGTATTAGCTGCTTTGGCGGTGATAGGGTTGGTGCTGTTACAACACGGCAAGGGCGCTGATATGGGCGCTGCTTTTGGTAGCGGCACTTCTGGCAGCTTGTTCGGGGTGAGTGGCTCAGCAAATTTTCTCAGTCGCGCAACCGCGATTGCGGTGGCCGTATTTTTTGTCACTAGTATTTTATTGGCATACTTATCCAGCCATAGCGCGGGCTTAAGCAGTGTGGTTAAACAAGCGCCTAGCGCCAACACCAGTCAGCCAGTGAAGCCAGCGCCGGCTGCGCCAGCTGCACCGGAAGTGCCTAGCAACTAATATGAGACCTCAATCCGCCGACGTGGTGAAATTGGTAGACACGCTATCTTGAGGGGGTAGTGACGAAAGTCGTGCGAGTTCGAGTCTCGCCGTCGGCACCAATATAAAAACCGCTATGCATCAGCTAGCGGTTTTTTTATTTCAGAATAGATTGTGCCTTTTTGATTAAATCTAAATTACTTTTGGCATTGAGTTTAGCCATGATATTGGCTTTGTGGGAGGTTACAGTCTTTGGGCTTAATTTAAGATTCTTGGCGATTTCTACTAGCGATAATCCACTTTGTGTAATCATGCGCAAAATTTGAATCTCTCTGCCAGTGAGAGAAGATGAACCTTTAGCATCTTCTTCAAAAATTAAACTATCAGCAATTTCTGGAGCAATATAGCGACCATTGCGTAAGATGGTCTTAATTACCGATTCTAATTCCTGCTCGCTACAATTCTTGGTGATATAGCCATTGGCGCCATTTTTTAACGCTTGTCTGACTAAGAAACTTTCATCATGCATGCTGACTACAAGAATCAGCATTTGCGGTTGAATTTTTTTTAGCTCTTTAATCAGCGACATATCAGTAATGCCGGGCATGTTTAAATCCAAAGTAAGCAGGTCAGCAGAGCGTGATTTAGCTAATTCCAGCGCCTGATCACCATCACTTGCCTCGGCAATCACCTGCATTCCGGGAAGGTTGTTGAGCAGACGGATTAGGCCTGTCCTAAATAATGCGTGATCATCAGCCACGATGATATTGATATGTTCAGACATGTTCATTTTCCTGACTGGGTAAGCTGATGAGTAGGGTGGTACCAGAACGGTCGGCAGTAATTTCCGCCTTGCCACCAACCGCTTTGGCGCGTTCAGCAATGCCTATCAGACCAAGAGACTTTCCCTTTCTCATGCTTTGCTTGGCAATACCTATACCGTTATCTTTAATTTCCAATTTTATAACTTTCTGACTGGAGTGTAACTGAATACTGACAAATGTTGCATGCGAGTGACGCAGAATATTCGTGAAAGCTTCTTGAGTAATTTTAAAAAGTACAATAGATAAATTATCGTTAATTTTTCTAAAACCTTGATTCCTTTTAATTTTCCATTCGATTTGTTGTGGGGTGAGTCGATTTTCTGCTAACCATTCAATAGCCGCTTGTATGCCAAAATCAAGCACTGAGGGATGTAGTTCTTTAGAGATATTTTTAATGCCTGCATATACTTGATTAAGAATATTTTCTGTATTATCAAGCAGTTCATTAATCTGTATGCTGTTGTTTGCGTTGCGTAAGTAGCGAATATTAAAGTTTGCGCTAGAAAGTAATTGACCAATCTGATCATGAATCTCTATAGCAATTCTTCTATGCTCATCTTGAATAATATTGTCGCGCCTAGAAATTAATTCTTGTAATTGCGATTCGTAAGACTTCAATTCAACACTCAGTCTTTTGATAGAGAAGTCATTAATCAGCCAAATTAACAAAGCAATAAATGAGGCGGCCATAAAGAAAATAATGCTCTCGTAGATAATCTCTTGGCGGGTAACAAATATTTCTATCGAGCCTATGGGATTGTTTTTGAATTGAATATCTGTTTTATAAAGAAAAATCATCGGACTGCTATCTTTAGCATAGCCACAATAATTTTTAGCTCGTGAATTTTTGTTCTGAACAATAGAAATTAATTTATTTTCTTTGTCATACAAACAACTGAGTACGATCTCTTTGCTAAACAAGATTGACTCATGAATACGACGAATTTCTTCGCTATCTTTGAATAATATAGATGCAGAAATATTGCTGGTGACAATGCTGGATTCATTGATAATCTTTTGATTTAAATCTAACTCAGAGCCAACATATCTGAATACAGTAATAGCTAGCAATCCCAGCATCACTAGGGTAATCATTGCACGTCTATGCAGTTGGCTATTATCTTGAATAAATTGAATTAGATTCATCAATATGGCCTTATTCAATAAGAATTTTTGCCAAACTCAAAATCTGTGCGCTGGGTCGAATATTGGCTTGTAACATATTTTTTTTATTAATATTAATGGTAAAACGATTGCCTACGCGTATCAGTGCAACATGTCCAGATTGATAAATAATATCTTCGTTAAGACCAATAATCATGCTTTGTTTATTGATAAATGGTAATGACTTTTGTACAAATAAATTATCCTGATTATCAACAAATACAAACTGACAATCATTGCTCAGTTTGACATTATGAATGACTTCAAATTTAAGCGAGGGGGATAGTTTTTCCGCTTTGCTGCTGTAAGTGTTCAGTTCATTTTTGCTGAGTGGCTGAGGGGTTAATAAGCAAAATATATTGCTTTGATTGGCGCTTTCAAATGAAAAAAACGGTGTCATTTCGATGGCGATATTAATAGCTAACTCTCTGCTAGGATTGGCAAATGTATTTTGCATACATAGGCATACATAGCAAGCTGCCATCATGATCGCTACTGCGACGCCAGTTCTTCTCAAAATCCATACTCCCAGTACAATCTAAACTGACGACCATCTTGGACAAGATAACTATCTCTAATGGCGTCAGACGCTGGCGTGTAATACTTCTTATCAAACAGATTATAAACGCCAATATAACCTTTGCCAAATTTACTAGCTTCATGGGTGCTAAAAATTAGATTGCTAATACTGTATGAGGCCGTGTTTTCTTGTAGGTGGTATCTTGATCTGGCGTTATATTGCAAATTCAGACTGATATCTAAATTGATGCTAGGGATATGCTTAGTAGCCAAAAATTTGGCTAATACATTGGGTGAGTGAGTAATTTGATTGCCATCTTGAGTGGATTTTTGTAAGGTGATATTGCTTCTAACAGATACATCATCTGTTAAATAATTACTCTCTATGCTTAATCCGTTGGTGTAGGTGCTATTGCCATTGGTAAAGGCATAATTTTTTTGTTCATCAAGATCTTGATAAATCAGATCATGAATTTTTCTATGAAAAAGATTGGCAGAAATTACATGATATTGCGAGCTAACCTGCTGCCAGATGATTTCATGCGAATCAATATACTCATTATTCAAAACTTGTGAATTAAAAGTCCTATTCAATAAATTTTCTCTGGTATTCAATAACTCGTAGCTATTAGGGGCTCTGAAGGCACGGCTGTAGAGAAATTTGATGCTAGCGGTTTCATTAAAGCGATGGCTCAAGGCAATTTTAGGCGAGACTGCCGTGCGTAAATTAATGCGGTCAAAGCGTATGCCAGTTTGTAAGGTATTGGCAGGCGAAATCTTCCATATATCTTCTGCATACAAACTGTAATTCAAATAGCGATTATCAATCTCTTTAATCTCTAAATAGGCTTCTTTTTGACGCAGTTGCTGGTTGTATTGAGTTTCTATGCCTAGCGCGACCTGGTGCGCTTGATGTAATAATTTGATTTCATAATCCGCCCCATACCACTCTGATTCTGATTGGTTAGGTTGAAAACCATTATCAAATTTTCCGTTATACAGATAACCGCCAGCCCTAAGCATAAACTTGCTTTGAATATGCTCAGCTAAATTGCCTTGATGAGTGAGATTAATAAAATAGCTGTTATCTCGACTGACAGTATTAGACGAATTAAATTGGCTTCCCCAGTAAGCGGTTGGTAGCGTTTTGCTTCTACTTGAAATTCCAGCGTTCAGCAACCAATTATCAAACGCAAGTTTAAAGTAGCCTTTGATATAGCGTTCATCATCGGCACCTCGTGCAACGCCATCATTATTCTGTGCTTGGTCATATTGGCGCATATAAAAATTGCCACCAGGGTTTTCATAGGCAGTGAGTGCAAACAGATAGTCGTCATGTTCATTAAAAGTGTTGCCATGCAATACCGTTAGCTTATTGCCTTGCACACTTTCACGCGTGTATTTTAATTGCGTACCTTTGATGTCCGCGCCAGTAAAATTCACCATATTAGCCGCGCCTAAGATGGCATTGGCGCCAAACTGTGCCGAGCCAGGGCTGCTGACAAACTCAATTTTCTTGATCCAATCAATATCGATTTGGGATTCATTACCAATCAGCGCTGCGTCATACAACTGATCATTTAAGCGAATTCCATCACTAACAATAAAATTCTGGAATTGAAATCGCCCGGCCTAGCGATTCCTTTAACCCCCATATAGCGATAATCTCTTTCATAGGATAAATAGTTACCAGCAAAGGATTGCAATGCTTCAGCGGGGTTTCTAAAACCAAACTGACGAATATTATTGAAATCAATTACATTAGCAGAACCATTAATTTCATAAAGATTTTGATCAAATCTACTTGCGCCATTGATTTTAGTATTGAGAAGGTTAGTCAATTTTGATAGGTCATCTGTGTTATCTTGGGCAATCGCAGTGGAATGTAAAATAGAAATAAATACAATGATTGTCAGATTTTTCATGGGGAATTTTATTAAGATAATATTTAAATTTAAATAGGATAAACCCTATTATATATAGGTTTTTGCTGATTAACTTAATTTGATTAACAGATTAAATTTGCCCCCGTGTTAATCTTTTTGTTTGATTGGTAGTTAAATATGGCAACAAAACATCCTGAAGCGGTTTTAAATTTTGCTCAGAAAGTTCGAGCATTGCGTAAGCAAAAGAAACTATCTCAACAAGAATTCTCTGAAATAGTAGGCATTGATAGAACTTATGCGAGCCAAATTGAGCGAGCAATTGCCAATCCATCTCTATTGGTGATTCTATCTATTGCTAAAGCACTTAATGTGCATGTCACAGAGCTGTTGAAATAATTCCTTAATCATTCCTCGCTTTTGCGCTGAGGAAATCTGCGGCCTTGCGGCTACTCTAGTTTGCAGACTTTTTTCTAAATTTTTTGCATTTACTATATCGGTGCGTCTAAAACTTGTATAAAATTCTATAGTTGAAATATATACAATACATTGGACGTATTGAAGACCAGTTAATCAATCACTATTGGGAAGCTGTAAGATGTTTAATATTCAAAAAATCTCTCAGCGCTATAACCAGCGCGAAGATAGAATTGAAGTCGCTATCCAGAACGACGCGGGTAAAGTGATTAGTCTTTGGCTAACGCAAAGACTGGCCAATCGTATGATTGCGGTGCTGGTTAAATGGCTGCCTGAAATGCAAGAGCAGCAAGAAATCGTCAACGAGATACACCCACTAAACGACACGGATAAACAAGCCGAAGCACATGCAGAAGAAAAAACTAAGCACGATGCCACAGTGGATTTTAGCAGTGCAGGTGAGACAGGTTTATTGTTGAAGATTGATATGAGCCATCAACAAAAGGACTATTTGCTGACTTTCAAGTGGGGCGTTACTGGCGTTGCTACCATTAAGATGGGTATAGAGCAGTTAAATAGCTATATTGAAGGTCTGATTCAGTTATACCGCGCAGCCCAATGGGATCTAAAAGTATTCCCTGATTCCAGAGTCAACACACTATCAAGCAAATCCCCCGACTTTGAAGACTTCCCTGAAGAGTTGGAAAATATCACCCGCACTATTCATTAGTGAGTTTGTAATTTGAGCCCATCACCTTGACGTAACATTTAAGAAAGTTACTAGGCTCATTCTTATAATAAACACAATCTTTAAGAACATTCTGACTATTCAAGATAGTTTTATTTTTATCAGGATTGTTATTATTTTTTAAGTTCAAATCGTTGGTGACTGCATTGAGCGTTTCAGCGGTGTAGCCACTGAGTTGATATTTTTCGATTTCTTTCTCGTCTAACCAATAAAGCTCTTTTGTTTTCTGACTCTGCACACGCTCATAAAAGCCATTGCCTATGCCCATGGCAATAAAGTATTCATTGGCTTTGTTATCGAAATTATTCAACATGGTTTGCGCCACTTCGTTTTTATTCACATCTAACTCTTTCAATATTCTAGCGTTATTGTCGCTAATGGTGACTCGCGGTTGATGGATGCCTATAGAATTGGGTATGGCAGCGCGAAAAGCCCCACCGGCATAAATAAATACGCAGGCGCTACCGCAACGATTGGTCACAAATATATGGGCATTGTAGTTACGCAACAATCTGCCAATTTCAATAGCCGCCTCACCATCGCCACCTAGACTATCCAAAGTCACGACTAAACTTGGCGGAAAACGATTCTCAACCGGCAAGCGCTGAGTGGTTTTTCTAATCTTATCCAATAAAAGTCTAGAAATTTTGCCATGGATATTAATCACCATCGTCTGCCCATAACGCGTCAACTGAGAGCTAGGCTGCTCAGGATCTTCTGTATTTGGAGTATCCGCCATTACGCGCAGGGACAGGCAACTGCAAGCGATCAGTAATGCGATTGCCCAACTTTTGATGAATCGTGAACAGCGAATCGGCCCAGCATCAGGCTGATCTTCCACGCGCGCGAGTCCAGTGATGTAATGCGATAGATTTGTATTTGCTAGCATAGCTTGGGATTTCATGAATTGTTATGTGAAATTATTTTATCTTGAATTATCCCGTTTCCCTACATTAAGCTAAATGCCGCTGTTGCAAGGGTATTGCAATAATGCGTATGAATAATCCGTATGAATAAAATTAATTTAGAAATTTAATTTAGTATACTGAAATCTATTCATAAACTATCTTGAATCAATATCAAGTTGAACGATGCATCCTATCGAAAATAAATTTCTGCAAATACGTGCGCTGGCTCAACATTTGCCGCAAGCCGTGAATATATTTGCCTATCAATTGCTGGGTGCTGCAGAGCAATTAGCTGATGATCATCAGCACCTACTAAAAGCAATGATGCACTTAGCTGAGTCTATGGAACAGCAGGGGGCGCAACAAGCCAGCCTGCAACAAGAACCTAATTATCACAATCGTCAACACGCACTTGAAGTGCTGAGTGCAATGATATTGCTACTTGATCAAGCTGATACCCCAGCGCATCTAGCTCAACCCTCTGATGCATGGCCTGATTTCAGTCAGCACGAAAAATTATTACTGCTGATTGCTGCGCTGGGTCATGATTTCTGCCATCCCGGGGGTATTAATCAAAGCTCGGCACAATTTGAACAAATTGCTGCGCAACGAGTAGCTGAGATTTTGCAGATAAATCATATTGTTAAAAACGATATAGATTTTATAAAAAACCTAATTCTCGCTACAGAGTTTTGCCATGTGCCTGCGCTTCATGCCAGCTTAAGCGATTTTGCCAACAAACCAATTCCCCTCGCACTTCGCGCAAGTATCGTGCTAACAGAGGCAGATATTCTGCCCAGTGTATTGCCTGAGCATGGTTTGCAATTAGCGCAACAACTTTCCCAAGAATGGCAAATCTCCGGTGTAATCAATGCACTAGATCCCGCCACCAAACAAAATCATCAAAGATTCCTAAGCACAGTCCGATTCTCCTCTCCTTACGCCATCCAATTAGGCATGCCAGATTTGATTAGAAGTCAGTTAATCAGTTAACATTCGCAACTATTAAAACTATTTGAATTTATGAAACCATTGTTAAATCTTTGGTTTTACTGCATAGGTTCAGCACACTATCATTCATGAGCAGTTAACAAGATGAGTCAATCTGTAACCATATTAAGCAAAATCCCCCTTTTTGAGGGCTTGAATGAGAAGCTTCTCGAGGAAATTGCCTCGGTCATGCTCTACAAAGAGCTTGGCAAGAAAGACTATCTGATTTACAAGGGCGAGCGCGGAGATTTTTTGGTATTTCTGCTTGATGGAAGGTTGTTGGTACTTGATGAGAATGAGGATGGAAGGCAAACCGGTCTAAATTTTATCGAGCCAGGGGATTTCTTAGGAGAACTTTCTATTATTGATGATTTACCGCGATCCGCCTCTGTGATGGCGATAGCCACTTCCAAAGTGGCTATGTTGTCAAAAAATCATGCCAGAAAACTTATCTTCAACCATCCTTTGGTTGCTGAGCGTATGCTTAAGCATCTCTCATTCAAGGTTAGATCTACCACTGATTACCGCGCTTTGTTAGGAATTCCTAATGCCTTCCAAAGAATTTTTAGTTTAATTAATTTATTGGGCAAACCAAATCCCGGCAAATTAATTACCATAGAGAATATGCCCACGCACGAGCAAATTGCATTAATGGCTAATACCAGTAGAGAAACGGTCACTCGTGCAATTCAAATTTTAAATGATGAAAAAGTCATTGAAAAAGATAACCGCCGACTAATTATTCGCTTCCCAGACAAGCTTAATATCATTATCCATAGGGTTGCTAAAGAAGAGAAAAAATCTTGAAGAGTTGGTTTTTCAAGGTGCAGTTTTTTAAATACAGCATGCTGTTGCTAATTACGGCAACGATTTCAGTTTTTGCTCTAGTACCTAACTCCCTTTATGTCAGCTTAGAACAGATTGCCTACGATAGGCTGGTGGATTGGAGCGCTGAAAACAATTTTGATGAACGTATCATCTTGATTGATATCGATGAGGCGACGCTTGCAAAAGTTGGTGCATGGCCTTGGAGCAGTGAGCAAATGGCCAGTTTGTTGGATGCCCTGCTGAATCATTATCAAGTATCACTGATAGGCGTGGATATCGTCTTTCCTGATCAAAAGCCTAATAGCGGAAAATTGACTGCCTTATTAAATCACCCCTCTGTGGTGATGAGTCAGGTCTTAGACTTTTCAAAGGCTTCAAATAATCATACTGGAGAATTAATCACATTCAGACATACAGGTTTGCAGAATGTACCGGAGATACATGGCTTTATTGCCAATCATACTAACTTCGTAACCGTGCAATCCAAGGTCGGTCATATCAGCCCTATCGTAGATGCAGATGGTAAGGTGAGAAGAATCTTCCCAGTGGCATGTATGCAGAATCAGTGCACCAGTATGCTTAGTCTAGAAATGTATAAGGCCTTGAATAGCGGATTGGATGATGAAATTTCTTTGAGCAATCATTTGCTCACCCTAGAACACTATGGTTCAGGCAATAGCACGATTCCGCTAGACCAAGAAAATGCGCTGCTAATCCCATTTAATGTTCACCCTGAGGGTTATCGCTATATTTCCGCACAGTCTGTTATGCAGCATCAAATTGATCCTGCTCAACTGAATAATGCAGTGGTATTACTCGGCAGCACGGCGCTAGGGCTAGGGGACTATGTGGCAACCCCGACTAGAAATATCGCTCCAGGGCTTGAATTACACGCACAAATCTTTTCTGCAATTCTTGATAATAGTTTTATTCAACCAAAACAATCGATTGAGTGGGTCATTATTCCTGTTTTGTTAATGGGTCTAATTTTTGTTGTTTTATCCAGTCGAAACAGCAAAGCAAATTTTATGATAATGATTGTTCTTTTAATCATCATCATATCGACACAGTATTTACTGTTTAAATTAATGCATTGGCACATTCCTTCATCGCCTGCAGTTTTAAGTACTTTGCTGTTAGGTTTAAGTACCTTATTGCATGATAATTTTTTGGTGAATAGAAAGCTTTCAGCTTTGGCATTGCAGATGGGCAAGTTTATCCCAGCAAGTCTGGCTAAAAGAATGATGCGTGGACGAGACCTAACGCCGGGCACAGAGGAAAGAGAGCTTACTGTGCTGGTGGCGGATATGCGCGGATTTACCTCAGCGGCTGAGGGTATTTCACCAGAGAAAGTTGCCTTATTAGCGCAAAAGTGTCTAGAGACGCTGACCCAAGCGGTATATCAATATGGCGGAAATATTGAGAAATTCTCTGGCGATGGCTTAATGGCCATTTGGGGTGCGCCTCAACCAGATGCAGATCACGCCAATCATGCATTTCTGGCTGGCCAGTTGATGCAAATAAAAATCCATCAATTAGCGCCTTGGTTCAAACAGCACGGATTCAAGCCTATGCAAGTGAGTATAGGCATTAATACCGGCAAAATGGCCTTTGGTGTTTTCGGTGGCGATTCACATCTGGCTTGGTCTGCCCATGGTGACGCTGTCAACGTGGCGAGTAGAATCGAACAACTCACCCGTCAAGTCGGCAAGCCTATGCTGGTGGGGAAAACAACAGCGGAGTTAGTTGGGATACATTTATTCCAAGATTGTGGGGAATATATTGTCAAGGGTAGGCAGGTCGCTGTAAGAGTCTATAGCCCTATTGTCAACTGATACAAAGACTTAAAAATTCCTTGTACCAGCCAACCATCACTGCATTTACATGCGATTAAATTTCTTATTTCCGTCTTCCCAATTATTGTGACTGCCATCACAATAATTTGCTTAATATTACTAAAAAATATAACATTGTAAAATTAACAACGATAATACTTAACTTAATGAATTTAATTTATAAATCTATATTAATTTCTCTACTTTTGGTGCTAGCAAACTACTCGTATGCTGCTGGTGAAAAAGTAGGGGTAATTATTTTTTCTATCGGCGCCGCTCATGTAGGCAATGAAGCGCAGGTATTTGAGCCTATATCAAAGGGTCAGTCAGTTTCTGTCGGGCAGGCGATTAAAACAGAGCAAAACGGTCACGTGCATATTCGCTTTGATGACAATGCCTTTGTCAGTGTCAGATCGAATTCTTTATTGCTGATAGAAGATTATTTCGTTGATGAGCAAAACCCCAAAAACAATCGTATTAAATTCACCTTAAAACAAGGGACCTCAAGATTAATCACCGGTAAGGGTGGTCAAGCAAATAAGCAAGCTTTTAGATTAAATACCCCTGTTGCAGCGATTGGGGTCAGAGGGACTGACTTTGTTGTACAAACGGATTTAAGCGTGACGCGCGTTTCGGTTCAGCAAGGTGGTGTGGCGGTTTCTCCGTTAGCGGGAGACTGTGCCAGCGCTGGCCTAGGTCCTTGTAAAGGAGATCTAGTCAGAGACTTGATGGGTTCGCTTAGTGGGAAATATCTTGAAGTGCGTGGGCAGATGGCGGCTGAACTGATCATGCCGCAACATGGTAAACAGCCTTTTGCATTGCCGCGCCCTGAAGAGCCAAGCATTGTGAAACGAAATGATACATCTTCAGGGTTATCCAACTTGGGTAACAACAATAGCTTTATGTGGGGGCGTTGGGCAGGTAGTACGGCTACGCCAACAGGCTATGAGCTGATTGGTCAAAATGAAGCGTTTGCATTATTCCGCCTGACAGAACAGCAGGTTCTTCCCTCAACTGGTACACAGGTGCAATTTACTCTAACAGATGCAATGGCCTACGGCCGTTACGCTAATAATGAATTTTTGCCAGCGTCTATTGCTGATGCTAGTTTTTCAGTGAATTTTGAACGCAGAGAATTTGCCACAAGATTTAATTGGATTTTTGACGGTAATGAAAAAGCCATGTTCAGTAGGGGTAGATTATCGCCAGACGGAAGGTTGCTAGACGATGAAAGCCGTTCAAATATCTCTTTCTCTGGTGCCCTAAGTAATAACGGAGAGAATGCAGCATTTATTTTTGATAAACGGTTCACCGCTGAAGATATGCGTGCTTATGGCATTCTGCAGTGGACTAAGCAATAAGGTCAGCGCATAAATTCACTTAGGATGTCGCTCTTCAAAAACACAATAAACAGGCTAGTCCTGTTTTTTATTTGTTTGCCTGCATTTGCCGAGCCATCTTCAATGGCTGTTTTGCCCACCCTGCAAGAAATCAATATCCAAAGCCAACAGCTACAACAAAGCGATGGAAACAAGACGCGCTTTAATTTTCTATTACAATTTACTGAGCAATTTTCTGAAGATGCTGAATATCACTACTTGCTAGGTTTAGCTGCGCTAGATGCACAACTTTTCGATGATGCGGTGCTGGCATTTGAAAAAGCGGTATTGATACAACCCAATTTTGCGGGCGCTTGGTTAGACCTATCGATTGCCTATTATCGCGCTGGAAAAAACGATACAGCTCAGCAAATCATTCAACATATAGAACAAAACTTTTCCCCACCACAACATCTGCAACAAGAGATTAATAAAGCCAAAAAAGTCATACAGGATAGTACTTTTATCAGTCAATGGCGCAGTGAGGTCTCAGTGTTAGCGGGCTATATCCGCAATGCTAACTACGGCATCAATACTTCAACATTGCAATTGACGCTCATTGATGGCGACTTGATTACAGCACAAATATCCCCTGAATTTAGACCCAAAAGTGACCACGCATATGAGTCACGCTTCGCAACTGGTCGGCGCTTCCAGCATGAAAGCGGGGCATTTAGTGATATCCAAATTGCAGCACGTGCACGTGAATATCACAGTATTGATGCGCAGTCCTTTGTTGATGTGGCGGGTAGCTGGTTTTATTTACATCCTCTAAACAAGCAATCCGGAAGTTATGGATTATTTTCTACCAGCTATCGACACTTTATGTTAGATGGACAAAACCTAGGCGGATTTACTACGCTGAGTGCTGGGTTAAAACAATATTACGGAAAATGCGCTGCTAGCCTGAGGCATGAGCATGAAATGCGAAATTTCCATGCCGATGGCCTGTTTGACGCCACAGTCCCTTGGCTGGCAATCGGTGCTGAATGTGCATGGAATCAATGGAGTGCACAAATAGACTATCGTGTCGGTTGGGATAAACCACAAGGTGAGCGGGTGGGTGGCACCACACGCCGTGATGAGTTTAGTGCGATTGTGCGTTGGGATATTCAAGATAATTTGTTCGCGCGCGGTATATTGTACTTAGCCGATTATCAAGATCAGCAAGGCTACAGCCCGCTTATCAAATCTGGCGCTGAGCGCTATATCCATCGTGTGGGGCAACGACTGGAAGTTTCTTGGAGATTACCCGAATCGATTTCAAATCACTGGTATGCATTATTAGAGATTGATAATGTAAATACCACATCAAACATCCCCTTATCTCGATACGACGATACACAAGTATTCACTGGACTTCGTTATCAATTCTAAAAAAGTGATTTAAAACACAATTATTTTACTTTTAGCTGTTTATTATGAGAATGGGAGCAAAAAGTATTTGTGCGTTATGAGTAAAGCTTGAGCTCTCTTAATGTGCAAATAACTTAGTTCGCATTTTCTTTTTAAACAGGAGTTTACAATGAGTATGAATCTTGTCAGGTTCGGAAGCGGATTTGTGGAAAGTCGCTCTGCTAATAGTTCTAGCGATGCAGATCTTTTCATTATTCTTAACGATGCAGTTACTAGAAGAGGTGCCTTCAGACTTGGTACAGCTAAATCAAGCCCAGCGCTTACTAGCCAAGACCAAATCGCCTTAGAAGGCTTTAGCGATGATTTCAGTATTTCTGTATCACGCGGTGTTGTTTCAATTACTAATCCATCCAAGAGCTCTTTTGGCCGAGTATCTTTCAAGTTAGCTGATGCTGCCAACTTAAAGCTTACTTTCTTGGACGGTACACTGAACTTAGCTAGAACTGGTTCCAGCTACAATATCGAAGGCGTAAGAGTCACTTCCAAAGCTTTGAGTCTCGGTAACACAACAGTTCAGAACGGTTTAGATGGATTGGTGAAATTCAATCCAGTAACGAAGAGTGTTTCTGATTTAGATACTTATACTCTTACTACTAGTGCCGCGAGTGTTAATGAGGGTTCAGTAGCAATCTTCACAATAGAAACTGAAAGCCTTAATGCAGGCGCAGAATTAACCTATGTTTTGTCTGGTATTTCCGCTTCTGACGTTGTGGGTGGTGCACTTACTGGCACGGTTACTATCGG
The DNA here is from genome assembly GCA_964470195.1 of uncultured Methylophilaceae bacterium. Classification (GTDB taxonomy): domain Bacteria; phylum Pseudomonadota; class Gammaproteobacteria; order Burkholderiales; family Methylophilaceae; genus RFPI01. The sequence goes on along the minus strand of CAYYBG010000028.1, from coordinate 96 downwards.
TGAAGATGGTAAGGGTGTGGTTGCAGTTCAATTAGCATCTGATGCAACAACAGAGGGTGCAGAAACATTAACCATGACAGTAGCTGGTCAAACAGC
>CAYYBG010000027.1:0-27421 GCA_964470195.1 uncultured Methylophilaceae bacterium | reverse complement strand
GAGCGCAACAGTACGCAGAAAAACCCGCTTACCGGCCGATGACAAAATTTGAGCAACGCGGAATTAATCTGGGACATGGAGTATGGGATCTGGTATTTGTAAAGCAGCCTGTTTCAACCAGCCCCCGATGATATTTTCTGCCTCTTGTACGCCTTGTTTTTTTAAGCTGGAAAATAATTGCACAGAACAGTTTTGCCAGTCAGTATCTAATCGTTTGCGAACTGCCAGCAAAGTTTGGTTTGCGGCATTGCGAGATAGCTTGTCGGATTTAGTAAGCAAAACATGCACTGGTTTTCCACTGGGACAGAACCAGTCTAACATTTGCGTATCCAATTTGGTGAGTGGGTGACGAGAGTCCATCACTAGTACCAAGCCATACAAAGTTGAACGCTGCATCAAATAGCTAGATAGCACTTGTTGCCAATGCTTTTTAAGACTCTCAGGAACTTTGGCATAACCATAGCCGGGCAAATCCACCAAATAGCGCTGATCTCCCAAAGCAAAAAAGTTAATCAATTGCGTTCGCCCAGGCTGTTTGCTGACAAAAGCAAGACGGTTATGATTAGCCAGCGTATTTAGTGCACTTGATTTGCCTGCATTAGATCGACCAGCAAAAGCAATTTCCACTCCCTGCGGTGCTGGTAAATCCGATAAGTGGTGAGCTGAAATGTAATACTGAGCGTTTTGAAATAGCGGCATAATGGTTTCCTTAGGGCTGAAAATGCTACCACGAATAAGCTAATTTCGTTAAAATAAAGCGTTTTATGTTGTGATCACTTGGGCCAAAAGCCCTTCTTATTAATTGGGAATTAATCAGTATGAATTCGCGTATCGTTGCAAAATTGTTTGCTACCATTTTTTTGATTGCCGGTTCTTGGTTCAGTAATGTCTTACTTGCCGACGATAATGTAGCGGTTGAAAAAATCGTTAATACGGTCTGTGCCGCCTGTCATGGAGTGGATGGGAATAGTCCTGTTTCGATGTATCCTAAGTTAGCAGCTCAGCACCCAGAGTATTTACAAAAACAGCTCGCCAACTTTAAATCGGGTGAAAGAAAAAATGCTGTGATGTCTGGCATGGCAGCCATGTTAACTGATGAGGATATGGTCGCCATATCAGCTTATTTTTCTTCTCAACAAATTCGCGCTGGTGCTGCGCGTAGCAATGGCAAAGCTTCTTTGGGTGAAAAAATCTACAAAGGAGGCATTGCCGCAAATGGTGTTCCAGCTTGTGCCTCTTGTCATGGCGCAAATGGCGCCGGTATTCCTTCTCAATTTCCTCGATTGGGGGCGCAGCATGCTGAATACACTGTTACCCAACTTAAAGCTTTCCGAGCAGGTGAGCGCGCCAATGACAACGCCAAAGTGATGCGCTCCATTGCGATGAAGCTAAGCGATGATGAAATGCTCGCGGTAGCGGATTATATTCAAGGCCTTCGCTAGCCAACTACAATTGTCAGGCAGGGTGGCTTCGGTCACCCTAATTTTTTGAAACTTATGTGAAGCAGTAGCTTTCTAAGTTTGTTGATGCAAAATCAGGCTATATTGTTGCGATTGTATGAATGACGTTGGTCTATGACTTTTCCCAAAAAACTTTATGAACTTTTGAGTTCGATGCGTTTTGCCGTGAGTGTCCTGACGGTAGTGAGTATTGCCTCTATCATAGGGACAGTGCTTAAACAGAATGAGCCCTATAATAATTACTTAATTCAATTTGGGCCGTTTTGGTTTGATTTCTTCAAGATGCTTGGTATGTATGATATTTATCATAGTGCTTGGTTTCTGCTCATCTTGTTGTTCTTAGTTATCTCGACAAGCTTATGTGTCTATCGTCAAACTCCTCAAATCATCAAGGATATGCGGCAGTATCGCGAGCATTTGAACGAAAAATCTTTGGCTCAATTTACTCATCATCATAAATTTGCATATTCAATTTCTAACAAGCAGGCTCAGGAGAGATTGATACAGATTTTGCATCAGCATGATTATCGTTGGCGCAAAGAACAGCGCAGCGATGGAAGTGTAATGCTGGCAGGAAAAACAGGAAACTATCAAAAGCTTGGATATTTATTTACCCATGTTGCCATTATCATTATTTGTATTGGTGGGTTGATGGATGGCAATGTTCCTCTCAAAATTCAAGAGCTTTTAGGACATAAAGCAGTTGAAACTCGTGATATACCTGTCAGCCAAGTGCCTGAAGCAAGCAAGTTATCAGTGTCTAATTTATCTTTCCGTGCCAATTTGACCTTGCCTGAAGGTAGTCGAGCTGATGTTGCTTTTGAGCGTGTGCGTGATGGATATATGGTGCAAAAGCTACCATTTACCTTGGCACTAGAAGACTTTCGAATAGAGCACTACCCTACCGGACAGCCAAAATCATTTGAAAGTGATCTGGTGATTATGGATCCGGACTTGAAACAACCTCTAAAGCAAACCATCAAAGTGAATCATCCACTTACCTATAAAGGTATCACTATTTATCAGTCTGATTTTCAAGATGGTGGCAGTGCTTTATCCCTAAATGCATGGGATATAAGTAACGATAGAAGTGAACCAATCAAACTGAACGGAAAAATCTTTGAGCAAACTCAGATTGGTGAAGGTCAGGGAGCTTTGGCAATAGAATTCGAGGATTTTAAAAAGTTTAATGTCTTGAATTTGTCCCAAGACTCTAAGGCCAAGCCACGTAATGTCGGGCCTAGTATAATATTCAAGGTGCGTGATAGTGCTGGTCAAGCTAAAGAATATTTGAATTATATGCAGCCACTCAATCTGGATGGGCAGTTTTATTTTGTCTCAGGGATGCGAGCGACGGCTCAAGAAGATTATAAATATTTACGTATTCCTGCAGATGATAACCTTACGCTGAATAGTTTTATGCTGTTACGTGCAGCTCTATTTGATCAACGAAAGCATGATGAAATTGCTCATCGACTAGTCGTAAGACTGTTATCTTCAGCCAATCGTGATGAGCAAACCATTCAAAAATTTGAGTCCAGCGTGGCACAATTATTAAGACAATTTGCCCAGGGTGGTTATACCAATGTGGCTCAATTTATTGAAGCTTCTGTACCTAAGGCGGAACGTGAGCAACTTGCCAAGACCTACATCAAAATCATTAGTGAAGCAGCTCAGGAAGCCTACCAAATGGCCTTAGAAAAAAATCCGCAAGTGTTGGCCAATAAAACATTGCAGGAAAAGTTCTTGCTTGACAGTCTTAATTCCATCAGCGACTTATTCTTTTATGGAACCCCTTTCTATTTGGAATTGACCAATTATCAACATCTTGAAGCTAGTGGTTTGCAACTCACCCGCTCACCTGGAAAAAACTTAGTGTATTTAGGTTCGGTCTTGTTGGTGATCGGAATATTTGCCATGATGTACATTCGTGAAAGACGCGTATGGCTGCTTTTTAAAGCCGACGCTAAGCAAGTTTTGCTGGCAATGAGTGCTAATCGTAAAAATCAGGACTTTGATCAGGATTACAATCAGTTATTGCAACGCTGCAGAGTGGCTTTACAAGCGACTCAATATAATGGAGATTAATCATGCAGTCACATCACATAAGCCGTACACGCTTTTGGCAAAATCGGGATTGGACAGATTGGCTTTTTAGCCTATTGTTATTGCTTGCTGCATCAGGAATATATGCCAATTATCAAAGCCTGATGGATAGTTATGAAGTCTTCTTTTTGGCCTCATCGGTAATCGGTTTTACTCTATTAGGTTGGTTTTGGTCACCGATAAGAAGCTTGATTACTGGTGTTGCAGCCATCTCTCTGAGTGCCATTGCATTATATGCAGGCGATTTAGCTGCAGTGCAACATCAATTTCTTCTTAAATTTTTGATTTCAAGCCAGTCAGCAGTGATGTGGATGAATGTGCTGTTGATATTAGCAACATTCATCTATTGGTTAGCGATGTTGCGTCGCTCAGAATTTGCTGGCAAGTTAGCAACTTTTATCACTTGGTCAGCGGTCGTGATGGGATTAACGGGTCTGATGGTGCGCTGGTATGAGTCCTATTTGATTGCACCTGATATTGGACATATTCCACTAAGCAATCTGTATGAAGTATTTATTTTATTCTGTTTGATAACATCGATGATGTATTTGTATTACGAGGCGCGCTACCAAACTCGACAATTAGGTGGCTTTGTCATGCTTGTTGTCAGTGCGGCTGTAGGTTTTATTTTATGGTACACCTTTGACCGTCAAGCTGACTCGATTCAGCCTTTGGTACCTGCTTTGCAATCATATTGGATGAAAATTCACGTGCCAGCCAATTTCATTGGTTATGGAGCATTCTCTTTGGCTGCGATGGTCGCATCCGCTTTCTTGCTTGTCGATCGCGGATGGGGACAAAAATTATTGCCCTCCAAGGAAATGTTAGATGATTTGATGTATCGATCAATTTCTGTGGGTTTTATATTTTTTACCATTGCTACCATTCTTGGTGCAATGTGGGCCGCCGAGGCATGGGGTAGCTATTGGTCTTGGGATGCTAAAGAGACATGGGCACTCATTGTTTGGTTGAATTATGCCGCTTGGTTACATCTTCGCTTGGTCAAGGGCTTGCGTGGAAATTTATTGGCTTGGTGGGCACTCATTGGTCTGTTGGTGACATCTTTCGCTTTCTTAGGCGTCAATATGTTTTTATCTGGATTACATTCTTACGGAACTTTGTGATAAACACTTAATAAGTGCTCAAATTATTTAAATAGCGCTGTATGCACCACCTAACTGCATTTTTCGTTCATCATTGGCTAGTCAAGTTGTCAAATGATGAACGAAAAAACTAATAAAAATCATAATTGTTAAAAACTAACAAAAAAATAAAAAAATGCATTAAAACAATAGCTTGTCTTTCATTCTGAATTTATCTAGGCTGTTATTCTCATTTACTTTGTGGAGACAGCATCATGAAAAAACAATCTGGTTTTACTCTAATAGAACTGGCTATCGTGTTGGTGATTATTGGTTTGTTATTAGCAGGGGTATTAAAGGGGCAGGAGCTGATTAATAGTGCCAAGGTAAAAAATCTTGCCAATGACTTTCGCAATATACAAATGCAACTGTATTCCTACCAAGATAAGTTTCATGCCTTACCTGGCGATGATATTGCAGCAGTAGGGAATGTTGGAGCTGAAAACAATGGTAATGGTGATGGTCAAATTGACGGAGTTTGGCTTAATCCACCCCAAACTGCGGAAACTTACACTCTGTGGCAACATCTGCGTAAGTCTGGATTGGCTAATGGATCTAGCATTTTAGGAGAGGCTACTTATTTGCCAAGTAATGCCGAAGGTGGGCGCTTGGGAGTTCAATCTAGACCAGAAAACACCATTTCAGGAATGACTGGCACTATCGCCGTATGTTCACAAAACATTTTGGGGAAATACGTCAAGCAACTTGAAACTATGCTGGATAATGGCAACACCGCTAGCGGTAATATGATGGCCGCAGAAAATGTGACTGGTGTTTCAGCCGTTGAGGCAGTCACTTCGGTGGGTAATACAGTTACTATATTAGACACTAGTAAATACACTGTTTGTATGGGATTTTAGACAGATGGCAAGCTTTCTATTCGATCCAATTCGAATATTTTTGCCTTACCCTTGGATTGGATTTGCTTTAAAATACCAAGTAATTAGACAAACTGCTTTGATGCTATGGCTGACAATCTCGTTGAGATTAACAATCTTTCTTTTGGGTACAAAAATCGCTTGCTTCACAAGGGAATCAATATGGTTTTCCCTCGAGGTAAAGTGGTTGCCATCATGGGCGGAAGTGGCAGTGGTAAAACGACTTTGCTTCGTCTAATTGGTGGCCAACTGGCACCAAGTAAGGGAGAGGTATTGGTTGATGGTGAGATTGTTCATCAACAAAGCAGAGAAAAACTGTTCCAGCTTCGTCGCAAAATGGGTATGTTGTTTCAGTTTGGAGCTTTGTTTACTGATTTGTCGGTATATGAGAATGTAGCTTTCCCTATACGAGAGCATACCGATTTACCAGAGTCTATGGTACGTGACTTCGTCATGCTTAAACTAAATGCAGTCGGTTTACGTGGCGCTCATCATTTGATGCCAGCAGAGCTTTCTGGAGGGATGGCGCGTCGAGTTGCTTTAGCCCGAGCGGTAGCGTTGGATCCTTCCATTATTATGTATGATGAGCCTTTTGCTGGATTAGATCCGATTTCTATGGGTGTGGTATGCAATTTGATACGTAGTTTAAATGATGCTCTAGGTGCTACATCGATCGTCGTGACGCACGATGTACACGAAACTTTTATATTTGCTGATTACATTTACTTTGTTTCTCAAGGGGTCGTGGTGGCGGAAGGCACTCCCGACCAACTAAAAAAATCTACAATGCCTTTTGTCCACCAATTTGTTCATGGAGAAATGGATGGTCCAGTGCCTTTCCATTACCCAGCTGGCGATTATCGTCATGAAATGTTGCGAGTATCGTCACAATGAAACAATTACTTCATTTTTTCCAATCAATAGGCCATTGCATGATCAATGCTGTTTGGCATCTAGGTGCTGGAGGAAGATTATTTTTTTATGTGATTTTGTATTTGCTGGAGAGTATTAAACGACCCAATTTAATTATTAAAGAAATATTTGCTACGGGCGTACTCTCGCTTCTTATTGTCATTGTCTCGGCTTTTTTCGTAGGGATGGTTTTGGGATTGCAGGGGTATAACACCCTGCAGAAATATGGATCATCAGAAGCGATTGGGGTTTTAGTAGCACTCTCTTTGGTACGTGAGTTGGGGCCTGTGGTTACTGCTTTGCTGTTTGCCGGCCGCGCAGGGACTGCAATTACCGCAGAAATTGGCTTGATGCGAGCAACAGAACAGCTTTCCGCAATGGAAATGATGGCAGTCAGTCCAATTGCCAGAGTCTTAGCACCAAGATTTTGGGCAGGAACTATCTCAATGCCCATTTTGGCAGTTTTATTTTCCATGATTGGTATTCTGGGTGGTTATTTTGTTGCAGTTCCTGTCATAGGGGTCGATAGCGGTGCATTTTGGTCGCAGATGCAAGCCAATGTTGATTTTCAAGAAGACATTATTAATGGAGTTATCAAAAGTCTAGTCTTTGGTGTGGTGTGCACCATGATTGCCTTGTTTGAGGGTTATGATGCACCTCCTACAGCTGAGGGTGTCAGTCGTGCAACCACTCGAACGGTGGTTTATTCATCACTAGCGGTGTTAGGTTTAGATTTTGTATTAACTTCATTTATGATTAACGTTTAATCGTGTTTGTGAGGAAGCGATGGAAAGAACAACGATAGATTTATGGGTGGGGGTGTTTGTCGCACTAGGCATTGCCGCTATTTTTGGACTGGCACTGAAAGTTGGCAATCTGACTTCCAGCAACCTAGGGGAAACCTACAAGGTTACTGCGGCTTTTGAAAATATTGGAGGTCTTAAACCACGAGCGCCAGTAAAGAGTGCCGGAGTAGTGATTGGTCGTGTAGATAATATCCATTTTGACAACCAAAGCCATGAGGCTATTGTCACACTCAAGTTGGATAAACGTTACACCTTCTCGACAGATACGTTTGCCAATATCTATACAGCAGGATTATTGGGTGAGCAATATATTGGTCTTGAGGTTGGAGGTGAGGAAACTAACCTAAAAGATGGTGATAAAATTAAACATACCCAAGATGCAGTAGTGTTGGAAAAATTAATTAGCCAATTTTTGTACAGCAAAGCATCTGAAAATAAATCTGAAACTAAGGCGGTGGAATAATGAAATTGTTGAAACAAATTTTATTCACAATCATTTTTTGCCTGATGGCACAAATAGCATTGGCTGGAGTTGCAGCTGATGTATTTGTTAAAGCAATTGCTGATGATGTATTAGCTATTGTAAAAAAAGATAAAGAGATTCAAGCTGGGGATCAGCAGAAAGTATTTACTCTAGCCGAAGAAAAAATCTTGCCGCATTTCAATTTTGAACATGTATGTCGTCTAGTACTTGGTAAGAATTATGTTAAAGCTAATAAGGAACAACAAGATGCTTTCCAAAAAGAATTTCGTACTTTGATGCTTTATACCTATGCGTCAGCTCTGTCTAAGTATCGTAATCAAACGATCGAATACAAACCCTTGAAAGATTATGCAGATGATAAGCAGGTAGTGGTGAAGACTTTGATTCTTCAATCTGGGGGGCAACCAATCGGGGTTGACTACACTCTAGAGTCAATCAACGATAGTTGGAAGGTCTATGATATCTCGATAGAAGGTGTGAGCTTAGTAACTAATTATCGTAGTCAGTTTGGAAATGAGATTCGTCAAGGAAGTATCGATAGCTTGATCCAAAAACTTGCTGACAAAAACAAAGAAAATTTGGTAGCAAAAAAATAGTTCTGAGGTATTAGGTGGCACAAATTGAAAAATTAGATGCTGTATGGAAAATTCATGGCGATATGTCTATTCAGCGTATTTTACAGCTTCGTTCTGAGCTGTTGCCTTTGCCAAAAGGGGCAAAGTTAAAAATTGATTTTTCAGCAGTAACCCATGTTGATACCTCTACAGTAAGTGTTATTTTCGAGCTGTTGAGGGATGCAATTACTTCCGGTTGTGATATTAATTTTGCAAATCTTCCAGATAATTTACAAAGTTTATTATCTCTTTATGGCGTGGACGGACTGATCCCGGAAAAGCCCTAAACCGGTAGCTAAGGAACAATAACTGATATGCCAGCTGCCGTTCAATTTCATCAGGTATCCAAACAATTTGGCACTCTAAAGGCGCTTGATGGAGTCGACTTATGCATCCAGCAAGGCGAGTTTTTTGCTTTGCTCGGACCGAATGGTGCTGGAAAATCTACCATGATTAATATTCTGTCTGGACTGCTAAAGCCGACTCATGGTTTTGTTGAGGTCATGGGCTTTGATGTAATCAATCAATACCGTGAGGCCAGACGCTCATTAGGTGTAGTTCCTCAAGAGTTAGTGTTTGATCCATTCTTTTCCTTACGTGAGATGTTGCGTTTTCAAGCAGGATATTTCGGAAAACGTAAAGACAATGATGTGTGGATTGATGAAGTCATCGAAGGCTTAGATCTGACCGATAAGGCGAATACCAATATGCGCAGGCTTTCTGGCGGTATGAAACGGCGCGCATTGATTGCGCAAGCGTTGGTACATAAGCCACCAGTGATTGTCTTGGATGAACCAACTGCAGGCGTAGATGTGGAATTACGTTTAACGCTTTGGGATTTTATTAAACGCCTCAATGCTGAGGGACATACCATTATTCTTACTACTCACTATTTAGAGGAAGCAGAAGAATTATGTTCTCGTATAGCTATGTTGAAACAAGGCAAAATTATTAAGCTAGACACAACTGATAACTTTTTGCGCACTGTACATGGCAAATTATTACAACTCAAGTTTGCAGGGAAGCTGCCTGATTCATTGTTGCCCATGCTTAAAGAAAAAAATCAAGAATGGCATGTGCTCAAACTTGATGAAGTTTCCACATTAGAAAATGTGTTGGCCTTTTTACGTGAGGCTGATATCGAATTAGAGGATTTGCGTTTAATTGAACGCGACCTTGAGGATGTATTCGTAGAGATGGTAGGAAAATCATCATGATTAATCCCTCAATGGTCGGCGCTTGGACACTTTTCAAAAAAGAGCTACTACGCTTCTGGAAAGTTAGCTTTCAAACAGTTGCTGCCCCAGTGATTACTGCCCTTCTCTACCTACTCATTTTTTCGCACGTCTTGGGAAGTCATGTTGAAATTTATCCGGGGGTTGATTACAGTGTTTTTCTCATTCCTGGACTCATTATGATGTCGCTATTACAGAATTCTTTTGCTAATAGTTCCTCAAGTTTGATTCAATCTAAAGTCATGGGAAATATTATATTTATTCTAATTACACCCATCTCATATTTTGAGTTTTTTTTGGCCTTTTTGACAGCCTCTATTATCCGAGGTGTCAGCGTCGGCTTTTGTATCTATCTTGTATCGATTTTATTTATTGATTTACCTTTACAGCATCCTTGGATCATTTTTGCTTTCGCCTTCTTAGGAAGCGCAATGCTAGGAGCATTTGGAATTATTGCTGGCCTTTGGGCTGAGAAATTTGATCAAATGGCAGCATTCCAGAACTTTGTGATTATGCCTTTGTCATTTTTATCGGGAGTATTTTATTCGATTCATTCATTACCGCCATTTTGGCAAAAGGTGTCACATCTCAATCCATTCTTTTACATGATAGATGGATTTCGCTACGGTTTTTTTGGCGTTGGGGATATCTCTCCATGGTTGAGTCTTAGTGTCGTGGCTGTTAGCTTGATAGTGCTTTCTGGTGTCACTATTTTAATGCTGAGAGCTGGTTATAAATTACGTGGATAATTTATGTTAACAGCAGAAGAAATTAAAACTTATATTAGCAATGGATTAACCTGTGAGTTTTTGCAGGTATTAGGAGACGATGGGCAGCATTTTGAGGCAATCGTAGTTAGTAAAGCATTCGAAGGTAAGAATATGGTGCAACAGCATCAAATGGTTTATCAGGTACTAGGGCAACGCATGGGTAATGAAATTCATGCACTATCTATGCGCACCTTTACACCAGAGGCATGGAGCAATTCAGGATTAATGAGAGGATAATATGGATACACAAGCTTTGATTCAAGATCAGATAAATGAACATTCTGTTGTGTTATATATGAAGGGAAGCCCCAAATTTCCACAATGTGGATTTTCAGGCTTGGCAGCACAAATTTTGGCTGCCTGCGGAGTAAAAGACTACTTAGCTGTTGATGTTCTAGCAGACCCCGCGATACGGGATGGGATTAAAGTGTTTTCTAATTGGCCTACCATTCCTCAACTCTATATTCATGGTAATTTTGTGGGTGGCGCAGACATTATGCGTGCCATGTATGAGCAGGGTGAGTTACAAAAATTATTGAGTGAAAGCGCAGATTAATTTTGGATAGCTTAGTGATTCAAGGGGGCACTTCATTACGTGGTGAAGTCAAAATTTCAGGTGCTAAAAATGCAGCTTTGCCCATTCTGTGTGCTTCTTTATTGGCGGCAGATAGATTGCAACTTAGCAATGTTCCTCAACTTAAAGATATCGCCACTACTAAACAACTTTTAGCCCATATAGGAGTAGAAGTCGAGCGTAATGATGATCAAGTGAGTTTGGATGCAAGTAATATCCAACATTTAAATGCACCATATGAGATGGTCAAAACGATGCGTGCATCAATACTAGTCTTAGGACCGCTGTTGGCAAGATTTGGTGAGGCAAAAGTTTCTTTACCAGGAGGTTGTGCCATCGGTTCTAGACCAGTAGATCTTCATATCAAAGGGCTGCAAGCGATGGGTGCCGAATTAAAAATTGACCATGGTTATATTTTAGCTAGCTCTAAACATCTTCCCAATCAGCGCTTGCGTGGTACCAGATACTTTATGGATTTAGTCACTGTCACTGGTACTGAAAATTTGATGATGGCTGCTACTTTAGCTGATGGTGTAACCATCTTAGAAAATGCCGCCAAAGAGCCAGAAGTTGTGGATTTGGCTAATTGCTTGATAGCAATGGGCGCTGATATTGTTGGCGCAGGGACCGATGTTATTACAATTCGTGGTGTCAAAGCATTGCATGGGGCACAACATCGTGTTGTATTCGATCGTATTGAGGCAGGCACCTATATGGTTGCTGCGGCAATGACCGCAGGAGATGTCACTGTGCGAGGCGTAGAAGCAAATGATTTGGATGCAGTGATAGAAAAATTGCGTGAAGCAGGAGCCCAAGTTGATTGTGCTGATCAAAACATACGAGTCCAATCAAACGGACACTTGCAGGCGGTGAACATTCGCACTGCACCACACCCTGCATTTCCTACCGATATGCAAGCCCAGTTTATGGCGATGAATACAGTTGCAGAAGGTGTTGCAAAAATTACCGAGACAATTTTTGAGAATCGCTTCATGCATGTGCAAGAGTTGCAGCGACTCGGTGCTAAAATCGATGTTGATGGTAATACTGCTTTGGTCCGAGGTGTGCCAAATTTAGATGGTGCAACGGTAATGGCGACTGATTTACGCGCCTCTGCCTGTCTTGTTTTGGCTGGATTAGTAGCACAAGGACAAACAACCATCGAGCGTATTTATCACCTTGATAGAGGCTATGAAATGCTAGAGGAAAAACTGAGTGCGCTTGGCGCTAATATTAAGAGAAATCATTAAGTATGATTACCATTGCTTTATCTAAAGGTAGAATCTTTGAGGAGACCAAACCTCTGCTTGCAGCAGCAGGAATTGTCCCCAATGAGGACCCTGAATCCTCACGTAAATTAATTATTGGTACTAATCATGCCAATATTCGCTTAATCATTGTCCGAGCTTCAGATGTCCCTACCTATGTACGATATGGTGCTGCGGATCTTGGAATCGCTGGCAAGGATGTATTAGATGAGCAAGATCTACAGGGAATCTATCAGCCACTCGATTTACAAATAGCTCGTTGCAAAATGATGGTTGCGGTGCCTGAGGGGTTTGATTATCAAGCCTGCTTGCGCAGTGGAGCACGTTTAAAAGTAGCTACCAAATATTTAAAAACAGCCAAACAACACTTTGCAGCTAAAGGGATGCACGTTGACTTGATTAAACTATATGGCTCTATGGAGTTAGCACCGCTGGTTGGCTTAGCTGATGCAATTGTCGATTTGGTGAGTACTGGAAGTACACTGAAAGCTAATCATTTAGTTGCCGTCGAGCACGTGGCTGATGTGAGTTCATATTTGGTTGTGAATCAAGCTTCATTCAAATTAAATAAAAACCTTATTCAGCCTATGATGGATGCATTTGCTCAGGTGGTGAATGAGCGAGCAAAAATTAAATAGAAAATTCAAGTGAGTTCTTATGTCGGAAATTAATATCAAACGTTTATCTTCTATTAAGTCAAATTTTACTGATCAGCTTCATGCTCTTTTGGCTTTTGAAACTGCTCAGGACGATAGTATTGATGAAGTCGTTGCAGGTATTCTTAAAGATATCAAAAAACGCGGTGATGAGGCAGTTGTTGAATACACTAATCGCTTCGATAAAACGCATGCTTCATCTGTACAGCAATTACATCTGAGTCAAGATGATTTGCATGATGCTCTTAATGCGCTTCCTGATAGTCAACGTCAAGCCTTAAAAACCGCAGCAGAGCGAGTCAAAAGTTATCACCAGAAACAACTGATGGACTCATGGCACTATCATGATGCTGAAGGCAATTTATTGGGTCAACAAGTGACACCATTAGACCGTGTCGGACTTTACGTGCCAGGTGGTAAAGCAGCATATCCGTCATCAGTTCTTATGAATGCTATTCCAGCTAAAGTGGCAGGTGTACAAGATTTAATTATGGTTGTTCCTACTCCGAACGGTGAGAGAAATGATTTGGTATTAGCCGCTGCCGCTATCGCTGGGGTAGATCAAGTTTTTTGTATTGGCGGTGCGCAGGCTGTGGGTGCGCTGGCTTATGGGACACAAAGTATTCCTCAGGTCGATAAAATTGTAGGACCTGGAAATGCCTATGTTGCCGCAGCAAAGCGAAGGGTTTTTGGCGTAGTGGGCATTGATATGGTGGCTGGACCATCAGAGATTCTAGTCATTTGCGATGGAAAGACTGATCCTGATTGGATTGCCATGGATTTGTTCAGTCAAGCAGAACATGACGAGCTTGCTCAATCTATTTTGCTAAGTCCTGATCTAACATTTTTGAACCAAGTGCAACTCTCGATTAATCGCTTGATTGAGCAAATGCCCAGAAAAGATATCATTAGTAAATCTTTGCAAAGTCGGGGTGCATTGATTCATGTGCGTGATATGGATGAAGCATGTGAAATCTGCAATTACATTGCGCCTGAACACTTAGAGCTATCCATGGATGATGCTTTAGATTTCAGCAAAAAAATCCGCCATGCAGGTGCCATTTTTATGGGTAGAAATACCTGTGAAGCTTTGGGTGATTATTGTGCTGGACCTAATCATGTATTACCAACTTCACGCACTGCACGTTTTTCATCACCCTTGGGAGTGTATGATTTTCAAAAACGATCTAGTCTAATTCTAGTATCAGAGTCGGGGGCGCAAAGCTTAGGTAAAGTAGCAGCTGAACTTGCTTATGGAGAAGGTTTGCTAGCACATGCTCGTTCAGCGGAATTCAGGTTGAAGCGATGAGTAAATTTTGGAGTCCATTAGTACATAATCTAAAACCTTATATCCCTGGTGAGCAGCCTAAAACAGCAAATCTTACCAAGCTTAACACCAATGAAAATCCCTATGGACCAAGTCCTAAAGTTATCGAGGTGTTGCAGCAACAAGCTGGTGAGGTGCTCAAGTTATATCCTGATCCCAATTCTGATTCACTACGCCAAGTAATTGCTGACTATTATCATTTAAAAAGTTCAGAGGTCTTTGTTGGTAACGGGTCTGATGAGGTTTTGGCACACACTTTTCAAGCATTTTTTAAGCAAGACAAACCGGTATTATTCCCTGATATAACCTACAGTTTTTATCCAGTTTATTGTGGCTTGTATGGGATCAATTACTACTGCATACCGCTCAGTGAAAACTTTCAAATCAACATCGATGATTACATGCAAGCTAATGGGGGGATTATTTTCCCAAATCCAAATGCACCAACCGGAGTGTATTTAGCATTGTCGGAAATAGAAAGACTATTAATTGCGAATCCAGACTCGGTGGTGGTGATTGATGAGGCATATTGTGATTTTGGTGGAGAAAGCGCAGCAAAATTAATTCATCAATACCCACAGCTACTGGTGGTTAGTACCATGTCAAAATCCAGATCATTGGCTGGATTACGTGTTGGTTTTGCACTTGGAAACATAACCCTTATAGAGGGCTTGCATCGCATAAAAGATAGTTTCAATTCCTATCCTTTAGATCGTATGGCACAAGCGGGAGCGATTGCTGCTTTTCAGGATCAAGCATATTTTGAGATGACCAGAGATCGGGTTATTGCATCTCGCAACCGATTAGCAGCGTCACTGGCAGAGATGGGTTTTGAAGTGTTGCCGTCCAAAGCAAATTTTATTTTTATCAAGCATCATCAGCTAAAGGCATCCTGGTGGTTAGAGGAATTAAGAAAACAAGACATTATTGTGCGACGATTTGTACAACCTGAACGTATCAATAACTTTCTTAGAATTACGGTAGGTGATGAGCAGCAATGTGAAAAATTACTCAAAACAATCTCAGTTTTGCTCAAATCTGCTTTGACCTAAGGACAAAAACAATATATAAAGGCGTTTCGGTAAAAAAAAATCATCTAGAAATGATTTACTACTAATTTTTTGTTGAAAAAATCGCATGAAGCGTAAACAATAAAACGCGGCGTGTATTTAAGTGGAGGATATATATCGTGGCTTTAACACAAATGGCATTAGATTCATTAGATTTTGACGCAACTGTGGCGCTTGCAACCAAAGTTGCACCTCATGTTGATATTTTAGAAATTGGTACACCTTGTATTAAACATAACGGTATTAGACTGTTAGAAACATTGCGTGCAAAATTCCCCAAAAATAAAATTTTGGTAGATTTAAAGACAATGGATGCTGGCTTCTATGAAGCTGAGCCTTTCTATAAAGCTGGTGCTGATATTTGTACAGTTTTGGGTACAGCTGATATTGGTACAATCAAAGGTGTAATTGATGCTGCCAACAAATATGGTAAAAAAGCTCAAGTAGATTTGATTAATGTGGCTGACAAAAAAGCTCGTACTAAGGAAGTAGCAAAACTAGGTGCTCATATTATCGGTGTGCACACTGGTTTAGATCAACAAGCTGCGGGTCAAACACCTTTTGCAGATTTGGGAATGGTTGCTAGCTTGAATTTAGGTGTTGATATCTCTGTTGCCGGTGGCGTTAAGGCTGCTACTACAGCTCAGGTTCGTGATGCTGGTGCAACTATTGTTGTTGCAGGCGCAGCGATTTACGGTGCTGCTGATCCTGCTGCTGCGGCCGCTGAAATTACAGCGATTGCGCATGCTGGTTCTAGTTCCGGCGGTTTGTTTGGTTGGTTGAAACGTTTGTTCAGCTAATTCCTTGCAGGAAGTTGTTAGATTTAACCGCCGCAAAACGTAAATAATGTTTTGCGGCGGTTTTTTGTTTAGAGAATTGATGATATGCGAAGTGCTGAAGTAAGTCGTAATACATTAGAAACACAAATTTTTGTCCATATCGATTTGGATGGGCATGGTGTGTCAAAATTATCTACTGGTCTGGGTTTTTTAGATCATATGATTGATCAGATTGCACGCCATGGGATGATTGATATTACCGTTGAAGCAAAGGGTGATTTACATATTGATGCACATCACACTGTTGAAGATATTGGTATCACATTAGGCCAAGCTTTTGCTAAGGCGATTGGCGATAAAAAAGGGATACGTCGTTATGGACATGCCTACATTCCCCTTGATGAGTCACTCTCTCGGGTAGTGTTAGATATGTCTGGTCGTCCTGGGCTTGAGTTTTTTGTCGAATTTAAACGAGCCCAAATTGGCGAGTTTGATGTTGATTTGGTACATGAGTTTTTCCAAGGTTTCGTGAATCACGCGTTTATTACCTTGCATATTGATAACTTGCGTGGTGAAAATGCACACCATCAGGCGGAAACTATATTCAAAGCGTTTGGTCGCGCATTACGAATGGCGATTGAGGTTGACCAACGTATGTTAGGTGTAACCCCATCCACTAAAGGCACGCTGTAAGTTTAATAAGCAAAAGCTGTTAAGTAAAAACACACACAAATGAAAATTGATATTGCAGTAGTTGATTATGGCATGGGCAATCTTCGTTCAGTTTCCAAAGCATTGGAATATGTAGCTCCCCATTTGAATATTATCGTTACCGATCATCCTGAACAAATTCTCTCAGCCCAAAAAGTTGTTTTTCCTGGTCAAGGAGCTATGCCTGACTGTATGAGAGAGCTAGAGCTGCGACAATTAAAGCAAGCTGTGATACAGGCATCAACACACAAACCTTTTTTGGGAATTTGCATTGGCTTGCAATTACTTTTTGAGCACTCGCAAGAAGGCGATGCGCAAGGCTTAAATATTCTGCCAGGACAGGTAAAAAAATTCCCTGCAGCGCTTATGAAAGATACTCTAGGAAGGAAGCTCAAAGTCCCTCATATGGGTTGGAATCAAGTCTATCAGACATGTCAGCATCCTATGTGGCAAAATATCTCTGATGGTGAACGTTTTTACTATGTTCATAGTTACTATGTAGAGCCGCAACAGGAGAGTATCATTGCGGGTGTGTCTGAATACCCAGATAAATTCACTAGCGTTATTGCCAGTGAAAACATTTTCGCCGTGCAGTTCCACCCTGAAAAAAGTCAGCATGCTGGATTACAGCTGCTGAAAAATTTTGTAGCGTGGGACGGTACAGTTTAGATTTAATTTTATTCATTTATTACGGTTATGTTGATTATTCCTGCTATAGATTTAAAAGACGGACATTGTGTAAGACTAAAACAAGGTTTAATGGAGGATGTAACAGTCTTCTCTGAAGACCCGAGTGCAATGGCAAGGCATTGGTTGGAGGCTGGGGCCGAAAGACTTCATTTGGTGGATTTGAATGGCGCTTTTGCAGGCAAACCAATCAATGAATCTGCTATAAAAGAAATTGTCAGCTCGTGTGCTGGTAAGATTCCAATTCAATTAGGTGGTGGCATCCGTGATTTGGAAACAATTGAACGTTATTTAGATGATGGCATTGACTATGTCATTATTGGTACAGCTGCAGTAAAAAATCCCGGCTTCTTACATGAGGCATGTTATGCGTTTCCTGGACAAATTATCGTTGGGCTTGATGCTAAAGATGGCAAAGTGGCGGTAGATGGATGGTCAAAATTAACTGGACATGATGTCATCGACTTGGCGGTTAAATTTCAAGATTACGGAGTTGAGGCGATTGTATACACAGATATCGGCCGAGATGGAATGTTGACAGGTGTCAACATTGAAGCCACAGTCAAATTAGCTCAAGCTCTCACGATTCCTGTGATAGCATCTGGGGGCATTAGCAATTTGGATGACGTGAAGAAGTTATGTGAGGTAGAAGCAGAAGGTATTATGGGTGCAATTACAGGTCGAGCAATTTATGAGGGGACTCTTAATTTTACCGCTGCTCAAAAACTTGCCAATGAACTTGGAATGTCTTAATGCTAGCGAAGCGGATTATTCCATGCTTGGATGTAACCAATGGTCGAGTGGTAAAAGGTATCAACTTTCTCGAGTTAAAGGATGCTGGTGACCCAGTAGAAATTGCGAAGCGCTATGATGATCAAGGTGCAGATGAAATTACTTTCCTAGACATTACAGCGAGCTCAGATAATCGCGATTTAATTCTTCACATCATTGAAGATGTTGCTTCACAAGTGTTTATTCCCTTAACTGTGGGTGGGGGTATAAGAACTGTTGAAGATGTTAGACGGTTATTAAATGCTGGTGCAGATAAAGTTAGTATCAATACATCTGCTATTCTAAATCCGCAATTGGTAGTAGATGCCGCTAGTCGATATGGCTCCCAATGTATTGTCGTGGCAATTGATGCAAAGAGGGTGGGTTCAGAACCTAATCGCTGGGAAGTTTTTAGTCATGGTGGACGAAACCAAACTGGATTAGATGCAATACAATGGGCAAAAAAAATGGTTGCCTATGGAGCTGGCGAATTGCTTGTGACAAGTATGGATAGAGATGGAACTAAAATTGGGTTTGATAATGAATTAAATCGTGCAATTAGTGATAGTGTTGATGTGCCTATCATTGCATCTGGAGGGGTAGGAAATTTACAGCACTTGGTTGATGGTATTGAGCAAGGTGGTGCTGATGCAGTATTAGCAGCAAGTATTTTTCACTTTGGGGAATACTCAGTTAAACAGGCAAAACAATTTATGTTCCAACGAGGCATCGAGGTGAGACTTTGAGTTGGATTGAGCAAATCAATTGGACCGATGGTTTAGTACCAGTGATTACGCAAGATAGTCAAACTGGAGTGGTACTTATGTTTGCTTTTATGAATCGTGAAGCCCTATCGAAAACTGTAGAAATTGGTGAAGCAGTTTATTGGTCTCGTTCAAGAAAAAAACTTTGGCATAAAGGCGAAGAGTCTGGGCATGTGCAAAAAATTGTTGAGATTCGTTTAGACTGTGATAGAGATGTTCTGTTATTAAAGGTAAAACAGCATGGTGGTATTGCTTGTCATACTGGAAGACAAAGTTGTTTTTTTGAAAAGTTAGTTGATACCAATTGGGTTACGGATCAGCCTATCATTAAAAACCCAAAGGATATTTATAAAAAATGAGTGATATTCTTGACCGTCTAACTGAACTATTACAACAAAGAAAATCAGCTAACCCAGATAATTCTTACGTTGCAAAGCTTTATCAAAAAGGTATCAATACAATTACCAAAAAGATTGGTGAAGAAGCAACTGAAACAATTATTGCCGCTAAAGATGGTAATCGTGATCAAATTATCTACGAAACTGCTGATTTGTGGTTTCATACACTAGTGCTGCTGACATATGCGAATATAAAGCCAAGTGAGGTTTTAAATGAGTTAGCAAGGCGCGAGGGGGTTTCTGGAATAGACGAAAAGGCTTCTAGAGAGAAGTCATAAGTGATATTGTGGGAAATAAATGATGTCAAGCGATTGTATTTTTTGTAAAATAATTTCTGGTGAAATTTCTTCGAACAAAATTTACGAAGATAGCGATTTGATGGTTTTTCATGATATCCGTCCAATCGCGCCAGTGCACTTTTTGATAATTCCAAAAATGCATATTGAGTCTCTGAGTCATGCTGAAGCAATGCATCAGAATCTTCTGGGAAAAATGTTATTGCTGGCACCTAAGCTTGCATCTGAGCATGGGTTGAAAGGGTTCAGGACAATGATTAATACTGGTCGTGAGGGTGGACAAGAAGTTTTCCACCTTCATGTCCATGTATTTGGTGGCGGTGCAAATTTACCTAAAACATAACTTAACTTAGGAGCAATAAAATGGGTGGTTTATCACTTTGGCATTTAGTCGTATTACTAGTCATCGTGCTAGTGATTTTTGGAACAAGAAAGCTGCGCAACGTTGGCAGTGATTTAGGTGGTGCAGTAAAAGGTTTTAAAGATGCTGTAAAAGAAGAATCTGCTCCGGCACAAAATGTTAGTGCTTCTACTTCTGTTGCCACATCTGCAGTAGCGAAAAAACCAGTAGCTAGAAAACCTGCAGCGAAGAAACCTGTTGCAAAGAAAACAGCCACTAAAAAAACAGTCACAAAAAAACCAGTAGCTAAGAAACCCTTAGCAAAAAAACCTGCCGCTAAAGTTGTTACGAAACCTGTCGCTAAGACAGCAACTAAAACAGCTACTAAAAAACCAGCAGCTAAGCCTGCCGTGAAAAAAGCAGTGGCTAAACCTGCGGTAAAAAAACAAGCTGCAAAAAAACCAGCTACAAAAAAACCAACCGCAAAAAAATAATTTAACATCGACGTTATATGTTTGATGTTGGCTTTGCTGAGCTATTAGTTATCGGGGTCGTTGCCATTGTGGTAATCGGCCCCGATAAACTTCCACAGGTCGCTAGATTTTTAGGTTCAATTGTTGGTCGTATGCAACGCTATGTTGCTTCGGTTAAATCAGAGATGGAACGTGAAATTAGATTAGATCAGCTTAAGGATTTACAAAATACAATTGCTGCTACTTCACCAATTGAAGAAAAAATAACAAATAAGGAACCAAGAAAAAAACAGTCATCAAGACAGCCTGGGTCAAGTAAAACTGTTAAAAAATAATTCCTCTATGCGTCTAACCAACGGATTTTTATCGCACTTGATTGAATTACGCCAGCGCGTAATAAAAATGCTTTTAGGTTTTTTTGGTGTATTTCTGATTCTTTTACCTTTTGCTAATGATATTTATCATTGGCTATCTAGTCCTTTATTAATCAATTTGCCCAGTGGGGCGCACATGATTGCAACAGAAATTGCGACGCCATTCTTTGTTCCCATGAAGGCAGCTATGTTGGTGGCAGTGGTTATTTCATCTCCTTTCATGCTTTACCAAACATGGGCTTTTATTGCCCCAGGTCTTTATCAACATGAAAAGCGTTTTGTTCTACCCTTAATTATCGTGAGCTTTATCTTATTTATATTAGGTATGCTATTTGCCTATCAACTAGTATTACCTTTGGTTTTTGCTTTTTTTACTCATACCGCACCCCAAGGAGTCGTGGTGATGACTGACATTAGTCACTATTTAGACTTTGTAATTTCTATGCTGATTGCTTTTGGATTAGCCTTTGAAGTGCCGGTGTTGGTAGTAATACTAGTTCGTGCTGGAATAGTTAACGTACAGACCTTGATTGATATACGGTCTTACGTAATTGTTGGGGCATTTTTTATTGGTGCCGTTTTCACTCCGCCGGATGTAATGTCACAATTCTTATTAGCGGTGCCTTTGTGTATGTTGTACGAACTTGGTATCTTGGTCTCTCGTTATTTTATCTCTAGCCCAAATCTCAATCAGCAAATTTAATCTAGCCAAGATTTAAATTTAAAAATTTCAAGTTATCATTGAATCATGTTTGGTCGTTTACCAATCTGTACATTAAGTGATATCAATTTCTCACCTCTCAATATCTTTACTTGTGTTTTAGTGCCGGGTTCTAGTTCTGAAATGACAGAAATCATCGATGATGTATCGGTAAATTTCTTTGAAGCAATTTCAACAAGTACATCACCAGCTCTTACACCAGCTTGTTCGGCTGGACTTGCAATAACAACTGCAGTTATTAAACATCCTGAAAAATTACCTAAACGAATAGATTTTTTTATATCTTCAGATAAGTCTTGAGCCTGTATTCCTATCCATCCGCGTGTGACACTGCCTTGATGAATGATTTGGGGAACAATTTTTTTTACTATACTGACTGGAATCGCAAATCCTATCCCCATAGACCCACCGTCTTTGGAAAAGATAGCACTATTAATTCCAACTAATTGCCCCTCAGTATTGACAAGCGCACCTCCAGAATTACCTGGGTTAATGGCTGCATCGGTTTGTATGAAATCTTCAAAAGTATTAATGCCGAGATGATTTCTACCTAAACCACTGATAATACCTTGAGTAATGGTTTGACCTACGCCAAAAGGATTACCTATCGCCAATACCACATCTCCTATCCGACTTGAATTAATATCAGCGAAATCAATCACTGGAAGTTTATTGGTGTCAATTTTTAAAACAGCAATATCACTTTCAGGGTCTGTACCAATTAAATTAGCAGAATAAACTTTTCCGTTATGAAGAGCGACCTGGATTATATCTGCCGACTCCACCACGTGGTGATTAGTCACAATATAACCATCTGAACGAACAATGACTCCCGAGCCAAGTCGGTTTTGATTGGGCTTGGGGAGGTGAAAGTTTTCTCCAAAAAAATGTTTAAAAAATGCATCATTGTGAAATTGATGATGCTGATTTTCATTTCTACTAGTCAATATATTGACAACGGAAGGCATGGCTTTTTCAGCTGTGATATGAAAAGATTGCAACGGGGTTTGGCGGAGAATTTTTTCTGGTCGAGGAGCTTCATCTTTGGGCAGAAGTTCAGGGAATAGTATCTTGAGCAAATAGATAACAGCCAAACTTACTGTCACAGTTTGTGCGAAAATAATCCATAATTTAGTCAGGTAGCTTTTCATACTGGAACCTCATATGCATATCAATTTTATCATTGAATATTTAGACAATTTATTAGAGTCGAAACGATTCAACGATTATTGCCCAAATGGTCTACAAGTTCATGGACGAGATAATGTTAAAAAAGTTGTTGCGGGAGTAACTGCTAGTTTAGCTTTTTTGCAAAAAGCCCATGAAGCAGGTGCTGATACCGTATTGGTGCACCATGGTTATTTTTGGAAAAACGAAAATCCAACTATAGTCGGATTGAAAAAGAAACGTATTGAATTTTTGTTGCGGCATAAAATGAATCTGATTGCATATCATTTACCCTTGGATGCACATGCCGAATTTGGAAATAACACCCAGCTGGCAAGATTGTTAGGATTTAAAGTAATCGGAAATTTGCCAGATCAACCCCTGGTTAGCATAGGTAGTTTGAACCAACCAACGGATATAACAACATTTTCAAAATTAATACATGAAAGATTAAATAGACAACCATTAGTAATTGGCGGGGACAAAAGGTTGGTCAGTAAAATAGCATGGTGCACAGGTGCTGCTCAGGGTTACTTCAGTGATGTTATCCAACATGATATTGATGCTTACATCAGTGGTGAGATTTCAGAAAATACTGTACATACCGCAATTGAATCTGGGGTTACATATATTTCAGCTGGGCATTATGCAACTGAAAGATATGGTGCGATGGCTCTGGCTGAACACCTTGCACAAAAATTTTCTTTAGATTGCACATTTATCGATATCGACAATCCAGTTTAGCGTTCTTTTTTTCTGATTTAATCATCAGCTCTGCTTACCTAGAGGGTTTAAGTTTTCTCTCTAACCCTGTAAAATATCGAATTATTTATTTCTCAAGTGGCTGAACTCTCAGCTAATGATAAGTTTAGGGATATTTATGGCAAATCAGGAAGTTGATAGAAGTAAGCGCAGATTTTTAGTCGCGGCTTCTTCTTTAGCTGGTGGTGTGGCAGCTGCTGCTGTTGCGGTTCCGTTTATTTCAAGCATGTTGCCAAGTGAGCGTGCAAAAGCTGCAGGCGCTCCAGTTGAGGTAGATATCAGTAAAGTTGAGCCTGGCTCAGTGTTGACAGTGGAGTGGCGTGGAAAGCCTGTGTGGATTGTCAATCGTACGCAGGAGATGCTTTCAGGTCTGTCCGCTCACAATGAATATTTGTCTGACCCGGCTTTGCAAGTCTCCACCCAACAACCTGAGTATTGCAAAAACTCATCCCGTTCTATCAAGCCAAATATCATGGTGATGGTCGGAATTTGTACACACTTGGGTTGCTCTCCATCACCTAAACTTCAAAGTGGGGCTGATATGGGTGCAGATTGGCCTGGTGGTTTCTTTTGTCCTTGTCACGGCTCTAAGTTTGATTTGGCAGGTCGTGTTTTCAAAGGCTCTCCCGCGCCGACTAATTTGATTGTTCCTCCACATGAGTATGTTGGAGACAACCTGCTAGTAATTGGTAAAGATGCTAAAGGAGTTGCTTGATGGCTAATCAAAAGCAAAATAAGTTGATAGATTGGATTGATGAGCGTTTCCCGCTTTCGTCTAATTTAAAAACACACCTAACAGAATACTATGCGCCCAAAAACTTTAATTTTTGGTATTTTTTTGGGTCACTTGCCTTACTTGTTTTGGTTATTCAAATCGTAACGGGTATTTTTCTCACCATGAATTACAAGCCTGAGGCCTCGATGGCTTTTGCCTCGGTAGAATATATTATGCGTGATGTTTCGTGGGGGCGCATTATCCGTTATATGCATTCTACGGGTGCATCGATGTTCTTTGTAGTGGTCTATTTGCATATGTTCCGTGGCTTAATGTATGGCTCATATCGTGCACCACGAGAATTAATATGGTTGTTTGGTGTTGGTATTTTCTTGGTATTGATGGGCGAGGCTTTTTTTGGCTATCTGCTTCCATGGGGCCAAATGTCTTATTGGGGTGCACAGGTGATCATCAACTTATTTACCTCCATCCCATTTATTGGACCTGACATTTCTCTCTGGATTCGTGGAGACTATACCGTTTCAGATGCGACCTTAAACCGTTTCTTTGCATTCCATGTTATTGCTTTACCATTAGTTTTACTGGGTTTAGTGGTAGCACATTTAATTGCACTCCACGAAGTTGGTTCTAATAACCCTGACGGTATAGAAATCAAAAAAAAGAAAGATGCTAAAACTGGTATTCCATTAGATGGTATTCCATTTCACCCTTACTACACCGTAAAAGATCTGGTTGGTGTTGTAGTATTTTTGATGGTGTTTTCAGTGATTGTATTTTTCACTCCTGAGATGGGAGGGTATTTCTTGGAGGCCAATAACTTTATCCCAGCAGATCCTTTAAAAACCCCACCACACATTGCTCCAGTTTGGTATTTTACGCCATACTATTCAATTTTACGGGCTGTTCCTCCAATTTTAAATTCGCAATTCCCTGGAGTGGCTGCAATGGGTCTATCTGTGATTGGTTTTGCCTTCCTGCCGTGGTTGGATAAAAGTCCGGTCAAATCTATCCGCTACCGTGGAAATTTATATAAATCATGGCTTGCGGCATTTGTGATTAGCTTCTTGATTTTAGGTTATCTAGGTACCGAGCCATCCAATGTTTGGGGACAGTTTGATACTGGAACATTCATTGTAGGTGGCGCTGATCGTGCCACTATAGTAGCTAGATTCTTTAGTTTGATTTATTTTGCATTTTTTATCTTAATGCCTTGGTTCACCAAAAAGGATAAGACAAAACGTGTACCTGATAGAGTGACTGGATAATGAAGAAATTTTTATTATTGATGGGGTTGATATTTGCCTCAATTGCTGTAGCCAATGAGCATGTGAAATTGGATCGTGCACCTATCGATCCAAATAATCAGGCATCTTTACAGCGTGGTGCAAAGTATTTTGTTAACTACTGCCTTAACTGCCATAGCGCTGTTTCGATGCGCTACAACAGATTGTTGGATATCGGTCTTAGCGAGGCGCAGATAAAATCTTATCTAATGTACGCCAGTGACAAGGTGGGTGACACCATGACAGTGGCTATGCCCAAAGCTGAAGCCAAGTTATGGTTTGGTGCTACCCCACCTGATTTGTCAGTTGAGGCCAGAGCTAGAGGTGCAGACTGGCTTTATACTTATCTGCGAGGTTTTTATCGCGATAATACTCGACCTACGGGTTGGAACAACGTTGTGTTTGACAAGGTTGGTATGCCTCATGTCTTGTGGCAATTACAAGGTCAGCAAGTATTAAAGCACAGCGAAATGAATGGCAATCAATTATTGTTAGACAAGCCAGGTACATTGACTCCTGCGCAGTATGATTTAATGGTTGCTGATTTGGTGAATTATCTTGTATTTATGGCTGAGCCATTCAAGCAACAAGATGCACGTCTTGGTTTATTAGTGCTAGCCTTCTTGGTTGTGCTTTTAGTGCTGACTTATGCTCTGAAAAAAGAATTCTGGAAAGATATACATTAATATTAATTTTAGCGGGAGAGTTTGCTTGGGCAAACATCCCGTTTGTTTTTTTGCTGGAGACAAACAACCATGATGACTTTATATTCCGGAACTGTTGATCCCTACAGTCACCGTTGCCGTATTGTGCTTTTTGAAAAAGGTATGGACTTTCAGGTCATTGATGTCGATCTAGCTAATAAGCCTGAAGACCTAGCTGTCATCAATCCTTACAATACAGTTCCAGTCTTGGTTGAGCGAGATTTAGTTTTGCAGCAAGCTAACATTATTAATGAATATATCGACGAGCGTTTTCCTCATCCGCAATTAATGCCAGCAGATCCAGTTATGCGATCTAAAGCTCGGTTGGGTTTGTTTGAAATGGAACGTGACTTGTATCGCCATGTTGATGAAATTGAAGCAAATCCTGAGTGCAAGGCTGCTGACAAAGCGAGAGCAATGATTCGCGATAACTTGACACAATTAGTGCCAATTTTTTCAAGGCAAGAATATATATTAGGCGAAGAATTCTCCATGTTAGATGTGGCGATTTCTCCTTTGCTATGGCGATTAGGTCATTACGGCATTGAACTACCTAAACAGGCTGCCCCATTACTCAAATATGCTGAACGTATTTTCTCTAGACCTGCCTACATTGAGGCCATGACCCCATCAGAGAAGGCGATGCGCAAATAGTTTGCGCCAGAATTAATCGACTTGCATGGATAGTTTACGTCCCTACTTTGTTCGTGCTGTGTATGAGTGGTGTATTGATAATGGATTTACACCCCATCTCATGGTGAATGTAGATGAGTACACTTTGGTTCCAATGGATTTTGTTCAAAATGGCGAAATCGTCTTGAATCTTGGAGCTAAAGCGGTTGGTAATATGCAAATGTTGAATGATCATATTGCATTTTCTGCTAGATTTTCTGGGGTTCCTCATAATATTTATATTCCCATTCATGCGGTCACAGGCATTTATGCTAAGGAGACTGGTAAAGGCATGTTTTTTGAAAAAACTATCCCTCAAAACAATTTGCAGACGAATAAAAATGAGCAAACTAAACATGAAGAAAAAATTTTTTCGGCTAAATCTAAAAAAAATCACTTAAAGCTGATAAAATAACGCCTCTTTTACGGGAAGCCGGATTAGCTCAGTTGGTAGAGCAGCGCACTTGTAATGCGAAGGTCG
>CAYYBG010000026.1:0-27665 GCA_964470195.1 uncultured Methylophilaceae bacterium | reverse complement strand
TTAGTTTGTTAAAGAACAATTCAATTAGCTGATTACTCAGCAATCGAGAGGCGCGTATTATACAGAGCCTCATCACTCAGTCAACTGGATTTTCTCGTCAATCACGAATATTTTTCAGATCGCACTAATTTTTATAAAAAACTAGGTTTGATCGAAAACAATCAAACTGCGTATGCTGACTTTCTGATAATCAACGCGAAAAAACTTGTTGTATGAGTTGGTTGCGGGGGCAGGATTTGAACCTACGACCTTCGGGTTATGAGCCCGACGAGCTGCCAGACTGCTCCACCCCGCGTCCGAAACGTTTTTCAGAAAACGTGAGGGCTTGAATGTATCAAACAAAGTGCATGAATGTCAATTTAAATTCGCGGCAATCCGGACAAGCAGCGGTTAATTTCCAAACAGTTTGCGAATCTGAATTAAATCTTGCTCGGTATCAACCCCTGGTGCCGAAGGCTCGTAGCTAACAAATACACTGATATGATAGCCATTCCAAAGCACCCTCAGTTGCTCTAGTGACTCAATTTGTTCGATAGGCGAACATGGTAGACTTGCATATTGCAGCAGAAAATTGGCGCGGTAGCCATATATACCAATATGACGATAAATCTGTACGTCTGGATGCAAGCTAGAATTTTTTTCTAGCATATCGCGAGGGTAAGGAATCGGTGCGCGGCTAAAATACAAAGCACGTCCATGCTTATCTAATACCACTTTTACTACATTCGGATTAATGAATTGATCATACTCATGAATGACATGACAGGCGGTTGACATCACGGCTTCTGTATCTTGTGCCAATTGTTCGGCCACTTTGTTGATCAATTGGGGCGCAATCAATGGCTCATCCCCTTGTACATTGACCACCAATTGCTGATCCTGCCAATGCATTTTTTGTACTACCTCAGACAAGCGGTCTGTCCCAGAAACATGGTTCTCACTTGTCATGAGCGCCTGATAACCAAATGTCTTTACTGCATCAAAAATGCTTACATGGTCAGTAGCAACCACCACCTCAGAGGCTCCACTTTTTAATGCTTGCTCAACGACACACACAACCATTGGTTTACCTGAAATATCCATTAAAGGTTTACCTGGTAGCCTACTACTGGCATAGCGCGCGGGAATGACGACTTTAAAATCCATGGAAATAATCTGCGTTAAATTATTTGATGGGTATTGCTTGATCTTCTAACATAACCGGCACACCATCCCGAATAGGATACATGACTTGACAGGGCTTACATACCAGCCCTGATTCTGATTTTTTATATTCCAATTGACTCTTACATACTGGGCATACCAGCATTCCTAATAATTTATTATCCATGTTGCCCCCGTAATATTTGCAATCGCATCACGATATATTCTATCAATTCTGATCCAAGCGAGGCAGTCACTGGTAAATACCAAGCTTGAGTCAAGGCAAAATCTCGACACTTAACTGCATCTTTTTCGGTCATGATGATAGGTGCATCTTGCATCGCATTAAAATCTTTAATTTGATAATGATGATGATCCTGAAAGGCATGGGGAATAATTGTTAATCCCTGTGCACGTAATATATTGAAAAACCTTTGAGGATTGCCTATGCCTGCAACAGCATGAATTTTTTTTGCTCTGAGCGCGCTCAGTGATGGAGGAATTTGTTTGCTCAACTTGGAATTCACCGCAGATAGCTTAGTGAATTTTAATTGCATATTTACATGGGCAATATGGTTCAACCACGGCCACTGTTGGCTAGGCTTTCCATTGATAATTACATAATCTGCGCGCTGCATACGTTGTAACGACTCACGTAATGGCCCTGCGGGTAATAAGCAACCATTACCAATGCCACGTTCGGCGTCAAACACCACCAACTCGATATCACGTGCTAATGGATAATGTTGTAGGCCGTCATCACTGATGATGACATCGACCTGTGGCGAGGTACTCAAGAGTCTTTTTGCAGTTTCGACGCGATTTGCCCCAACCCAAATGGGACAAGTTAAACGCATGCTCATCATCAGTGGCTCGTCGCCAACTTGAGATGCCATCATATTGTTTCTGACTCGCATAGGCGCATCAT
The DNA here is from genome assembly GCA_964470195.1 of uncultured Methylophilaceae bacterium. Taxonomy (GTDB): domain Bacteria; phylum Pseudomonadota; class Gammaproteobacteria; order Burkholderiales; family Methylophilaceae; genus RFPI01. Next base: position 25,594 of record CAYYBG010000026.1, on the reverse strand, counting down.
GATCACGACCATAACCACGACTGATAATGCCTGGGTGAAATCCACGTGCTGTGAGCATTTTTGCCAACGCAATCACCAAAGGGGTTTTGCCAGTTCCACCCACTGTAATATTGCCGACTACGATAACAGGTACAGATAAACGTTTTTGCTTGAAAAGACCATTACGGTAGAACAAATAACGCACTGCTATCACTGTACGGTATAGCATAGATAGCAGACGCAAAACTAATGCTGGCTTTTTAACTTGGTACCAATGTTGCATCAACCATGAAGACATGGCGAGCTATCCTTGCTGGAATTGTTTTTGATACAACTTGGCATAATGTCCTTGTTGCTTGAGCAAAGTCTGATGTGTGCCAGTTTCGATTATTGTTCCTTTCTCCATGACCAAAATACGATCAGCATTTTCTATGGTCGATAACCTATGTGCTATGACTATGCTGGTGCGACCTTGCATCAGCTTATCCAAAGCTGCTTGCACAAAACGCTCGGACTCTGTATCTAAAGCCGAAGTGGCTTCATCCAATAACAGAATTGGTGCATCTTTAAGAATCGCTCGGGCAATCGCCAAGCGCTGACGCTGACCTCCAGATAACCTCACCCCACGGTCGCCAATGACAGTTTGCAAGCCCTCGGGCAGTTCTTGGATAAATTGCCAAGCATGCGCAGCTTTTGCCGCCTCAATGACATCGGCCTCACTAGCATTGCGCAATGAGCCGTAGGCAATATTATTAAGCACGGTGTCATTAAACAAGACTATATCTTGGCTAACCAAAGCAAATTGCTGACGTAAACTCTCCAAACTGAAATCACGGGTATCGACACCGTCAATCAAAATTTGCCCTTGTTGATATTCATAAAATCGCGGCAACAGATTCACCATACTGGTTTTTCCGCCTCCAGAGCGTCCCACTAAAGCAAGCTTTTCCCCCGGGGCGATTTTAAAACTCAGCGCATTCAGTGCATCATGCTTGGCATTTTCGTAACGCAACTCAACAGAACGAAACTCAATGTCACCCTGTACTTTTTTGCATATTTGATGACCACTATCTTTTTCAGCTGATTGATCTATAAGACCAAAAATACTATTGGCCGCGGCCAACCCTTGCTGCAAGTCTTCATTGATTCCTGTCATACTTTTAATGGGTGCAATCAGCATTAATAAGGCCCCAATAAATGCAGCAAACTCTCCAGCACTAAACTTGCCCACTGAATAAAATACCACTGCACTCAACGCCACTGCTGCCAAAGACTCGACGACCATGCTATTCATACCAGAGATTCTTGCTAAGCGAATTTGCAAACGACGATTAGCTGCAGCAACAGCACTGAATCTCCCTTGTTCATATTCACGTCCGCCAAAAATCTTAACAATTCGCTGTCCAGATATCGTCTCTTCGCAGACCTGTGTCATTGTTCCCATGGTTTGTTGCACCTGCTTTCCTACCTCTCTTAATTTTGGCGTCATCGCTTTCAAGTAATACGCCATTAAAGGTGCAACTGCAGCAAAAATAATGGTCAGGCGCCAATCCAGATAAAGCATATAGGCAACAATACCGATGATAGTAAAGGTATCTCTCACTCCCGAAACAGCAACGTTGGTGGCAGCTTTGGACATTTGCTCGGTATCATAAGTAATCTTTGAGGATATATTTCCCACCGAGTTAGCATCAAAAAAACTCACTGGCAGTGATAACATTTTTGCGAACGCGTGCAAGCGCAATGCTTCAACGACTCGACGAGCAACATATCGAATAGTGAAATTAGCAACAAATCCAGACAAAGACCTCAGTAACATCAAGCCTAATAATATAAAGGGTAAAGTATGGAACTGTGATGCATCACGCTTCACAAAGCCCTCATCAGTCACCAATTTGATTGTGGCTAGAAATCCAGTATTGGTCGCGGAAAGGATAAACAGGGAAATAACGCTAAGCGCGAAAATTTTCCAATGCTTGGCTGAGTATGAAATAAGACGCAAATAAACTTGAACTGCTGAAACTTCAGCGGAAGTATTAAATTTATTATGGGGTGATTTGCTCATGCGCTGGGTCAGTGAGTGAATATAAAAAAAACCGCCCCATCATTGGGGCGGAGTAAAAAAGTTTATTCGACATCCTGTTGCGTGGCGAAAGTAATATGGGTATAGCCGGCTTGCCTTGCTGCCTCCATCACATTGATAACTGATTGGTGGGTAGCTTTTGCATCTGCACTAATCACAATGACAGGATCTTTTCCTCCAGCAACTGCTTGTTGCAAGGCTGCAATAATGCCAGAGAGATCTGTCTTATTGACTGGAGTTTTCTCAATCACCATGTGTCCAGTCGCGTCAATGCCTACATTAATCATCAAGGGTTTTTGCTCAACAGGATTTGCATCTGCTGCTGGCAGGTTAATTTGCAACTCACTCATACGAGAGAAAGTCGCATTGACCACCAAGAAAATAATAATGACCAGCAAGACATCAATCAAAGGGACAAGATTGATTTCTAAATCTTCGCTTCGTCTACCACGTCTAAAATCCATTATTTACGCTCACCATGCATAAATTCGACCAAAGCAATCGCTTGCTGCTCAATCTCAACAATCAAACCATCCACTTTGCCACGGAAATGACGATAACAAATCATAGCTGGAACGGCTACCACAATGCCTGCTGCAGTATTATAAAGTGCCACCGAAATACCTTTTGCAAACTGGGCAACATCATGGCCAGAACCTGCTGCATTAAAAGCACCAAACAACTCCACCATACCGATAACTGTTCCCAACAAACCAAGAAGTGGGCTAACGGTAGCGATGGTGCCCAAGGTCGTTAAATTTTTCTCTAACTTGTGTGCAACCGCGCGTCCTGTTTCTTCAATTGACTCACGAATGATTTCTCTCGAGCTGGAAGCGTTTATTAAAGCACTGGCAAAAATTTCGCCTGACAAAGAGATAGATTGAAGTTTTTCACATGTTTTTTTATCGACAGTGCCATTGGCTATCCATTTTTTCACTTCATCCAACAGTCCAGAAGGTGCAATAACCTCGTTACGAAGACTCCAAAAACGCTCAACGATGATTGCGATTGCCAGCACTGAGGCGAATATCAGTGGATAGATAGGCCAACCTGCTGCAAGAATGATTTCTAACACTCTGAACTCCCTAAAATAATGAGATATATAACTATATAACTTTAGCGCGTCGGCCTGTTTTCAGCAAGTGATTCACGGTCCTGCCAATAGCGTGCATGCTCTGTTCTCCAAGCTTTAACTTTGACTTTTGCCGATTTTTCTGCAGGGAAATCAATCAGTACCGCACCATCCCAATCCGAGCGAAAGGTCTGGATATCGCGTTGTTGGTAGCGTCGCATAATATCTGCACGTGGATGGTGATAGCGATTCATATATCCTGTTGTCGCTACTGCCCAGCTTGGATTTACCGCATCTATCAACGCAGTGCTTGAAGAGGTTTTGCTGCCATGGTGAGGAATGGTCATCAAGGTACTTTTTATTAATGGCTGAGTTTGCAACAAACGTCGCTCTGCTGCTAGCTCAATATCACCTGTCAATAATAAGCTGCCTGTGTTATTACTCACACGCAAAACACAACTAAGATTGTTATCGCTCACCGCTTGTTGCAGATATAAATCCTTGTCTGGATGCAATATCTCAAACTTTACCCCATCCCATACCCAAGACTGTCCTTGTTGACATTTTCTTGCGTAGCCCAATTGACGGTTAACTTCTATGGGTAAATCGAAGCTGGCTAACAACTGCTGGGTGGGGATTTGTATTAGCAAACTTTCCATACCGCCATAATGGTCGCTATCGTGATGACTCACCACCATCATATCCAGCTTATCTAACCCAAGTGAATGAAGATATGGTTGTATCACTCGATTACCGCTGTTGATGTGTGCATTAAGTTGTCGCCCAGTGTCATATAAAAACTGATGATGGGAGGTACGCACCAATACCGCTAACCCCTGACCAACGTCGATAATGCTGGCGTGCATCGCACCACTAGGCATACTGGGTTGTACATTCACAAACAATGGCGCAAGCATCAAAGCCCCAAGCCAACGCATTGGAAATCCTTTGGGTAACAATAAAATCAGCACACCACACATTGCAATCATGACTGCCCATGGAGAAACTGGTGGTAAATGCATATTGCTCCAGCTCAGCGCTGATAGTGACTTTAGCACAAACATGGTCAGGCTCATGACCCAATGCGCTGAATGCAGAAAAGCATCAACAGGGGTCAACGCCCCCAGCAATGTCAGTGGCACTACCGCCAAGCTGATGAAGGGAATAGCCAATATATTGGCAATAGGGGCGATCAGTGACACTTGCTGAAACATCGCAACTGTCAGTGGCAATAAACCGATAGTGGCTACCCACTGAGTTCTAATTCCAGCACGCAGCCAATTGGATTGATTTAGTCTGCAACTCAAGGCAAAGATAAACCAAGCCACTGCACCAAATGACAGCCAAAAACCAGGCGCCATGACAGCCCATGGATCAATCATGACAACAACCACTAAAGCAATCATCAAAACTCGCATGAGACCAATTTCTCGTTTGAGCATTAGGGCGGTAGCAATTGTCATCAACATATAAACTGTGCGCTGAGTAGGGACTGAAAATCCGGCTAGTAAGGCGTACATGAACGCAAGCACAGCTCCTAGTAAAGCTGCCGCCTGTCGAGCAGGAAGAAAAAGACTTAGGCGCGCGGATTTACGCCAAACCATCCATAATAAACCGGCAAAAAAACTGGCAATCATGGTGATATGCAAGCCAGAGATGCTGATTAAATGATTAACACCCGTTTGCAAAAAGACCTGCCAATCATCCGCTTCAATATTACTATCGTCGCCGATACTGAGCGCTTTTAGCACCTCGAGATAGGGACTGTCAGCCAATACTAACTGCATGCGTTGCGCTATTTTTTCTCTGCCCCAATGCACCAGATAGGATGGTCGCAATACTAAGTTTTGTTTGAGTTGATGGGAGGCATTCAGCAAACTACCGTTCGCACCAATTCCATTGGCAAGCGCCCAAAACTCACTATCTCTGCCATTGGGATTACTAAGCCCATGCACTCGCTTTAATTTGACGCTGAGTTGCCAGCGCTGTCCAGGATGCACTTGAAGAGCTTTCACTGGCGCTTGCTTGGCAAACTGTGTGGTGAGGTATTGGGATAGCGCAACGCGAGAGGGTAAATGAACACCGGGAGTAAGCACTTTCTCAACATCAAATTTGAAGCGAACCAAGTCTGGTTGAATCTGTGGCAACGAAGCCACCACACCGATGATTTGAATAGGCTTTCCTTGCCATTCTGCATCAAGTCTATCTTGCATACGCCATTCAGCTCGCAGACTTGCGTAGCCCATACCGAATAAAAGCGCGAGTATGAAGCAACATATTTGACGGTAGAAAACGGGAACAGAATGGCGCTGAAAGAAGGTCAGTACCAGACTGATGAATAAGATAAGGGCAATAATTGTTGTCGAGCTAGGTAATTGCCCACATTGTTGCAACAGCCAAACGCCACTAACCAATCCTAGCGCTGGCACAAGCATGGCTTTAGTGCCCTCTATTGCTCATGTAACTGCCCATCAATCAAGCTATAGCGTTTGCTTAGCCGTGCTGCTAAGCTTAAGTCGTGACTGACCAATACCAGTGCCACACCGTGATCTTGGTTCAGTTGTATCAATAAATCAAATACAGCATTGGCAGTGTTACGATCTAAGTTACCGGTAGGCTCATCTGCTAATATGCATCTTGGCTTTGTCACCATAGCCCGGGCTAGAGCGGCGCGCTGACGCTCGCCTCCAGACAACTCCCCTGGCATATGTTGCATACGATGTTGCAAACCGACTTGAGATAATAATTCAGCAGCTTGTTGGTAAGCTTGTTTGGCATCAATGCGCCTAATCAACAATGGCATAGCAACATTTTCTAAAGCAGTAAACTCAGGTAATAGGTGATGAAATTGATAGACAAATCCCAAAGATTGATTGCGTAAATTGCCACGTTCGGTCTCGCTCATATCTGCAATATTGCGCCCCAATATCTTTACTTCACCCTCACTGGGTTGATCTAAGCCTCCTAACAAATGTAGCAAGGTACTTTTCCCGGAACCAGAGGAACCTACAATAGCGATTTGCTCTCCTGCACTCACGCTAAAATTAATTTCAGTTAGGACAGCCACCTCAAGATCTGCATAAGTCTTGCTCAAGTTTTGAGTCTGGATAATGCAAGGCGATATATTGTGCTTAGTCATAGCGTAAAGCCTCCACTGCTTGCATTTTTGAGGCTTTCCAACTGGGATACAGGGTGGCCAATAAACTCAAAGTAAAGGATAGCAACATAATGGTGAGCACATCCGACCACAATAGGTGAGACGGTAATTCGCTGATGTAATAAACGTCTTTGGCAAGAAACTCAACATGAAATAGATGCTCTATGAATGGTACGATGGTGCCAATATTAAGCGCTATCAGTACACCAAATAGCCCGCCTAACAGAGTACCAACCAAGCCTATCATGGCACCTTGAATAACAAAGACACGCATAATACTTTGCGGACTTGCCCCAAAAGTACGCAATATTGCGATATCTGCGCGCTTGTCTGCCACCGCCATAACGAGGGTAGAAACGATATTAAATGCAGCGACTGCGACAATCAGGGTAAGAATAATAAACATTACACGCTTTTCCATTTGTACCGCACGAAAAAAATTGGCATGCTCTTGTGTCCAATCTGTCAGGTAGTAGGTCTCGGGGTTGTCTGCCAAAGTGGTCTCAGCCAATTGATGGGTGACTTGGGGTGCCAAGAATAAGTCGTCTAATTTCAACCTCAGTCCGGACACTTGGTTGCCCATTTGATATAACTTGGCAGCATCATCAATGTGAACCAATGCCAAGCCAGCATCATATTCATACATGCCAATTTGGAATAAACCTATTAAAGTAAACTGCTTGATACGAGGGACCATACCTGCAGGCGTGACCAGCCCTTGAGGAGCCATTACAGTAATTTTGTCACCCACCAAAACACCCAAATTTTGTGCCAAATCAGCACCTATGATGATGCCAAACTCTCCGGGCTTAAGTTGTTGCAACTGCCCCAATTTCATTGCTTGTGAGAGTTCAGAAACATCTTTTTCTTGCTCTGGCAAAACACCGCGTAATATCGTACCTTGTACCACCCCCTCGGCACTGGAGAGCATAGCTTGGGCCATGGTGAAAGGAGCTGCCGCCTGAACATGCTGCGCATGTATTACTTTATTTTTTAAAGTTTGCCAATCAGTCAGTCGATTATTAGCCTGGGTAATTTGTATATGAGCAGCCACCCCCAGAATACGCGCACGCAACTCCTCTTGAAATCCATTCATTACTGATAACACCACGATAAGCGCTGCCACACCAAGCGCGATACCTATCATGCTCGTGAGTGAGATAAACGAGATAAAGTGGTTTTTGCGCTTAGCACGGGTATAGCGTAAGCCTACAAACCACTCAAAACCCCAATTCTCAATTTGCATTACTATCCTTTTATTTGATCTTCTTAGTTGTTTTGCGACGTTCGCTTCGTTGTTCTCGCCAAGCCAGCCATTGCGTCTGGTCTATCACCGCTAACGATACGCCACGATAAAGTTGTGTATATTCGGGTTGGATATCTCCCAAATCATAATCGTCTAAGTAAATCACAACCCGACCTTGTGGATGTTGATTAAACCATGCTTGCACCTGATTTTCATTAACATGCTTGGGTGACTGATGGAGCCGACCTATAAAATTGTATTGTCCGTGATAGTCCCCAACATTCGCTATCGACACCCCCGCTTGTTCTAGTTTGCCCAAATAAGCAGAAATTCCTCGCATATCATAAGCTTCTCCTGTAGCTCTCACCACGCCTGTCATACCAATTACAAAAATCAACAATCCAAGCAATAAGGTCCTCACAAACAAATCATTAGGTCTTAAGGGATTTACCCATTGATACCACATCACCAGCAATATCAGCGACCATGGTACCCAAGCCTGAATAGCCAATACCCATACTGGCAAATGAAACTGCGCAGAGATTGCAGCCATGTTCAAAAGTGCTAATCCAGCTAAAAAAATCAACCCAGATAAGGCTAGCGAGCCAAAGGAAAATGATGAAATACTGGGTTTGTTGGACTGTGCTAATTCAGCTGTCTGTTGCCAACCATAAGCCAACAACAAGGCGATTGCCGGAAAAATAGGTAATAAGTAATGCATTTGTTTGCCACTAATCAAACTAAACGCTAGCAATACTGGCAAGGCCCACGCCCAACAAAATCTTACACTTTCATGTTGACGTGATTGCCAAGCATAGACCCAAGAGCGCCAACTTTTTGAAAGCCATATCCAAGGAAAAAAGATGAATGGCATCATTTGCAAATACCAATAAATTGGGCGTTGATGGGCAAAAGAATTCACCATACGTTCTGCAGTCTGTCCCCAAAAAATCTCATGCTGATATTGCGCACCACCCAAAATGCCAGCTGGAATTGCCCACATCAGCAAAATCAACACACCGGCTAAGCTAGAGAGAAATAATGGTTTATACCAAGATAATTTAGTTGCAAAAGGCCAAGATTGCCGCATCACCCATGGCATTAATATGGCTAAAGGTAATAGTTGTAATAGGATGGTAGGCCCCTTGGCTAGCAGTCCCCCGGCAATAGCCAAAGTGAACAATATCCATGCTCTGAGAGCCTCCCCTTGCAACGCCATCACCAAGCCCAACATACCTAATGCAGTAAAAAATGCAATCATCATATCGAACATTGTTGCAGTGCTGAATACCGCCCAAATGGTAGTGGATAGCAAAATCCATGCGGCGCGTTCGGCAATCAAATTTTTGCCATGCAATGTTGTAGCAGCAGGCCATAAACGCATAGCGATACTGTGGGTCAGTAACATGGCTCCCAAGCCAAAAATAGCGGGAACCATCCTCGCCCACCAATCACTTACACCAAACACATGCCAGCCCAAATTAATCAACCAGAACAACAAAGGTGGTTTATGGCTGTAGGCAACGTCATTCAGATAAGGCACGAAGTATTGGCCGCTCTGATACATATTCCATGCCACAGTGACATAGCGTGTCTCATCAATCGGCACAAAAGAGCGACTAAAAAGTGAAACCAAAAACAAAAAAAGCCAGGCTAATGATATACGCGCGTTAAAGCTGAGATTGTGAAAGGAGGTAAACTTCATGTCAGTACCTAATCGGGTGATGGCCGAATTTTATCAGGATTCACTTCGGCTTCTGTTAAAATTGCTGACAGAATTTAAGGGAAAATTGCATGTTTACTGGAATTATTCAAAGTATTGGAAAAATCACCCGTATTTCCTCCAAAGGAGAGGATTTGTTATTGGAAATTGATTTAGCAGATTTGGACGCAGGCGATATCCAAATTGGCGATAGCATTGCTGTAAATGGCGTATGTCTGACGGCTGTTACATTAAAAAATGGGCATTTTCACGCTTTGGTCTCAGCTGTTACACAAAGCTGTACTGTTGGTCTAGATACGCCTCATCTAGTCAATTTAGAGAAAGCGTTGCGTCTTTCTGACCGTCTTGGTGGTCATATTGTCAGCGGTCACGTAGATGGCGTAGGTCAGGTAATACGATTTGATCAGCTAGACAATTGTTGGCAGCTCAGTATACGTGCACCACATCAGCTAGCACGCTACATTGCCGTGAAAGGCTCTATTGCAGTGGATGGAGTAAGTTTGACCGTGAATGAGGTACATCAAGATGACTTTACTGTCAATTTAATCCCCCACACCTTAGAAAAAACCACACTTTCACAATTGGGAGTAGGTAGCCGAGTCAATCTTGAAGTAGATATGCTAGCCCGCTATATAGACAGAATGCAGCAATGGGAACAAGAGAAGAATTAGTCATGAGTTTGCCAAACATTAGCTCGACAGAAGAAATTATTGAGGAAATACGCCATGGGCGCATGGTCGTTTTAATAGATGATGAAGATAGAGAGAATGAAGGTGATCTCGTCTTAGCAGCCGAATTTGCCAGCCCTGAACATATTAATTTTATGGCCAAACATGGGCGTGGACTGATTTGTCTCACTTTAACTGAGTCGCGTTGCAGACAGTTAGCATTACATGCCATGGTGGATAACAATGGCTCAAGCATGCGCACTAATTTTACTGTTTCGATAGAAGCTGCCGAGGGCGTGACAACCGGCATTTCTGCTGCAGACAGAGCAAGAACCATTCAAGCCGCAGTGGCAAAAAATGCTACACCACATGACATCGTCAGTCCTGGACATGTATTTCCCCTTGCCGCACAAAATGGTGGCGTTTTGGTAAGAGCTGGCCACACAGAAGCTGGCTGTGATTTGGCAGGGCTTGCTGGTTTTGAATCAGCAGCGGTAATTTGTGAAATTCTGAAAGATGACGGCAACATGGCTCGTTTACCGGATTTATTAGAGTTCGCAGCAAAACATCAACTTAAAATTGGCACCATCGCCGACTTAATCCATTATCGAAGTCAGCATGAGAGCCTGATTCAACGCGTTGCCGAGCGCAGTATCGAAACCTCCTATGGCGCCATGCAACTGATTGCCTATCAAGACAAAATTGCCCATGAAACACATTTGGCTTTAATCAAAGGCCAACCAAGTCCAGATCGAGAGGTGCTGGTACGTGTGCATGAACCTTTTTCGGTATTTGATTTATTGGACAAAACCAGTAATAGTCATTCTTGGAATACACTCAAAGTGCTAGAAACTATGCAACAAACTGACTGTGGAGTAATCGTATTGTTGCATCGAAAAGAGGATGGCAATGATTTGTTGAACCGCATCAAAAATGCTGACAGCCCCTTGCGACAACGTCAAGCATTAAGGACCTATGGGATAGGCTCACAGATTTTATTGGATGTGGGCGTGCGTAAGATGAAGTTGATGGCCACTCCTAGAAAAATGCCCAGTATGACGGGCTTTGGCCTAGAAGTGACCGGCTTTTTAGAGAATAACTCTTAGTATTTTGTTATTTTTATAGATTGCTATTTCTCTAGATAATGATCCAAAGAAATTTTTCCTGCGCCATATACCGCTAACCAAGTAAAGATGGCAAAGTAACTAATCTCCTCAAATCCGAGTAGCGTTTCCAAGGAATCCACTTCCGCTAATTTGGCAGATAAAGTTGCCACTACCATCACCACCGCTAAAGCGCCTGCTGAAATGCGCGTCATCAAACCAAGGATAATCGCTAAGCCTCCAAAACACTCCCAACTAGCCACAAAAGGCGTGGTGAAATGCGGAAATGGGATACCCCATTGAGTAAAGTTTTTAATCACAAAATCCAGATTATTGAGCTTTGCCCAGCCAGTTAACATAAAGGTATAGCCTACTACTAATCGAGCAACTAATGGACCTAGCCATTGAAGATAAGAGGCTGTTTGTTTAGGCCAGAGAATAAGAAAATTGACTAATGCTTGCATAGCGAATCCTTTCAGTATGAATTTAATAAAAATCAATCAGAACTAACAATGACTAAGGGTGCTGCAAATAATTGATGGTGCATCCATTTTGAAAAGTACTGTTGCAACTGATTGGCCTCTGCATCTGGCCAACTAGCTAATGCGCAAGAAACGGTTTTGCCACTAAACAAGCGACTAAGCAAAGTATATTCATGCTGGTCAATATCGAGTCGCCAAATTTTTTCATCATCTTGATACACCACCAAATAACTAGCCTGAGGAACACACTTTGGTAAGGGTGTTTGTTGCATGCTGGCTTGATAAAAATCATTTACTGGATAATTAAATTGCATCAAACGCAAGGCAGTTCGTGCTTTGAATATAGTTTGCATTAAGTCTTGTTCTTGTAATTGAGATATGTCCTGTTGCATCAAAGCTGGGCTATCTGCAAGATCCGCCATCTGCAAAATACATAGTTCCAATTGGCAAATTTCATGAGCAAATATGTCTTCAGGCATGGTATTGATTAAAAACGGTAACAACTGCTCGGAATAGCGCGCGATATTGAAATGACTTGGGGTTACATGGCTGATTAAGTCATGTAATAAATTCTCGAAAACTGGAGTAGATAGATAATCTCTTAGCACAGTAAAATCTTCTGCTACTGCATCAAATAAACGATATCGATAAGCATCACGATACACGGTAAGTTGCTGTAAAGCCGACATTTGCGCTTTGGGTTTAATCCAATGATTCAGTACTTCGCTGTTTGGCAAATCAGGCTGGATAATATTCGCTTGCATCGCTATTTGCATCTGCGCCAAACTTAGTTTAGGTTGCGCGTGGTCCACGGGGTTGGGCTGTTGTGCTTGCTCAGCTTGCAGTTGAGTTTTTACGCTAGCTTTAGCATCACTAAGGGCCTGCTCAGCCAAGGTTTTTGCTTGTTGCAACTGCTGCATAAGTAGCGGAAACTCGGGGATATTGTCATCCCATTCCAGCATACTATTGGGCACTCTACCAGCGCGTTGAATGACATATTGATAAAGCGCCCATACCTCATTGCATACCTCACTATCGTGGGTATCGATAATATGGGTACCATAGTGCTTATGTCCCGCCAGATGAATTTGGATGACCTTATCTAAATTAATCCGATTAACATAATCATATGGATCTAATCCTGCATTAAAACAACTGACATAAATATTATTCACATCCAATAATAGATAGCATCCAGTCGCCTTTTGCATCTGCGAAATAAAATCAGCTTCGTGCATAGTCGAGTCTTGAAACTCCAAATAACTTGAAGGATTTTCAAGTGCAATAGGACGCCCCAAAATGTCCTGCACTTGTTGGATGCGCTCGATAATATGAGCCAGTGCATGTTTTGAGTAAGGAATCGGTAATAAATCATGTAGGTTTTTGTGTGCGACGCCTGTCCAACAAAGATGATCAGACACCCACGCTGGCTGCAAGTAATCAATTAAGATGGCTAACTTTTTTAGATATTCGCTTTGAAGGATATCTACTGTACCAATGGATAAGGAAACACCATGCATAACGACTGGATAATCCTGTCGAATTTTGCTGAGATTTCTGAGGGGATTGCCCTGCGTCTCCATGTAGTTTTCAGAGATAATTTCAAACCAATCCACCGCTGGACGGTTCTCAAATATATAAGGCATATGCTTCGCTCGCAAACCTAAGCCATAACCTAATTGAGGCAAATTCAGCATATGATAATTAATGGCAATAAGATGATTTTAGGGAACTGTATGACATTCAATCGTCACCGAGAGTGGGCAATCCAATCTTTTAATCAGTGCGCTTTGCTTGCTAATAACCCTGCAATTCGACAGTCATGATTTGCTTAGACCACCCACCTATTTTCGATTGATTACTTACTTCCGTCGGTCGCGCAAGCGCCTTTGCCCTTACAAGCATTTTTTCCATCTGCCCCTTGACCCTTACATGCATTTTTTCCTTTGCATGCATGCTTATCTTTGCCATCGGCAGTTTTGCAATTCGCTTTTCCTTCATTTTTGCTATTGCATGAGGCACTATCACCATCACCAGCATAAGCTACATTGGCACATGTCACAGAAGCCGCAAATAGACCAGCAAGCGCTGCGGTAGCTAATTTTTGATGTTTCATCTTGATTCTCCTTGATATTGTTTAAGTGAGACTACAAAGTGGAATGTCATGTTGGCTTTCTATGATTGCTTTTGTTGTGAAAAGTCAGAATGACCATATGATAGCAGCATATATTCCTCATTGTTTATGTGTTTTTACAAAAATATTAGGTAATATTATTGGTGAGGCTACATGATTAATTTCAACCGAAATCAGGCCGATATAAAGCTTTTCGTGCTAAAATAACACTCGTGGAAAACGTTAATCTAACTGGTCACTTCCTGATCGCAATGCCTGCGATGTCAGATCCATATTTCGCCAAATCTGTAACCTATATTTTTGAACATAGCCAACAAGGCGCAATGGGCTTAATTATTAATCGTCCCTCGCATACGCCTCTGACAGAGATATTCAGTCAAATGAAGCTCGATATCAAAGACACCCAGTTAGAAGATATGTATGCATGTTTTGGTGGTCCTGTTCAAATGGAGCGCGGTTTTATTTTGCATCCATCACAGGGAAACTGGACTGGCACTATCGCCAATCAAAATGATATCGCAGTAACTATTTCCAAAGATGTGTTAGAGGCACTCAGCCAAGGGCGAGGACCAGATAAGTTTCTTGTAGCAATGGGATGTGCAGGCTGGAGTGCAGGTCAACTTGAGCAAGAAATTAGCCAAAATACTTGGTTGAATGTTGAAGCGCAAGCACATATTATTTTTGATCTAGCCTTTCAAGACAGACTAACTGCGGCGATGAATTTATTGGGGATTGATGCCGCCAGTTTTTCCGAGGTCGCGGGTCATGCTTAAGCACCCTAGCCTACAGCCCATCAACAACGACAAATCCATACAGCTCTCTTTTCAAGGTGATGTACTGGCATTTGATTTTGGCGAAAAACGGGTGGGGGTAGCAAACGGCGAGCATTTGTTGAAAATTGCCCATCCACTCACCACCATTCATGCTGAATCAACTAAGGATAAATTAAATGCTATCGATGCCTTAGTGCAAGAGTGGCAACCCAGCACCCTTGTGGTAGGGCTGCCCGCATATTTAAATGGAGATTTACATGAACTCAGCCAACTTTGCCAAAAATTTGCCCGACGCTTGGATGCCAGATATCAATTACCAGTTGTCATGGTAGATGAGCGGTTAAGCTCAGCTCAAGCCAGTCAATCTTTGCACAAAATGGGGATACATGGACGACAACAAAAAGATTTTTTAGACCAAATAGCAGCACAAATCATATTACAATCTTACTTTGATTTAATTCAGCAACCGAGTGTGCTAGACCATGAACCAACTTCCTGACGCAGAGCAGCTTTTTGCCTCTCTGCTAGATCAAATTCAAGCGCTTTTAAGGCCTGAGAGTGCATTAATAGGAATCCATAGTGGTGGTGTATGGTTGATGCAGCGTATCCTCAACGAGCTCTCCACTGAGCCCATGCACGGTAGTTTAGATGTATCGTTTTATCGTGACGATTATCACCAACGTGGTCTACACCATGAACCCAAACCGTCCCATATTCCGTTTGATATACAAGACCGTCATATTATTTTGATTGATGATGTGTTTTATACCGGCCGTACCATTCGAGCCGCCATGAATGAATTGTTTGATTACGGTCGGCCGGCTTCCATTACCTTAGCCGTATTGATTGACCGCGGTGGGCAAGAATTGCCAATAGCCCCACAAATTTACGCTCATCGCATGCAACTGGCGCCACAGCAAAATATCCAGTTGTTACAACATCCGGATGGACGTTTTTATCTTGAATTGGAAGTTTGCTGATATGTTTAACCCACAACTAGACCAAGACGGCAACCTGAAACATCTGCTGAGCATTGAGGGCTTGCCAAAAAGAATCCTCAACCAAATTTTGGACACCGCAGAATCTTTTGTCGGTGTCGCTGAGCGCGAAGTAAAAAAAGTGCCGCTGCTACGTGGTAAAACCGTATGCAATTTGTTTTTTGAAAATAGCACACGCACACGAACAACTTTTGAAATCGCCGCCAAGCGTTTATCTGCCGACGTGATTTCACTCAACGTCAACACCTCATCACAATCCAAAGGCGAGACTATTTTAGATACCATCAACAATCTGACTGCTATGCATGCAGATATGTTTGTGGTTCGGCACGCGCAATCTGGTGCGGCACACATGATCGCCAAACATGTTGCCCCGCACATTCATGTTGTCAATGCGGGTGACGGACGTCACGCTCATCCCACCCAAGGTTTACTGGATGTCTTCACCATACGCCACTATAAACCCGACATGCACAACCTCAAAGTAGCCATTGTCGGAGACATTCTGCACTCTCGGGTAGCACGCTCCGAAATCCATGCACTGACAACATTAGGTGTTCCAGAAATTCGTGTGATAGCCCCTAAAACACTATTACCCACTCATGTAGAAAAGCTTGGGGTACAGGTTTACCACAATGTTTATGAGGGCTTAACCGGCGTTGATGTGGTGATGATGTTACGCCTACAAAATGAACGAATGGCGGGAGCGATGCTACCAAGCTCGCAAGAGTACTTTAAAACCTATGGGCTAACAGCCGATAAATTAGCATTGGCCAGGCCAGATGCCATTGTGATGCATCCAGGACCTATGAATCGAGGTGTGGAAATCGATAGTGCCGTCGCTGATGGCAAGCAGTCGGTAATTCTTCCACAGGTGACTTACGGCATCGCTGTACGTATGGCAGTGATGAGTATTTTGGCAGGAAATCCTTCATGAAAATTCATATCCAACATGGCCGTTTAATTGATGCATCGCAATCGCTAGACCAAATCGCAGACTTATTTATTGTCGCAGGTAAAATCGTCGCTGTCGGTCAAGCACCCGATGGTTTTCATGCTAATCAGGTGATTGATGCCAAAGACTGTATTGTCTCTCCTGGCTTGGTCGATATGGCGGCGCGCCTGCGTGAACCTGGCTTTGAATACCGCGCAACCCTAGAAAGTGAACTACAGGCGGCTGCTCGAGCAGGAGTAACTAGTTTGGCATGTCCACCCGACACCGACCCCGTTCTAGACGAACCTGGCTTGGTAGAAATGCTAAAACATCGTGCCAAACAATTGAATCTTGCACACGTCTATCCTATGGGTGCTTTGACACAAAAATTGTTGGGTCAAGAAATTACCGAGATGTGCGAATTAACCGAGGCTGGCTGCGTTGCCTTCTCTCAAGCCAATACCACAATTACTGACACCCAAGTGTTATGGCGTGCCATGCAATACGCCGCAACTTTTGGATTGACTGTTTGTTTACGTCCAGAAGAGGCCTACTTATCGCGTCAAGGGGTAGCTCATGATGGAGAGGTAGCCGCACGATTAGGTCTTAAAGCTATTCCAAGCGCCGCGGAGACACTGGCGATTTATCAATTGCTGAGCATTGCCCAGCAAACTGGGGCAAAACTTCATCTGTGTCGCTTGTCTACCGCTCAAGGGGTAGAGATGGTGAGACAAGCCAAACGTCAAGGACAAGCAGTGAGCTGTGATGTCAGTATTAACCACTTACATTTAACTGACATGGATATAGGCTACTTTGATAGCAATGCGCATTTACAACCTCCACTACGTGGACAACGTGACCGTGATGCACTGCGCATGGGCTTGATGGACGGAACGATAGATGCCATATGCTCTGACCACACCCCTGTCGATGAGGACAGCAAGTTATATCCATTTGCCGAGTCAGAGGCTGGGGCAACTGGCTTAGAGCTATTACTACCACTTACCTTAAAATGGGCAACTGAAAATAAAGTCTCAATCGCTAAAGCGTTGCAATGTATCACCAGCCAACCAGCAAAAATCTTGGGCATTCCAGCAAGTCAATTAGCGCCAAACTATGACGCGGACATTTGTATTTTCAACCCTGAAACTTACTGGACTGTATCCGCATCCAGCTTGCTGAGCCAAGGCAAAAACACACCATTCTTAGGGTATGAATTAGCTGGGCGAGTCACGCACACTTTATTGCATGGCCAGCTGGTTTATCAGGCATCAGCTCATCGCTAATAAAATCTTGATAGCGACAGTCGTCTTCTGGGCATTGCTATTCATTTATCTGCCAAATCAGACAGGGTGTAAAGAAAAAATTGTTACTCGACAGAAGTCGGATAGCCTAGGGGTGTTTTTTATGAGCGAGATAATATGGCACAGGAAATTGGCTTGATAGGAGCGTTTGTATGAATATTGCATCATCACTTGCGCAAGTCCGAGAATGCATTAACAGCGCGAGTCAGCAGCGTGACAGAAGCCATATGGTACAAGATTCTGTTACCTTAGTTGCTGTCAGTAAAGCCCAAAGCGCATCGGCGATCCGTGAGGCTTTTGCAGCTGGGCAAAAAGATTTTGGTGAAAACTATGTGCAAGAGGCACTTAACAAACAAGCAGAGCTGTCCGAGCTTGCGATTAATTGGCACTTCATCGGACCAATACAAAGCAATAAAACAACCGCGATTGCGCAACATTTCGATTGGGTGCATGGGGTAGATAGAATTAAAATTGCACAACGACTAAATGACGCACGAGGCATGCATAGCGAGCCGCTGAATATTTGCATCCAAATTAATATCAGTGCTGAAGCAAGTAAAAGTGGCATCGCTCCCGAGCAACTGAATAGCTTGGTAGAAGCGATCATGCACATGCCTCATTTGTGTTTGCGTGGATTGATGACCATTCCCGACCCTAGTCTAGCGCAAAGTCAACTCAGCCTCCAATTTACGCAAATGCGCAATCTACTGCATCACCTAAATGATCACTATGGAAGTCAACTAAAACAACCTTTAGATACGCTATCGATGGGCATGTCCAGCGACTATGCCCTTGCCATTCAACAAGGTGCGACCATGGTTAGGGTAGGCAGTGCTATTTTTGGTCAGCGCCATTACAATTCAACTTCAGCGCCGACATAATTCAAACTTAACTTATTATTCAGTATCGGGAAAAACAGCATATGCAATCATCCTCTGCTCCAGCACTCAAAATCTGCTTTATCGGCGGCGGCAATATGGCCCAAGCCCTACTGGCTGGCTTGCAAAATAATCAGCAAGATATGCAATCAGTGACCGTGATAGAAATCGACGCAGATAAGCGTCAGCAACTCAAGCAACAGTTCAATGTTCAAGTCAGCGATCAATTACCGGCTGTCAGCCAAGCTGACATTGTGGTGTTAGCTATCAAACCACAACAATTACGCGATTTAGCTATTTTTCTCGGAAGCCTATTACACCATCAATTAATCATTTCAATTGCCGCTGGAGTCAAAGCACTGGACATCAGTCGCTGGCTGGGTGGCTATGTCCACATCGTTCGAGTCATGCCAAATACGCCTGCACAAATACAGGCTGGCATTTCTGCTTTATATGCTCTTCCACAAGTCAGTCCGCAACATCAACAACAAGCACAACAAATTATGCAAGCAGTCGGCGCCACGCTATGGCTAAATGACGAGACACAGATGGATGCCGTTACTGCCATTTCTGGCAGTGGTCCTGCCTATGTATTCTATTTTATCGAGGCATTACAACAAGCCGCTATTGAACTAGGTTTGGACCCACAACAAGCTCAGGCACTAAGTTTAGAGACTTTTGTAGGCGCCAGTTTACTCGCAGCACAAAGCACGCACAGCCCAGCTGAGCTTAGACAACAAGTCACCTCCAAAGGCGGCACCACTGAACAAGCCCTGTTAATCTTGCAACAACAACAAGTGCAACAAGCCATTAAGCAAGCAGCAAAAGCAGCCGCTGAACGTTCTAAAGCGCTGGGTGAAATCTTAGGAAAGGATTAGCCATGATCTTCTCGCAAGCAACCTCATTTTTAGTGCAATCCATTTTAGGCCTATTCAGCTTAGTTTTTTTATTACGCTTTATTTTGCAAACTTGTCGGGCGTCATTTCGAGAAAGCTTTTGTATTGCGGTTATGCGCTTGAGCGATTTCGCCGTGTTGCCTTTACGAAAAATTATTCCGCCTGTTTTACGCTGGGATAGTGCAAGCCTGATACTGGCCTTGCTTTGTGAATATCTGATTCAAGTGTTGTTGCGCTGGCTGAATGATTTTCCTTTGTTAGTCGCAGGCGCTCATATTTGGCTGGGATTTTTAGGTCTAGCCTGCATCGCGCTTTTCAAGCTGGTGATTGATATTTTTCTGTATGCTGTCATTTTGCAAGCGCTACTCTCATGGTTCAACCCAAGTATGGCTTATCATCCGGTGCTCAATGCATTAACCGCGCCAATATTAAATCGTCTAAGAAAGCTAATTCCGCAACCCACAGGGGTAGACCTAACGCCGATTTTGGTGGTGATATTGGCACAGCTATTAAAAATCTTATGCATCAATCCCTTAAACAACGCCGTGCTGGCTTGGATATAAAGGTCTTATGGACTTTTAGCAGAAAGTCATTACATTAAAACAATATCAAAAGTCTCTTGCGAATACTCTTTCTCTGCCTGAACAGAAACTGGCTTGCCGATAAAGTCTGACAAATTGGCTAAGCTTTGCGATTCATCTTCCAGCAAAAATGAAACTACTTTCGGAGAAGCCAGCACACGATATTCTTTGGCAGAAAATTGTTTAGCATGCCGTAATAATTCACGCAGAATTTCATAGCAAATCGTTTCGGCAGTTTTCGTTTCTCCTCGTCCTTTACAACAAGGACAAGGCTCACAAAGTAAATGTGCCAGACTCTCACGGGTGCGCTTACGCGTCATCTCGACCAAACCCAAAGGCGAAAATCCATTGACCGAAATCCTCGCTCTATCTTTACTTAAAGCCCGCTGAAACTCCTCCAATACCGCATCGCGGTGAGTTTCTTCCTCCATATCAATAAAGTCGACAATAATAATCCCCCCTAAATTCCGCAGTCGAAGTTGGCGAGCGATACATTGCGATGCCTCGAGGTTGGTTTTGAAAATGGTATCTGCTAGATTTTTGCCAGTGACAAAACCACCAGTATTGACATCCACTGTTGTCATGGCCTCGGTCTGATCAAAGATCAAATACCCACCTGATTTTAAATCTACCTTACGTGACATCGCACGATTGATTTCCGCTTCCACTTGGTATAAATCAAATAGTGGTCGCTCACCTTGATAAAGCTTCAATTTGTTCAGTGCCGCACTGGCATATAACTCAGCAAACTCAGTTAAGCTCTGCAGAGTTTCTCTGGAGTCCACCCAAATAGTATTAGTTTGCTCACTCACCACATCACGTAAAATGCGCTTTGGCAGATTTAAGTCTTTAAAAATCAAGCCCGTTTGATTGCTTAATTGAGCTTGCTGTTGGATATTTGTCCAAACCTTATCTAAATAATCGACATCGGCCGTAAGCTCTTCGTCAGTAGCAGTCTCTGACATGGTACGCATAATATAACCACCGCCATGCTGCTCGGGTAACAACGTCACTAAACGATTTTTTAGGGCATCTCTATCCCCCTCATCCTCAATACGTTGTGAGACGCCAATATGATCTTGTTGAGGGAGATACACCAAAAAACGTCCTGCAATGCTAATTTGGGTTGTCAGCCTAGCCCCCTTGGTGCCAATCGGTTCTTTTAGAACTTGCACCATCAATTGTTGACCTTCCTGTAACACCTCTTGAATAGGACGCTCGTCACCTTCGATATTACATTCAAACACATCGGCCACATGCAAAAATGCAGCACGTGTAAAACCCAACTCAACAAATGCCGACTGCATGCCTGGAAGTACACGGCACACTGTTCCCCAGTAGATATTACCCACCAAGCCAAGCGAACTGGCACGCTCGATGTGCAAATCCTGCACCACTCCTTGCTCGACTACCGCCACCCGACTCTCTTGTGGGGTTATGTTAATTAAAATTTCTTCACTCATCAGTCAAATACCCAATCATCATTTCAAATTCTGCAAAGCCAATATATCAATACCAGCTTGACGACACAGCTCGCCTGTTTCAAAGATAGGCAAGCCCATCACGCCGCTAAAACTTCCCTCTATACGTTGCACAAACAAGCTCGCTAAGCCCTGAATACCATAGGCTCCCGCTTTATCCATGGGCTCCCCAGTAGCCACATAAGACTGCAATTCATAGTCGCTCAAAGACTTCATCAAAACTCGGGTGGAACTAAGCGCCGTCAATAAACCTTGCGATGTCATCATCGCCAGTGCGGTATGCACCTCGTGCCATTGTCCAGATAGTTGCCGCAACATGGACAAAGCATCATCTGCGTCAACAGGTTTACCTAAAATTTTACCTTGCCAACTCACTGTCGTATCCGCAGACAATAATGGCAATTCAGGCAAACCCTGCTGATGCATCACATGCCAACCCTGCATAGCCTTAGCCTGAGCAATACGTTGTACATACAGCACAGCAACTTCATCAGGCAAAGCCGACTCATCGACATCCGCCTGCAAAACCTGAAAAGGTACAGCCAACTGTTGCAAAATCTCTGCTCGGCGGGGCGAGCGAGAAGCTAGATACATCATCGTCATGGTGCAAATTGAAAAAGCAAAAGTGTGAGCATACCCAAGCTGGCGCGACAAGACAACGAAGCTGATCTATCTGGATTACTCAGAGAATTAATCCATATATGCAGCGAATCCAGTCGGAATAAAGCAAAAAACAACCTATCCAAGATAAAATAATGTTTTATTGTATTCTCGAAAACCGCACATGATTTGGAAACCCAACACCACTGTCGCTGCCATCATCCATCAAGATGGCAAATTCTTAATGGTAGAAGAAGAGACCGCTGAAGGCATGCGCATCAATCAACCTGCAGGGCATCTTGAGCAAGGGGAATCACTTTTTCAAGCAGTGAGCCGTGAAACTTTGGAGGAGACTGCTTATAGCTTTGAGCCTACCGAGTTATTGGGGATCTATCACTGGCAAAAACCAGATCGTGATGTGACTTATCTGCGCTTTGCTTTTGTTGGCCAGCTTGGGCAGCACCATGCAGAGCGGGCGTTGGACCAAGGGATTATTCGCGCTGTTTGGATGTCTAGGGATGAGTTAGCGCATACACAAGCTTTGCATCGAAGTCCGCAGGTATTGCGTTGTGTGGATGATTTTTTAATGGGGCAACGCTTTCCGCTTAGCCTGATTCGTCATTTGGTTTGATTTATGAAAAATAAACGCGTTGTGGTCGGACTTTCCGGCGGTGTCGATTCCTCTGTTGCAGCTTTGTTGTTAAAACAGCAAGGTTACGATGTGGTCGGATTGTTTATGAAAAATTGGGAAGATGATGATACCGATGAGTATTGTTCTTCCAAACAAGATTTGCTAGATGCTGTTGCGGTGGCCGATAAAATTGGTATTGAAATTGAGGCAGTCAATTTCAGTAAAGAATACAAGGATCGAGTTTTTCAAAACTTCCTTGAGGAGTATCAAGCTGGACGCACGCCAAATCCTGATATTTTATGTAATGCTGAAATTAAATTTAAGGCGTTTTTAGACCATGCAATGGGGTTGGGGGCTGACCTAATTGCCACCGGCCATTATGCACAAGTCCGCGAAAATCCATTTCATGCTGGTAATTTCCAATTACTTAAAGCTGAAGATGGCAGCAAAGATCAGAGTTATTTTTTATATCGTCTTAATCAAGCTCAATTAAGTAAAACGCTGTTTCCTCTGGGTAGGTTATTAAAACGTGAAGTTCGTGAAATGGCACGTCAGGCTGGCTTAGTCACCAGTGAAAAGAAAGACTCGACTGGCATCTGTTTTATCGGCGAACGCCCGTTTCAAGAATTTCTCAGCCGTTATTTGCCCCGTCAGCCTGGCGATATTATTACCATCGATGGCAAATTGGTCGGCCAGCATGAGGGCTTGATGTACTACACCTTGGGACAACGGCAGGGATTAAAGATTGGTGGTTCGCGTGAGAGCACTGGCGAGCCTTGGTTTGTGGCAGCAAAAGATATGCAGAAAAATCAATTGATTGTGGTGCAAGGGCATCAGCATCCTAGCTTGTTAAGCGATGGCTTGGTGGCTGGGCAGTTGCATTGGATTAGTGGTGAATTACCCAAAATGAACTGGGTATATGCCGCCAAAACTCGCTATCGTCAGGCAGATGCGCCGTGTGA
Organism: uncultured Methylophilaceae bacterium; assembly: GCA_964470195.1. Lineage (GTDB taxonomy): Bacteria > Pseudomonadota > Gammaproteobacteria > Burkholderiales > Methylophilaceae > RFPI01. Next base: position 1,909 of record CAYYBG010000026.1, on the reverse strand, counting down.
AATTGACCAAGTAAATGCACAACAATGCACCATTCGTTTTGGCCAAAAACAATGGGCTATCACACCCGGTCAATCAGTGGTGGTGTATGAGAGCAATGTATGCTTGGGTGGCGGCATGATAGACGCGGCTATCTAAGCACTTGGTGGCGCGGTGTCTTTAAAAGATTCTCTTTGCTGCATGCGCTTATAGTGCTGTCCGAGCTTGGGATATCGTTGCTCAAAATTGATATCTGGATAGCGCAGATTCAGATAGCCCATCAAGCAGGCTAATGCAATATCGGCCAAGCTCATGCTCTCCCCGACACAGTAGTCACGGTCGGCCAAATCGTTTTCCATACGTTCTAACCCACGTGTCAATTTCAGCATTTGTTTGTCTATCCATGTGGGATCTTGTAAATGTTCTGCACGCCTAGTTTCCATCATCGCAGCCACTGCTGCATCACAGACACCGTCAGCCAAAGCCTCCCAGCGTTTGACTTGAAATCTATTACGCGTATCTTGAGGTAAGATATGCGCCACTGGCGTGCGTTGTTCTAAATAGTCGACAATCACGCTGGAGTCATATAAGGACTCCCCATCATCCAAGATGAGTACTGGAATTTTTCCTAAAGGATTAAAGTCAGGTACAGGATTTTGAACATCAGCCAAGACTACCTCCTGCAACTCCAATTGAATCCGCTTCTCAGCAGCCACGATTCTGACTTTTCGGGCATAAGGACTGGTCTTGGTATAGAGTAATATCATCGTTTTGGATCCTTTTTTATTGGTGGCTTATCGTGATTAGCGTAAATACTTGTTTTTTCATCATAGGACAATAAGCTGGAACATGGATTGTGCTTAGTACATTGTTGGTGGCAAAAGTGCGTTTTTCAAGTGACTATTATGACATTAAGCAACAAGCACACCTGATTAATATGAAGCCATTTATAATGTGCGTATGCAATTACTAGATCCCAAATCCGGCGATTTCAAAGCCCATATCCAGCAACAGGTCGCCTGTGCCTTGGCTGAGGACATAGGTATTGCTGACTTCAGCGCTCAGCTCATCGACCCGCTAAAGTTGGCACAAGCCACCATTATTGCGCGCGAGACTGCGGTGCTTTGTGGTGTGGACTGGTGCAATGAAGTATTCGCGCAAATTTCTCAACAAATTCAACTAAAGTGGCATTGTCAAGACGGCGACCAAGTTCAAGCCAATCAAACCCTAGTCACCATCACTGGCCCAGCTCGGGCACTATTAAGTGGTGAGCGCTGTGCGCTTAATTTTCTGCAAACTCTTTCTGCTGTCGCCACAGTCAGCCAGCGTTACAGCGGACAATTGCAAGGCACAAATGCCTGCATTATGGATACCCGCAAAACGATCCCAGGCCTGAGATTGGCCCAAAAATATGCGGTATCTGTCGGTGGGGGTCATAACCAACGTTTAGGTTTATACGATGGGATACTGATTAAAGAAAATCACATTATGGCAGCAGGCTCAATTCAGGCCGCTCTAGATCAAGCAAATTTGCTAGCAAGTCAACATCATCTGTCCGTGCAAATCGAAGTAGAAAGCTTAGATCAACTATCTCAAGCATTAGAGGCTGGCGCTAAACTGATTTTGCTGGATAATTTTTCTCTTGAACAGCTACAACAAGCCGTTGCATTTAATCAGCACCGAGCGGTTCTAGAAGCCTCAGGGGGGATCACGCTAGAGACTGTTCGCGCTGTTGCTTTAACTGGCGTAGATAGAATTTCTACTGGCGACATCACCAAAAATATACAAGCCATCGATTTGTCGATGCGCTTTCAATAACGCTAAAATATCAAGACCTTGCGGAGAAGTGGCAGAGAGGCTGAATGCACCTGACTCGAAATCAGGCAAGGGTGAATAATCCTTCGGGGGTTCAAATCCCCCCTTCTCCGCCAA
>CAYYBG010000025.1:0-29111 GCA_964470195.1 uncultured Methylophilaceae bacterium | reverse complement strand
TTTGCTTGGATTTCAAGGAAAAACTTATATTTTCATCAGCTTATATTTTCAGGATATTGAATTACAGTTATGGCAATTACCATCAATGATCATCAGGATATTGAAAAAATGCGCATCGCTGGCAAATTAGCCGCAGAAGTGCTTGACTTTATCACCCCTTTCGTCAAACCTGGTATCACTACAGAGGCTTTGGATAAGCTATGTCATGATTACATGGTAGATGTTCAGCATACCATTCCCGCTCCACTTAACTATGCCCCTCCAGGTCACATACCCTATCCCAAATCGATATGCACCTCAGTTAATCATCAAATTTGCCATGGTGTTCCAAGCGATAAAGTGCTGAAAAATGGTGATATTGTCAACATTGATATCACCGTTATTAAGGATGGCTATCATGGAGATACTAGTCGTATGTTTTACGTCGGCGAACCCTCTATCCAAGCAAAACGCTTATGTGATATCACCTATCAAGCCATGTGGTTAGGGATACAGCAAGTAAAACCTGGAAATACACTAGGAGATATTGGCTATGCTATACAACAGCATGCACATCAATTTGGATTCAGCATTGTTGAGGAGTTTTGCGGTCATGGTATCGGCAAAAAATTTCATGAGGATCCGCAAGTATTGCATTATGGTCGTCCAAAAACCGGTTTAAAACTCCAAGCTGGAATGATTTTTACAATTGAACCAATGATTAATGCTGGAAAACGCCACATCAAGCAACTTGGGGATGGATGGACAATCGTTACTAAAGATCACAGTTTGTCAGCGCAATGGGAACATACAATATTAGTCACAGAGCAAGGCTACGAGGTTCTTACAGTCTCCGACGGCAGCCCTGCTCCTTATGTCAGCTAGCCCGATGCTTCATGCAATGAATCAGCAAGTCTTCAACTATCAAGCCGAATTAGAGCATTGGCGCACTAGCCTTAAACAACAAAAACAGTTACTTGCTCAAAAGTATCAATCGCAGCCAAATCCCAACCAATACTTTCGCAGCCATACAAAATTTCATGACCATCTGATGCAAGCTGTATGGCAGCACTTTATTGGGCAAAAAAACGCTTGCTTAATTGCTGTTGGTGGTTATGGTCGCAAAGAGCTGTATCCCTGTTCAGATATCGATATTTTGATTTTGTTGGCAGATCATCAAAGTGAACCAATGGATGCCTCACTTGAATCCATGATAGGCGCTTGTTGGGATATAGGGTTGGCTATTGGTCAGAGTGTCAGAACAATCAATGAATGCGTTCATGAAGCAGGCAAAGATATTTCGGTGATGACCAACTTATTGGAAGCACGCTTTCTTGCAGGTCAAGCTAATCTTTTTCAAGCGTTGAATAAGCGCCTTGCAGAATCACTTAACCCTCAACGTTTCTACCAAGCCAAAATAGAAGAACAGACGAACAGGCATAAGCGCTTTAACGACTCGGCGTACAATCTAGAGCCAAATATAAAAGAAAGTCCCGGCGGGCTCAGGGATTTACATGTACTTTTGTGGCAAGCACGCGGGTTAGGCATAGGAACCCATTGGAATGCACTGGTCAGATTTGGTCTAATCAGCACAAAAGAAGCTGCACTAATTCGCCAACATGAGAAAAAATTACAAGATTTACGTATTCGCCTTCATTTTTTATCGCAACGTCGCGAGGATAGGCTAATTTTTGATTTACAACATGAGCTGTCCGCCAGTCTTGGATTTGTAGATACTAACAAGCAACGTGCGAGTGAGAGGCTGATGCGGGCATTTTATCGATCGGCAAAATTTATTCATTTAATGAATGAGTTAGTGCTAAAACTAATGGATGCGATTGCCTTTCCTCACACCCCAAAAATTAAGGCGATCAATGCTCGATTCGAAAACAAAGATGGTATGTTACATAGCCGACAAAATGATTTATTTAGTCAATATCCATCCGCTATTTTTGAAGCTTTTTTAATTAGGCAAAGTTATTCAGAAATTCAAGAATTTAGTGCTCAACTAATTAGGCAACTTTACCAAGCAAAACAATATATCACCCAAGAATTTCGGCGGGACCCTGAACTACAGAAATTATTTCTTAGCATTCTTAAACAACCTGTTGGCGTTGATATTGCCTTACAAGAAATGAACCATTTGGGCATTCTTGGCGCTTATATTCCTGCATTTGGCCGCATAGTTGGCCAGATGCAACATGATTTATTTCATGTTTATACAGTGGACGAGCATATACTTAGAGTAGTTAATAATCTGCATCGATTTTCTCTACCCGAATATAATGATGAATTTCCTCTCTGTAGTGAATTATTTAATCAGTTTGACTACCCTTACCTACTTTACTTAGCGGCCTTGTTTCATGATATAGCCAAAGGTAGAGGTGGCGATCACTCTACATTAGGTGAACGTGATGCATACCGTTTTGCAAAGCTCCATGGACTGTGTCACGAGGATAGCACTCTGGTTGCTTGGTTAGTTAGGGCTCATTTAATGATGTCGAGTACTGCACAAAAATCTGATCTTTCTGACCCCGATATCATCCAACGTTTTGCTGAGAAAGTTCAGCTAGAACGTCGACTAGTAGCACTGTACTTGCTGACGGTTGCAGATATTCGTGGCACAAGCCCAAAAGTATGGAATTCATGGAAAGCAAAACTACTTGAAACACTATTTCTAAATACTAGAAATTTGCTAAAAGGTGATCAATATAGCCAGAGAAGTGAAGTTCAGGCGAGACAAGAACAATCTATGGAGAAGCTTAGCTATTATGGGATTAAAGCCAAAAGCTATCAGTCCCACTGGCAGTTATTTGGCGAGAGCTATTTTTTGCGTTATGACAGTCCAGAGATTATTTGGCATACGCGCCTGCTATTGGCTCATTTGCTTACTAAACAAGCGATTGTTCGAGCACGACTAAGCCCATATGGTGATGGAATACAGGTAATGATTTACTTGCCCGATAGAGAAAACTTGTTTGCACAAATATGTCAAAACTTTGAAAGGCTTGGTTTTAACATACTAGAAGCTCGAATTTATACTACTCAGCACAACTACGCGCTTGACACTTTTCTTATTATGGAACAAAAAGATAAGTCTATAAATTACCGTGATTTATTAAGTTATATTGAGTACCAGTTAAGTGAAAATTTAGACCTCAACCATAGCCCTGAACAACCCGTTGTTGGAAGATTAAGTCGACAAGTAAAACATATGCCGATAGCAACCGACATTCAAATACAAGGCCAAGCTCCCTATATTAATTTAGACATTATCGCTCCAGACCGACCTGGCTTACTAAGCACAATCGCGTTTGTGTTATACCAGCATCAATATAGGATTTTAAATGCAAAAATTAATACTCTTGGATTACGAGCGGAAGATAGTTTTTTAATCGAAGCTATCAACCAGAAACCCGAAACTACTTGCGAGGACTTAAAACAGGCCTTAATCAGTCAAATAGTGTTGCATTAAATGATTTGTTTTAGTTCTTGTGGATGATAAATCATATGATCGGCATGCCATTCCTGTGGCGCATCCTGCGCTGATATATAACCATACATTGCAATCACAGTGCGCATACCAGCTGCTCTTCCTGCTTGAATATCACGCTCTGCATCACCTATATAAATACTATCTTCAGGTAAAAAACCAAGTTGCTTGCAAGCATTTAATAAACCTTCAGGAGATGGTTTTGGTTGACTGACATCGTCTCCACAAATAAGACAAGCACATTGAGAGGCATATCCAAGCTTATCCATCAGTGGTTGAGAGAATTGACGATGCTTATTTGTGACAACCCCCCAGCGAATATCTAGTTGCGAAAAGGTATTTAATAAATCACCCATGCCAGAAAACAAATGTGGATGACGATTAAATACCTGACCATATAAGCTCAAATATTCAGCGACGTAGTGATCGAAATCAGAGTGCTGTTTATCAATACCAAAACCCACTTTTAGCAAACCTGTCGAGCCATGTGATGCATAAGGACGTATCAAATCTTCATGCAAGATTGGCAAGCCATGCCTTTGGCGTTGCAAGTTTAGCGCATAAGCCAGATCTGGAGCGGTATCGACCAAGGTTCCGTCAAGATCAAACAACACTAGAGTAGGTTTCATGCAGATACTTGTTTTTTGAAATGCGCTAAATAATTGACAGATACATCAGGTGCAAGATGGTAGGTTTTTTTGAAAGGATGATAGTGCATGCCTATCATTTGTTGCAATGACAAACCATCAATCCTAGCCCAAGCGGCAAGCTCTGATGGTTTGATGAATTTAGCATAATCATGAGTACCTTTGGGTAGCAAGTTTAGGATATATTCTGCCCCTATCACGGCAAATAAATAAGATTTAGGATTGCGATTAAGTGTAGAAAAAAACACGTCTCCACCTGGTTTTACTAGACTAGCGCAAGCAGATACCACTGATTGTGGATGCGGGACATGTTCTAACATTTCCATGCAGGTGACCACATCGAATTGATGCGCTTGCTCGGCTGCCAATTGCTCTGCTGAACATAGCCGATAATCTACTTCAAGACCAGATTCCAACTGATGCAATTTTGCTACCTTAATGGCCTTTTCACCCATATCAATAGCGGTCACTAGTGCACCTCGTTGTGCCATTGATTCAGAAAGAATGCCCCCTCCACATCCTACATCCAGTACTTTTTTTTGTTCAAGAGAAACTGCTTGGTCAATAAAATCCAAGCGCAGAGGGTTGATCTCATGAAGCGGTCTAAATTCACTATTTTTATCCCACCAGCGATGGGCCAGATTCGCAAATTTCTCTAGTTCCGTATTATCTACGTTGACTTGAAGGGTTTCAGCTTCGATTGCCATAATTGCACGATTTCCTTTATTTCTTTCGGTTCTATTCCAGCATATACACCATGCTGAAATGGTAATTTCTGATATTGCAGCACACCATCAACCATGACATGAGTAACATGTTCACGCCCACAGGCGTAGACTAATTGAGAAATAGGGTCATAACACGGCATACTGGTAATATGTTGTAGATTCACAGCACAAATATCAGCACGCTTTCCTACTTCCAAGCTACCTATCTGAGCGTCCGCATTCAGTGCACGCGCGGCCTGAATGGTAGCCATCTCCAGTGCCTGACAAGCTGGCAATGCTGCCGCATCATCATGTTCAACCTTAGCAAGCAGTGCAGCGGTTCGCATTTCTGTCCAGATATCTAAACGATTGTTGCTTGCACTACTATCCGTTCCCAGGCCAACATTTAACCCCCTTGCCAACATCGATGTAATGGGAGCAATGCCAGAAGCTAGCTTCAGATTAGAACTTGGACAGTGACAAACATTAACGCGATGGCATTGCAACAAATCTAAATCATAATCGCTCATCGCCACGCAATGTACAGCAATTAATCTAGGATCTAAAACGCCCAGCTGACGCATACGCTCTACGGGTCTGACTCCATAGTTATTGAGAGACTCTTCAACCTCATGCTGAGTTTCATGCAGATGCATATGAATTGGCAAATCTAGTTGCTCCGCATAAGTCACAATCTGCTCAAAGGTTTTATCATTAACCGTATAGGGAGCATGTGGTGCAAGCGTAGCGTGGATTAAATCGCTGTCGCGCCATTCATCGCGAATTTCCAAGCCTTTAGCCAAATAATCCTCAGCATCATGGGCATATTTGGTAGGAAAGTCCATGACGACTAAACCAATAAAAGCTCGAATGCCAGACTGAATCGCAGCTTCAGCCGTTGCTTGAGGGAAAAAGTACATATCATTAAAACAAGTAACGCCAGACTGCAATAGCTCAGCACATCCTAGCAATGCGCCATCACGCACGAATCTCTCTGCTACAAAAGTCTGCTCAACAGGCCAAATATATTGTTGTAGCCATTTCATCAAAGCAACATCATCGGCTAAGCCACGCATCATGCTCATCCCTAAATGAGTATGTAAATTGATGAGCCCAGGTATCAATATATGCCCATCCAGTTCCAATAGTTGGGCCGCATGGTATTGTCGATGAATCTGGTTTTTTGGCTGAATTGCCACTATCACACCGTCTAGTACAGCGATAGCATAACCTTCTAATAATTGTCCTTGAGGTACCACAGGAGCGATCCATTCAGCCTCTATGATGAAATCAACAAGTTGTTTATCTGCGATCGCGTTCATGCATCAAATTCCGCAAAATTAATCTGGTGTGAAATTTATCAAATTGCTTAGCTCTTGCTGCTGAATAACCTGCAACAACTGCTGCAATTTGCTGAGATTTAAATCCGAGTCTCTAGCATTATCACAAAGCCCTCCGCGAAAGCCAAGATAATCTGATGAAAATGAACTTAGAATTGGCCACATTTGGCATGAAAGAGAACCTGCTAAGCCTGTCATCAAATTGAGCGATTTAGCTTCAGCCACCCATTGTTTTAAGGTCTCTAAATCAAAATGATCTAGAAGTGTTAATCCTTGTTTTTTTCGAGTATCCAGCATTGCACCCACAAAGCCAGCTGAGGTGATTTGCTGCAAGATATCAGGAGCATAATGGTCTTCAGCAAATAGCACCGCAATCATTGCTACTTGTGGGCTTAATTTAGTTAATTTTTGTAATGCATGAATGGAATGAGTGACGTCTAACATCGCGATTTTTACAAAATCCACACCACATGAAGCGGTTGCTAATACGATTTCCTCAACCCCCTCAGCATCAGGACTAACATCTCCAATAGTGGCACTGATAGTAGCTCGGCCTTGAATAGATTGAACAATACTCGCTATTTCATCTAATGCTAATGCTCCCAAAGCACCATGTTGCGGTGACTTTAAATCAATCAAATCTACTCCAGCATTAAGCGCGATTAGACTTTCACTTTGGTTTTTCACACTCACTAGTAGTTTTGTCATACAGACTCCGCATGCTGAGTGATTTTTTCAACTAACCACTGCCATGCTTGCCACTCTCTATCGCCTGCAGTTTTTTCTACAATCGTTTGTAATGTTTGCATTTCTTGCTGAATTAATGTCAGAGGTAAAAGGTGCAGGCGACTTACCAAAACAGCAAGCTCTATAACAGCATGTTGAGCACGATTAAAACCAACAAATGGCGATACGTTCACACTATCAAGCACATCAAAATATAAGGTTGGACGAACAGCATCTTGGTTAACGTGCGATAACTTAAGTAACTGATAAGATAAAGTTGAATCCAGTATCCAAGCATGATTAAGCCTAGAAAGTTGCCAACACTCATGTCCTATCAATGCACCAGCGAATACCCTTACATCGTCAGTCATATTTAACGTTGCACGTCCTTGATTTAATAGATTATCTAAAGTCGTTGAGGGTCGATATGGTGCAATCAGAATTTGATGATGTTGTCGCCGAACACCAAAGGGTGCGATATGAGGCCGCCCGTCTTTATCTTCACTTACCACGATAAGCTCAAAAATTGCTTCACCTGACCTTGTCATTTTTTCTTCTCTTTCAACGTCAATTCACGATGTGCAACTTTGCCACGTGGATCACTGACAACACTATTCACCCCCCATTGTAATTCCTCGTCTTGCGTATATCGCTTTTTAAGTTGCCAAGCTATTTGTGCACGGGCTAATTCAACGCCTAGATAAAAAGCATGGGAGGCATCATCAGCTACATTTAAAAGTGGATATAAGCGAAACGGATCAATGTCATGACGTATTCCATCTCTGTTGTAGATATAAATTCCATCTTGGGCTACTTGAATACGGAAATTATCGTCTTTAATCAACTTTGCCAACGATGAAATTTCATCAACACTATAAGGAAATGGCTTGCGTTCATGAAGACCCATTAGCGCTGTACTATAACCTCTTGGCAAACGATTATCTTGCTTTGCTGCATACATCATACGTCGAGCAACATCAGCTTCCGCGACAGCATTACTAGCATGTGAACTAACGGAAGTAGTGAGTACAGCTTGAATATTTAACTCTGCAATCATGCCAAACAATAAGGCATTGATACCAGTAGTATCCGCCTCTGTTAACTCGGTCAGATTACCAACTCCCATCATGATAGAGATATCAGGGTAACGTTTGCGAAGTTTTGTGTAGCGATTAATAGACTCAGTAAAGCCAAATGGAATTGGTTCGAGAATTGGATCTGCAATAAATGCTTTATTCCAAGTTTGCATCTGTTTGATGGCACGATATAAACTGGCAAGATTACTAGGTTTGGTAGGGATTAGAATAGGAATGGAATCTACTTGCTTAGCCACCCACAGAGTTTTTTCATTTAAACTGAGTAGATAATCTGCACCCGACTGACCTGCTAACAAAAGCTCTTCCACTTTCAATGAATCAACACTCACTTTAAATCCATGCTGTTTCAGCGCTTGGATACTATGCTTTAAATGGGGAAAAGCGGTATTCGGCATACAGCCTAAATCGATAACATCTGCTCCTTGAGATACATAGCGCTCTGCACGTAGCAGAATTTCCTCTACCTCTAAAAAAGGAGCATCGACTATCTCAGCAAAAATGAGCGTATTGTGCTTTGACAAATCAGATTGCTGTCCCTGCTGACCAAAGAATTGCGGCAAATCTTTTAAATCATTTGGTCCCCTTAGAACCGGAATGCCGTACTGTTGTTGTAAGACGTCTAAATTGCCAACACACAATCCCGGGACGATTAATTTATCGGCTTTGGGCAATTGAGCTAAACGTCTGGAAATCATTTGAGGTGTCATTAATGCAGCAACTGAAACACCGATATTCATCACTTGTGGCTCAAATGATTTAGGCTGGATTGACTCCAGTACTCGGTGCAAACTGTTTTCTGCTAGTTTGCCAGTAAGAAAAAGAATTTTTTCAGTCACGTGAGTTTGCACAAATGAGATAGGCCCAGCAGTTTAACATGCTCACTATTGCATTCAGGTCAGGGGAAAATCGGCTGAATAGCTTGTCTCAGTGCAGGAATGCTGTCGACAACAGTGGTTGCCTCAAAACTAGCTAACTTGGCAACATTGTCTAGATCTATTTTTCGAGGATAAACATTGACCCATTTTTCTCTAGGAGCTTCTGATTCGAGCTCAGTAGCAGTATCGCAAGCAAATATAACTGAGGATACACGGCATTTACCGGCCTGAGCATAGATATTGGTAATAAGTGTATCTGAGATGCCACACACCATCTTAGCCACTGTATTGGAAGTACATGGGGCAATTACAACTTTGTCGTAAACACCTTTGTAAAACAATTCAACTGGTACAGAGCTGGCTGTTTTATCTTGGTAAACCTTGCCAACATGATGCTGATATCCATATTGCTGCAAAATTTCTGACGCTGCTTTACTGACAAATAAATCAACGTTTTCTAGCTCATGCAATACTTGTAAACATTCACGCAAGTAATGTCCAGATCCAGTCAAACCCCAAGCAATACGGTGTTGAGACACAAGCAACTCTTATACAAAAGGATGGTCGAGGACAATGGTTTCATCTCGCTCTGGACCAGTAGATACGATAGCGACTTTGACTGCGCAAAGTTGCTCAAGGCGTTTTAGGTAATTCTGTGCATTTGCGGGCAACTGCTGCCATTGACTCAGCCCAAAAGTACTCTCCGACCAGCCAGGTAATGTCTCATAGATTGGCTGGCAACGAGCCACATCATCGGCACCAATAGGGAGCGTATCAATTATTTGTCCATCCAAATGATAGCCAGTACATATCTTTAGTTCTTGAATACCATCTAATACATCTAATTTGGTGATACACAAACCAGTCAATCCATTTATTCGTGCAGATCTTCGCAAAGCTGCCGCATCAAACCAACCACAACGACGTTTACGCTTGGTCACGGTGCCAATTTCCTGACCTTTATTTGACATTTGATAACCTGGCATTTCCGGAGTTTCAATATCGAGTTCACTCGGGAATGGTCCACCACCGACTCTTGTTGTGTAAGCTTTGGTAATACCTAATACATAATGCAACATATTTGGTCCAACACCAGTACCTGCAGAAGCTTGACCAGCCACACAATTGCTTGATGTCACATAAGGATAGGTTCCATGATCAACATCAAGCAAGGTACCTTGAGCACCTTCGAACAGGAGATTATCTCCACGCGCATTAGCAACATATAGTGCCGCAGAAATATCAGCTACCAGTGGTTTAACCTGATCAGCCATAGCTAGGGCATTATCTAATTGTTGCTGTAAATCAACCGGCTTAGTTGCTAGATATTGAGTCAATACAAAATTATGGTAATCCAAAACATCGGCTAATTTATCAGCAAATTGTTTAGGAAAAAAAAGGTCGTACAATCTTAAAGCGCGGCGAGCAACTTTATCTTCATAAGTAGGACCTATTCCTTTTCCGGTGGTACCAATTTTTTTATTTGCTGATCGTTTAAGCTCACGTGCTTGGTCGAGTGCCACATGATAATCCAGAATTAGAGGACAGCCTGGACTCACTTTAAGTCGTGAGCGAACTTCTAAACCACCTTGTTCAAGGGTTTCAATTTCCTTGAGCAAATGTGCCACATCCAATACAACACCGTTTCCAATGTAACAATTCACCCCTTCTCTGACGATGCCAGAAGGGACTAAATTCAATTTAAAAATTCTTTGCGCACTTCCTTGACCTACCACAAGTGTATGGCCAGCATTATGCCCACCCTGAAAGCGAACTACGCCCTGAGCATGGTCTGTCAGCCAATCAACGATTTTTCCTTTGCCTTCATCACCCCATTGGGTGCCAATTACTACAACATTTTTAGCCATTATTTCCTGCTTTTTTTGATTTAATTTAATTGACTACTAGACTCTCTAGCGCTTTACCACTCGCCATTTTCCCTCTTGTTTGACTAATTGACGCTTACAAGATAATTCGTCGCGATGCATTTCATGACCAGGCAAGTCAACGATGACCGCCTCTCCCTGTTGACGTAATAACTCTATTTGTAGGCTCAACTCTTTATCTTGTGCGTCATAAGGCGCAAGAACAGCATCATGGTTTAAATTGGTATGCGCAAATTGAAGTAATCCGCGCATATCCAAACTAAATCCTGTTGCACTTCTAGCACGACCAAACACCTGACCCACACTATCATACCGACCACCGAGTGCAAGTGCGCCTGCGCATCCCGGAACATAGGCAGAGAAAAGCATGCCACTATGGTACTGATATCCGCGCTGTTCAGACAAATCAACAGATACTTTGACATCCAAGTCCATTATTGCATTAGCGACTTTACGCATATCTGACAATGCCTGAGTAATGCTTGAAATTTTGGGTAAGCGTTTTTCAGCTTCATTTAGTACCGTAATATCACCATTCAATTCCAGCAAACTTAAAATGGCAGTTTTAGTCCCTGCATCGGTATTGTTTAACAACACCCTGACTTTACTAGCGTCTTTAACTTGTAAAGCTGCTTGTAGGCTTTGTTTGTCAGCCTCATTCAACTGGCTATTAGCCAACAAGCTGGAAAATATACCGACATGACTAAAATCCAGCAAAATATCGCTTAGCCCAAGCAACCTAAGTGCCTTCACCATTAATAATTGTATTTCAATATCACCCTCTACACCTGCATGTCCGAACAACTCCGCCCCTACTTGAATAGGCTCGCGCGTTTGTGTAGCGCTATCAGCAATAGTTCTTAACACATTACCTGCATAGCAAAGCCTTGTAACGCCTTGTTGGTTCAGCAAATGTGCATCAATACGAGCCACCTGAGGAGTGATGTCGGCTCGGACACCCATCAAACGACCTGTTAGTTGATCGACTACTTTAAATGTAGCTAAATCAAGATCATTACCTACCCCTGTCGTTAAGGATTCGACATACTCTAGCAGCGGAGGAATAACAAATTGATAACCATGAAGTGCAAATAAATCTAATAGCCGTCTACGCCATTGTTCAATCTGGCTAGCTTCTGCAGGTAGAATGTCTTCTATATGCTCTGGTAATAACCAACGATGACTCATGCTGTCAGGCGCTTTTAACGCTTACCTCCTTGATATTGACGCATATATTTCAAAAAATCTGAATTAGGCTCAAGTAACATCACGTCACTCTTGCTCTTGAAGGTATTACGATAAGCCTCGAGGCTTCTGTAGAAAGCATAAAATTCAGGGTTTTTTCCATAGGCTGAGGCATAAATCTCAGCCGCTTTTGCATCGCCTTCACCTTTTAATTTTTGTGCCTCTCGGAAGGCTTCAGCCACAATAATCTCTCTTTGTCGATCAGCGTCAGCACGAATTTTTTCAGCTGCAGCCGAGCCTTCCGACCTAAGTTCATTAGCAACACTTTTACGCTCAGCCTCCATCCGATCATAAACCGAATTGCTAACATTCACCGGCAGATCCACACGTTTCAGACGAACATCTAATACCTGTACACCAATCTGTCTTGACTCACGATCAGCCCGCTGACGCAAAATCTCCATAATCTGACCTCGCTCTCCCGATACAACATCATGGATGGTTCGTTTACCAAATTCAGCTCGCAATCCGTCATTCACCATCTGTGATAATCTTCGTTCCGCTTGCGCCTCATCTCCACGAACAGAAACATAATATTTTTTGGGATCAACAATTCGCCATTTAACAAAGGAATCGACTAATACATTCTTTTTTTCACTAGTGATAAATCGATCAGGTTCTTCCCAACTTAAAGTAAGAATTCTGTTATCGAAATAGGTAACTGAATCGATAAAAGGCACTTTGAAATAAAGCCCGGCCTCCTGCTTTACAGCAACAACCTCTCCTAAACGTTTCACCAAAGCATATTCACGTTGATCCACTGTAAAAGTAGCGCTAGCAGTTAATATCAACAGCAACACCAGCCCAACCAAAAACAAACCAATATTACGCATAGATTCCATTACTCTCTCTCCCTGCTTCGGTTAGCATCTCGCCCTCTACTTTTTTCACTAGCACTTTCAACAGCTGGGGCTAGCGTACTATTGATTGCTTCGAGATTGCTTTGCTTATTGCTATCTGTCATAGACATTAGTTTATCTAATGGCAAATAAAGCAATTGATTACCAGCTTTTTGATCAATCAGAATTTTACTGACACTGGACATAATTTGCTCTTGTGCGTCGATATACAGACGTTGTCTAGTCACTTCGGGTGCACGTTGATATTGCGTAAGAATTTGATTAAATCGACTAGCGTTACCTTGAGCTTCATTGATGACCCGAGTTTTATAGCCTGCCGCCTCTTGCGCCAATCTAGCTGCTGTTCCTCGCGCTTTTGGAATAACATCGTTTGCATAGGCTTGGCCTTCGTTTTTTTGTCTTTCAAGGTCTTGTTTGGCTTTGACAGCATCTTCAAAAGCAGCTTGAACTTGCTCAGGAGGTTGGGCATTTTGCATTGTTACACTCACCACATTGATACCCGTCTTATATCGATCAAGAATTGATTGCATGAGCTTTTTAGTATTCACAGCAATTTCTTCTCGACCCTCATAGAGTACAAAATCCAATTTAGAACGACCCACTACTTCGCGGATTGCTGTTTCTGCGATACTTCGCACAGATTCCTCAGCAGTGCGGTTGTTAAATAATGTATCTTCTACGTTTTTGAGATTGTATTGAACCGCAATTTGAAGGTCGATAATGTTTTCATCATCGGTCAACATCAGTGATTCTCTTAATTCCTTACTACGGCCAGAGTTTGCATCCCCAGAGCGATAACCAACCTCAACAGTGCGAACTTGCTCCATATTGACGATAGTCACTGATTCGATTGGATATGGAATGTGCCAACGCGGGCCAGGTTGGGTGGTTTCAACATGCTTGCCAAAACGTAATACAATACCGCGTGAGCCTTGATCAACAATATAAAAACCTGTTGCAACCCAAATAAATAATATTAAACCAACTACCGGTAAAACAGGCACTTGACTGTTGGGAGAGTCATTTTTTGCTTGACTCCCAGAAAATACCGCACGAATTTTTTTACTGAGTGCTCGTAAAGCTTCATCTAAATCTGGAGGTCCTTCTGGGTTTCGATTACCCCAACCTGAATCATTTGCCATTTCTAATCCATCCTAACTCTAATATTGATACGCTTGCTCAGACGTCAAAAATTGACGAAAGGCTTGATAGTGCTCTGTGATTGCTTGAATTAAAAAGTCAAAACCGTCACCGGTTTTTGCTGAAACTAGTACTTTGCTGATTTTACCATATTCATTGCGCTCAAATCCTGCATCCATGCCTATTCTGTCTATTTGGTTCAGGACTAATATTTGCGTCACGTTTTGCGCCCCTATTTCATCCAAAACTTGATGTACAGACTGAATTTGCTCGTCACGATTAGGAGAGGCCATGTCGACCACATGTAACAATAAATCTGCCTGAACAGCCTCTTCTAAGGTCGCACCAAAGGCCTCCACCAGAGCATGTGGTAAGTGTTTGATAAATCCTACCGTATCGGAAATCACTACCTGTCCACAATCAGGCAAGTAAAGTTTGCGTGAAGTCGTATCTAAAGTCGCAAACAGCTGATCAGCAGCAAGAACATCCGCATGGGTTAAGCGATTAAAAAGCGTGGATTTGCCAGCGTTGGTATAACCGACTATCGAAATACTTAATACATTAGAGCGTTTACGAGAACGTCTTTGCATGCCTCGCTGTTGCTTTAATTTATCAAGTTTTTCACGCAACTGCTTAACTCTAGCTCGTAACATACGCCTGTCGAGCTCTAATTGAGTTTCACCAGGACCACCCCGCACACCAATACCACCTTTTTGACGCTCTAAGTGCGTCCATCCTCTAACTAATCTAGTAGACAAATGTTCAAGTTGGGCAAGTTCAACTTGCAATTTACCCTCATGGCTTTTGGCACGCTGGGCGAATATTTGCAGTATCAAACCAGTTCTATCAGTTACCCGACACTGTAAAAATTTTTCCAGATTTCTTTGTTGCGAAGGACTGAGATCATGACTAAATAGTGCAAGTTTGGCATCCTGCGCTTGCATGAGCTGTTGGAGTTCTTCAACTTTTCCCGAGCCCAAAAAGTATTTTGGATCAGGTCGTTCTCGACGAGCCTCAAGCACACCTTTTACGCTAACACCACTTCCAATAGCAAGATGCTTAAACTCTGCTAGGTCATCCTGATAACCTACAGAGCCTAGATCAATTGAGACTAATATTGCAGAGGGGTGAATGGCAGGCCGATCAAACATGGGACTGCCGAAGAGTTATTCGTCGCTAACAATATCTGGCATCGCTACATTGCGACCAGGGACAATCGTTGAAATTGCATGTTTATAGACCATTTGTGTCACTGTATTTTTTAAGAGAATCACATATTGATCAAAAGAATCAACTTGTCCTTGTAACTTAATACCATTGACGAGGTAAATTGAAACTGGAACATGTTCCTTTCTCAGTGCATTTAGGAATGGGTCTTGTAGCATAAGCCCTTTTTGATTCATGTCAGTTACCTTTCTTATTAATAAATATTCTTAAATGCTATCAATTGACAGCATTGTTATGACTCTATTGTAAAGCCTTTTGTTCTCCAACCAAGCACAAAAATTAAAAAAACTGTTGCAGTCTAGTCAGAACAGCGTCTCTACCCAATATAAACATGACATCATTGATACTCGGAGATTGAGCTGAACCGGTCAATATCACTCGTAGAGGCATCGCCAATTTAGGAAATTTTATACTGTTTTTTTGAACAGATTCATTTATCAAATGATGAATACTTTCTGCGTTCCAATCACAATTTTTTAACTGATGAATAAGTTCATTTAAAATAGGTTTGATTTCTTCTGTGCAATGTTTCTCCAGTAATTCCCGTTCAGGCGCAGGTTCTTGATAAAAGTAAATCAAACTTTCTGCCAACTCTTGCAAAGTCTGAACACGCTCTTGATAAAGTGAGATTTGTTTGGCTAGTTCAATATCGACAATATTATGAATATCTAATGCTTGCATGCGATCAGCGACGTCCCGAACCAGCACTGACAGCTCGGTGTGTTTAATATAATGAGCATTAAGCCAGTTCAATTTCTCTGTATTAAACTGGGCAGCTGATGGAGTGATGTGGTCTAAATCAAACCAAAGACAAAATTGCTGCATATCAAAAATTTCATCATCACCATGAGACCATCCTAAACGAGCAAGGTAATTTAATACCGCAGGCGCAAGATATCCATTTTCATGATATTGCATTACACTCACGGCGCCATGGCGTTTGGATAATTTTTGACCATCATCCCCTAATATCATGGATAAGTGCGCATATTGTGGTAATGGTGCACCAAGCGCTTGCAGCATGTTAATCTGCCTTGGAGTGTTATTAACATGATCATCTCCACGAATAACATGACTAATTTTCATATCATAATCATCAACCACGACACAAAAATTATAAGTTGGTGTGCCATCTGCCCGCGCAATAATCAAATCATCTAATTCTGCGTTGGAAATTCGAATGGGTCCCTTTACTAAGTCATTCCATTCGACAAAGCCAGTCTGAGGGTTTTTAAAGCGTATCACTGGTGCAATATCGTTGGGGGGATGCGCTAGTTGCTTACCCGGCTCTGGACGCCAGCGGCCGTCGTATTTAGGCTTAATACCCTGTTGCATTTGCGTTTCACGCAATACCTCTAGTTCCTCTTTTGAGGCATAGCAGTAATATGCTAGCCCTTTTTGCAACATATCCTCAATCACTTCACGATAGCGCGGCATACGTTGCATCTGAAAGTGCGGGCCCTCATCATAATCTAACCCCAACCAATGCATACCATCTAATATTGCTTGAACAGCTTCAGGTGTAGAGCGCGCCACATCTGTATCTTCTATGCGCAGAATAAACTGGCCATGGTGCTTACGAGCGAAAGCCCAAGAAAATAAAGCCGTTCTAGCACCACCAATATGTAGAAATCCTGTTGGACTAGGGGCAAAGCGAGTTCTTATTGTCATATAATTCACAATGAAAAAATTGCGCGCATTTTAGCACGAGCACATGACTAGATAGGAGTTTAGTCAATTACAAAACGTTAGGATATTGAAAATATGCATATTGAAATCATAGGATATATAGCCGCACTACTGACTACAATCGCATTTTTGCCACAAGCATTACATTCTTGGCAAACTCGAGACTTATCTGGAATTTCCTTGCCTATGTATGCATTCTTTACATTGGGGGTCGCACTTTGGTTTATTTACGGCTTATACATTCAAAGCTGGCCAGTCATCGTAGCGAATGCCATTACCTTTGTCTTAGCAACTATCGTATTAACACTTAAGTTCCTCGATATTCACAAGCGATAATCTCTATTGAAGTCTTGATTGCCAATTTCCACCTAAGGCTTTAAAAAGATCAACGCTAGCTTCTAATCTAGCATGTTGGCTTTGAACATGAGAGAGATTAGCTTCATTAAGTACTCTTTGTGCATCTAAAACATCAATATAAGCTGAATATCCTGAATGGTATCGATTATTAGCAATCTCTAAAGCTTTTTCTGCCGCTGCAACGCTCGCAGCAAGTGCGGCCTCACGTTCTGTTTGTTGGCGCAAATTGACCAATGCGTCATTCACTTCTTGAAAAGCTTTTTGCAACACTGACTCATACTTTGCGATTAATTGCTTTTGTACAGCACTTAATTGGTCAATACGGGACTGCAAACGTCCTGCATTAAATATTGGTAAATTAAGACCTAGACCAATGCCCCAAACTCTTGCAGGCGGTACCAATAAATCACTTAGCAATAAACTTTCTCCACCATAATAGGTGGTGAGAGAAATAGAAGGATACAATGCCGTTTTAGCAACAGTTAAATTCGCGTTTGCTGCGACTAATTCTTGTTCAATTTGTCGAATATCAGGCCGATTATCCATCAATCTTGAGGGAATACCAGCTGGAGGAATAGGTGGATTTGGCAACTTAGTCAGGCTGTTAGATACCAAGCTAAGGCGCATATCCCCAGTAAGTAATGCCAGCTGATTACGAATTACCTCTTCTTGTCTTTTTAAATCAGCAAGCTGTGCTTGCAAGTTTGCATAAGCCGTTGTTGCTTGATGTACATCAAGTGCAGAAACTACTCCACCCTCAAATCTTCTTTGCGTTAGCGCCAAGCTCTCCTGACGTATTTTTATATTGTTTTCAGTAATATTGATTTGCACTTGCAGGTTTAGCAAAAAAAGATAGTGGTTAACTACAAGACTTTGTAATGACCATATCACTGTTTCTTTTGCATATCTCGATGCTAAGGCTGCCGCTTTCGCAGACTGCTTTGCAGCACGCAATTTACCCCAGAAGTCCAATTCGAAGGAGCTTGCCAAGCGAGTATTGAAGGTAGTGCGCTTTGGCTCCATGCCTCCAAACAATGGGATAGGTCCACGCTCAGTAAAACGTGACTTTAATGCACCAGCTTGCAACCCAACATCAGGTAATAAGGCAGCTCCTACCTCACGCATATAGGCGTCGGCTTGTTCAATATTGGCCACCGCGATAGCTACATTAGGATTATGTTGCATCGCTTTCGCTACCAACTGATTCAATTGTTCATCTTGATACATAAGCCACCAATCCTCAGTGAACTGCTGGTTTACTTGATTAACAATATCAAACTTAAATTGCTCAGGCATTTCTGTTCGAGGACGCACGAACTCTGGCATGAGGGAGCAAGCGAGCAAACTAGTGCTTATCACTAAAATAGTTAAACAAGATCGGATCTTCATGCGGTTGATATTTTCACTACACTGTTAATTTAAGAATTCTCATGCTCTTCAGGAATGTGTCCATGCTGACGAACATGTTTACCTGATAACCAAGTGAAGAAAAGTGGAACAAAAATAGTCGCTACAAAAGTTGCCATTAACATTCCCCCAAACACCCCGGTACCCATTGATTGACGGGCAGCTGCACCTGCTCCGGTAGCAAAAACCAGAGGAATGATTCCCAACACAAAAGCCATGGAAGTCATCACAATCGGTCTAAATCGCAACCTTGCTGCTTCAAGGGCTGCCTCAGCAATGGGCATCCCCTCCTCCATTTTTTGGCTGGCAAATTCAACAATTAAGATTGCATTTTTGGCGGCCAAACCAATCAGCGTGATGAGTCCAATCTGAAAATAAATATCATTACTCATCCCTCGAGCCAGCACGGCCAATAATGCGCCTGTCATAGCAAAAGGTACGGCCATAATCACAGCTAAAGGTAATGACCAAGTTTCAAATTGTGCTGCAAGAATTAGAAAAACCATAATAATGGCAAAGCCAAAAGCGTACAGCGCAGCGTTTCCAGTTCGTTTTTCTTGATATGCTTGGGCCGTCCAAGCAATTTTATACCCATCGGGTAAATTATCTTTTGCTAATTGCTCAACAATTGCAATCGCCTCACCTGAGCTCACTTCGGATGCACCGCTACCAAATACTTTTGCTGACAAAAGACCGTTATAACGTTCAAGCTGCTCTGCGCCTACTATATTGCTAACATGACTGATGGCAGAGATAGGCACCATATTGTTTAATCCAGCAGTTGAACTGCGTACATAAACTCGCCCAACATCCTCTGGACTCATCCGATATTCTGGCTCGGCTTGTAACTGAACTCGGTAGGTACGTCCGTTTTTATTAAAATCATTAACATAAAATGACCCCATAGTACTTTGCAAAGTCGAATAGATATCCCCTAAACGTACACCTTGTGAAATGGCTTTAGCTTCGTCTACTTCAATAAATAACTGTGGTACGGTTGGTCTAAAAAAAGTATTTAGGCCAGTCAGTCGAGGATCAGATTTGAGAACCTCGATAAAACCATTGGTGACTTGTGAAAGCTTAATTGGATCAGTGTCGCGCTGACTTTGCACATAAACTTCAAAGCCCCCAGCTGAACCTAGGCCTCGAATAGAGGGCGGATTGACGGCAATTGCCAATCCATCAGGCTGACTCATGCCTATCGCAAATAATTGATTCACAATTTCTTGGGCTGATTTTTTTCTATCTTTCCAGTCCTTGAGTCGAACAAACATAGTCGCTGCGTTGGTTTTATTAGCGCCAGTTAATAGCTCGAAACCATTTACCGCAAACTCATGAGCAACTGCCTGATCAGTAGCGATAGCTGAGCGAACGTTTTCTGTAGTATGCGTTGTTCTAGACAGTGTGGCACCATCCGGCATGATCACGATAGTTACCACATAACCTTGATCTTCAGGCGGAACGAATCCTGACGGCACTATACGGAACAACATCGCCACTATGAATAAAATTACTGAAAAGATGACCGCTCCAATAATTTTGTGTAGCAAAGTATGTCTTACGACATCGGTATAAAAATGAGTGAATCGGCTAAATTTATCGTTAAACCACACAAAAAACCGATGGTGTTGATGATGAGAATTTAATATCATCGCGCAAAGCGTAGGCGTCAGGGTCAGCGCAACAACGCCAGAGATGACCACCGCAATGGCAATGGTGACAGCGAATTGACGGTAAAGCTCGCCAGCAATGCCGCCTTGAAAGGCAACAGGAACAAATACTGCACACAATACCAAAACGATTGCCACCACCGCAGCTTCAACTTGATGTATTGACTTGATAGCGGCATTTAAAGGACTTAAACCCTCTTCTTTCATTAAGCGCTCGGTATTCTCTAAAACCACGATGGCATCGTCTACCACAATCCCAATGGCTAAAATCATGGCAAATAAGGTAAGCAAATTAATCGAAAAGCCAAACAAATAAAGTCCAGCAAATGTGCCAATTAATGAAATAGGAACAGCGATAATTGGAATCAGTGTGGCACGCCAACTTTGCAAGAAAAGAAAAACCACAAGTACAACCAACACCAAAGCTTCCACAAATGTATGAAGCACCTCCTCTATGGTGGCTTTAACGAAATCACTGGTATCGTAGGGAATGCTAAACAACATACCTTTGGGGAAACTGTGTTGCAATTCCTGCATTTTGGATTTGATATTGGCTGCAGTTTCTAAGGCATTTGCCCCAGTCTGTAGAAAAATTGGGATAGCTACACCTGGCTGACCATCCAATGCAGATGTGACGTTATAGTTTTGAGCCCCTAGCTCGATACGCGCTACATCTTTCAGATATAACACACCATTTGGACCATCTGCACGCAGAATAATGTTTCCAAATTCTCCAGGATCGACTAAACGACCTTTGGCGGTAACCGTGTAAACCAACTGTTGGGTGGACGGAGCTGGCTCTTGGCCAATTTTTCCTGCGGCATATTGATTATTTTGGGCGGAAATAGCGGTGGCGATATCTGAGGTAGTGACACCCAATTGAGCCATCCGATCTGGTCGAAGCCAAATGCGCATGGAATAATCTTGACCTCCAAAAACAAGAGCATCACCAACACCTTTTACACGTTTTAATTCGTCAACAATATTTAGCGTAGCGTAGTTACTTAAATAGAGCCTATCGTGGAGTTTATCTTTAGATGTCAGCATCACTACCAACAAAATATCGTTAGATTTTTTCTGTACAACTACCCCATTGCGTCTGACATCTTCTGGCAATCTAGGCAAGGCAATGTTGACACGATTGCTAACGTTAAAGGTTGCTTGATCAATATTGGTGCCAACCTCAAATGTTGCGGTGATTACTAAAGTGCCACTAGAGTCTGCACTTGAATTGAAGTAGAGCAGATTATCAACCCCACTCAGTTGCTCTTCGATTGGCGCAGCAACCGTTTTAGAGAGTGTATCGGCACTTGCACCGGGATAAGTCGCAGTAATTTGTACTGTCGGTGGTGCAATTTCTGGATATTGTGCAACTGGCAGCTTGAATGCTGCAGCCAAGCCGGTTAAAACAATGATAATCGACAGTACAGAGGCAAAAATTGGACGTGTAATAAAAAAGCGCGTCATGCGTTACCTTATCTGCGATTAATGTGTGTTGGTTTGATTAGTGACTAAAGCAGAGTTTTGAAGCTGTACTTGATCAAAGGGGTGAGGCTGGACTGAAGCACCGGGACGCAATTTAATCAAATTATCAACAATGACTTGGTCACCCTCTTTCAAACCCTCTAAAACCACCCATTGATTTTGATACCAACCAGCTTCTTTGATTGGACGAACTGATGCGATTGTGGTTTTTGCTTGCTTTTCTGCAACAAAAACAAATTTGCCTTGTTCTCCATTCAAAACAGCAGTGTGAGGTAATAAAAATACGCCATCTCTTTGCCCAGTAGTTACGCGTGCGCGAACAAACTGACCTGGTAACAACTGATGTTGTGAATTATCAAATGTCGCCCTGAGTTCCTGAGTGCCAAGGTTTGGATCAATTTTACTTGCCGAAAAATTTAATTTGCCAGCTTGAGGGTATTCTTGTCCATTGGGCAAAAGCAAGGTTACTTTTTTGACCTTATCTTCCGATAGAAAACCACCCAAAGAAGACAAATCTGTTTCAGATAAACTAAACCGGACCCAAATTGGGTTAATTTGTGAAATAGTCGTTAGTAAACTTGTATTAGCCGCTACTAACGCACCTTCAGAAAATTGGAAACGACCTGAAACGCCATTCACAGGCGCGACTACCGAGGTATAAGATAGGTTTAACTCAGCTTCTCTAACCCCTGCCTGAGCTTGTAAAAGATTCGCTTGGGCAGTAGCAAAGTCTGTAGTGGAATTGTCATACTCTCTTTGGCTGATGGACTGAGTATAAAGCAGGCTTTTCAATCGCTTTTCCTCGCGACTAGTTTGCTCTACCCTTGCCTTAGCTGCTTCCAAATTGGCTTTTGCATGTTGTAGCGTAATTTGAAATGGGACAGGATCAATTTGAAACATTACCTTACCCGCTTGAACAGATTCACCTTCGTTGTACATGCGCTTAATTAATATACCGCCAACACGAGGCCTTATTTCAACTTCTTTAGCCCCCTCAGTCTGGGCTACAACTTCGGTTTGAATAGGAACAGTACTCGTTTGAATTTGCAACACACCAACTGGCAAGGCCATGTTGGCAATATTGCTTGGAGATGAAGCTGATTTATTATCACAAGCTGTCAGAAGCCCCAAACTGATAAGCAAAAACAAATACCCACAATTAAAACAGCGCACCCGCATGCAATAACTCTTTTCGTTTTTTTAGAGAATCATCCAATAAGTATAAATTATACTTCAGTCAACACCCATTATTTAGGGATGCAATGACAATTTATATATCGACACAATTAATGCTGTTGCCCAGAATGCATAACCTGAGTTGAATAAATGTTTTTGTCTTTTAAACAATCATGAGCAGATTTATCTGGACAAGTCTCTCGTAACTTACAAAAACAGGAGTCAGCTACAACCTGCTCCAATAACTTCAAAAAATCCTTTTGGCATTGCTTTTGCGGCATTTCAAAACCCTCGCTTAAAAAAAACTATGATGCAACCTGATATAATTTATCACGGCTGTAATAAAATATGACAGCAGTATTCTTAATATATTTTATTAAGAATACACTATAAATTATTGAAAATAAATACTTAATGGTAAAATAACCAGACTATAGTAGTGGAGAATTTTATGTCAGTCCATGTGATTCCATTTGAGCAATTACGTAATGTCGATGTACCTCAGGTGGGTGGAAAAAATGCCTCTTTAGGCGAAATGATTTCCCAATTAACCGCAAAAGGCGTGCGTGTTCCAACTGGATTTGCAACCACTGCTGATGCTTATCGTGAGTTCTTAGCCCAAGGTGGGCTTGATAAGAGGATTATCTCCGAACTGCAAAATCTTGATGTCGACAATACCATTGCATTAGCTGAATGTGGCAAAAAAATTCGTGATTGGATTATGCAAGCTCCTTTTCCTGCCGCTCTCGAAAATGCGATTGCCGAGAATTATGCAATGCTTACTGCAAAATCTGGAGATGGTGCTTCATTTGCAGTGCGTTCCTCTGCTACTGCAGAAGATTTACCAGATGCCTCATTTGCAGGTCAACAAGAGAGCTTTCTCAATATTCAAGGATTGGACAACATTCTTCATGCGATTAAAGAGGTGTTTGCCTCTTTATACAATGACCGTGCAATTTCTTACCGAGTTCACAAAGGATTTGTCCATGCTGATGTTGCCCTCTCAGCGGGAGTTCAACAAATGGTGCGCAGTGATATCGGCTGTGCTGGAGTGATGTTCACCATTGATACTGAATCTGGTTTCAAAGATGTTGTATTTATCACTTCCTCATATGGCCTAGGTGAGACTGTGGTTCAAGGGGCTGTGAATCCTGATGAGTTCTATGTACATAAACCTCTGTTAGCTCAAGGAAAACCCGCTATCGTTCGACGCACAATGGGCTCTAAACTGATAAAGATGGTTTTTAGTAATGCCACTCAAGCAGGCAAAAGTACTCACACCGAAGAAGTCAATGAATCACAAAGAGACGTATATTCACTCAGTGATAATGATGTCTTGGAGTTAGCTAAATATGCCATGATTATCGAGCAACATTATGGTTGTCCAATGGATATTGAGTGGGGTAAAAACGGCATCGATAACAAGCTTTATATTCTGCAAGCACGTCCAGAGACTGTGAAGTCTCAAGAGGCATCTAAGCTAATCACTGAGACATTTACCCTACAAAAGCATGCCTCCAAACCTTTAGTCGTTGGTCGTGCGGTTACTCAAAAAGTTGGGGTTGGTCCGGTGCGAATTGTTTTAGACCCCGCTGAAATGCACCTAGTACAACCTGGAGACGTATTAGTGGCAGATATGACAGATCCTAATTGGGAACCCGTGATGAAGCGAGCAAGCGCTTTAGTGACCAATCGTGGCGGAAGAACTTGTCATGCAGCCATTATTGCGCGCGAACTTGGTATCCCAGCAATTGTTGGGTCCGTTAATGCAACAGATGTATTGCGCGAAGGTGAAATTGTGACTGTGTCTTGTGCTGAGGGCGAATCAGGCTTTGTTTATCATGGCGCATTAGATTATGAGGTTAGTTCCCAATCTAATGACGAATTAGGCCAACCTCCCTGCAAAATTATGATGAATGTCGGTAATCCAGACATGGCATTTAGTTTTGCCAAAACACCGAATGATGGTGTAGGTTTGGCTCGCTTGGAATTCGTGATTAATAATATGGTGGGAATACATCCTAAAGCGATATTAAATGTAGACGCAATGCCCGCAACCATGCAAACCACCATCAAAAATCGTGCGCGCGGATATGCAAGTCCCAAGCAATTTTATATAGATAAAGTTGCAGAAGGCGTTGCCACCATAGCAGCGGCTTTTTATCCAAAACCAGTCATTGTTCGTACCTCAGATTTTAAATCTAATGAGTACAAAAAACTTATTGGTGGCGACATTTATGAGCCAGACGAAGAAAATCCAATGATAGGTTTCCGTGGTGCGGCTCGATATATGGCTGAAGACTTCAGAGAATGCTTCGCTATGGAATGTATAGCGATGAAAAAGGTTCGCGAAGAGATGGGACTCACAAACGTAGAAATTATGATTCCATTTGTTCGCACCTTGGATGAAGCCAAAGCAGTGACAGACATACTTGCTAGCAATGGACTAAAACGCGGTGAAAATGGTTTACGCTTGATCATGATGTGTGAAATTCCTGCAAACGCCTTGCTTGCTGAGCAGTTCCTGCAATATTTTGATGGATTCTCTATTGGCTCCAACGACTTGACTCAACTTACATTGGGAATGGATCGAGATTCTGGCATTTTAGCCGATGGGTTTGATGAACGAAATGATGCCGTCAAAGTACTACTTTCAATGGCTATCGAAACAGCAAATCGACTTGGCAAATATGTTGGTATTTGTGGCCAAGGCCCATCTGACCATCCAGATTTTGCTGAATGGTTGGTGAGCCAAGGGATTCAATCTGTGTCTCTGAATCCTGATACGGTAGTTGCAACTTGGAAGAAATTGCTCCGTAAATAATGTTTCAACGAAGCGCATTTTTTATTTCTGACAGCACTGGCATTACCGCAAGTGCCTTAGGTAAACTTCTTGAACACTTTCCTGACACAGATTTTAAGCAGGTGCGTCTATCATTCACTGACACTGAAGAGAAAATTCAATTAGCCAAACAGCGCATCTCACAGGCTCATGACAAAGATGGTTTTCGCCCAATTGTTATTATGTCGGTGGGCAACCATGTTTTAAGACAGTCCCTCAAACAAGCAGACGCTTATTTTATTGATTTATTTAGTTTATTTATTGACCCATTGGGTGAGGAACTACAACAGGTTCCTTTGACTGGAACTGGAATAGCTCATGGTATTTCTGGAAGTAACTATGGCGACCGTATGGAAGCTATCAACTTCACTCTAAACCATGACGATGGCATGACCAATACTGGCCTTGAAGAGGCCCAAGTAATCCTGATTGGAGTTTCAAGATGTGGCAAAACCCCTACCAGCATCTACCTCGCCATGCAATTTGGTGTCAAAGCCGCAAACTATCCATTAATTCCTGAAGACTTTGAAAGAGGTAGTTTGCCAAAGGCCTTATTACCTTTTGTGAATAAAATATTTGGTTTAACAATTAAACCAGAGAGACTTCATTCTGTTCGAAGTGAACGTCGCCCTGATAGTCGTTATGCATCAATTGAAAACTGCCGCGCTGAAATCGCTGCTGCGGAAAATCTGATGCGTCATTTGGGCATTTCAATGGCTGATTCTACCAGTCGCTCTATAGAAGAACTTTCCGCAATCATCCTGCAAAAAGTGCAGCAAAATCATCAGTAACTAAATCAGATTTTATTTTCATAATATTATTTGATTTTTCACTACACTTTAAGCCGTTTATAATCTACAATAAAACTTGTCTATATTCTACAAGACAAAGTTCTCTGATTGATTCAAAAATAGACTGATAAATCAATTGGAGTGGACATAATTAAACATCTTCAAGGAGATATTGAAATGAAAAAATACGCTATTTCTCTAATTACCGTTTGCTTGTTAGCATCCATGTCAGTTAATGCAGACCCAATGTTGTCAACCGGTGGTTATGCTTCATCAGTGGGTAAGCTAACTGTAATGAAAATGGTTGATGCCAATGGCGATCATATGGTTACAGATACTGAATTTAAAGATTACTATAGTAGCCTTTTTGATTCTGTAGATACCAACAAAGATGGTATGTTGGACGCTAAAGAGTGGGTAGGTATTGGTAAGAAAGGTTCTGCTATGTTAGGTGATGGCGGATATGCACGTACCATTTCAAAATTAGAAGTGATGGATGCAATGGATAGCAATCACGATCACAAAGTTACCAAGGATGAATTTGTTGGCTTCCATAAAATGTTGTTTAGCGCGATGGATGCATCACAAGATAAACAAATATCAGCACAAGAATGGGCACAAAAATTGTTGAACTAAACTAAATTGCAAATCAATTAGTCTTAAAATCAGGCTGTTAATCAGCCTGATTTTATTTGCGCATAGTCAATAGGAGGAAGAAATGTCGATCAATCCCAGCGAAATCACTCCAGAACACGTTTTCATGCAACGTAGAAAATTTATCAAGCAATTTAGTTTAGGTGTCAGCGGATTAGGATATCTATCCTTCTCTGGAAAAAGCATCGCGCAATTATTAAAACTACCAGCAATCAGTGAATCAAAAGACAAACCAGCGGATAAATTAAGTGCTTATGAAGATATCATTAGCTATAACAATTATTATGAGTTCGGTACCAGTAAAGCAGATCCTGCAAAATATGCACATCAATTAAATACTCAGGGCTGGCAAATTAAAATTGAGGGCGAGGTGAAACAAAATATTACCTTAGATATGGATGACATCATCAAATTAGCCCCTCTGGAAGAAAGAATTTATCGATTGCGCTGCGTAGAGGGCTGGTCTATGGTAATTCCATGGGCAGGTATTCCACTAAGTAGCCTGATTAAGAAAGCTGGCCCGACCTCCAATGCAAAATTTGTTCAGTTTACCTCCCTGCATAGACCCAGCGAAATGCTCGGTCAAAACTCTAATATTTTAGATTGGCCATATACCGAAGGTTTGAGATTAGACGAGGCAATGCATCCGCTTACATTGCTTGCTTTAGGAATCTATGGCAAGCCATTGACCAACCAAAATGGCGCTCCGATCCGTTTAGTCGTTCCATGGAAATATGGATTTAAAAGCCTAAAAGCAATTGTAAATATTAAACTTACTGAAAAAATGCCCGTCAGCACATGGATGCAAGCCAACGCTCGTGAATATGGTTTCTACGCAAACGTTAATCCTGAGGTTGACCATCCACGTTGGTCACAGGCAACAGAGAGAAGGATTGGTGATGGTCTGTTTAGTAAACGTAGAAAAACTGAAATGTTTAATGGTTATGCAGAACAAGTTGCCAGCCTTTATCAGGGGATGGATTTACGTAGAAATTATTAAGTATGAATAATTTCATCATTCGTAATCTTACACTTATAAGAAAGTTGGTATGGTTAATAAGCCTTACCCCCTTAGCCTTAATCGTTTCTGATGTCATTTATGATCAATTAGGTGCTAATCCAGTCGAAAAAATTGAGCGTCATTTGGGGCTTTGGACGCTGATATTTATTTGTATTACTCTTAGCATCACTCCTATCGTTACATACAGCAAAATGAACAGTTTGAATGTTTTTAGACGTACTTTCGGACTTTATAGTTTTTTTTACGCCTCCCTACATTTACTTGCATACGTATGGGTTGATTATATGTTTGACTGGAATGCAATATGGCATGACTTATATAAACATCGATATGTATATATCGGTTTTACTGCATGGTTAATGATGTTGCCGCTCGCCTCAACCTCCAATAAGAAGATGATTGTACGACTAAAACAAAACTGGAAACGTTTGCATAGACTGGTTTACTTAATCGCAATCTTTGCTTTGTTACATTTCTTTTGGTTAACAAAAAAAGATTACAGTGAGCCTTGGTTTTATACGGCAATTATTGCTTTGCTTATGCTTCTTAGGATATCAATCATCAAAAGATATCTGCTTGCAAAAATTGCTAGAATAAAAATTGCTAAGATATGGTGAAATCAATACTGTTTCTTAAGGAAGATAATCGTTTTACATACCAAACTAAGCATATCAACAAAAACAAGTCTGGAATAATGAAATATTGTTTGAGTAATCACACTATAATTTTTAGCGCTCATGCAAACTGAACTGAGTTAATTTTTTGTACCAGGTGTTGAGAGAGGATAGACTCATCAA
>CAYYBG010000024.1:0-29858 GCA_964470195.1 uncultured Methylophilaceae bacterium | reverse complement strand
GACTTACGAGAAGAAACTAAAACTGACAAAATCTGAAATACTTGTTGATCACCACCTAGTCACTATGGACTGCTATGTTCTAAATAGCAAGCTTTATTTTAATTTTCTGCAAGTTGATGAAATTGCTTGTATAAATGAATAATTTGCAATTTTGGTTTACTTAACTCCTTGAGTAATAACTTATAAGTATCCAAATCAAAACTTAGTGGGTGTTTTTCCGCCATCACACTTTGCAATGCTTGCTCATCGCTCACTGTGGCTAGATGACACCATTGGTCAAAAATATGCAATTGCGTTTCATGGCTATAGGGGTGGGTTTCTTTGATGGCAATTTTCCCTGCAAAGCCCCAGCGTCGCATTCTTAGCGAAATCAGCGCTTGCTGTAGCCGCAACAAATGAATCTCTGGCGCTTCTTTGGCACAACACACGCCTTTACAGCGTTTAATCTGATAGCCAAAACAGGGCCCCGTGCCAGGTTCCAAGCCCAAAGCCTTTAAACACAAAGCATTTTGCTCGGCTAAATTTCTTAATACTTCAATCGCCTGCTTTTTGGTTTTAAAGGTTCCATAAATGCAGTCTAAATTTTCTGTAGTAATTTCACTTTCGCCCACCAAACTTAGCTGCGCTATCGATTTGTTGCTTGGGGTAATTTTCCATGCACATAATTGACGCTCACGCCTTAATTGGCGGTTATAGATAGGTTGCTTTTGTTTTACTAATTGTGACTCTAACAGTAGCGCACCAAATTCTCCGCAAGTTTCAATCCAATCAATATGCTTGATTTCCTGACTAATGCGCATTTCCTTTGTGGACCTATGGTCACTACTGAAATGGGATAGCACTCTTGATCTTAGATTAATACTTTTGCCTATATAAATCGGCAAGTTGTTTTCACCATAAAACAAATATACACCAGGGGTTTCAGGGATATCTTGCAACTGCTCATTATCTAAACCTGATGGAATGCTACTTTGTTTAGTTAGTGCAGCTACCGCCTGATGTATTTTTTCATCGCCTTGATCACGCTTTGCATATTCAAGAAATTGTGCCATGACTTGAACATCGTCCATGGCGCGATGGCGTTCAGTGCAGGTGAAGCCATAGCGCTGAATAAGCGCTGATAGACTGTGGCTAGGAAATTCTGGATATAGTTTGCGAGATAGTTTTACTGTACATAACACACGAGATTTAAAATTAATCCCAATTCTCTTAAATTCAGCTTTTAGAAAACCATAATCAAATCTGACATTGTGTGCACATAAGATGCTGCCATCTAAATAATCTAATAACTCGCCAGCGACTCTCTCGAATGATGGCGCATCAGCCACCATCTCATTGCTGATGCCGGTTAATTTCTGAATAAATTCTGGGATATTGCTTTGCGGATTAACAAGCGTTTGCCACCTATCTAGCTCAACGCCATCCTGATAGCGTATCAATGCAATTTCTGTGATTCTATCTTTGAGTGGGGTTGCCCCGGTTGTCTCTAAATCTAGTAGAACATAATTATCTAACATCGATAGTCATCACAGAAATTAACATTATCACCTAGAAATTATAAATAAGCGTTGCTCTACCTGCTAATGGTGAACCGGGTAGTATGTTGTTGTTATTGTGTGCGCTAAGCGCATATTCCTTGTTGGTAAGATTTTCTAAATTCACTTGCAATCTAACATTTTTGGACAATTGCCCAAATAGCGCAGCATCAACTCTAGTATAGCCTGGTAGCACTGTTGACTCATGAATTGTAGGCGTTAACGCATACATTTCTGAACGTCCTACAATACCAATGGCGGCAGACCAAATCTCATCAATTTGATATTTATTCCACAATGAAAATGTTTGTCTTGGTGTCTGACCAACGAGCGTTCCACTCAAAATGGTCGGTGTGCTACTAGAATTTGAGGTAGTGTAGTCCTTGGTAATTTCTGCGTCTTGTAGTGCATAACCGCCAAACATACTCCAATTGCTGGTTACTTTACCTGCCACACCCAACTCTAAACCCTTGGTTTGTTGTCCATCTATAACCACTGACTGGGTTGGATTGTTTGGATCTGTCACCGCGAGATTTTCTCTTTCCAATTTATAAATTGCAGCGGTCAATGACAATTCAGGCATTACATCAAATTTAATTCCTAGCTCTTGATTGATAAACTTCTCTGGTGACAGATTTGCGTTTAATGTAGTCAAGCCACTTAATTGATCACCCGCTCTAGGAACAAAACTTTGACTATAACTAGCGTAAATAGAAATATTTTGTTGTGGCTTAAATATTAAACCTGCTCGCGGTGATAATTTATTATCTGTGGTGTTTATTTTTTGATATCTATTTGGATCACTTGTGGTAGCCAAGTCCTTGTAATCAATATCAAATCTATCATGTCTTACCCCTAGTACCAGTTCCCAATTTGGGCTGAATACGATTTGATCTTGTAAATAAAATGCTGTGATATTGGCGTCGCTGGTGCGATTAATACGCTTGTTAAACCATGTTCTTTCACCAAAATAATAAGGACTACTCACATTGACTGTACCTGTTAAGTTGTCATTGCTTGCATTAGGTGAGAATCGACGATTATCAGTTTCTTGACGGGCAAGCTCCATGCCAGCTAATAATTTATGCTCTACGCCGGCAAATTTAATCTTGTAGCTGATATCGGTTTGGTTAAATAAGTTTTCTCTTTTTGTATCATCTCGGTATGCCCCTAAACTTAGTAAACCATTTGATACTGATGATCGCGCATATACATTATCGTAAAATTTGTCATAGTCTGCGTAACGTGAAATATTTCTGATATTTACGCCATTATCAAAAGTGTGATCTATGGTGGCATTCAATGCTTTAGTTTCGGTCTCGTTAGGACTTAATCTAGCATTACCAAAAAATGTACTGTGATCTCCAATGTCGTAAGGTCTATTGCCTATATTTTCATTACCATTGATACGTGATGGCATGCCTCTATCACCTATGCGCTTATCCATAAAATATTCTGCGCTTAGTACTACCTTAGTGGCTTCGGAGGGTTTTATTGTAATGGTAGGATTAAATCCGTATCTTTCTAAAGTCACGCCATTACGATAACTATTTGCATCTTCGTAAACGGCATTTAATCTAAATGCGGCCACATCATTGATTGCATTACCGATATCAATACTGCTGCGCTTCTGATCGAATGCGCCATAAGTAATTGATAATTCGCGTATTGGATCCCAGCCGGCTTCTTTGCTGACACGATTGATGACCCCGCCCGAACCACCTCGACCAAAAGCCATCGCATTAGGACCTCTGAGCACCTCGATACGCTCGGTGTTATATAAATCTCTGTAGGTTTGAATATCGTCTCTTACACCATCGATATAAAAATCACCTGTGCTAACACCTGCGCCACGAAAATTAATCGCATCACGATTACCCTCACCTTGTGAAATAGTTACACCAGGAACATACCGAACAGCTTCAGCAATACTTTGTATAGACTGGTCTTTAATTAAATCCTGGGTAACGACCGTAATAGATTGTGGCGTATCTTTGATTGCAGTTTCAGTTCTAGTTGCACTTCGGCTGGTCTTACCCTGATAGCCCTGAGCAGCTGAATTATCAATTAACCTTTTAGCGCTGACATTGACTTCATTCAACTCTACAGCTTCTTCTGCATATCCCTTGCTTACTAAAAGTACTGATAGCACGGCCGAAGTGATTAAACTTAACTCAAATATATTTTTATTCATAAAACACTTTCATAGAAATTAAAACCAGTGCATGCATCTTAATGCAAATAAGAATTATTCGCAACTAGAATTTTTTTATATTTAAAATCAATCTGATAACAGATCAAGATGATAAGTAATAGGGAACTAAATTAAGAATAGGTGGTAAAGTAATATGAACAAAATTTCTATTGGCGCTTTAATAAATAAGGATTGCATCATGCACTTCAAATCACTAGCCGCATTCATATTGGCTTTGCCTGTACTTTCTCAAGCCCATGAACTTTATCCTGAGCTGACCCCAGGGACAGCTTATGAACAAGTAAAAAGCACGCTAATACAAAATGGTTGGCAACCAATTAATAATGCGAATATCAAGAATAGTAGTCTTTATGCGCAAGAGTTATACCAGTTAGGCAATCAAGAGGTGGCGGACTGTATCTCTATGGAACTTGATGGTTGTTGGTTCAAGTACAAGAAAGGCAAACAGATACTACAAGTGAAAACTATTACGAGAAAGCTAACGCTTGAGAAAATTGATTTATTATCAAGATAAAATCAAATCCTGAATCAATATGAACTAATTTTCGTACCCTATGCCATATCCCTTTTTACTATTAGGTAATGCCATGACCAAATCTGCGCCACTATTAATATGCCTATGTTTTTTGGCTTCACTGACAAATTCATTTGCTCATGATCATGAGGCTGGTCCTTTAAATTCCGAAATGTTTTTTCTAGGTGATTACGATAGTAATCATGATGGCAATATTTCTTTAGAAGAATATTTAGCTGGCGACAGCGCTAATACCGAAAAAATTTACCATCACCTCGATGCAAATGGCGATGGCATTTTAGATAGTGAAGAGCAATTAGAAATTCAAGCTATCTATAAAATGATGCAAGAGCAAGTCAAAAGTAAAACAAGAAAAATTTAGCCAATAGCAATATTGATTAGTGAAATCATAATGTAGCGTTTTTTAATCGGCAGACTTTTTAATATGCCAAATTTTGTTGCCAACATCATCTGCCACAAGTAAGCAACCCCGCTGATTCACTAGCACCCCTACAGGCCTACCCTGAGCTTGCCCCTGAGAATTTAAAAATCCTGTTACTACCTCGCGAGGCATACCTACCGGTATGCCATTTTGAAATGGCACAAAAATTACTTTATAACCACTGAATGGTTTGCGATTCCATGAGCCATGTTGGCCAATAAACATGCCATGTTGAAAATCTTCACCGAGTTGATTGGTCGCACTATAAGTAAGCCCCAAAGACGCAGTATGGGCGCCTAGGGCATAGTCTGGAGCAATCGCGCTAGCAACTAATTGATCATTTTGTGGTTGCACACGTTGGTCAATATGTTGTCCAAAATAACTATAAGGCCAGCCATAAAATCCACCATCCGCGACTGAAGTTAAATAGTCTGGGACCAAATTATTACCTAATTCATCGCGCTCATTGACCACTACCCAAAGTTTATCGCTATTGGGCTCCCAAGCCATGCCATTGGGGTTACGCAAGCCGCTTGCAAAAATGCGGTATTGCCCAGAGGCGAGATCTAGTTGCCAAATAGCCGCTCGACCAACTTCGTTGTGCATGCCTTTTTCTGCAATATTGCTATTGGACCCAACAGTGATATACAGTTTAGATTGATCTGGGCTGACAATAATATTTTTAGTCCAGTGCGAATTTATTTCGCCGGCTGGTAAATCCATCATCTTTTTTGCTTGCTGCGTAATCACTGTTTGGCCAAGTTGGTACTTGAATTTAAGCAATGCATCGGTGTTGGCCACATACAAATCATCTCCCACCAAAGCCATTCCAAAAGGAGAATTAAGATCTTTAATGAGTACGCTTTTTTGGTCAGCAACGCCATCATGATTAGTATCACGTAATAAACTGATTTGATTAGCTGTTGCCACCCCAGCGCCGGCTCTTTTCATAAATATACCCGCTATCCAATTACGCAAACTCCATTGTGAATTTGCTTTGGCTGGTTGATTTGTTTCAGCGACTAAAATGTCCCCATTAGGTAATTCATAGAGCCATCTTGGATGTTGCAGGTTTTCTGCGAAGGCGATGATTTGCAAGCCCTTGGCAACCACCGGTTTTGCACCATCAGTCCAGCCAACAGCACTAGCTATCTGCACTGTTGGGATAAGTGTAGGATTGGGCAATGGTAGCTCTGGATTGGGACCAATCACTTCAGTGCTGGATAAGTCCGTCATATTGCCACATGCAATCACTGTGAATAGCGTGCTAAAACAAACACTTAGTAATCTTTTTTGCATTTTTAGTATCCCGCCTAACAAGTAATTTGCCTTCACCGGCAAATTTTAATTGTCTCAAAAATTGAAAATAAATATCAATATGTGGAACTTTTCCTGTGAAATAGTTTCTGATGAAAATATTTTATTCTTAATTTGCCAATTATCATTGTTTGGAGTAAGGTTTTCCAAATAACAATTTCAAACTAAGTATAAAGTAGAGTTTGGTGTAACTTAAGTTAAATCAATATATAAGTAATAAGTAAACTTTTTACGGAGGTTCAAATGTTTAAAGATTTAAAAGTTTCATTAAGTAACAAATGGTTAGCAGTTTTATCTTTACTAAGTATTTCATCTACATCTTTTGCTGGTTCCGATTCAGTTCTTCAATCTAGTGACTTTGTTGGTATCTCCTTTTGGTTGATATCTATGGCATTAATCGCTTCAACAGCTTTCTTCTTTCTTGAGCGCGATCGTGTTGCAGGCAAGTGGAAAACTTCTTTGACAGTATCCGGCCTAGTTACTTTGGTTGCTGCAGTTCACTACTTCTATATGCGCGATGTATGGGTTTCAACAGGTTCTACCCCAACTGTATATCGTTATATTGACTGGTTGATTACAGTACCTTTGTTAATGATTGAGTTCTACTTAATCTTAGCTGCTATCGCTAAAGTACCAACAGGCGTGTTCTGGCGCTTGATGATCGGTACATTGGTAATGTTAGTTGGTGGTTATATCGGTGAAGCAGGTTATATCGGTGTAATGCCAGCATTCATCATCGGTATGATTGGTTGGATCTATATCTTGTGGGAAATCTTTGCTGGCGAAGCTAGCAAAATTAACGCTGCTAAAGCACCTAAGAATGTTCAATCTGCCTTTAGTTTGATGAGATGGATTGTAACAATCGGCTGGGCTATTTACCCAATCGGCTACTATGTTGGTTACCTAACTGGTTCTGATCCTGCTGATAGCATGAAAGCATTAAATATCGTTTACAACCTTGCTGACGTGTTAAACAAGATTGCATTCGGTGTAATTATTTGGTCTGTCGCTGTTTCTGAAAGTGAAAAGGCTTAATAGTTAACTAATTAAAACTTGGGGGCATACTTGTTAGGTTGCATTCATTGCTAACTTAACTTGTATGCTTCCTAAACCTGAGGTTGAAAATGTCAGCTGAAACATTAGTTAACCAAATATCGCAACATCATTCAGAAATCTCTCTGGATAGCTTATTAGCTCAAGTTGATGACTGTATAAACAAATTTCTTAGCTCTACCCCTGCGATATCATCTAATCACAGCAATATTGCTGTTAGCACTAGTCGATATCATCTAGATACTCCTGGAAATAAAGTCAGAGCAAAACTTTGCCTGTCGGCTTGTTTAAAACTGGGCGTCAAATATTACGATATGCTGATACTTTCCTCAGTAGCAGAGTTGCTTCATAACGCTTCTTTAATCCATGATGATATTCAAGATAATGATGACCTTAGACGAGGTCAGACAACCGTATGGAAAAAATATGGTTCCGATATTGCAATCTGTACAGGTGATTTACTAATCTCATCTGCATACGGAATGCTCTCTGCAATAAGTCGTGTTGAATTAATTCCTGATTTATTAAATGCTGTGAGTGCTAGAACAGCCGCAGTCATTGATGGTCAGTGCCAAGATATTTTATATAAGAAAAATCCAACCAATTGTTTGCAAACTTACAAAGATATTGCCAAAGCTAAGTCAGGTGCACTTCTTAGTCTTCCGACAGAATTAGCATTGATTGCTGCCAATCAAAAGCAATATCTAAATTCTGCGAGAAATGCTGCCTATAGCTTTGCCATAGGCTATCAAATGATAGATGACTTAAATGACATCGCCAAAGATGCAACCGATAAGTCGGGGTCAAAATCACTCAATATTGTTTTCGTGCTTGCCGATGCAGGCATAAGTAATCCAGTTCAGGAAGCGCTTTTATTAGCAAATCAATCTTTGTCCGAGGCTATTGCAATTGCAGAAAGCCTTCCCTTCTCTGTTGGTGATCTATTAATTCGTTATGCGGAGAAGCTGCAAGGACAAATATATGACGCAAGCACCAGCTAGAACCGCCATCGTTATAGGCGCTGGTTTTGCAGGAATTGCCTCAGCGCTGAGATTGCGCGCAAAAGGCTACCAAGTCCAACTGATAGATCGTTGCCCCATGCTTGGCGGCAGAGCACAAGTATTTAGCAAAGGCGGCTTTAAGCATGATGCAGGCCCTACCGTTATTACCGCTCCCTTCCTAATTAAAGAATTATTTGAATTATTCAACGAGAAGATGGAAGACCATATCCAGCTCGTTCCTTTAACCCCTTGGTATCGTTTCTATTTTTCTGATAAAACTACTTTTGACTACGGTGGATCAGTCGAGGATACGCTTAAGGAAATCGACAAGTTCGAGCCTAACGATAAAAAGGGCTATCTGAAGTTACTTGAGCATTCAAAAAAAATATTTGATATTGCATTCACGCAATTATCTGCAGTTCCTTTCCATCGCTTTTTTATGATGATTGGATTAATTCCAAAATTGATAGCTTTAAGGAGCTATCAAAGCGTTTGGGGTATGGTATGTCGCCATCTTAAAAATGCAAAATTACGTCAAGCCTTTTCGATTCAACCATTATTGGTAGGCGGCAATCCCTTCACCACTACTAGTATTTATGGCCTGATTCATTATTTAGAACGTGCCTATGGTGTGTTCTTTGCAATGGGAGGCACTGGCGCTATCGTGAGTGCGTTCGAGAATCTGATGCGAAAAAATCAGATCTCGATTTTATTAAACACCAGTGTAGATAAAATCATCATTGAGAATAAAACAGCGCGCGGTGTTCGCCTCAGTGATGGTACTGAATTAATGGCCGATATTATCGTTTCTAATGCAGATGCGGCATTTTTATACAGTCATATGCTGGATAAATCAGACGTGCATGTATTACCTAAGGCAAAATTAAAAGTTGCTAAATATTCTATGGGTTTATATGTGCTGTATTTTGGAACGAAAAAACAGTTCCCAGAAGTAGCTCATCA
This sequence comes from uncultured Methylophilaceae bacterium, assembly GCA_964470195.1. Taxonomy (GTDB): domain Bacteria; phylum Pseudomonadota; class Gammaproteobacteria; order Burkholderiales; family Methylophilaceae; genus RFPI01. Next base: position 20,818 of record CAYYBG010000024.1, on the reverse strand, counting down.
TACGATATGGTTGGGGAAAACCTATCAGACTTTACTGCAGCAAATTTTTGAAGATAAAGTATTGTCAGATGATTTTTCTTTATACTTGCATAGACCTACTGCAACGGATTCAAGCTTTGCTCCTGATGGTTGTGATAGCTTCTATGTATTGTGCCCTGTCCCCAATTTACAGGGCAATATAGATTGGAGTATCAATGGAGAAAAATTAAAACAACAAATTATTGATGCGCTTGATCAAACGATTTTGCCAGATTTAAAACAATTTATCTGTGATGATTTTTTTATGTCCCCTCAGGACTTTAAAACCAACTATCTAAGTCATCATGGCGCTGGGTTTTCAATTGCTCCAATTTTTAGGCAATCGGCTTGGTTCAGATTTCATAATCGTGCTGAAGGAATTAAAAATTTATTTATTACCGGCGCAGGCACTCATCCTGGCGCTGGATTACCTGGGGTACTTTGCTCGGCAAAAGTAATTGATCATTTAATTCCTGCCGCAAGTAAATTTCAGCATGAGCACTAATGCCTATCAAATACAATCCGATTTGATTCTTGCTGAGAGAGGCAAAACTTTTTCTTGGGCCAAGTTTTTTTTAACACGAAAACAAGCTGACGCCGCAGCAAGATTGTATAGATTTTGTCGCTATATTGATGATACTGCTGATGAGACAAATGATGCTATGCAAGCCAAAGAAAGGCTACTGGCGTTTATTCATGCACTCCAACATAGCGCTTCTGACGATGAAGTCATTAGCGATGCAATTGCGCTCTTTCAGCAATATAAAATCGATATCAATGTTGCTATTCATCTGATTCAAGGCGTCATTTCTGATCTTGAATATCCACATATCACAAGCACAGAAGCTCTCATCCAATATTGTTATCAAGTTGCTGGCACCGTTGGCATTATGATGTGCAATATACTCAATGTTAGGGACAAAAGAGCTTATGCACATGCCATTGATCTTGGTATTGCTATGCAAATTACAAATATTTGTCGTGATGTAAAAGAAGACGCTGAGTTAGGCAGAAGGTATTTACCAGAACAACTAGTAGGTAATCTGCCAGCGAATCAATTAATTCACCCCACTCTGCAAACACAAAAACTCACCACAAATAGCATTAATCAATTGCTAAGCCTGGCTGATAGTTATTATTTAAGCGGCAGCAAGGGTCTATGCTTTTTACCATTCAGAGCTAGAATCGCTATTGCGATTGCTTCCACCTTATATCAAAGAATTGGACACAGTTTAAAACTGGCAAGTTATCAATATTGGAAAGTCAGAGCGTTCGTATCTGTTAGAGAAAAAATTAGCTTAAGTGCTATATGCCTTATCAGCAATTTACTAGATAAACATTTTTATTTTTATCTACATTCACATAAGCCACACTTGCATCAAAGTATTCGGGATTTTCCTTATGCAAACACTGCAAAATTATGACTTGGTTATCATAGGTGGCGGTTGCGCAGGCCTTAGTCTAGCTGCGCGCTTGGCTGAACATGGTGATCAAGCACCACGCACACTAATCATCGAGCAAAGAGATACATACAGCAATGATAGAACATGGTGTTTCTGGGATGTTGGTCAATCTTTTGCCAATAAGCTAATCAAGAAATCATGGAGTAATTTTGAGATTCGATATCGCAACAAGCATTACTCTTACTCCTGTCAGGCAACCCCTTATCAAATGCTAGAAAGCAGTACCTTCTATCAATCTATGTTAGACAAAATTAATGCCAGTAAAAATATCTCCATCAAACTGGGGTATGGCATAGATAGAAATCCTGTGCGAATTGACAATCAGTGGCATATTCGTTTTTCTGGCCAACATATTGTGTCTAAGTTAGTTGTTGATACCAGACCAAGTAAAGATTTAGACCATTCAGATTCATTACTTTGGCAATCATTTTTAGGAATAGAACTATCTACAAAATCAAAAAAATTTGATGCTGGAAAATTAATCTTAATGGACTTAGATGAGAGCTATACAGATGGCTTAGGATTTATCTATGTATTACCAATCTCAGCAAATAAAGCGCTGGTGGAATACACCGTATTCTCTGGCAAAAGACTGCAAGCTAAGGATTTGCAACCATTCCTAGATAATGCGGTTCAGCGCTATTTAGGGAAGAATCAATATAATCAAATTCGAACTGAACATGGCATTCTCCCTATGGGCAATACACGACCGCTGAATCATTTAGATGCCAGCTATTTATATGCTGGTCTATATGCAGGATCTGCTAGACCAAGCTCTGGCTATGCATTTCAGCGAATTCAATCATGGGCAAGCTTGTGCGCAAACTCAATTATAAAAGATGGAAAACTTAGCAAATCGCCTAAAGATGGTTGGTTGCAATCCTTTATGGATGCTCTTTTCTTGATGGTATTAAAGAATAACCAATCATTGAACGCTAAAATATTTAATAGTCTTTTTAAGAATTGCAGTACTGCCAGCGTAGTAAGATTTATGTCAGACAAAGCCAGTTTAATAGACTGTTTAAGGATAGTGGTCTCACTCCCTCCATTGCCTTTTTTAAAAGCACTACCGAGTTATATTTTGAAGAACCAAATTAATTCAAGATAGGCATTAATTGCATGAAGCTTCTGATGAAACAGCAAAGTAATGTATTTCTTTATATCAGTACTATTGTTTTCTTATTTGCATTTGGTATTGATTTAGCGCAATCAACTAACTTGATTGTTTCACTATTCATTATCGTACTTATTTTTGGTGTCCCACATGGTTCTCTAGATGTACTGTTTGCCCAGCAAGCCTATCAACTTGATCAGTTTAAAGATTGGCTTAAATTTCTGACACTATATTCATTGCTCTCAATATTTATCATAGCTGCATGGTGGTTAGCATCTTATCTAGTCTTTTATACTTTTCTGCTACTCTCAGCACTTCATTTCTCAGACGATATTCAGCAAATCTCAGATAACTCGTTATCATTTTGTTTAATTAAGTTTTGTTATGGCATTTCTATCATCGTATTACCAGGCTACTTCTTCTATGATGAATTAATTCGCCTCTATAGCATGCTGGTCTCGCCTGATGATGCAAAAATAGTTGTCGATTTTTTTTATCTTATCTGCCTACCATTATTAATTAGTCTATTTGGGCTATGCTTGTTTAATCAATCCTTAGACCATAGATCAAAACTTGAAATTCTTACCGTCTGTTTAATCTCAATCTCTTTGCATCCTATATTATCTTTTACACTCTACTTTTGCTTGATGCATAGTGCCAGGCACATCCTACGCAGCAAACTTTTTTTCGCAAAAGTCGATTCTCGTTCATTCGTTCTTGCACTAGTTGTTCCGACTATAGTGGTGTGCATTATTGGATTTATTTTCTTTAAATACCTACTAACAGAAAACCTACAAGCTGATTTAGTAAAAATTATCTTTATCGGACTAGCCGCACTTACTGCACCTCATGCATGGATTTTAAAAAAAGCTAAGTTTTTATAAATTTTAAAATTAAAGCCTTTTAGCGAGTTTGCTGTCATGAGTCCATTATTCAAAGCGAATCCAGCGCTGTAAGACGAAACCCTTGATTCTCTGCCATTTAAAATTTATTTTCCTGCTTAATTGAGCAAAGATCCTAATCCCTTTTATTTCTCTCCATTATTCAAATTCTCGAGATTGGGAAATTTTGTTAAAATACCTCACATGATTAATCATCAAAAAAATAAGTTAGCCGCTTGGCTAGGCATTTTTGCCTTGCTGATGGTGTTTTTTGCACCATTAATTTCTCATGCATTTGAGCTGCCTAACGCTTCTCTTAACCAAGTCATTTGTACGCAAAGTGGTTTAAAGCAGTTACCAAATCAAACTCCTGTTCAACCGCACGCAAAACTATTTAATCATTGCGCCTATTGCTCCCTTGCCAACGATCAGCATTTAACCATCACGCAGGACTTTACTTCTGACGCTTATTTAGCTAGCCCTGCTATCAATCATTTCCCACACTATAATTTTCCCAACTTAGCTAGTTTTTATCCCTCAGACCCCCCTTCACAAGCCCCACCATTCAGCATCACTGCTTAGTTTCTTAAGCTTTGTTTTTGCCAATCAATCCTTTTTTATAAGGATAGATGATTGCAGTCTTGATGTTTATTGAATCAATAATGGGGGTTTTTCATGATAAAGAAGTTTTTTTTAATTACGCTAACGCTTCATTGTTCGTTAGTTGTGGCTGAACAAGTGCAAAGCCAAAATCTTAGTGCATATCGCGAGCTAAATTCGACAGGGAATAAAGGTGTTAATGCACCCAACATTAATGTGTCAGAGAAAAAAATTCCTATCTCACTGACTCAGCCGAATAAAGAACTTGCTATAGAAGAAATTAATCAGGTAGCTGGCGGGGTCAATATTATTGACAGTGAAGTGATACGCGAAGGTAGGCTGGCCAATTTTCAAGATAGCTTAGGTTTGGCTACCGGTGTGTTTATTCAATCACGTTTTGGCGCAGAGGAATCTAGATTATCTATTCGTGGTTCAGGATTACAACGTACATTCCACGGTCGTGGAATTAAGCTGATGCAAGATGGGATTCCAACCAATTTAGCCGATGGTGGATTTGATTTCCCCGGTATTGACCCCTACGCGACGGATTATATTCAAGTATATCGTGGGGCAAACGCATTGCAATATGGCGCGAGCAATCTTGGTGGGGCGATTAACTTTATCTCACGCACTGGCTATACAGCACCAAAATTTGAAGCTAGATCAGAAGTTGGTAGTTTTGGCTTTTATAAACTAGGGCTCTCATCAGCGGGGGTATCTGGAGATTGGGATTATTTTGTAACGCTCAATCGCTATGGCCAACAAGGCTATCGGGATGACTCGCAACAACAAGCTGAACGTCTGAGCGCCAATGTTGGCTATCGTATTGCAGATAATATCGAAACGCGCTTCTTTGCTGGATACATTAATAGCGATTCAGAATTGCCCAGCACATTGAGCAAATTGGATTTAAGAAACAATCCTAGAAAGTCCAATTTTATTCCAGGCCAAGGCGTTAATCAGCGTGATACCAATATATGGCGTCTGGCCAATAAGACGGTGTGGCAATGGCAAAATATACAGCTTGAGTTAGGTGCCTATTATGCCAATAAAGAATTATTCCATCCTATTATTGATTTAGGTTTCCTCGGAGCATTCGCACCTACCCTAGGTGTTATTGATCAAAAAACTGATGACTATGGAATTTATGCAAGACTATCTAAACAAGCAAAACTTTTTGGATTGGATAATGATTTTATTGTTGGCATGAGTCCGACCTATGGTGAAACCAAAGATAGGCGCTATAGAAACTTTAATGCGACAAGAGGACCCTTGACAAATGAATTTAATTTGACTGCCTATAATTATGAGCTATTTGCTGAAAATAGATTGCATCTTAATTCTAACTTAACGCTGAATATCGGGTTACAGTACGCTTATTCCAAACGTATTGCAGATGATAAGTTGATTGCAGCAACAGGCGATGAGAGCTTTAAACAAAGTTTTTCCCAATATAACCCTAAAATTGGTTTGATTTATCAGTTACATTCCAATGCACAAGTATTTGCTAATGTAAGTAGAAGTTTTGAACCTCCATCTTTCGGAGAGATGGTGAATATTCGTCCGCCACAACCGCTCAAAGCCCAAGATGGTATAACATATGAAATTGGTAGCCGTGGCAACAGTCAATTTGTAGATTGGGATATAGCGCTGTATCACTCACGTCTGAATAATGAATTACTTCAAATTGCACTCAATAACTATCCCAATTTCGCTAATTTCACGGTGAATGCAAATCGCACCAAACATTCAGGTTTAGAAATGGGCATGACCGCTAGACTTCCGGCAATGCTGGAATGGCGACATAGTTTATTAGTGAATGATTTTAGATTTGATGATGATGAAGTTTATGGCAATAGTCGCTTACCGGGTATCCCCAAAATATTATTAAGAGCTGAGCTAATATATCGTCAAAATGGGTTCTATGCTGGTCCAACTGTAGAGCTTTCTCCAGAAAGGTATGCAGTTGATTTTGCCCAAACACTGTATGCAGATAGTTATACGGTGCTTGGCTTTAGGGCAGGACAACAAGTCAATCAGCAACTATCTTGGTTTATTGATGCACGCAACTTAACCGATAAGAAATATGCCGCAACCAGCGGCGTTGTGAGAGCAGCGACCGCCAATCAGGCCATTTTCTACCCTGGCGATGGCAGCGCAGTATATGCTGGCTTGCAATGGCGTTATTAGTAGCCTGAAAACAATATGAGAACAGCACAGATGAAAAAAACTAGTAGCGGTCTAAATTTACTTCGCTTGCACGCCTGGCTTGGCATATTCACTTGTATCGCCATACTCATGTGGGCTGTGTCTGGCCTCAGCCACCCAATCATGACACACCTGCAGCCAACGCCAGTCAACTTCACTGCACCTGACTATCCAATTGAAGTGAAGTCTGCTATTGAGCCAAGAAGTATTTTGACCAAGTGGCATATCAACAGCTTTACAAAACTTTCTATCATTACATTTAATGAGGAAAGCTATCTGCGTGTGGTAGAAAACAATGGCGATATTGCAAGATATTTTAATCTAAGCTCAGGTGAAGAATTGATAGATGGGGACATGCAGTATGCCACTATGCTTGCCAAACATTTTGCAGGACAACCCAATGCAGTTATTAGCCAACAAAAATGGGTAAATCAATTTTCCGATGAATATCATGCAATCAATCGACTATTGCCGGTATGGCGCATAGATCTAAAAACAGACAGCGAATTATTTAGTTATATAGATACTGACCAAGTGCGTCTAAGTACTTTATCAGATTCAAATAAACAAATACTGACTGCAATATTTAGATTTGGGCATAACTGGTCGTTCTTGGAAGCATTTCCAAAGCTACAAATTTTTGTAATGAGCATATTAATTATATGCGTACTACTATCTGCAACATTGGGCATTTTCTTATACTTCAAACGAAGCAAGCAGGCTCCAAGAAATTGGCGCCAAGCCCCACTAACCGTTAGCCATAGAAAACTTGGCATTGTTGTTGCGCTAAGTTCGCTGATGTTTGCAAGCAGTGGTTTATTTCATTTATGGGTAAGTTTTCAACAGGCGCAACAAACATATAAACCCGCGACATTAAAAACTATGACCCAGGATTTGCCACATAAAATGTTAACTTTCTTGACCTCTAGCGACTCCCCCATCAGCAGAGCCGAACTGATTCAGCATCAGCATCAACTGTATTGGTTAATACATCAATCTAATCACCAAGCCCAAGTTGGCATGATGGTGAAAGAGTCGCATGATCACTCACATCGCGAACATACTCACGCCAAATCTCCATACCCATTCTTAATAGGTCTATCGCAGACTGGTGGTCAATTAGATTATGCCAATTTAGGTAAACTGCAATCACTAGATTATTCAGGACTCTCAATAGATAAAGTTAAATCAACAGAAGTAATTACTAACTTTAACCATGAATATGGTTTTATCTTTAAACGCTTACCAGTAATTAAAGTAAGTTATCAAAGTAATAATTGGTTAAGACATTTTATTGAACCAAGTACTGGAGAATTAGCTGCCAACATGACTCAACTTGACAGCATTGAGGGATTATCTTTTGCGTTGATACACAAGTGGAACTTCAATGGACTGAATAAAAATTTAAGAGATATTTTGGTCAGTCTTTTTGCACTTGGTAATCTAGTTTTAGCAATGCTAGGGTTAAGAATGTTTTTTAAACTTAAAAATAAATCTTAAGTTGCGCTTTTTTTAATGCAGTTTTAAGCAATCTTATTTCTATACTCGACAATATGACTCACATAATGCTACATTCAAGCTTAGAAAAATTCTTCAATCTATAAGGTCTTATGATGATTAAAACAGCTAGATTTTCTACTATATTTTTAATTTGCCTAGTCGCGTTATTAGGTACAGCTTGTCAAAATCAAACCAGCCCAAGCATTAGCAAACTGCAAGACTTACAAGATAAAACCTTTGCTGTACCCACGGGTAGTGTTGCAGATAAGTTGGTTACGTCTGTTTTTCCCAATGCGCAATTTCAATATTTTAATTCTGTATTAGATGCTGCGATTACCGTTAGACAAGGTAAGGCTGAAGTGGCTGCTTATGATGAACCTATCTTGAAAAATATTGCGGCCAAGAATCCGGGGTTGAAAGTATTGCCTGAGTTAATTACTAAAGACAATTATGGTTTTGCTGTACGCATTGATGATCAAGCCCTGAAAACAGCCATTGATGATGAAGTAAGCGAATTAAAATCTTCTGGGCAATATGAATTAATGCTCAAGCGTTGGTTACCTGAACAAGGTAATCCTGCGGCAATGCCAGAAATTGCTTCGGGCTCAAATGGCGTATTACGTTTTGGCACTGCGGCAATTACTGAACCATTTTCATTTATGGATGGTTCTCAACAGGTAGTAGGATTAGATATTGAGATTGCGAAATTAGTCGCTAAACGGTTGAACAAAAAATTAGAAATTGTGAATATGGATTTTGGTGCCATGATCCCTGCCTTAATGGCGAACAAGGTAGATATGATAGGTGCTTGTATCACGATTACTGATGAACGTGCCAAGAAAGTGCTTTTCTCTGAGCCTTATTATGTTGGTGGCATAGGTGCACTAATTCGAGCACAATAATTATTAGTAAAAACAATTAGCGACAAATAATGAAGGCCCTGATGGGCCTTCATTATTTGTGCTGTATCATCAATTCAAGTAATGAAAAATCATCTTCAAAACTATCAGCATTAGAAGCTAATTTTTTCATATATTGCAAAATATCATCTACCTGACTAGTGCCCATTTTGCTTATACGCTTTAGTAAATCTATAAAATCAGCCAGAGTCACTACTTGACCGTTGGTCTGTTCAATTTCATAGACACCGTCACTAAATACATACAATTTATTTTTTTTTTCTAGTGCAATACTGCTTTCTTTAAATACAGTATCTTTATCAAAGCCTATCATTAAATTTTGTGTTTTTAATTCATGCCAAGTTTGTTTTCCTGCCATATCTTGGGTCATTAATACTGCAGGGGGGTGCGCAGCACTGGCGAATCTTAAAAGATGTTGGCTGCGCTGATATACCCCATACCAAATTGTGAAATATTTATTGTTGTGCTCTTCCATAGGGAAGGCATTATTGATAGCGCCAAGCACAGATGCAGGGCTTTTAAAATCTGCTGAAGTAAGTGACTGAGAACGCAATATATTAATCGCTGATACCGACATCAATGCAGAACCGACTCCATGCCCACAAACATCTAACAAATAGATAGCTAAATGATCTTCATCAATCCAATGATAGCCAAATGCATCACCTCCTAAGGCAGTCGAGGGTATGTGCTTCCAGTGGCTACTAACTTGCCCGTGAATTGGGGCTGGCAAAGCGTTCAAGATATATTCAGCTGCTTCGTGCAATTCGGCAGCAAGCGCACGTTGGCTCTCTACTAGCGCCTTTTTCTGTTGATATATGGTGATATGCGTTTGGATTCTGGCCAAAGTAATCGAAGGACTAATAGGCTTGGTGATATAGTCCACTGCCCCCAAACTTAGTCCCTTTTCTTCGTCTTCTGCTTCCGACATTGCCGTTAAGAAAATAACTGGAATATCTTGCGTTTTAGTATCCGCTTTTAGACGACGGCAAACCTCATAGCCATCCATCTGTGGCATCATAATATCCAATAAAATCAAATCTGGCGGGCTATCTGAATTAGCGATTTGCAGTGCTTTTTCACCTGAGATAGCAGCACGAACTTGGTAATCATCTTGCAACAATCCAGTCATCAGAGTGAGATTTGCCGGAGTATCATCTACCACTAAAATCGATGCTTGATGCGCTGACATGTGCTGCCTTTATGCTTTCAGAATATTGACGGCTTGATCAAAATCAAAACCCAATATTGCTTGATTTAATTGATTAAATTTCTGCTCACCCAAACGCATTCTCAGCGCTGTAGCATACTCGTTTAACAGCACTGCCGCTTGGGTATCACTATCTTGTAGCAGAGCCAACAATTTGCTAGATAGATCGTCAACTTCATGGTTAGAGACTTTTGTATTAGATGATTCATTTACTTGTAAGCTTACTGTTGCTGTAGCTTGCTTGGCAGTGCTGAATTGAAAATGCTTGGAAATAACAGAAATTAATTCTGCTTGTTGCTTTTCTATCATGGCAAGTTGTTCAAGTAATGATGCTTGTGGTTTAGCTTGTTGAATATCTTTTTCCAAATTAGCGCTTAATGATTGTAGGTTGCTTGCGCCTATATTGCCATTCACCCCTTTGCAAGTATGCGCATGGCGCTCTGCGCTTGCCAAATCTTGGCCTTCAATTGCTTGTCTAAGTTGTTGTAATACTTGTGGCTGACCTTGAATATATTGCTGCAAGATTTTTTTATATAAAGCTGGCTTTTGCATCACATGCGACATACCTAGCGCAATATCTAGTCCAGCAATTTGGCCATCCATATCGGCAAAATCCAAACTGTTATTGATAGGCGCAGACTCAGCGCTGGGCTTGCTGATATTGTTGATGCTGTTATCGCCAACTGCTTGAGATGGCTTTGCTTTAGGCTTAATCCACTTGACTAACACCTTAAATAATTGTTGTGGATCTATGGGCTTAGCCACATGGTCGTTCATACCTGCTGCCGCACATTTTTCTTTGTCTTGGTCCATTGCATTAGCGGTCATCGCGACAATAGGCAAATGTTTGAATTTTTTGATTGCGCGTAGATGCTGGGTGGCTGTTAAACCATCCATCACAGGCATTTGCATATCCATTAACACAATATCGTAAGCATTGCTTTGTACAAACTCTATGGCTTGCTGGCCATTTTCAGCAATATCCACGATAAAGCCTTCGCCCTCTAACAACCCTAGCGCGACCTCTTGATTTAAGGCGTTATCCTCAACCACTAATATTTTAGATTGGGCAATTGGAGCCAATAATTCACTCAATGACAGACCATGCATAGTCTCATGCTCAGAGGGAGCGTGCTCTCCTAGCACCCTCATGACGCAATTAAATAACATCGAAGCATTGACAGGCTTTATGAGTATCTCCGCAAAGCCAGCTTGTTCTGCTTGCTTAATCACATCTTCGCGCCCATAAGAAGTCACCATCACTAATTGCGGTATTGCGCTAATGCTAAGTGCTTGAATGGCTGTTGCAGTTTCTACCCCATTTAGCTCAGGCATTTGATAATCTAAGAAAACAATATCGTATGCAGTGTTTCTTGCTGCTGCATTTTTGACTTCTTGAATTGCTTCTGCTCCACTCCCTACTTGTTCCACAGTAAACATCATGGCAGACAACAAATCATCTAACACACGTCTAGCGATTTCATTATCGTCTACAATCAATACCCGCTTGCCCTGCAAATCTTTGCTTAGCACTAATTTCTTTGCCTCGCCTTTGGCTTTACCTAATCTTGCTGTAAACCAAAAAGTACTGCCTTTGCCAGGTTCACTACTCACACCCACTTCACCATGCATCAAACTAGCCAACTGTTTTGCGATCGCTAGACCTAAACCGGTACCGCCATATTTACGACTAGTTGAACTATCCGCTTGCTGAAATGATTGGAATAACTTGGCCTGCTGTTCCTCAGTTAAGCCTATCCCTGTGTCTTTAACGGCAAAATGCAATAGGTAATCTTGCTCCTCTTTTTGCAATAGTTTTGCACTAATAATCACTTCGCCTTGCTCGGTAAATTTAACTGCATTATTGGCATAATTAATGAGCACTTGCCCCAAGCGCAAAGCGTCGCCATTCAACCGTGCTGGCAAGTTGCTATCGATATCAAAAATCAATTCCAAGCCTTTTTGTGTGGCCTTTTCAGCAATCAGGTTGGCGACATTATCAAACACTTTATCTAATTCAAAATCAGTATTCTCTATGCTTAATTTGCCGGCTTCAATTTTTGAAAAGTCCAAAATATCATTGATGATGCCCAATAGATGTTGCGCAGAAACATTAATCTTTTGCAGGTAATCACGCTGACGCGGGTTAAGCTCGGTTTTCAATGCCAAATGCGACATGCCTATAACTGCATTCATAGGGGTGCGAATTTCATGGCTCATATTAGATAAGAAGTCAGATTTCATTTTGGTAGCTTCTTCAGCCTTTTCCATCGCCTCTTGCATCTTGGTCACATCAAAGAACCATCCTAAATAACCATCTTGCCCATTAAACTTAACAGGAAAATGTGAGGCAATCACTTGTACGTTCTCACCATTAATCTTGCGCATGCCTACTGATAAATTAGTAATACTCTCGCCTTTAGCCAGCTTATCTACGATGGCATCGAAATCATGTTTATTTTGATAAATCTTAGAAGGGTCGATAGAGCTAATATCATCTAATGAAAAACCAAACATATCTGCATAAGATTGATTGGCAAATAAACAGCGATTCTCATTCGGATATTTAATGCGTATGGCAGCTGGGCTGGATTCTAGAATATAACGGAAACTCTTCTCGCTTTCGCGGATTAGCGTCTCTTGCTGCTGTGTCTCTTGCAGTAGAGTTTGAGTGCGAATATTTCTTTCTAGAATTTGCATGCTCATTGCGACAAAAGGAAAAAGTTCTTCTAGCAAAGATTGCTCGCGAGAAGAAAGAGTCTGGAATGCGGCCACTTCAATCACCCCCAGCACACGCTCATCTAACATAATCGGCAACACACAAATCACATTCGGCGTTGCTGCGCCTAATGCTGAGTGAATTTGAATATAGCCATCTGGGGCTTGCTCTAGGGTAATCGCTGCTTTATCCAAGGCTGCCTGACCAACCAAGCCCTCGCCTAATTGAATCTGAGGTTTTGCCGCATGGTCGCCATAACTACCGATTAAATTCAAGCGTTGCTCGTTATCCATTAAATAAAATACTGCACGACCAATATTCATCAAGGGCGCTAAGCCAGACAACAACAAACTTGCCATCGCATTAAAGTTTGGCGCGTGTTGCACCGCATTAGAAAGCTCGCCTAGATGGGCTTTTACCCAACGCTGATCTTCCATTCTTTGCGCGCTGCTTTGTAACACCTCAATCGATTTTGCTAGCTCGCCTAACTCATTGGGATATTCGGTATGTGGGACTTGAGTATCTAGTTGACCTGCAGCAATTTGCTTGACTGCGTTTTGCAAACGAGTGGCTGGACGACGAATAGAACCGGCAATCATTAGCGCAAATATCAAACCACTCAATATACTGCCGGTAATAAAAGTAATGGTGATTAGCAAGCTTTGCTGGTACAAGGTATTTGCATCTACAGTGGCTTTATCTGCAGCCATTTTTTTCTGATTAGCCATATCAGACAAAAGCTGGTCAGTTATTTTTAATGTATCTTGGTAATCGTTGCTGTCCAGTAATTGCATAGCCTGCTGCTTATTTAATTGGTGACTGCTATAGGCTTGGCTTATACGCTCTATATGGCGAAACAGCTTGGCGCTATTCAATTCAAACTTACCAATTAATTCAGCTTCCTCTGGCTGCATCATCAAAGGTTTGGTAGTCGATACAGCGGCGACTAGTTGTGTTTTTGCTTGTTCAATTTGCGCTTGATATTTTTTTTGTTGGCTAGGTTGCTCACTAGCTAGCATCTGCCGAATAGCTCGATCTAGATACATCAGTTGAATATTGGCTTGCTTGATACTGGAAATGGCTAATAAATGATTGTGATAAATTTCTGTTGAGGCTTGACTGAGGCGGCTTTGCGAATAGATGCCTTGCAAACCTGAGAGAAACATAAAGCTGAGAATTAAACCAAAACCTAATACCAATTTGGTATTTAATTTGAGTTGTTCTAATTTGCTAATCAGCTGATGTATCACCGCTCACCTCATATTGTTGAATTGAATTGGTCGATTAACGATTGCCATGACTGAAATGGCTAAGCATATTTAATTTATCTTAGTGATTATTTTTTACTTGGTGATTGTTTTAGTTAGGGCAATCAATCGATTATTGGATAGCTTGAATCGCTTGCTCTAGGCTAGCATGTACACCTAGTAACTGATCAAAGCCGCTGATCGCCATCACTTCACCCACAGAGGCATTCACCTCACATAAGGTTAAACTTCCACCCAAGCCTTTGGCTTGTTTAGCCGCCATCAAGATGACACGCAAACCTTCAGAACTAATGTAATTTAATTCCACACAATTCAATACCACTCTCGCACAGTTGGTATACTCAGGCGCACTATGGTGTTCAAGAAAACTTTTTGCAGTCAGCCCATCAAGACGTCCAATTAATCGCACCACCAACACCTCTTGCTGCTTTTCACTTTTTATCTCTAACATAATTACCCTCAAGATTAGTTATTAAATACAGAATGAATAATCAATGACACATTATGCTAAATACTACCTTAAAACGGCTTTAAATGTGGAACAGCTTAAGCTTGATTGATTTAATCTACTTTGAGGTTCAATTTTTTTTCAAATCTGTGCTACAGTTTTGTAGTCCCATTTATACAAACTTGAGCAAGGCTATGAAAAAAATTACTTTTTATGCAGTGCTGTTATTGCTTTCTTTGCTAGGCCTGTCTGCCATCGCCGATGATTCCGCAACGGATAAATCATCGAATAAGATGGAATCCCTAGCCGACTTAAAAGATAAAAAAATTGCCGTGATGCTAGGCTCCACCCACGATACCTTTGCCCACAAGCACTATCCTGAAGCAGAAATCATGCAGTACAAATCGCCTTCCGATGTTTTACTGGCGGTCAAAACCTCTAAAGTAGATGTGGGCATTTATAACAGTGTCTCGCTAAAAGAAATACTCAAAACTAGTCCTGATATCGCCACCATAGGTGAGCCATTTGAAATGATGCCGGTCGCATTTGGTTTCAGTAAGGATAATGAAAAGCTGTTAAATGAATTTAATCAATTTTTTAAAGGTATTAAAGAAAATGGTGTTTATCAAAAAATGATTGATCGCTGGACTAAGCAGGAAAATCCTGCCATGCCAGATATTCCCACTCCCAATAAAAATGGCTTATTAGTAGCTGGCCATGTGAGTGACGGAGGATTACCTTTTGTCACTATCAAAGATAATCAACACATAGGGATGAATATTGAGTTAGCAAAACGTTTTGCTGCCTATTTGGGTAAAGATATTCGTTTTGATGATATGGAGTTCGGCAGTCTGATGCCTGCTGTTAGCACCGGCAAAATTGATTTTATCGCTGTCACGCTAATGATTACCGAAGAGCGTAAACAGAAAATTAATTTTGCTGATTCCTACTTTGAGATAGGCATGAGTGCTTTTGCATTAAAGAAAAATATCGTACAAAAATACAATGACACTAACAACGTTGCGCAGATTGGCTTTTGGCAAGGGGTGGTGAATAGTTTCAATAGCAATATTATTCAAGAAAAGCGTTATTTGCTGATTTGGGATGGCTTTAAGACCACCATACTTATCGCAGTGTTATCCACTATTTTTGGCACTTTATTAGGCGCGTTAGTGTGCTTCATGCGTATGTCCAAACAAGCTATTCTGAATATCCCAGCAAAAATTTATATCAGCATATTGCGAGGCACGCCGGTGCTAGTGATTCTGATGCTGATTTTCTATGTGGTATTTGGATCGATTAATATCAATCCAATATTGGTCGCTACCATTGCATTTGGTATGAATTTTGGTGCTTATGTAGCAGAGATTTTCAGAAGCGGTATTGAAAGTATAGAGAAAGGACAAACTGAAGCTGGAATTTCACTGGGCTTTAATAAACTTAAAACCTTTATCTATATTATCTTGCCACAAACCATATTACGCATTTTGCCAGTCTATAAAGGTGAATTTATTTCTCTAGTCAAAATGACATCTATCGTAGGTTATATCGCAGTGCAAGATTTAACTAAAGCCAGCGATATTATTCGTAGTCGAACTTTCGATGCCTTCTTCCCATTGATTATGATTGCCATCTTGTATTTCTTAATCTCATGGCTACTGATGCAATCACTCAATTATGTTGAAAAAGTCACTGACCCAAAATATAAACGTAAGGCAGGTAAATCATCATGATTACAGTCCAACATCTCTCTAAGCACTATGGTGATTTGGTGGTATTGAAAGATATCAATACCGAAATCAAAAAAGGCGAAGTGATTTCTATTATCGGTCCCTCAGGGACTGGCAAAAGTACATTCTTACGCTGCCTTAATCTGCTTGACCAACCGACTGGAGGCAAGATTCTGATCGATGGTCAGGATATGATGGATAGCAACACTGATGTCGCTAAAGTGCGGCAAAAAATGAATATGGTGTTTCAATCATTTAATCTATTCTCCCATTTATCTGTACTAGAGAATCTCACCCTGGCACCAATAAAATTACTCGGAAAATCTACTGCTGAAGCAGAACAGAAAGCACTCAGTCTGCTCAAATTAGTCGGACTAGCAGAGAAAGCCCATAACTACCCCGATGAACTCTCAGGCGGGCAAAAGCAGCGTGTAGCGATTGCCCGCTGTTTAGCGATGGAACCAGAAGTGATTCTGTTTGATGAGCCGACTTCAGCGCTAGACCCAACGATGGTTAAAGAAGTACTAGCGGTGATTCGCAAACTTGCTAAAGAAGGCATGACAATGCTGATTGTCACTCATGAAATGTCTTTTGCGCGAGATGTTTCCAGCCGAGTATTTTTTATGGATCAAGGCTTAATCTACGAAGAAGGTAGTCCAGAACAAATTTTTGACCACCCGCAAAAAGACCGCACCAAGGCCTTTATTCACCAAGTCCGCAACTTCTCTTTCACCATCAATAGTGCTGAATATGATTTGTATGCACTGAATGCAGAAATTGAATTATTCTGCGAAAAGCAATTCGTCGGCAAAAAACAAAGAGAACGTCTACTATTAGTGCTTGAGGAATTATTACTGATATATCAACCTCTGCTTGGCAAAGTGTCACTAAAACTTACCATTGGCCACTCTGAGAAAAACAATACTTTAGAACTTAGCTTTGACAGCGATGGTGCGCAATTCAACCCCATGCAAAGCGAACAACCAGATGATATTGGTTTAATGCTAATTACCAATATGACCAGCGATATTGACTATCAACGCAGTGAAAATCGTAATTTATTGCAACTTAAGATAAATGCGTAATTTTTGCTGAGTATCATTTAACTTGCCTCACTATCTGGTTGATAGTTAATCCTAAAGCAGAGCTTTTATGAACCAAACCTTTAGCGCAAATTTTAGACAGAATATTATTCGGTTTACATGGACATGGGTAACGCTATTGCTATTTTTGGGCATCGTATCTTTATTTTCGATTTGGTCTATGAACCGCGCGTATCATCAAGCTAGCCAACATGCTACAGCAATTTTACAACTGAATAACCATATTTTATCTGCTCGTATTGATTTTAAAATTCAAGTACAAGAATGGAAAAATATTTTGCTACGCGGGAAGCAGCCTGAGGATAGATTGCATTACCAAGATTTATTCCAGCAACAAATAAATAAAGTGCAACAAAGCCTCAGCAATGCAATCCAGCAATGTGCAAAGTTACAACTGAATACAACATGTTCAAATATCCAAACTATATTTAGTGAGCATCAGCAACTCGCCCTTAGGTATTACAAGCAACTTGCTCATGCCTCTTTTGATGACTATCAAGATATCCACCAACTGGATCAAAGCGTTCGTGGTATAGACCGCCAATTGGACTCAGAGTTAGATAGTCTGAGCAATCAATTCAATCAATTACAATCCACTCAAAGTGTTGCAACGTCAAACTCACTTGATCAACGCTATCAAAATCTTCGTCAATTTAGCTTGATTGTGATGTCATTGGCGCTGGTGATTACCACATTAAGTCTCTATCGACTGCTACGCAATATGCGTCAATAAAGTACTATATGATTCAATATGCTGTAGTATTTTCTGGGTTAGGGCTTTTTCTTTCTGGCTTACATCTTCTCGCTGCCAGCATCAAACCTTTTGCCGGCAAACAACTTCGCTCATTGATGAGCAAGCTCACCGGCGGCTATCTGAGCGCTGCTCTCTCTGGCACCCTACTCGGGGCAATTACCAATAGCACCAGCGCTGCCACTTTTATTTGCATGGGCTTAGTAAACTCTGGTGCGTTAGTCTTTGAAAGAGCACTCAGTATGCTGGCATGGTCTAGTGTCGGTGGATCATTAATTGTATTTCTTGTGGCGATTGATATTCGTCTGGCTGGGCTGGTATTAGTGGGAATAGTTGGGATATCACATCTATTCAATATTGATCATGTTGACCGCGCAAAAAATATCGTAGCCATTTTATTTGCACTTGGATTGCTATTTCTTGGTTTGGGGATGATTAAAGAGAGTGCATATTTACTTAACCAAAGCCCTTGGGTCAAAGAATTTATTGAGTTTGCAGCTGAAACTTCGACCATATGTTTGATAGTTGGCTTGATGCTTACCATGATTACTCAATCTGCTTCCACGGTCACTATCCTAGCGATTGCTCTGGTGATTACCGGCATTATTTCATTTCACTCAGCGGTTATTTTTGTATTTGGTGCCAATATTGGCTCAGGTGTTAGTTTGCTACTGGTTACCTCGCACTTAAATGGCCTGCAAAAACAACTGGCATTTTTTCAATTTCTCAGCAAGCTTACCGGCACACTTGGTGTTGCGCTGATTTTCTTTGGATTCCCTGATTTAACAGCCTTTTCAGCGCAAACAGCAAGTCATAGCTCGGTAGCTTATCATCTCTCGATTATTTATCTTATCTTACAAATTAGCGGGGCTATGTTAGTGTCAATCGGACAAAAACCAATTCTCAAGCAACTTAAAAAAATATTTCCTGAAAGCGAGCAAGAGTCTCTATCTAAACCCAAATATATCTACCCTGAAGCCATACAAGATAGCAATATTGCTCTTAGTTTAGTCGATAAAGAGCAGCAGCGTATCTTTTCTCGATTATCACAATACCTTGATACAGTGCGCCAACATTCAGGTCAGGTTATGCCACTGCAAATTCGCCATGAGACTAATTTGCAATTGATGCAAAGTATCAAACAATTTATTGATGAGATTGCCCAGCAGGAATTAGGTGACCAAATCAGAACGCTAATAGAATTGCAGAGTCGTCAAGAAGCAATGTTTGCTCTGATTCAATCTTTATATAGTTTTACTCAGGCAATCAGCGAAATTAAACAACATCACACTGGCATTAGTGCGGCAACAGTAGAAGGTTTACATTTGGTACTCAACCTACTGGAGGAAAATATTAATACTGATGAACACCATGAAATTTTGCTGGAGCTCACATCTGATAGAAGCAGTCTGATGGATAATATTCGCAATAATTTAATGTCTGAAAATCACACTCAGCTAAGCGAAAGAAAAGCCTTATTTATCAGTACTCGGATTTTTGAAAGAGTATTGTGGCAGATTCGGCAAATACTAAAACAAACTCAGAAAAATTAAGCTGTTACGATATATTCTCGATACGTTTAATCATCACAATTTGATTAAAGCCATCTTGATATTGATAACTGACATCATCAGTAAGCGTCTTCACTAACAAAATCCCCAAGCCACCAATCGGCCTATCCTCAAGAGTTAACTGCAAATCTGGCATTTGATTGACTAAAGGATTAAATGCAGGGCCATTATCTTGATAAATGAATTTCAACTCTCCCTGCGACAAACTGATGTCGATTTTAACAATGGGTTTGGCGACTTTTGAGAAGGCATAATTCACTGAATTGGCATAAAGCTCTTCTAGAATGAGATTAAGCTGATTTTCTATCTTTTTAGATAATGCCAACGCCTCACAAATCTTATGTAAGGCTAAAGCCAAATCTTCTAAATGAGCAATAGATCCTGAGAGATTTACAGAAAAACATTGTTCAGATGAATCGGTCATTAAGTAACCTGCTTAGGGTTAAGCAAATATAGTAATCTACACTATCTCGATTTCATCTGCTATGACTACCATCGCATAAAGGCTTATTAGCTGTTTTCTTGCAACCGCAGAAATAAACAGTTTTACTTTCTGTTGCTTGGTATTGTAAGGGAGCAAAAGAAGTTCCTTGATGTGAGCCGTCGCAAAAAGGTTGTGTCTTACTTTTTCCGCAAGAGCACCAATAGTAAGTCTTGCCGGCTTCTACTGCTACTGCATAAGGGGAGTTTTGTGGATTTTCTGGGGTCATTTCAATCTCCAATATTTAACCTGATTACTCTTTAATTGCTTCAACTGGAATATCAATAGTTACCTCGTCGCTGACGTAAGGTACATGTTCACCCATATTGAATTCACTGCGTTTAACTACTGTTGTTGCATTAGCACCACAAGCTTCTTTCTTTGCCATTGGATGGGGCATACACATAAATGAAGTTACCGTAAATGTTACTGATTTGCTAATACCTTTGATTGTTAAGATACCATCAATAGATGCTAGCTTGTCGTCTTTAAAATGAAGCTGATTAGATGTGAATGTTGCCGTTGGATACTTTGCAGTATTAAAAAATTTTTCACCTTGAATATGCTCATTAAATACGGCATACCCAGTATTCACAGAAGTTGTTTGAATTGTCACTTCAATCGATCCCTGCTTTGCATCTTTATCAAAAACAATCTTGCCGGAGGTTTTATCAAACTTACTAAGCTGGGTTGAGTAGCCAAAATGATTGTATGAAAATCTTGGCATAGTATGCTTGCCATCGATAATGTAGGTCTCTGGCGCTGCAGACACTATTCCCGATAATGCAACTAAACTGAATGCTAATAAACTACCTTTCATATCTGCTCCTTAA
>CAYYBG010000023.1:27735-31988 GCA_964470195.1 uncultured Methylophilaceae bacterium | reverse complement strand
TCGGTGGTCGGTGATCGGTGGTCGGTGATCGGTGGTCGGTGATCGGTGGTCGGTGATCGGTGGTCGGTTTTCGGTGATCAGACTCTCAACTCTAAACCCTCAACTGAAAGCTGAAAGCTGACCGCTGTTTGCTGTTTGCCGATAGTTGACGGCCGGGCCTTTGGCCCTATTAATTCCAAAATTTCCAGCTGATGCCCATTCGGAAGCGGCTGGGTTCGATGGGGTAGTTTTTAACCCATTCGTATTGAGGGTTCAGCCATGGGGATATGATCCACTCGTTTAGGTGTTCCATTTTGAGGAAGAAATCTACGGTTTGGACACGACCGCTGATGTAGATGTCTACAGTGGCATAGTTGCCTATTTTACTTAAATTAGATGTGTTGTAGTAGAATTGAAGTGCGTCGGGGCGATAGTAAATGGCGTTGTATGAAGAAATGTATCTGATATCGAAGCCGTATCTTAAATAGAGGGCTTTTTTGAAAAGGTTTTGTTGAAAGGCTATACCTGTGCTCAGGTTCCATTTGGGAAGTCCTAAATTGGTTAAACCGAATGAAGTTGAGCCCGAATCAGTGTAATTCTGCCAGAATGCATTTACGTAAGTAAACCAATGCTTGCTTTGATATTGGGTTTGAAGATTGATTTGCTGATAAAATACAGAAGGAATGTTGGTTGGAAGCAAATCGATATTGATAAAATGGTTTTTAGAGCCAATTTGAGCGCTGGCTAAGAACTTGATTTTTTTGAACTTTTGGGTGTATGTGGTTTGAATAGACCAATGTTGTTCATTAAAGGCTTGGTTGATTTTATAGCGCACAAAATTCCCCAAATATTGATGTTGAAAAAGGGAAATGGGCTGATCAGAGGCAAATAATTGGAATATTAGCTTTGAGGAATCTGTGAGTGAATAATGAATATGGGATGTAAGTTGATATCCCTTTCCAAATCCGTTAAATAAATAGGTGTATTTAGATAGCGCTGAGAGATTATTTGAGTTGATTCGGTGAATCAGTTCTATTCCTTGCGATTGGAAATTCTGTTTGATTGAGTTTGGAGGGATTTCGGTGAGTGATTGAAATTTGACATTCGCATTTTGGGCAAGGAATGAGAAGCCTAATGTTTGTGTGCGGTTTCTAAACTCCATGCCTATGCGGTTTTCGAGGAGTTTCCAAACGGTACTGTCGTAGATGTTCTTAATGTTGTGCACCAAGGCATTGGCTTGATAGAAAGAGGTATCGACAGACTTGTCGGTATAGTGAAAACGGGTGTTTTGATAGTCAATCTGATGCAGGAAGGCCAGGTGTCTGAAGGAGTCGTTTTTGAGGTGGTAACGGCTAATGGATCTATGATGAGAGTTTGCCCAAAATGAATTGGCTTGATTGAGCCATGGGGTGTAGGCGCCGAACGTTCGAATGTCCCATTGAGAGCCCTGAAAACCAGAGGGTCCGTAAAAGAGAGAGTCTGCTTTTAGACCTCCATTTTCTTCTCTTCGGGTTCTGTTCCAGGAGAAGATGGTTTGTTGATCGAAGCGCTTATTTTGACTTTGGAAGTTGCTACCTAAAGCGATGTTTCGATGCATATTTTGCTGCCGTGCACCCACGTGAAGGTCTTGGTTTATGAGTTGGGAACGGTAGTCAAGGGTGACGTTCCAAGTGGGTGAAAAGTTTTGGGTGTGAAGTACTTCAAGTCCGTTGTAACGTCCATCACCTTGGGTGTAGACAAACTCAGTGTAGGGTTGTCCGACTTTGTGGAAGTGAAAATTTAGGGGTGACTTGACTTGGTTTAGATAAGGGTTTGCTCCAATTCTGATACCGGGTGATTGTTCTAAGGTAAAGGGATCAATGAAAAGCGGTTTTTCAGGGGCTCCGCTTACGCCTAAATAGGCCCACGGTTGTTTGTTTCGGAGCCATTGGGTGTAAAATTGTATGGGTTGAAATGTGGTATCTGAAGGGGTCAAAGTATCGGTTTGGTTCCAAGCTTGAAGTGCTGAGATGTTCCAAGGGTGATATCGAGGTTTTACGGGTTTATTGGACTTAAGAGAGTCGCGAGATCTTGATGCGGTATCATCGGAACGGGAGGGCATTGGCCCATTGGGTGACATTAGATCAGGGCGGAGTGTTGGAAATTGCGCCAGCAAAACGTCCCCCGAAAGGAAGAACAACAGAAAGATCAGGGTTCTTGTCGAATGAGTAAGCAACGCGATGCAAATTTGCGCATATCTTTGGCAAAATGTCAAATATTCTTCTGTTCCTGAGTATATTTTTTTTAAGTTCGGTCAAGTTTCTGGTAGGCAGTGGCCTTGCTCTGGCAAGTCTTCCGGCATGGGAAGGGTTCTTGATTAGCTTTGCTGGAGGCGCTTTTGGAATATTCACTTTTGTTTACGGTGGGTCTGCCATCAAGGTATGGATGAAACGAACGTTTCCACCCAAAAAGGAGGTTAAAAGATTTTCTAAGAAGAATCGATTCTTGGTGAACCTAAGGAATAAAGGTGGTTTGGTGGCCATTGCATTATTATCACCACTGATAATTAGCATACCTGTAGGTTGTTTTTTGTCTATAGGAATAGAGTCTAATCGATTAAAAGTCTTGATTTTTCAGATGGTGGCTTTGTTGATTTGGAGCATTGTCATTTTTGGATCTAAGCATTACGGATTGTCGTAATTTGACTAAATTGCACAGATGAAGTACCGTTTACTCTTTATTTTGGGAGTTTTGGGTTTTTCTTCGTGCCAAAGAGAAGCGTTTTCTTGGGACGTAGACAACACGATTCCTCTGTTTAGAACGGAGTTTAAGTTAGATGATATAGACCCGAGATACATGAATAATGTTTCTGGAGATAGTTCTTACATGATGTCGTATGAGAATTTGGTTTATTCATACAAAGTCAATGATGTTCAAGTCACAGATACAGGCATTGATGCTTCATTCAATTTGAGAAAACTGAAGTTGAATGATCAGGAAATTCAGAATGAGATTACTTTAGGCGATATAAATCCCATTTTCAAATTATTAAACGGGCAGCAGACCGTTATCCCGGCCCAAGATCAAACTGATTTAGACCCAACTGATATAGACGCTAGTGCTTTCTTCGAGACAGCAACATTAGATACAGGTTATTTGGATATCAGCATTCAGAATGACTTGCCAGTGGAAATTTCTTTGATTGTATTTGAGCTGAGAAACAAAGAAGATAATTCGGTAGTAGCTTCAGATTCATTTAAGAATATTCCTGCATCGGGCGGTGTTTCGAAGAAAACCATTGATTTAGCAGGAAAAACGGTCACCAAAAGTTTGGTAGGTGTGATCCGTAAATTGGTAACTAAACAGAGCAATGGTCCTGTTTTGATTGAGTCAGACAAAGGAATCAAAGTGATTTTGGGTGTAAGAAATTTGAGACCGGTTTATGCCATTGCGGCTTTCCCTTCTCAAGATGTTATAAATCAAGATGAAGGTTTAATACTTTACATGGGCGGCGCTGATATTAAGACCTTTAAGATAAAATCAGGCAGATTGAGAATCAAGGTGGTTTCTACCATTCAAGAAGATATGAGTATGGTTTTGGCTCTGCCAGGGGCAACGAAAGACGGAAAGTCGTTCTATCAAGAGATGAAATTGCCTGGGCCTGGAGGGAAGGGTGTTGCTACCACCGAGGCTATTTATGAGATGGCTGGATATGATTTAGATTTAAGGGGTAAAGACCCAGATGTTAAAGATACGGTAAATACGTTTCATCAGATTTTGAGGGTGACTTTGGATTCTTCGGGACGGAAACTCGCGGTTGGACTTCAAGATAGTATTGTGCTGATTTATCGGTTGGAAGGGTTGAAGCCGGAATATGCCGTAGGCTATCTTGGGAACCAACTTTCGAGAACCAATTTAGACACAACCGGTTTTGATTTATTTAAAGGTTTGAGTGGAGATGTAAAATTCAAGGATGTTAAGTTGGGATTTATATTAAGAAATAGTATTGGTGCAGACGGAAGATTTAGGTTACATCAGTTGACTGGTATCAATCAATTTTCTGGAAAACAAATTGGTTTGAGCGCAGATCCATTGAATAACGACATGTACGTCGCTAAGCCTTCTAAGATTTTTGACTACACTGAAACTAAGGTGCAATTGGATGGCTTTAACTCGAATATAAAGACGTTTTTAGAAAATTTACCTCAGCTGTTGGAGTATGATCTTGAAACCGAAGTTTCGCCTAATGGCAACGTGAATAATTATAAGGACTTCGTCACAGATGAATCGAAGTT